>CACNWB010000001.1 GCA_902624095.1 uncultured PS1 clade bacterium
TTGAGGCGCGCGAGGGCGTGCCGCTTCCCTGACACTGCCAGATTTGAACAGGACACTCTGATATGAGCCGACGCCCCAACGCCGAAATTAGCTGGTTCTCCGCCCTGTGTGACGATGATTACCAGTTTCTGGGGTTAGAAGACCCTGCCTTGAAAGCCAGCTGGCCGCATTGCCGCAATATCGCCCTCGTTGCCGAGGCCAATGGGTTTGACAATATATTGCTGCCGTCGGGTTATACGCTGGGTATGGACTCGATCGCATTTGCCAGCGGCATTGCGCCGCTTCTCGAAAAAATGCGCCTGCTCGTGGCCGTGCGCTGTGGCGAAATGTGGGTCCCACAGCTCGCGCGCCAGCTAGCGACACTTGACACCATGTTGGGCGGGCGCCTAACGCTCAATATTATATCCTCCGACATGCCCGGACAAACTTTGGAAAGCACACCGCGCTATCAGCGCACATTGGAAACCATGCATTCATTACGCGCTTTGTTGAACGGGGAGCCCGTATCGGTGGATGGAGAATTTATAAAACTCGACATTGAACCGCCCCGCATGTCAACGCAAAGCGGAAACTGTCCGCCATTTTACTTTGGGGGTTTGTCACCGCAAGCGCGCGATACGGCGGCCCAAGCGGCCGATGTGTTTTTAATGTGGCCTGATACCGAGCCTGCTGTGCAGGCCATTCTGGACGATATGCGTCGGCGCGCCGAGACTTATGACCGCCAGTTGAAATTCGGATATCGAGCGCATGTCATTGTGCGCGAGACGGAAGCAGAAGCCCGCGCCGCCGCCGACCGACTCATCAGCAAGCTCGACGATGCCACCGGTGCGGACATTCGCAACAAATCACTAGACAGCCAATCGGTTGGCGTGCGCCGTCAGGCCGAATTGCGCGATGTAGCATCGGCCGGAGATGATGGCGATTTCGTGGAACCGAATTTATGGACCGGCGTTGGTCGCGCGCGGTCGGGATGCGGGGCAGCCATTGTCGGCGACCCAGACCAGGTGCTTGCCAAGATCAACCGCTACCGGGATATGGGCATTGAGGCGTTTATTCTGTCCGGCTATCCCCACAAAGATGAATGCGATCTTTTCGCCCGCTATGTTCTGCCCGAAATCAATCATGGACCGCTTGCGCTGAACGGGTGATTGCGGCTAGGTTTTCGTTCAGGGGGCTCGCGATGAAAGTTACAGTTACAAGCGAGATTGCCGGACAGGTTTGGAAAGTGGTCGCTAGTGTCGGCGACGCATTGGCCGAAGACGATGTCATTATCATTCTCGAGTCCATGAAAATGGAAATTCCGATTCTCGCCCCGCGCGCCGGCAAACTGGCCACGCTGCATGTGAGCGAAGAGGATATGATTTCCGAAGATCAGGCTGTCGCAGAATTGGAAGTTCCCTGAGGTCGGTCATGAGCTGGGACGCAGATATTGACGAGATCAACCGCCGCCGCGAGCTTGCCAAGCAACAAGGCGGCAAAGACGCCGTTGCACGCCATCACGAAAAGGGCAGGCTGACCATCCGCGAGCGGATCGACACATTGCTTGATGCGAACAGTTTCAACGAAGTGGGCGAAGGCGCTGGTGTGCCCGAATATGACGACAACGGCCAGCTTACCGATTTTCAGCCGGCAAATTTCGTTCTGGGCTTCGGCGAAATTAACGGGCGCCCGGTCATTGTGGGTGGCGAAGACTTCACCCTCAAAGGCGGCTCACCCAACCCGGCGGGCTTGCGGAAAAGCGTTTATGCCGAACAACTCGCGCTACAGTTTAAAGTGCCGCTCATCCGCCTGCACGAAGGCGGTGGCGGATCTGTCGGTGGCACTGGACAGGAAAAAAAGCGCCGCTCCTTGGGTGAACCGGTATTTTCGACATCACGCTTTGTACCACTGGCAGAAACCCTAGGGCATGTGCCGGTTGCCACTGCCGCGCTGGGCCCTGTTGCCGGATTACCGGCCGCCCGCCTCGTTGCCTCGCATTTTTCCGTTATGACCGAAAATGCCGCCGTTTTGATAGCTGGCCCACAAGTCGTCAAGCGCGCTTTGGGACACGATTTGACCAAGGAAGAATTGGGCGGCCCGCAGGTTCATTTAAAAAGCGGCGCCATAGACAATCTGGCAAAAGACGAAGAAGACGCGCTGAGCCAGATCGCGCGGTTTCTGTCTTACCTGCCCAACAATGCATGGGCGCGGGCGCCACGAATTACCTGCAATGACCCAGTAGACAGATGCGAAGACACGCTTGCCAATATTGTGCCGACCGACCGGCGGCAGCCGTTTCAAATGCGCAAAATCATCGCCCATATCGTTGACCACACCGCCGATGCAAGCAGCTTTTTCGAGATTAGTCGCAAATTCGGCCCCAGCCTTATCACGGGTCTTGCGCGCCTCAACGGGCATTCTGTCGGGGTGATTGGAAATGACTGCATGTTTTATGCCGGTGCCATGACAGCCGCCGCCGCGCAAAAACTTCGCCGTTTTGTTGATTTTTGCAACAGCTTTCATTTGCCGGTTCTGAGTTTTGTCGATGAGCCGGGTTTTATGATAGGCCTTGATAGTGAAGCGGCGGGCACCATTCGTCACGGCACCGCGGCAATTTCAGCCGTGTTGCAATCGCGTGTCCCCTGGGCCAGCGTTCAGGTGCAAAAAGCCTTCGGCGTCGCTGCACAAGCTCATTTCGGACCTGCCCCTTACGTGCTGAGCTGGCCCAGCGCCGCCAGCGGTGCCTTGCCGGTCGAAGGCGGGGTGGCCGTGGCTTTTGCGCGCGAGATTGCCGCCGCGCCCGACCCGGCGGCGCGGCAGCGAGAACTGGAAGATATGTTGGCGATTAGCCAGTCGCCTTTCCCGCGCGCCGAGGGATTGAGTGTTCATGAAATTATCGACCCGCGTGAAACCCGTCCAAAACTGGTGGCATGGCTGGAACTTGCCCAAGCCGCCCAAACCGACCCGCCGAAGCCATTTATGACGACTATGCGACCCTGAACCCTCTGAATTCTAATAAGGCAAACTCAAAAAGGATATTTCCAATGACAACAGGTAAACAGGTTTTTTCAACAATCACCAGCGCCGGCCAGCTTGAACTGAGCATTGCCGATGTCGAGATACCGACCCCCGGCCCTGATGATGTTGTCGTCCGCATTGAAGCCGCCCCCATCAACCCATCAGATATGGGCCCACTGTTCGGTCCAGCGACTATTGCTGAAGCCAACTTGCAAGACGCCAAGCTGATTGCGCCAGTACCTGAAAACCGATTGGGCATGGTGGCTTCACGCTTAGATCAGACATTGCCGGTGGGTAATGAATGTGCGGGCACAGTTATTTCCACTGGAGAGAGCGACTCCGCCAAGGCTCTCGACGGCAAGCTTGTATCTATCATGCCCGGCGCTTCTTTCGCGCAATATGCATGCGTGCCAGCCGCAACCTGCCTCCTTCACAATGATAAAACTACACCTCAGCGAGCGGCTTCATCTTTCGTCAACCCGCTTACAGCCTTATGTTTTCTCGAAACAATGCGGATGGAAAACCACACTGGATTACTACACACGGCGGCGGCTTCTAATTTGGGGCAGATGCTGGTCCGCCTATGCGCTGCCGAAAATGTGCCACTCGTCAACATTGTGCGATCGGAAGAACAGGCAGCAACCTTGCGCGCACTTGACGCCAAGCATATTTGCAATTCAGCCGATGCTGACTTCATCGACAAGCTAACAGAAACATTGATCGAGACCGGCATTACTCTGGGCTTTGATGCCATTGGCGGCGGCAAAATGGCCTCCGACATTCTCACAGCAATGGAACGCGCAGCTAGCCGCAATGCCAGCGGTTTGAACACCTATGGATCGTCTGAACATAAGCAGGTCTATCTCTATGGTAGCCTTGATTTCTCGCCGACGACGCTGAACCGCGCTTATGGCATGACATGGTCGATTGGCGGTTGGCTGATGCCCATACAGCTGGCACGCATTGGCCGCGAACGCACCGCCGAACTGCGCCAGCGCGTATCAGATGAGATTAACAGTATTTTCGCAAGCGACTACACGGCAGAGTTGTCTCTGAATGAGATGATCACGCCAGATGCTATCGCACGTTATCTGCCAAAAAGAACTGGAGAAAAATATTTGGTTACTCCGCAGAAGGATCTTTGACATAAACTATCTACAAAAAAGTAAAATTGCGCTGATAACTGCGGTTTGTTCCGCCTTGAGCCTTCCGATTGCCCCATCAGCACACGCAATGTTTGATGGTGCCGCCATTGTCTTGCCAACAGATGCGTTGGCCACTGGCAACCTTCTGAATGGAGTTGGATTTTCTGCTCTGCGAGCCGAGGATAAAAAACGTCTGAAAAGGCTGCGGGAGCGCTATCTCGAATTAAATCCGCGCAATGTTCCCGATATCAAGATTTATGACATGGATACACCATTGCCCGGCGCAGACTAATCAAAATGAAATATAAAAAAGTAGTTTGTAGGTAGTCGGAAAAGTTTTTTTTTGAACACGCGACGGCATTCAACCTATGTTCGTCAATAAATCCCTTATCTGAGTTTCACCAACAAATTACAGAAGCCCCTTTGTGATACGGCCAAACCTCGGAGGACCAGACGCCGCACTTTCTTTCTAGTGCTAAATTGGTAATCTCTCTACTCAACAGGTGGAAGACGTTTTGCATACAAACTCTCATTGGCAGAATTGGTCCGGATCGATTGCACCGGCCAAGGCGCGGTTGGAAAACCCGCGCGATCTAGACGCATTGGCAAAACTTATCCGCGACGCGACGGGGCCTGTCCGTCCGGTTGGATCGGGGCATAGCTGGCCGCATCTTGTTCCCAACGACCATCTGATTGTGCAACTCGACCATTTCAATCAAATCGGCAAGGTCGACACCGCCACCAAGCGGGCATGGATTGGCGCAGGTGCGTGCCTGCATGATGCCTCGCCGCAACTGGCCGAACAGGGATATGCGTTTCGCAATCTGGGCGATATTGACGTGCAAACGCTTGCCGGTGCCACCAGCACGGGCACCCATGGCACGGGCCAAAGTCTACAGGCATTGCACGCAGAAATTACCGGCCTGCGGTTGGTGACGGGCACGGGCGAGCAATTAGAAATCAGCCTCCACCGGAACAGCGACCGGCTGGATGGCGCGCGTGTGGCACTGGGTGCGCTTGGTGTGCTGACGGAGATTGAGGTTCAACTCGTCGAGAGGCACAAATTACGCCGCCGCATGTGGGCCGAAAAACACGACACATTGCTTGCGTGCGCAGAGAGCCTGTGGGCGGAGAACCGTAATTTCGAATTTTTCTATATTCCGTTCTCGGGTTTTTCCTTCGGCCTGACGCATAATATCGTCGAAGCCGAGGATACTCCGCGCGCACCGGATTCCAGTGATACGGAAGTCATGCAGCTTAAAGCCTTGCGAGACTGGCTAGGCTGGATGCCGGCTTTGCGGAAATTTCTGCTATCGCGCGCCATTTCCGGCAGTCGGATTGTTGAGAATGTGGTGGGTGAAAGCTGGCAACTTCTGTCCAGCCAACGCAATGTGCTGTTCAACGAAATGGAATATCACCTGCCGGTTAATACCGGGCTCGATGCGATGGAGGAAGTACGCCGCTATATTGAGCGCCACCGCCGCGACATATTTTTTCCGTTTGAAGCGCGCCGTACCAAAGCCGACACGGGCTGGCTGTCGCCGTTTCAGGGCGAAGACCGCATTTCAATTGCGGTGCATTGCTATCACAAAGACGCGTATGAGTTTCTATTTTCCCATGTTGAGCCGATTTTCCGCAAAGCCGGTGGGCGACCGCATTGGGGTAAACTCAACAGCTTGACGCATGATGGGGCTTGCGCGCTTTATCCAGATTTTGAAAATTTCAAAGCCTTGCGTCATGAGCTTGACCCTCACGGGCGCATGCTGAACTCCTATTTGGCGGATCTTTTCGAGGTTCAGCGATGAACGCGGTCAATGCGGAATATTTTGTCAAACTGCAAAAGGCGCTGAAACGGGTCGGACTTGCCGAGCCGGTACTGGTGGTTGACCGACAGCGTCTTGATGCCAATATTCGGCAATTGAAAACCATGCTGCCTGCCAATATGGGGTTTCGCATTGTCGCAAAATCATTACCCTGCGGCCCACTACTCACGCATATCGCAACCCGCGCCGAAACCGCCAGGCTGATGAGCTTCAATGTGGCCATGGCACTGCAATTACTAGACTTAATGCCAAAGGCCGACCAGCTTATGGGCAAGCCTTTGCCAGTTGCGGCTGTAAGTGGCCTGTTCGACACATTGCCCAAGCGCAAGCAGGCTGCGGCCGCGCGCCAAATTCAATTTCTGGTCGATACCCCACAACGCGTCATGGAAATGCGAAAGCTGGCGCGTCGGCAAAAACTCCCCTTGCGCGTTAATCTGGAAATTGATGTCGGTCTGCACCGCGGTGGCATGGAGCCTGGTGCCGCGCTCGGCAAAGTGCTAGACGCGCTGGTCACCACACCCGATCTCAAACTGACAGGTCTTATGGGATATGAACCGCATTTGAGCAAAATTCCCAAACTAAAGGGCTGGCGAAATCGCGCGCGCAAAGGTGCCGCGGCGGTTTATAGGGCGGCGCGGGCGCAACTGGCCGCGCGCTACACACCGGCGGACATCGCCAATATGACCTTTAATATGGCCGGCAGGGTGGGCCAACACAAAAGCCAGCGCAAGCCCTGCGCGGTCGGTGTTTTCGCGCGCCGCCAGCCGGTCGCAGGTTTCATAAAAAGCGGGCGGTAAATCGGTGCTGGTCATCAGCGCACCGCCCCCCAGTGGCGACCATGCCAGCGGCACCAAGCCAGTTTCCATGCACAAATCCAGATTGCCATCGCGCAGCATAGCAAGATTTGCCAGCGAATATTCGCATTGCAGTGCAACCAGCGGCGCTTTTAAATGGGCTGCCAGCGCACGCACTTGCGCGGGTGTGTAATTCGAGACGCCGACGGCGCTTATTTTACCGGCGCCTACAAGACTATCCAGTGCGGCGGCGGTTTCGGCGGGGTGTGTAAGCATGTCGGGCCGGTGGATCTGATAGAGGTCGATATGTTCGGTGTTGAGACGCGCAAGCGAGGCATCGCAGGCGGAAGACAGATACGTGCTGTTTGCGACATAAGGAACGCCCGGAAAAATGCCACCCTTGGTTGCCAGTACCATGCGATTGCGCAATTCCGGCGCGCGTTCCAAAACCTGCCCCAGCAGGGTTTCGGCCTCGCCAAAAGCTTTGCCACCCCAGTCCAGCCCATAAACATCGGCATTGTCGACCAGTGTCAGACCAATATCGAGAGCATGGGCGATGCGGTCGGTCGCGGTTCCGACATCCGTATTAACAAAGCGCCAGCAACCAAACCCAAGCGGGCCGACCTCAAAAGGCCCGATCTTGCGTTGGTCACCATTGACCAGATTTTCGTTCCCGCCTGTTTGTTTGCCCATTTATAGCCCCACTTCCTGCATCGAGACGATGCGGGCCTCAGCCGCCGCCATTTGCGCGGCCACGCCCATGGCAACCGCGCGGTGCCCGTCTTCAGCTGATACAATAACATCGGCCTCGCCCCGCACGGCCTTCAAAAATGCTTGGTTTTGAAAATATGTGGCACCCGAATGATAACCTGCATCAAGAATTTCCTTCTCGACATGCACGGTGTCAATTTGCATTTGCCAGTCGATGCGTGCGCCGCTTGCCACGATATTTTGCGGCAAAAGACACTCGACTTTTCCAGTTTCGCCAATAGCGCATAATTCTTCATTATGGCGTGAGGCTTCGGCGAACATACACAAATCAAGAAGCGCGCGCGCGCCATTTTCAAAATCGAAAATCACATAGGCGTTGTCGAGAATGTCCGGCACGTCGCCATTATAGTTTTCGTCGAGATGGTTCACATCGCGTCCCGCCGAAGCCATCACGTGCACAGGCTCGCTGCCGATAATGCGCCGCATCAAATCGAAAAAATGACAGCACTTTTCCACCAGTGTGCCGCCGGTGTTTCGATTGAAACGGTTCCAATCGTCGACTTTTTGCAAAAACGGAAACCGGTGCTCGCGGATTGATAACATGTGCAGCCGACCAATCTCACCGGCATCCACGCGCGCAATCATGTCAGCCAAAGCTGGTTTGAAACGATATTCCATGCCGACCTGAAATATTTGTTTGCCCTCCGCGATACGGCTTAAAATTTCACGCGTATCGTCCAGCTTAGTGCACAGAGGCTTCTCGCACAAAATCGGCTTGCCAGTTTCCAGCGCCGAACGCAAAACATCTATATGGTGGAAATTCGGTGTGGCGACAACAAAAGCGTCGAGGCTTGGGTCGTCGAGCAATTTTTCGAAATCACTCACAGCCTGGACTTTGTGCGGGCACATGGCAACAGCTTTGTCACGCATGCCGGCATGGGTGTCGGCAATGGCCCCCACGTACACGCCGTCTAGCAGGTTGAAATTTTGGATGTGTTCCTGGCCCATCATACCCGCGCCGATGAGCCCTATAGATATTTCGCTCATATGCGTCACATGCCCGAATTGCGGTTTTGGGGATTGAAATTATCGAGGTGGCGAGCAGTTGTGCTTTTAGGAATTTCGTCAAGGTGTTTCCACGTGCCCAATATCATGTCGCCTAATGCATTGGTAATGCCCCAATTGTAGTTTTCATTGTGAAAATGATGGCGCATATGTGCGTCGCGCAAGGCCACGCCCATGCGCGTTTGCGGTCGGTAAGCTGGCGTGTGATGGGCAAGATGAACCCACTCGTAAAATAGATAATAGGCAATGGAACCTGCCAGCGGCACCAGTGCCACGGTAATGCTCCAGCATACCAGCGCATAAAACAGATAGAGTTGTACCATCATGATTAAAATGGCGCTGGCCGGAGCAAACTGAAGCGCGCGGTTGGCCGGGTCGAGATGATGTCCGTGGTGCAGGCGGATTTGATAGTCACGCCAGCGCCCGGGCATGGGCGATAGGGCGCCATGCAGCACAAATTTGTGCGTGATCCACTCGTAAAAAGGGGCCGATACAACAACTAAAACAAGCCACGGCCAGTGTCCCCAGACAGCCAATTTCGAAATGGCCGCCAAGCTTGTAAAAAGTGCAAGGAATAAAAACTGTACACTTGTGTGGGTTATATAATCTTTGAAAATCACTTTCATCCCGGCATCTCCGTCATGAAGCTACCAATCGGTGTTTGGCGCATTGCCGCCTAATGTACGCAGTGCAAATACGAGCCTGACTTGTGTTTCTGGTTCGATGGTACCGACCTGGCGATGGTCGCGGTCGAACAACACTTGCACGTATGTGCAATCATCCTGATAGGTCAGATGAACCTCGTCACGAATGCGGTCGCTCAATTCCAGATCCTGCTGGAAGCGTGCACCAAAATGCCAGTGGTCAGAAATGCGGACATCCAGCCGGCTTGTCAGTTCTTCGCGCGGCGTGGCATTACCTACTTGGCCGGTATCCAAAAATGTGTAATCTGCTCCCGCTGAAAACCGCTTTCCTTGAAAGTGAGCCCCTGTACGTTGCCTTAAAATTTGGCCATTTTCGCGATCGATACGCAGATTTTGTGACAGCGATAACCCACCATATCCGACTTCGGCTTCGGTGATGACGGCCGATGCCTCGTCGCTAAAACCGGACGACGTGGAGAAATTGTCGTTTGACAGATTATATGACTGGCCGACGAAAAAGCTTGTGCGCAGACCGTCAGCCGTTTCCAGCGTGTGCCCGACCCCGTAATTGATGCGGCTAGTTTCATCTTCTGGCGCAGCGAGGCTAAAAAGATTACTGGCGCTTAATTCATATATGGCACTGGTCCGATAGGGGATCCGGTCAAAGCTGTCATTGTCGGTCGTTAGAACAAGTTGGGCCTTGGGCTTTAGGGTTTGCCGAGATGTAGGTGCACGGCGAACCAGTGGATAAGACAGGGTGGCACCGAAGCTGTCGGCGGCCAATGTCTCAGTTTCTGAATTCGGCAAGCCGGCTTGGGGGCCGTGCTCGTCAAACATATAGGCATCAAATTGGGCTTTGTTTTCCAGATTCCAGACAAAACCTGCCTCGGAAATATATCGATATGACCAGTCAAGCCGAGTGCTGGCCTTGGTGACATCAACTCCCAAATCGCGCGCCGAATAGGACACGCGATTGACCAATTGCATTTGCCCGTCTAGCGGAGCATTGGCAAATTGCTTGATATAGGTGACGTCGGGCAGAATAAGGTCAACAGTATTGGATGTTTCATCACTCAGCGTATTGCGGAACTGGCGAACATTGATGTTTAGATAATCGTCCCCGTAATAGCGCGACACATCAATGCTGTTGGTCAGCACATCGGCATTTGAAATCTGATACCGGCGGAAAAACAAATCGTCGCTCGGTTCGTTGAGGGAAAAGCTGGTTTGCCAGCTGCGCGTGTTGAATGTGCCGCTGCCGATGAGCCCACCGCGAAAATCATGTTCACCGTCTGCTTTATCAAGCGTGCCCTCGGGTTGGTGGGCGTAAAAATCCAAAGAGTAGCTGCCTTGGCGTGTGAGATGACGCCAATTGCCATCAAGGACCACGCCCTCCTTTTCGGTGAAGCTGGGCGACAGTGTCAAATCGTAGTTTGGTGCCAATGCAAAGTGGTAAGGCGTGCGGATGCCGGCGCCGAAGTCGGATTGCGAGGTAAAAGACGGTGTCAGGAAACCACTGCGGCGCTCGACGGCAGGTGCGGCGTGGCGCAAATAGGGTGTGTAAAACACCGGTACACCCATCACCTCCAGCCGCGTATTGCGGTAGATGATGTCCTGTTTTTCTTCATCCTTGATGATGGTTTGCGCGCGTAACTGCCATAAGGGTTCTGCGTCGGGGTCCACGCATTCTGGGCATGCCGTATAAATTGCGCCAGAAAGTTCAATGCGGGTCGCTTCGGTGCGTGCTGCTTGCGCTGCCCTCAGCCGCGTGTTGTTCTCCAGATAGGTTTTGATTTCTGTGATGGCCCAATGCTGCATCGCTTCGTCGAGTTCCATTGCCATCGCGTAAGACTTTGTGCCGTCTTTTTGTGTGAAAACAACATTGCCAGTAACCAAAATGCGCTGTTGGCTTTTGATCCAGATCAACTGATCACCGGACACGCGTTCATCCTCAAACGCGACCAGCACATTGCCTTGCGCGTTAATATCTCCGGTCGCATCGTCAACCGAAATTGTGTCGGCTTCTAGAAATGATTGTTGCTGAGCTAGTACAGGGCTCGCAATCAGAAAGAGGGTCGAGAAAATAAAAGCAGAGAAGTAGCGCATACAGGTTTCGTTCTCGTTTTTAAAATGCAATCCCAATTTGGTTAGCACATTCGACGAAGACCACCAAACGCGAGATAAAAAGAATACGAGCCTATTCGCATAGCGGAAAAATGAAATTTGCCGCGCTAGGTATAGATATCACAGAGCATAATTGAAGCTATGGGCTCCGGATATATCAGCATGGCTTTTGTTGGTCTTCTGGCTAAGTGTCATGAGGATGTAGCTCTTGATGTCAACCCTTAGCGCGTCGACGGAAACAATCTCAAGGACGCGCAAAGAGCTTCTGAGATTTTTTTCTGGAAAATCGTTCCTTGGCGCCGGCGGCCGCACTCTATAGGTGACGCGCATGTTGTAGCTGCTGCTTTCGGCCAAGCCTTTGGTAAGGGGGGAGTTGATTACGCTTTTTTCGCGTTGATAAGGCACCTGCATGATTTACAACATTCGCCCTTACACACGGTACGACAGGGCCGTGCTCGTACCAAGCCGCGTTTGTCACTGACCGAAATTTTGCTTGCAAAAAGTGTGTGGGTTTAGATTCTTGCTGCTAATCATTGTCCAGAAACTGGCGCAAGGAAGCCAAATAGCGCTGGGCCTTTTTCGAGGGCACATAGTGAGTGAGTTGCGGTCGGATTAGTCTGCCTGTTTAAATCAGCTATTTATCTGAGGTATTCACGCAAGCTGCCAATCCGCAAAACGGTGTAATAATAACTAGGAACAAAAGCTATAAATCCAATAATACTCGACGCTTCATCTAAAAAAGTTGTCAGTGCATAGCCTAGCCAGAAGGCTCCTATGGCAGATAAAATAAGTATCAGCAGGGTCCGGCGGGGAGAAAAGCCTGCTTCTATTATTCTGTGGTGTAGATGTTTGCGATCTGGAGCCATTGGCGAACGGCCGCTGGCAGTTCGGCGAACGATAATACTCAACATATCGGTAAGGGGTATAGCAATCAGCCATAGACACAGGCTCGCTGGTATAGGCGGGATACCGGGACGCCCGCTTTCTTGGCTAGCACCGATAAGAGCTACCGCGACCAAAAGGCCGACTAGCATGGAGCCGCTATCGCCGAGAAAAATTTTTCGACCATTGAAGACTTGCAGATTAAACAATAAAAACCCTGCCAGTGCGCCCGAAAACAAAACCCCGAAAAAAGCATAATCAGGCGGTATCGAGCCATAAAGCAGATTAAAGGTGAGATTGATATGGGTCATAGCCAGCAGGGCCATGCTGGCCGATAGACCGTCGATGCCGTCAATAAAGTTAAACGCATTTATTGTGGCCGCTATAGCGAGTACAGCAATTACTTTGTGCAAAACGCTGAAAGTCGACATGGCAAAAATTTCGTGGAAAACACCAATGTCGTCAACATACAAATTCTCCCCAATCACAACAATGGTTGCTGCGGCAATGTGAGATATGAGTTTGAGACGCGCGGGAATGGGTTGCCGATCATCAATAATACCTAACATGACCAGCATGGTGCCAACAAAAACAATGCTCCATGCAGGGTTCGGTATCAGAAAAATAATGCCGGTCATGACGACCAGCCAAATAACAGGACCGCCGAGCAGGGGAATTTCACCTTCATGAGTTTTGCGCCCATGTGGCCGATCAACTAATTGCAGTCGAATGGCCAGCGGTCTTAAGGCGACGACCAACACAGTTGCCAGCAAGGTAGAAACAACGGATATGTATATTAGCGTAAGCACAGCGAGATATCTCTAAGCGTTCTGTTTTCGCTGCACTATGGAGTGACGTATAAGCACAAAAATAATCGCAATCATGCCGCTAATTAAGGCCGCGAGTACCACGATTAACGGTTTGGATACTGATGGTTCAAATATCATTGCGTCTAAATCATAACCAACAGCAGTAAAAGATCGAGCATCAGCTAAAGGTGTTAGTTGAACACTTTTTTCAATTCGTTCCAAGCGCTTATCGGTTTTAAGCGCACGAAGATCTGCCGCCATTTCTGGATAATTTGGGATATGTAGCAAAACTTTATTATCTTTATTACGGTCTTTGATCAGAGCGATTTCTTTTTCGAGTGCACTAAACCCACGTAAATAGAGCGGCAAATCTGTGTTGACGTTGATGCCAATGCCATTCGTGCCGCGTGTCGCCAGACCAGCTTGATTATCGGCAATGCCTAACTGGCGTGCGATCGCGGCTTGCTCGGCCAAGTTTGCAAGGCGGGCTGCGGTATTAATTTCATAATTGGCAAGCGCATTGGCAATGGACGTTTCGATCGCGTCAATTTCAAAATTTAGGCTGGACTCGATGGAGCTTTGCAGATTGGAAATTCCGTTCAAATTATCGAGGCGGATGCCCTCATTAGTCGCATTCAACGCCTGGGTAACGATCTTACGCGCCAATTCTTTGTCGCCAGAGGGAAAACGAAGTGTAATCTGAAACGAAATTCCTGGATCACTTAATAAGTCGTAGCGCCTGCCTACTTTCGACAATTTCTCCCGCTTTTCAATTTCACCGCCGTTAAAATTGATAAATTCTGGATCAAGTTCAGCATGAGCTTTGGAAAAGAATTGGCCCCGGCGTAATTCAGCAATGAATGCATTAAATAGATCTTTCGAAAGTATGACGCCTTCATGGCCAATCAGTTTATCCCCGGCATAAATTGGCTGCGAAATGCCTGGCGTGTCATTGAGGGGCGCAAAGGCTGCCATCTGCGTTCTATCGAGCGCAACAATATCAAGTCGACCTTCAAAGCTGGGGGGTAAAATCAGTGTGTAGGCGGCGGCGAGTATCACAGAAATACTAGTAATGGCGCCAATGAGCCATTTTCCATCCCAAATGATTTCGATAAGTTCAATTGGATCAATTTCGTCACTCGCGACGTCTTGCATGACTACTCCGTAACAAATTTCCTCTGTTTACTCACAAAATCATCTTCTTGAAAAGCTTTTTTCTTTACTTGCAATGAAATAAAGGCGTGTTGCTTTGAAAATGATCGTTGCGTTGATCACCTAGCTCAATTACTTTGTGTTCATTGTATGAACAGCTAGCCGTCGGGGTGGATTTCACCCGCGACTGCGGTAGCATGCGGGAAAATAAACTATGTCCATTGAGCATAATAAGGGAGATCACGACAGCGAGACTGAGAATGAGATCGAATTGCGGCTTTTGGCGAGGCTTCAAGAAAGGCCTGATGTATCTCAACGGGGCCTGGCTGCGGATCTAGGTGTCAGCCTCGGCAGTATAAATTTTTGCTTGAAGGCTCTTACGGCAAAGGGCTTTGTGAAAGCTGAGAATTTTTCGAAAAGCAATAACAAATTGCGCTATGCCTATTTGTTGACGCCCTCTGGCATTGCCGCCAAAAGTCGTCTTACGGCTTCGTTTCTGAAGCGCAAGCGTGCTGAGTATCGACGTTTAGCTCACGAGATTGCTGATTTGGAAGCGCAAATGCGGCAGGATAAAGCTGAGCATGAATGATGGAAGTTAGCTACTGTAATGAGGCCAGATGGTATGTGGCGCAAGTCAAGCCCAGTAGCTTTGCGCGCGCCGAAGCCAATCTCGACAGGCAGGGCTTCGAAACCTTCATGCCTCAGCGCCGCAAGACCGTTCGTCATGGGCGGCAAATGCGTGATGTGCTTTGCCCGGTTTTCCCCGGCTATTTATTCATCAAATTCGGACTGGAACGCGCTGATTGGCGCAAGATCAATTCAACCTTCGGGGTCAGTAAATTGATCAGCTTTGAGGCCGGCAAGCCCGCGCCCGTTCCCGACGCATTGATAGCGGGTTTGCGCGCGCGATGCGATAACCACCATGTTCTTCAGCCGCTGGATGAATTGCACACCGGAGTGCGTGTGCGAATGCTGTCAGGCGCTTTTGCAGAATTTATCGGTGAGGTTGAAGAAATGGTCGCCAATGATTGCGTGAGATTGTTATTTGAACTTATGGGCCAGACGACGCGGGTTGATGTTCCGCGGGGCGATGTTGAAAGGATTTGAAGTTAATTGGTTTTCTATGAAACACTTCAAAAAATTAAATCGCGTAAGGCGCATATCGGCGTCATTGGGCCCGGATACGTTGGCCTTCCGCCCATCAGCCGTTTTATTAAGGGCGGTTGTCAGGTTACTGGCTTTGATATTGACCGCGCGAAAATCGATAAGTTGATGCACGTGAATGTTATACTCAGCATATTAATCGCGAGCAAATTGCGGCCATGTTCAGCAGCGGACGTAGGCATGTGACGGATGCTTTTGACGCGATTTCCGAGGTTGACGCGATTGTCGCATCAAATTCGACGCGCAAATAACTCATTGCCGATTAAATTATTGCCAAGCAACCACAAGTTGTTAGCGTTTATCGTCTCACTACAAAGGCCGGAACGGATAAGTTCCGCTAATCCGCCATGCGAGGTATTATAAAGCGCATCAATGCAAAGAGTGTTGAACTTGTCGCCCATGAGCCACATCCCGATGACGAGCGATTTATTAAGTCAGAATTCGTGAATGAATTGAAAAATTTCAAGACCCGCTTCGACGTAATTTTCGCCAACCGTGTGGTCGATACATTGAATCATGTGCGTGATAAAGTTTTCACACGGGGTTTGTCCGGAAATGACTAAGATCATACCTATCATTCTATCGGGCGGTGCCGGCTCACGCCTGTGGCCTATCTCGCGGCGCATGCATCCAAAACCCTTTATGGAAGTTGCAGGAAAGCCGCTTTTAGCGCATGCCTTGGAGCGTGCGGCACTTGTTGCCCAAGAAGCTCTTATCGTGACCAATCAAGATCTTTATTTCCTGACTGAAAGCTTGCTGGAAAATACACCTAAAGCGCCGAAGGTTTCCTATTTGTTGGAGCCAAAGGGGCGCAATACCGCACCGGCCGTCGCCCTGGCTGTTCGGCATATTCAAAAATCCCATGGCGACCACGCCATATGTTTGGTGCTGGCGGCCGATCATCTAATTTCTGACGACGCGGCATTCGAAATTGCCGTTGGACAAGCAGCCGAGCAGGCAGAAGCGGGCAATCTCGTCGTGTTCGGTATTCGCCCAACCAGCCCGGAGACGGGCTATGGGTATTTGGAAGTCGCCGCGACGGGAGACACACCGCAAACACTCAAAAGCTTCGTTGAAAAGCCCGACCGCTGCACCGCTGAGACGTACCTCGCTGAGGGGCGTTATTATTGGAACAGCGGCATGTTCTGCTTCACCGTCGGTGTGATTGCCCAAAATATGGCTGCATATGCGGGTGATGTGTGGGATGCATCAGAAGCGGCATTCACCGAGGCGCTAGAAGAAGCAGGCGTGACCCGGTTTGCCGAAGACAGCTTCATCGCCCAGCCAAATATATCTATTGATTATGCGGTGATGGAAAAGGCTGAGAGGATCTCGATGGTACCGGCAGGCTTCGGTTGGTCCGATGTCGGTAGCTGGGACGCTGTCGCCGGGGTGCATGCGGCCGACGAGAATGGCAATAGTTCAGTTGGAGGCGAGAAAGTGTATTTTGTCGAGGCGCAGAACACTCATGTCGAAATTACCAGCCATACGGAAAAGGTGATTGCCGCTATCGGTGTTAATAATATGGTCATCATCGATACACCGGACGCTCTGTTGGTAACCGACCGCGCCAAATCTCAGGATGTAAAACTGGTGGTTGAGGGTTTGAGGGTCGTCGCGGAATCCGAATTGACCGAACTACCAGCCATCGTGCACCGGCCTTGGGGCACATATGCGACGTTGAAACAAGAGGAGGGCTATCAGATCAAGCGCATCACCGTCGCGCCGGGCCAGAAGCTTAGCCTGCAGTATCACCATAAGCGCGCCGAACACTGGGTGGTGACGCAAGGGCAAGCTATGGTGCAAATCGGTGAGGAAGAATTTGAAACCGGCCCCGGAGAATATCGCTACATTCCATTGGGCGAAAAACATCGGCTGGCCAATGTTGGTGAGACTGAACTAGTGCTGGTTGAGGTTCAGGTTGGATCTTATTTAGGCGAAGACGACATTGTGCGTCTGGATGATGTTTATGGGCGTGATTAAGAAAAGGGCTGAAAATGAGTAGGTTAGGGCAAATTAAGTCAAAGCGGGCGGTCATCGGCATTGTCGGTCTTGGATATGTTGGCCTACCTTTGGCGCAGGCATTTTGCCAGCAAGGTATAAAAGTTGTTGGTTTTGATATTGATCAAGAGAAAATAAACTTAATTGAACAGGGCAAGTCCTATATACACCACATTGGTGATGAGGTGATTGGCGCAATGCGCTCGGACGGGCTGTTCGAAGCAACCTCAAATTTTCCAAAAATTGCAGAAGTTGATGTCATCATCATCTGTGTTCCGACGCCGCTGTCAAAACATAGAGAGCCAGATCTTGGACCTGTTCTGGGAACTGGCGAGGCAATCATGCCACACCTCCAAAAAGGCCAATTGGTGGTTTTGGAGTCAAGTACCTATCCCGGCACTACCGATACTGAACTTGCCAATGTTCTCGAGAAGTCTGGTCTGAAAAAGGACGAAGATTTTTATCTTACCTATTCGCCGGAGCGTGAAGATCCTGGAAATGAGACTTTTTCAACCTCAACCATTCCGAAAATTGTTGGTGCTGACACACCGGAAGCACGCGAAATGGTGGCAGCCGTTTATGAAGGTGTTATCAGCAAAGTTGTTCCGGTTTCAAGTTCGCGAACGGCTGAGGCTATCAAACTAACGGAGAACATTTTCCGCTCTGTTAATATTGCCTTGGTCAATGAATTGAAAGTAATTTTTGACGCCATGGATATTGATGTGTGGGATGTGATTGACGGCGCAGCGACCAAGCCTTTTGGGTTCATGCCATTTTATCCGGGGCCTGGCTTAGGCGGGCATTGCATCCCTATTGACCCGTTTTACCTGACCTATAAGGCGCGCGAATATGAGGTCCCGACACGCTTCATTGAGTTGGCTGGTGAGATTAATGCTAAAATGCCACAATTGGTCGTTGGCAAAACGGCACAAGCTCTGAGCCTAATTTCGCAAAAAGCCCTCAATGGCGCAAACATTCTTATCGTCGGCATGGCCTATAAAAAAAATGTCGACGACATGCGCGAAAGCCCATCTCTGATTCTGACCGAGTTATTAGAGTCTGAAGGAGCCCACGTGGCGTATCATGATCCATTTCTGCCGATCATTCCACATACGCGGGAGCATGACGAGCTTGCAGGTCGTGAAAGTGTTGATCTAACTCCTGAAATCGTTTCGGGATTTGATGTCGTGCTGATCAGCACAAATCATGATGGCGTGGATTACCAATTGCTCGCAGACGACGCTAAAATTATTGTCGATACAAGGAATGCCATGAAAGAATTTCAAGGCCGAGCGGTCGTGGTGAAGGCGTAATGGCTAAAGTCGCAGTCATAGGATGCGGACACTGGGGCAAGAACCTTGTCCGAAATTTCGCTGAACTAGGTGCATTAGTTGCGATTAGTGACCTCAACAGTGAATTAGCTGCTCAATTTAGCATTCAGTTCAATTTGCCTGCGCTTGATTTTGACGCCATTTTGGTAGGTGATTGCGATGGTGTCGTTATCGCGGCGCCTGCGCCCTTGCATGCTTCATTGTCGAAAAAAGCACTTGTAGCGGGCAAGCATGTTTATGTCGAAAAGCCCTTAGCCATGACATTGGAAGAGGCTGATGTGATGATTGAGGCGGCGGCCCGTGCTGACCGGCAGTTAATGGTTGGACATTTGTTGCAATATCATCCTGTGTTTGCTCACTTACGCGATATGGTGAGCCAAGGCGAATTGGGTGCGTTGCAATATGTCTATTCCAATCGCTTGTCATTGGGGAAAGTGCGGTCGGCGGAAGATGCAGTCTGGAGTTTTGCGCCACATGATATCTCCATGATTTTGTCTCTGGCAGGTCAACAGGTAAAAACGGTCCGTTGTGAAGCGTCAGATATTTTGCAAAACGGCATAAGTGATACGGCTAACATCCATATCTCCTTTGAAAATGGCTTAAAGAGCCATGTGTTTTGTTCATGGCTACATCCTTACAAGGAACAAAAGCTAGTCGTTATTGGTGATAAGGGTATGGCAATTTTCGACGATAAAATGGACTGGGATCAAAAATTGGCCGTTTATGACCATGTAATTGACATGGATGAAACCCCGCCAGTACCTCATAGGTCAGAAGTCAAATACGTGAAAGTCCCCCAAGGCGAACCCTTGAAGGCAGAATGCCAATACTTCCTGGATCTAATAGACGGCGAAGCAGACCCGCTGACAGACGGTGCTGAGGGTCGCCGCGTATTGCAGGTCCTTGCTGCCGCAAGTGCTTCCATTGAAAGCGGCGAAACAATATATGCCTGATTACTCAGAACGTTTTGATGGTGTTTTCGTGCATGAGTCTTCGTATATAGATGCTGGTGTTGAGATTGGCTCTGGCACAAAGATTTGGCACTTCTGCCACATACTCGGTGATACGCGGATAGGTAATGATTGCTCTATGGGCCAAAACGTTGTGGTAGGGCCCAATGTGACGATTGGCAATAATGTTAAAATCCAAAATAATGTTAGTGTTTATGATGGCGTGACGCTCGAAGATGGTGTGTTTTGTGGACCCTCTTGTGTTTTTACTAATGTCCATAATCCGCGCTCAGAAATTATTCGCAAAGATGAATATCGAAAAACCGTTGTGCGCCGCGGGGCGTCAATTGGAGCCAATGCTACAATCGTCTGCGGGCATGATTTGGGTGCTTATTGCTTTATTGCAGCTGGTGCGACGGTAACTAAAGAAGTGCCGCCGCACGCGCTTATGGCCGGAACACCGGCCAAGCGCATCGGTTGGATGAGTAAGGCTGGCGGTCGCTTAGGCGACGACTTGGTTTGCCCAGAGGACGGCACTAAATACCGTCAAATTTCGGACAATCAGATTGAGGAAATAGATAGTGAGTGAATATTCCGTCCCAGTCCAATTTATAGATTTAGCTGCGCAGCAAGCAATAATTCGTGATGATATTGATGCTGCCATTGCGCGCGTGCTTGACCACGGCCAGTACATTATGGGGCCTGAGGTCAAACAGTTTGAAAATGATTTAAAGGTCTATACTGGTGCACACCATGCGCTGAGCTGTGCCAATGGAACGGATGCGCTGACATTGGTTTTGATGGCTTGGGGGATAGGCCCGGGTGATGCGGTGTTTGTGCCTAGCTTTACTTATGTTGCATCAGCTGAAACACCAGCGCAGCTCGGAGCGACGCCTTTTTTTGTTGATGTATTAGAAGACAGTTTCAATATTAACCCTGCCAGTTTCGATCAGGCCATCGAAGAAGCTAAAAGACTTGGTCTTCGTCCAGCGGTCGTAATTGCAGTTGATTTGTTTGGACAGCCCGCTGATGTCGATGCAATTTCTGGCATTGCGCGATTAGCTGATGTTAGAGTATTGATTGATGGTGCGCAAAGTTTTGGGGCATCCAGTCACGGCAGAAAAGTTGGCACAATGGGTGATGCCACAACCACCAGTTTTTTCCCTGCAAAACCTCTCGGATGTTATGGAGATGGGGGTGCGGTCTTTACGCAAGATGATGAACTAGCTGAACTTATCAACTCAATTCGACTGCATGGTAAAGGTAGTGAGAAATATGATAATGTGCGTATCGGTTCAAATTCTCGTCTTGATACCATACAAGCCGCCATTTTAATTGAAAAATTAAAAATTTTTCCTGATGAATTGATTGCTCGTGAAAAGGTCGCGAAAGCCTATGAAGCGGGGCTTTGTAATACTTACAAAACCCCACGAATAGCTCCAGGTCTAAGAAGTACTTGGGCGCAATATACACTAATTCTAGAAAATCGTGACATTGTTCAGGCTAAGTTGAAAGACTATGGTATACCTACTGTAGTTTATTATCCAAAAGCACTGACACAGCAAAATGGTTATTCCCGTTTCCCAATTGTGTCAACGGGAGTTAAGGTGTCCGAACATTTAGCCGAAAAAGTTTTGAGTTTACCGATGCATCCATATTTAGAAAAAAAGAATATTAACGAAATAATTTCGAAGATCGTTTGAATAAAAAATTTTCCTTATGAAAAAAATAAAAAGTGGTGAGTTTTTACATATAAGTAATTGTTGCCCTCATCTGATTTGACATGAAAACTCTAAAAAACCGCATAGGTGATGCTGGATTTTTTAAGCAAAACCTCTTGCGTGTAGCAAGCGCTTCTGGATTAGCTAAAGCATTTACCTTTATTTCAATGCCTGTGCTATCTCGATTTTACGCTCCGCAAGATTATGCTCTATTTGCTGCTTTTATTGCCGTTTATACAATTATTACGTCTTTTTCAACCTTGCGATTTGAATGGTTAGTCCCGAACGCAAAAAACGAGCAACAAGCAGCTGAATTAATTGCAGCTGGTTTTTGCGCAGTAATACTTAATGCTCTGTTGTATACTTTAGTAATATTTATGGCCCAATCTACTATAGAAAATTGGGTTTTTGAGGACATCACACTGCCAGAATTATGGCCTATAATCTTTCTAGTTGTATTAATTATTGGTTCTATTCAATATTTGATTAATGGATGGTTAATTTATATCGGTAACCTCTCCTATTATGCCCTAGGGTTAGTATTCCAGAGTATTTTTACACCAGTGACAAGTATACTTTTTGCGATATTAGTTCCAGACACGATTATGTCTGACAGTGTTAAATTGATACTTGCATTTACAAGCGGCCTATTAATTTCCTGCCTTATATTATGCATCGCGCATCGATCTGAGTTTAAGGCTTTTTTTTCTGTGAAAATTCAAAGCGTATGGAGTAATTTCCAAAGAAATAAAAAATTACTTGCGGCATCAGTTTTAGTCAGTTTGGTAAATGCGGTTTCTTTAAATACTTTATTATTTCTCATTGGCTTTCTGTTCGGAAATAGTGTGATGGGAATTTATGCAATGGCTCAGCGATTTGTTTTTGCCCCTGTGAGCGTACTTGTATCTTCTGTTTCTTCAAGTTTTTGGGCAGAAACAGCTCGTCTTGCAAAAAAAGATTTTTGGGAGCTAAGAAGGTTTTATATTCGTTCGCTAAAACTATTAGCCATTATAGCAGTCTTTGCAGCACTTCTACTTTTCGGTCTAAGTTTTTTCGTTGAAGAAATACTTGGGCCAGATTGGAAAGGAGTGGGCTTGATGTGTGTGGCATTAATGCCACTTGTTATAGCTACGGTAGTCTTTAGTCCAACAAATCATTTAGTTGTATATGAAAAACAGACTTACCAGCTAATCAGTGACACTGCAGGAATAACATTAGCCGCTATAACAATGGTTGGCTTAAGTTATCTAGAAATTCCTACAATGCTAATAATCTTTTTCTCAATGAATTTTATAGCAATGGGATATTTTGTCCAATGTTGGCTACATTTTTATGTACTATCGCATCTATTAGAAAACCTTACTAATTCGCAATAAACAAATGATATGTGCAGTGTTTTTCTTTTGTATTTAGTCCTTGAAAATTTATAAGGCATTGTTTCGGGCGTCAGGGAAATATGATTGATTGTAAAATTTATAAAACATTTGATGTTTTTCGGTTCCGATAGATTCATATTTTATTTATTGGTGGATTGTATTTATCGGAAATTTCTAAATTATATTCCTAACCTATTTTTTTATCGCAGACAGCGTAAGTGGTTCTGAATAATTTTCAAGCAACCTTGCAGGATTGAGGAGATTGGAATTGTCATTAAATTTAGAAGATACGAGCAGTTATAATTTTTGGTCACAGCAAGCTGCCAGCCTCCATCGTTATGATACCGAGAAATTTTACCGAGAGAAGGCTGACGAACACGTTCATCTTATGAGAATAAATGATCGCGAGGTGGGGGCAATTGACTTAGGCTGTGGAGCTGGAGAATTGCTGCAGCATTTAATGTCTAAAGTATATATTAAGACCGCATTAGACTATTCGGAGTCAATGCTTTCAAGAGCAAGATCACGTTTAGGGAACGATGCACCAGAATTAAAGAATGCAGATGTATTTGATTACCTTAGTGATACCGAAATACCAGTCTGGCTAACTACAGGCGCACTAAATCAATATTTAAGCCCTGCCCAGATAACCAACTTAATGAAAATTTTCCAAGCGAATTTAAATGCTCAGTCATTCTATTTGTTCGACTGTGTTGATCCAATCCGATATGATTTGTTGAGCTTTGGTATCAGTTTTAACCCAGAGGACATGGTTACTGATAAATTACCCGTGTATAAGCGTTTATCTAAGTATTTGCGTCGAGTCCATTTGCTATTCCGAATGATTAATAAGGACTCAAAAGATTTTAGTTACTTAGGCTCGCCATCAATGGGATATGGATACCTGCCTAAATTTTGGTTGAAGTTGGGCAATGATTTAGGTTTATCAATCCAGATAGCCAGCTCGCGACATTATGAATATAGGTATCATGTCATCTTTAATAAAATCTAATACTAATGCACATGAACGCAGGCATCGTTATCGTCAGCATTCAGATTATACGCTGGAGCTGCCCTTATTTAGTAAGGGATGGTGGCTTGATGCAGCTGCTGGGGAAACGAACTGGGATGCTGTATTTGTTGAAAAAGGCGGAAACATAATTGCGTCAATGCCTTTTGTAATTAGACGGTCGAAAGGCTTTGTTAAGCTGACGCAACCAGTCCTGACGCAGGCTCTCGGACCATGGATGTCCTCTAGTACTGCTAATTATGCCAAAACGCTTCAGCGCGAGAAAGAATTGTTAACAGCCCTTTTTAATAAATTACCCAAACATCACGTGTATTCACAAAATTGGCATCATCAGCAGACAAATTGGCTTCCTCTACATTGGCAAGGATATGAACAAACTACACGCTACACCTATCGTCTTCCAGATATTTCAGACGAACATTATCTCTGGACAAATTTTTTAGAAAATATACGTAGAGAAATAAGAAAAGCGAAAAATCGATTTTCGTTAATCGTTCGTGATGACCTTTCAATTGACGATTTCCTTGACCTTCATGAGCAAACGTTTTCTCGGCAGGGCAAAAAAATACCTTATTCTAGGGAACTGGTAAGAAATATTGACTCAGCTTGTTTGCAGCGTAATTCCAGAAAGATACTTATTGCTGAAGATAATGAGGGTAAAAGGCACTATGGCGTCTACATTGTATGGGACGAAAATACTGCTTACTATTTGATGGGAGGAAGCAATCCCGTTTTTCGAACTAGTGGGGCTGCAAGCCTGTGCATGTGGGAAGCTATTCGTTTTTCATCGACTATTGCGAGTAGTTTCGATTTTGAAGGTTCCATGCTTGAACCTGTAGAGCGATTTTTTAGGTCTTTTGGAGCAAGGCAAACTCCGTATCACAACGTTTCATTTGTGTCTTCAAACTTTCTGAAGATAATTCTTTTTTTAAAAAACGTCACACATGATTAGATAAAATGACTATTCGTCGATTTACAAACGAAAATTTCCAGGAGGCTGAATTGGAATTATCGGCTTCTGGTATGCGATGGATAGAATCGGTTTTGTCTGAGCGATTTGGACACATGTGGCGCTTGGCTCGGTATGAAGAAGGTATTGAGTTGCGTTTGAGGGGTGCTAATGGCTCCATCCTGTTCGACACCGAATGTTCTGCTTTTGCTGTAATTGGCACGTCGGAGCTTCCTTATTCGTCTTGGGATGCAGAAAATGAGGGATTGGAGGCAGTTTTAGGCAAGGCTCTTCCCGCGCCAGGAGTTTCGCAGATGCCATCGCCTCTCATGGAAAAAAGAAATGGAGATCACGTAATCCATTATGACATTATAGGTCTTATTTACTGGATGTTTGCTCGGATTGAGGAAATTGGACGCAAAGACCTCGATGCTCATGACCGTTTTCCAGCAACTTCATCTCATGCATATAAACACGGTTATCTGGAGCGCCCCATTATTGACGAATGGTTCCATGTTCTTGGGCAGGTAATTCAACGTCAATGGCCGAGTATAGTATTAAAAAATCATTCCTTTGACGTGAAAGTTTCTCATGATGTGGACAGACCCAGTCGGTCAGGTTTTCTCACGCCAAAACAGCTGTCACGAGCTATAGGTTATCATGCTATTAAAAAAAACGATTTTCGAAGCGCTCTCAATACACTTTGGGTAAGAATGAATTCAAGAAAAAGACTGCACCCTTCTGATCCATTTAACACTTTCGATTGGATTATGGATTTTTCTGAGGAGCAAGGGCTGCGGAGTGCTTTTTACTTCATTGTTAGCAATAATGATGCTCATGACGCTGACTATCGCATGGATCACCCAGCGATACGTAGACTGATGCATAAAATAAATCAACGTGGCCACGAAATTGGCCTACACCCCAGCTATGTTACCTATGACAAACCAGACATCCTTGCCCGTGAGGCTGATTACCTTCGTCGCATCTGCGCTAAAGAAGACATTAAACTTAATGGATTGGGTGGCCGAATGCACTACCTGCGTTGGTGTCATCCCATTACTATGATGGCATGGGAAAGAGCAGGTATGAGTTATGATAGCTCTCTTGGTTATGCGGATTCTGCCGGTTTCCGGTGTGGCACTTGCTTCGAATACCCTGGATTTGATCCTGTATCGCAAGAAGCGCTTTCGTTACGCATTCGTCCGTTGATTGCCATGGAATGCTCAGTGATTGACTCAGGCTATATGGGTCTAGGAAATGGGGCGGAAGCCCTAAAAAAGTTTGTTTCTCTAAAGAATACCTGTCGAGCACTTGGTGGCACATTCACACTGCTTTGGCATAACTCAAATATTTTCGGAAATGAAAATTTATATAAGGAGGTCGTAATAGCCTGATGCTCAAGGATTTTAAATCCTCCAGGTTGACTTAAAGCAGGTACTATTTTGACCCCCAAAAAAATTTAAGAAAAAAAGATTTTGCGTAAAAAATTTGTATCTTCCTTTCAAAGCCAAATTATGGCTGCATTCATAATACTTATCGTCTTAGATGGTTTGTATATAACTGATCGATTGATTGCCCTATTTGTTCCCATTAGGTATGGGCTTCTTGGATTTATACTTGCTGGATCAGGCACCTTCCTTCTGTCTAAACTTAAATTGGGCGCCATTAAAAAAAATCAGTTTTATGCAATTGTTTTTCATCTAATTTTACTGTCGTATGGTTTGTTTTTAAGCTCGATTAATGGCGGTTATGTTCTCTTCGAGTCCAGAGAACTCATGTATACCTTTCTCGCATTATTCTTAACTTTGGCATTAACTTTAGAACTCAATCGAAATTCAATATTTTTCAATTGGTCTATCAGTAATGCGTCATCGATTAAATATTATAAGGGGCAAATAAATTTAAATTTATTTCTGATAATTTTACTGATTATCTCTCCTTTCCTACTCTATATTTTTGACGCGGTTGAACTGCGCCCAATTCCCCGGATAAATTTCGATCTATCGGCCGCTGACGGAGGTTACTTGCAGGCTACATCAAAATTTTTTGGTTTAGGGGCTATATTGCTATTGTTCATCGCTTTGCAGGAAAAAACCCTTACGTTGAGCATCTTTTTCTTATCAATTTCGTTCGTGATGCTTGGTTTGTCCGGCCTAGGCGGAGCCAGAGGCGAGTTCCTAATTTGTATATTAGTTATGTTTTTTCTTTTGTTTAGTTTCCCGACTAGAAAAAAGAATTTGTTCTTAATCCTCACTTGTTTTGGCGCCTTATTCTATTTTTTTTCGTTCTTCGCCGAAACCCTTGATGGTTTAAAAATCGTTCAAAGGTTCTCAGTTCTTGGCTCCGGCAATTTTGGGGCTAGGGATCAATTGCTTATTCAATCCTTCCATCTTCTTGGTGAGCGGCTGGATTGCGCTCTAATTGGATGTGGCTTTAATTATTTCCAAGTTCACTTTGGCTATGGATACGGAACGTATCCTCACAATGTTTTTGCCGAGCTTTTGATTACCTTCGGTGTTCCTCTAGGAGGGGCAGTCGTGATTCTAGTTTGCATGGGCGTGGCGTTTGGATTTTTAAATTCAATCAAACGTACCCCTTTGTTTTGGGTCTTCCTCTACTTTCTAGGTATTAATTTAAAAAGTGGTTCACTTCTCGGATTAACTTCAATACCGGTTTTACTATATTTTTCACATATAGGAATTTTCGCTACCCTGGTGCTCGGCACTTCCGTAAAGCTGGAAGGTAAAAATCAGAATGCTTGAATCAGTTGAGTATGCAAAAAAAATTCAAGGTTTCGGCGCTGGAGAGTTGATAGTGGGTGCAATTGATAGAAAGAGAACCGGAAAGGGTCACGATCTTGAGCTACTTAACAGTGTAGCAAATGAAGTTGACATTCCTGTGGCGGACTTGGGTGGAGATGAATTATTGCTGCATTCGGCCGACGCAAAAAATAGCATACCACTATCCGGTCTAGCGGCTGGCAACCTGTTTATATTCTACGGTAAGGATAAGGCAGTATAAATTACTTATTCCAAATATTCAGAAATTGAAAAGTTGCTAGGTTAGGTTTTATGAAAGATAAAAATTGGCAGGTTTGCTCTCGGTGTGTAATGGATACCACCGACTGGACGATAACATTTGATCTTAACGGCATATGTAACCATTGTTACCAATTTGACAACGTCACTTCAAAAAACTGGTTTCCAGGCGATAATGGGAAAAAATTACTAGACAATTTAGTGAGCAAAATCAAGCAAGAAGGCAGAAAAAACGAATATAATTGTATACTCGGCATGTCAGGCGGAGTTGATAGTTCATACCTAGCTTTGGTCTTGAAAGATTATGAACTTCGTCCTCTTATTGTCCATGTGGATGCCGGATGGAATAGTGAGTTGGCGGTGCACAATATCGAGCAAATTGTCAAATATTGCGGTTTTGACTTACATACGCATGTTTTAAATTGGGAAGAAATAAAGGACCTGCAGCTATCTTATCTAAAGGCGTCTTTAGCAAACCAAGACGTTATTCAAGATCATGCATTTTTTGCATCTTTATATTCTTTTGCAGTTCAGAATAAAATTAAGTATGTGTTTAATGGTGGAAATATTGCAACGGAATCCGTGTTTCCCAGCTGTTGGCATCATGCTGCCATGGATTCCATCAATCTGAAGGCAATTCATAAGAGGCATGGAGTACAAAAATTAAAAGATTATAAGACACTTAGTTTTCTTGAATATTATTTTTACTACCCCTTTATCAGGGGTTTAAATGTTATACGCCCCCTTAATTATATGCCGTATAATAAAAAAAATGCCACTCGCATTTTAAAGGAGAGAGTGGGCTTCAAAGAATACGGAAGGAAACATGGTGAGTCACGGTTCACAAAATTCTTTCAAAATTACTACCTTCCAAAGAAGTTTAATATGGATAAGCGCAAACCGCATCTATCTAGCCTAGTTTTGTCTGGAGAAATATCTCGCAGTGAAGCTTTGCATTCCTTAAGTGAACCGCTATACGAAAAAAAGGAATTAGATGAGGATAAGTCGTTTGTAGCTAAAAAATTGGGTATATCTAAGGAAGAATTAGAGCGTTTAGTTATGGCCCCAAAGGGGCATTACTCTCAGTATGCAAATTGGGATTCTAGGTATAAAATAATGGTGAGGACTAAATCAATAATTGAAAAAATAACTGGGAAAAAGATCAAAACATATTAGCCTCGATATTAGATAGTATTTTTCGTACAAAAAGCACGTATTTCATAATTTCGCTTATGGCTTTCAAAAATATTATAGAGCCTGTCCTCCTTAGTCTTTTCTATGTTTTTATTAATCACCGCTTTTCAAAGATATTAAACAGCGCTTCAAATAGTGAATTTCTCCAATCAAATATGCGGGCATGAAGAGGTATATTTTCAAATTGGGCTTTCTTCCCTTTTTATTTACGAGAAAGTGTTCGTTGTGGTTGCAATATGTGTAAATTTTTTCACCTTTCTTCAAATGCTTAATATAGGGCATAAATAATAATCTAATGAATAATTTACATATAATTATGAATAATTTTGAAAACGAAAGCCGCGTGTTGAGACAGATTGGTAGCGTTTCTGCCTTAACAGATATCAATCACGTATATGTTGCTTCGTTATGCGGTGAAGGGCAAATAACAGAAGAAAAAATAAACGAGAAGGCGTCAGTAAACAGGTTTCCCCTACGTTCGCAACGTTTTTCAAGGGGAGCATTAATCCAAGTTATAAAGTATATTGAATTTAGTTTCAGAATTTTTCTTTTCTATAGGACTAAAAATATAAGATTGGTCAATGTTCACCATTTGGCTTTGCTTCCTTTGGGTTATCTAATGAAGTTAAGTTGTGGCGCAAAACTGATTTATGATACGCACGAACTCGAAACAGAAACGCATAGCCTAAAAGGCATAAAGAAGAAGTTAGCCAAGGTTGTTGAGCGTATTTTCATCAAAAAAGTTGAGCATATTTTTGTTGTAAGTGAAAATATTGCCGATTGGTATGAGGAAAAATATGCAATTAAAAGGCCTACGGTATTAATGAATGCTCCACGTCTCACTAAGGTTAATCCGAACAATTATTTTAGACAATATTTTAGCTTAAGGCCTGATCAGAAAATTTTCTTATATCAAGGCGCCTTAATGTTCGGACGCGGTATTGAAGACATCATTGCAGCTTTCTTAACCCGAAAAGACGACACTGTTGTTGTGATATTTATGGGTTATGGACTCCTCGAGGAACTTGTTGTGAGAGAAGCAAATAAATCCGAAACCATCTATTTCCATCCTGCAGTGAGCCCCCATCAATTATTAAAATATACGGCTTCAGCTGATTTTGGCCTGTCGTTAATTCAAAGCACCTGTCAAAGTTATTTTTACTGCATGCCAAATAAATTATTCGAATATCTTATGGCTGGTTTACCGGTACTCGTTTCCAATATGAAGGAAATGGGAGAGTTTGTAGAAAAATATGAAGTTGGCTTTGTTGCCAAGGATAGTCGAGTGGGCTCAATTAACAGTGCCGTTGACGAAGCCCTTACAGCTGACCTCGACAAACTCCAACAGAACGCTGTGAGCGCATCGATAATACATTCCTGGGAGGTGCAGGAAAAAAAGATGATTGCGGACTACCAAATGTTGCTGAACAGACTTAATTGACTGATATCTCACAAATAAATAACCGTAAGAAGAATCCTGTGGTTTATCATTTAAATTCGGTTCGCCCGTAGCCTGGCTTGAGTGCGCTTGTAAGGATATGTACCTTTTGCACGGATAGCGGTGATGATGTATCGCTGATCGTTGTTGAAGGGGTTGGTGCCAAGGAATTAAATGAGGTAAGTATTTATCTCGATTGTCAAACTAAGGATCACGTAGATCTATACTAACAAAATCTTGTGTACGATGGTCGGAAAATTCTGAGCTAATTAGTCTTTAATTTATAACTTATTCGTCTATAAAATTGTGTCTGACCAGCATTATGTCGCATATTTTTTAATTTCTATTGTTGAAAAGTTAAATGACATCGAGAGTTTAGAAATAGTGGAGGCACAATTTGCGCCGATCATTCGACTCAATATGATTCTGTCAGTGGCATCTCCCAACATCTTTAAGCAAATAGCTTTTGACCAAGCAGTTCATTATTTAGCCGATTAAAAAATCAGATATTTAACTTGGAAATAGGGAAAATGAAAAAAGTATTGTTGGTATTCGGCACCCGCCCGGAGGCAATAAAAATGGCTCCTGTCTTCAAAGAACTAAAGCGTCACTCAGATTTGCAAGTTAAGGTGGCTGTCACTGGGCAGCATCGCGAGATGCTGGATCAAGTGCTGCGGTTGTTCGGGATAAAACCAGACTACGACCTTAAAGTGATGAAACCTGGACAAGGCCTGACCGAGATAACCGCAGCCGTTTTAGTTGGTCTTAAGCCTATATTGAAAGGATTTGCGCCCGATTTATTGCTTGTACATGGAGATACCGCTACTACGCTCTCAGCATCGATTGCAGCATATTACCAGCAGATCCCTGTCGGGCATGTCGAATCGGGTTTGCGCACCGGCAATATTTATTCGCCGTGGCCGGAGGAGATTAATCGAAAGTTAACAGGTTCTATTGCTCAACTCCACTTCGCCCCAACAAAAAAGGCTGCCTCCAACCTGAAATCTGAGGCAGTGCCAGTATTCGGTATTTCGATCACGGGAAATACCGTCATTGATGCGTTGCTGGATGTAGTTAACAGGCTCGAGAACGATCCGCAGCATAGTGCCACCCTCGACAGGGAATTCGGAATAGACCCGACCAAGCGTTTGATCCTTGTCACCGGACATCGTCGCGAAAGCTTTGGGCGCGGTCTTGAGCGTATTTGCGATGCACTTGCTACCATAGCAAAACGGGAGGACGTCCAGGTCATTTATCCGGTCCATCTGAATCCCAACGTGAAAGGTCCTGTCGAGACCAACCTCGCGGCGCTGGAACGCGTGAGGCTCATAGCGCCACAGGATTACCTGCCTTTTGTCCATTTGATGCGACGCGCGGATATCATCCTCACTGACTCTGGTGGCGTGCAGGAAGAGGCACCGTCTCTAGGCAAGCCGGTTCTGGTAATGCGCGACACTACCGAGCGACCTGAGGCGGTGGACGCTGGAACGGTCAAACTGGTCGGTACAGACGCCGACCTTATCGTTCGAGAAACGGCATCGCTGCTCGATGATCAAGCGGCATATGAGGCTATGTCCCGCGCGCACAATCCCTACGGTGATGGATTGGCCTCACAGCGCATCTGCGATGCCGTTTTATCATTTTTTTCCATCAACGAGGATCAGCAATAATGTCTGAACTTCCCTTCAAACGCATTTCAGTCATCGGGCTTGGGTACATTGGCCTACCCACTGCCGCCTTGTTCGCTTCGCACAAAGTTGAAGTGGTCGGTGTAGATGTGAACCAGAACACGGTCGACTCAATCAATCGAGGAGAGGTCCATTTCGTTGAGCCTGATCTCGACTTGGTGGTCCGCGAAGTAGTGAAAGAAGGCTATCTAAGGGCCACCACTGTTCCTGAACCCGCCGAGGCGTTTCTTATTGCGGTGCCAACTCCGTTCAAGGGAGACCAATATGCCCCCGACCTTGGTTTTGTAGAGGGCGCGGCGCGGGCTATCGCGCCAGTCCTTCAGGTTGGCAATCTAGTTATCGTGGAAAGCACGTTGCCCGTGGGGGCAACCGAGGCAATGGCTGGCTGGCTAGCCGAGGTGCGCCCCGACCTGCGCTTTCCTCAGACTGCTGGGGAAGGCTCTGACATTTACGTGGCCCACTGCCCAGAACGCGTGCTACCCGGCAAGGTGATGCAGGAATTGATCACCAACGACCGCGTGATTGGTGGCATTACGGCTGTTTGTTCAGCCCGCGCTAAGGCTCTTTATGAGACATTCGTCACGGGCGACTGCGTAATCGCAAGTGGCCCTCGCGTGGCCGAGATGGCAAAACTGACCGAGAACAGTTTTCGCGATGTAAACATCGCTTTCGCCAATGAGCTTTCGTTGATCTGCGACAAGACAAACATTAACGTCTGGGAATTGATCTCACTCGCCAATCGACACCCGCGTGTGCACATTCTACAGCCTGGTCCAGGAGTCGGCGGCCATTGTATTGCTGTAGACCCCTGGTTCATCGTTTCCGCTGCTCCTGAACAAGCACGCCTGATGCGCACCGCCCGCGAGGTCAATGATAGCAAGCCGAAGTGGGTGATAGAGAAAGTCCATGCGGCGATAGGCGCCCACCTAACGCAGCACCCAGGCAAAACCGCCGCAGATGTCACGTTAGCCGTCTATGGTCTCGCCTTTAAACCTGACATCGACGACCTGCGCGAAAGCCCAGCACTAGCGATCGCCAAGCGCTTGGCTATGCAGCACCCTGGTCCTTTGTTGATAGTTGAGCCAAACATCGAAAAGCTGCCATCTGGCCTTGAAAACGCGCTCATGAGTGACGGTAGCAACGTATCTGCCGATGTCCACGTAATGTTGGTTGATCACCAAAGCTTCCGCAATTCCGCCAGTCCTGTAGGAAGCATCGTCGACACGCGCGGTGTCTGGCATTGATCAATCTAGGTGGAAGATTGAGCCGGCAAACTGAGAACAAAATGCATCTAACCCCGCGAACCGACCTGGACAGCAACAAGAGACCTCTGCACCAAAGTAGTTTACCAATGAGATGACCAAACTTAGGGGCCGCGGAACATATGACCGACGAGAACAAACTTGATAGACATCTTAGTCCATTAAAGGAATTTTGGTATCTTCTTTCGCGAGGGATGAAGAGATTACGACCCGCAGCGATCAGAAATTCTGATATCCACGCCACATCCAAAGTGGAACCTGGCAGCCAAGTAGTTGCCAGCCAGTTCGGTTGCCACTCCTATTGTGGATATGATTGTGTATTTTTGAACACATCGGTTGGTGCTTTCTGTTCTATATCTGACAATGTCGTCGTTGGCGGCTCCAATCATCCGATGCACTTCGTTTCGACGAGCCCAGTCTTTCTGTCTCACCGAGATAGCGTAAAGGCAAAATTTTCGAATTTTGATTACCTGGACTTGCCAAGAACACATATCGGCAACGACGTGTGGGTGGGTCACAGCGCCCGTATTTGCGCAGGTGTCAATATTGGGCACGGTGCCGTTGTTGCGATGGGCAGCGTAGTAACTAAAGACGTACCACCTTATTCCATAGTAGGCGGGAACCCCGCACGAGTGCTGCGCATGCGGTTTTCAGATGATATAATTAATAAGTTGCTTGCAACAAGCTGGTGGGACCTGCCCGACAACGAACTAGCCCATTGGGCAGCTTTGTTTGATGATCCAGAAAAATTCTTGCATGCGTGGGAACGAAAATGAGGGTTTTGCACCTGTGTTTATCTGCTTTCTATATTGACGAAGCAGGATACCAAGAGAACCATCTGGTCCGTCAGCATGTGAAAGACGGTCACGAGGTTCTCGTAATTGCCTCGACCGAAACCTTCGATGGAAAAGGTGGCCTAGAGTACAAAGAGCCGGGAAGCTATTTAGGGTCTGATGGAGCAAAAGTCATCCGCCTTCCATATGTGAAATGGTTGCCACACAAAATCGCGCGAAAACTTCGTTTTCACCCTAGTGTTTATGAGTTGATGAAGGATTTCAAACCTGAGGCGATCCTTTTCCACGGTTGTGCTGGCAACGAGATTGTTACTGCAGCAAATTACGCCTCTGAAAATCCTAATGTACTTCTATATGCAGACAGTCACGAAGACTATAACAACAGCGCCCGTGGCTTTGTTTCGAAAAATATTCTGCACCGGCTGTATTACAGAAACCGGCTTCAGACCGCTTTGCCAAAGATCCGGAAAATCTTGTGCATCAATATCGAATCCATGAATTTTGTAGCGGAACTTTACGGAGTTCCAAAGAGCCGGCTCGAATTTTTTCCCTTAGGCGGGAAAATTTTGAAGCAAGGTGAGATTTCCGATAGAAGAGCGAAAACTCGCTCTCGACACAAGCTGCCGGACGACACGTTTGTTTTTCTTCAGGCCGGGAAGATGACATCTCGCAAAAAGCTTGCCGATAGCCTCGAAGTGTTTTCCAGACTAGAGGGCAATCATCTGAGATTTTGGATTGCGGGCCTCCTAACCGAAGAAACCAAGCACGATTTGACGGCAATGATCGAAGCAGACGCTCGGATTAGCTTTCTAGGCTGGAAAAGCCCAGAGGAACTGAACGACCTTCTGTGTGCAGCCGATGCATATGTCCAGCCTGGAACACAATCAGCAACTATGCAGAATGCTTTATGCTGTGGCTGCCCCGTTATCATTGACGATGTGCAAAGTCACAAACCCTATCTCGATGCCGGTGCAACACTCGTACGTGATAGATCAAGCCTGCTAAATGCCATGCAAGATGCGCTAAACTGGAATAATGAACAAAAACGCGCCACTGCGCTAATCTTTGCCCGTGCAAAATTGGATTACCAAAAGCTTTCCAAGCGCATTCTAAATGCCTGATGGAAATTTCAACAATTACTGAGGCATTAAAAGTGATCCCGTTAACCCGACCTTACCAAGTCTGTACGCAGTGCGTGATGGACAATACCGATTCTGCAATCATCTTCGATGAGAATGGTGTCTGCGACCATTGCCTCGATTTCGAGCAGAACGTCAAACCTAACTGGCACACCGACGAGCGAGGGCGCGCCGAGATTGCAAAGATCATCGACCAAGTTCGCGCTGCCGGCAAGGGGCATGACTTCGACTGCATCCTCGGCCTGAGCGGCGGGTTGGACAGTTCGTACATGCTGCACCTTCTGGTCAAGGAGTTTGGCCTACGTCCGTTGGTGTTCCACGTGGATGGCGGATGGAATAGTGACCTAGCAGTGAACAACATCCAGATGCTGGTTGAGAAGCTGAGCCTCGATCTGTTCACTGAGGTGATCGACTGGGAAGACATGCGTGACTTTCAGCATGCCTTCTTCAAATCCGGTATATCGCAGATTGACATCCCGCAGGACCATGCTTTTGTCGCCACGCTCTATAAGTTTGCCAACAAGTACGGCGTTAAGCATATCATGAATGGCGGCAACATCTCGACGGAGTGCGTGCGCAACCCACTCGAATGGTTGTATTATGCCACGGATATGCGGTTGATCAATGATATCCGCCAGCAGTTTTGTACACGGCCTCTGACCAACTATCCGTTCAGTTCAGTTCTTTATCACAAGTTCTATCTGCGTTACATAAAACGAGTTCAGGTAGTTCGCCCACTGAACTACCTGCCTTTTTCAAAGGAATTGGCAATCAATACTTTGCGAACCGAATACGACTGGCAGGCCTATCCGCAAAAGCATTTCGAGAGCCGTTTTACCAAGTTCTTTGAAGGCTTCTGGATGCCGACGCGTTTCGGTTATGACACGCGCAAAGTTCAGTTCTCATCTCTGATCCTGACGGGCCAGATGACCCGTGAGGAGGCGCTCGAAAAGCTGAAGGTCCCAGCCTATGACCTGGAGTCCATTAACGACGAATTCGCCTATATTGCTAAGAAGCTAGGCATAAGTGTCGACGAATTGCGCCACTTCCATACAATGCCGATTAAGACTTACAAGGACTATCGCAACCAGGAGGCGCTCTTTAATTTGGGTGCCAAGGTTCTGCGCGCGGTCGGCTTTGAACGTTCCATCAAGCGATAATATCATGTTGTGCATCATCAATTATGGCTCTGGAAATTGTTGGGCGATCGCCAATATCTGCGAGCGTGAGCAGATCCCCTATATGATCACTAGCGATCCCGAGAGTTTGGAAAAAGCTACTCATTTCCTTCTGCCAGGAGTCGGTGCCTTTGATCCAACGATAGAAACATTGCGCAAAACGGGTATCGTGACTGCTCTGGAAGCACAGGTGTTAGGAAATGGCAAGCCAATCATGGGCATTTGCGTCGGCATGCACCTGTTGGCTAATGGCAGTGACGAGGGGAAGAGCAATGGTCTTGGCTGGATACCTGGCCATGTCACTCGCATCAACACCCGAACTTTGAATCAGCTACCACATCTGCCACATATGGGGTGGAACGAGATCAAGGGCAACCCTCAAGACTCGCTGCTGACCGGTATCGATCTTGGTTGCGGCTTCTATTTCCTGCATTCCTATTATTTCGATGCAGATGATGGATCAGACGTCGTTGCGCGGGTTCAATATGGCATGGAATTTCCTTGCATCGTACGAAGGGGTAACGTTATCGGCGCTCAGTTTCATCCGGAAAAGAGCCATTCCAACGGCACTCGCCTGATCAAAAACTTCGTAGGAGTAGCTTGATGCTAAGATCGCGGGTTGTACCGTTTCTTTTGTTGCGGGGCAATGGGCTGGTGAAGACCCAGAAATTCGGAGACCCTAAATACGTTGGGGACCCAATCAACGCGGTAAAGATCTTCAACGAAAAAGAGGTTGACGAATTAACTCTCCTCGATATTGACGCAACGGCATCGGGCCGGCCTCCTAATATGGCATTGCTCAAGGATATCGCGGCGGAAAGCCGGATGCCCTTGTGCTATGGTGGGGGCGTTTCAGATGCTGAGACTGCTGCTCACATCATCACGTTGGGCTATGAGAAGGTTTCAGTGAGCCACGCCGCCCTCGAACGCCCTGATCTCGTGCGCGAGATGGCCGAGCGTATTGGTTGTCAAAGCGTGGTGGTTACGATCGATGTCCGCAGCGAAGGTATTTTCGGCAGTAGCTACAAAGTTTACTCGCGCAACGCCAAACTAAAACACAAGATCGACCCGGTGGTATTTGCCCGGCAGTGTTCTAACCTGGGCGCTGGCGAGATCGTGCTGAACTCGATCGACCGCGACGGCATGATGCACGGATACGACCTTGACCTCGCGCGTAAGGTTCGTGAACAGATCACTACCCCCATGACTGTCGTTGGTGGGGCTGGTTCTACCGACCACGTGCGGGCTCTAACCGAAGAATTGGGGCCAATCGGTGCCGGTGCTGGCAGCCTATTCGTGTTCAAAGGCAAGTACCGCGCCGTGCTAATCAGTTACGAGCGGCCTTGAATTTCTCCTTTTTTGCTTCTAATCAATTAAAAATGAGACAAATCCTTCAAAACCTCTCCACGGGTGAGTCCCAAATTGTCGAAGCGCCCGCACCGCAGGCGCGTCAGGGCAATCTTTTAATCGACACCACCGTATCTTTGATTTCCCCTGGGACCGAGAGGATGTTGGTTGATTTCGGAAAATCCAGTCTGATCGAAAAGGCGCGCAGCCAGCCGGACAAAGTGCGGCAGGTGCTTGACAAGGTGGCAACTGACGGTTTGATGACTACCGTGGATGCAGTGCGCTCGAAACTCGGGCAACCGATCCCTCTGGGTTACTGCAATGTTGGTCTGGTTCGCGACGCAGGGGCGGAGGGGTTCAAGCCAGGTGACCGTGTCGTATCTAATGGGCCCCATGCGGATGTGGTCAGCGTACCCAAAAACCTCTGTGCGAAAATTCCCGAAAGTGTTAGCGACGAGGCTGCAAGTTTCACCGTGGTTGCCAGTATAGGGCTTCAGGGGATGCGTCTTGCTAAGCCTACCTTGGGAGAGGCTTTTGTGGTCACAGGCGTTGGCTTGATCGGCCTATTGACCGTGCAGATGTTACGCGCGCAGGGCTGCCGCGTTTTGGCCATCGATTTCGACGTGGCCAAACTGGAACTGGCACGCGGCTTTGGCGCCGAAACCTGTAACCCTGGTGCGGGGGAAGATCCTGTAGCTGCAGGAATGGCCTTTAGTCGCGGACATGGCGTGGACGGTGTGATCGTTACAGCCGCGACCAAGTCAAGCGATCCTATCACCCAGGCCGCGCAGATGTGCCGTAAACGTGGGCGTATCGTGTTGGTTGGCGTGACTGGACTGGACCTCAACCGCGCCGACTTCTTCGAGAAAGAACTGACCTTTCAGGTGTCCTGCTCCTATGGACCCGGCCGCTATGATCTCACATATGAGGAAGGTGGTCGGGATTATCCATTTGGTTTTGTACGCTGGACTGAGCAACGAAATTTCGAAGCGGTTCTGGATATGCTGACCTCAGGAGCATTGGATGTAGGCGCCCTCATCAGTCACAGTGTGCCTTTTGATGATGCCCCGCGCGCCTATCAGTTGTTGTCATCAGACAGGGCTGCACTCGGCATTCTACTGAAATACACACAGGCCACCGAGCAGCGCCATGTACGCGACGTTACCTTAAACGACAGAGTTCATGAGGCCTCCGGCAAAGCGGTTATAAGCTTTGTCGGGGCAGGCAATTACGCCTCTCGCATATTAATCCCGGCCTTCAAGGCCTCTGGAGCGACCCTGCACAGCATCGCCTCAGCTGGCGGGATTAGCGCGGTCGCGCATGGGAGGCGGACTGGCTTTGTGAAGGCCACCTCAGACACCGACGGGTTAATCGCCAACCCGGAGATCAACTCAGTAGCCATCGTAACGCGGCACAACAGTCATTCCCGTCTGACAGCCCAGGCATTGCGCGCTGGCAAGCATGTGTTCGTTGAAAAGCCCCTGGCGTTGACGCATGAGGAACTCGCCGACGTAAAAAATGCGCATGCTGAGAGCGGGACGCTCCTGATGGTTGGTTTCAATCGCCGCTTTGCTCCGCAGGTTCAGACAATAAAACGGCTCTTGGGTAAGGTGACAGCGCCCAAGAGCTTTATAATGATGATGAATGCGGGCTCGATATCCGCTGATCATTGGACGCAAGATATTGCGACGGGTGGTGGGCGGATTATCGGAGAGGCCTGTCACTATATTGACCTCATGCGGTTTCTAGCTGGAGCTCCGATCACATCGGTTCAAGCTCGGCGCATGGGCGACACAAATGCGGAGTCGATAACTGAAGACAAGGCTTCTATCACCTTAGGATTCGAGGACGGGTCTTTCGGAACCATCCATTACCTTGCCAATGGCGGTGCGTCCTTCGCCAAGGAGCGGATCGAGGTCTTTGCGGCCGGACGAACCTTGCAGATCGATAACTTCCGGAAGATGCGCGGCTTCAATTGGCCTGGCTTCAAGAAACAGAATCTTTGGCGTCAAGATAAGGGTCAGGCACTTTGCGCAACAGCCTTCGTGCAGGCAGTCGAGGCTGGCGGCGCAGCGCCGATCCCGGCGTCTGAATTGTTTGAGGTCGCCGAGGTCACCATCGACGTGGCTGAAATTCTGCGTGCCCAGACGTGAGCTTCAGCCTGACACAGGCCAGGACTTACGCTCGGCTCGGGCCGACAAACATCGCACGAATTGCGGTCTATAGATTGGGATTAAAAAGCGGATGGCATCCGGTTCAGCGGCTGATGGCTCCGGTAGCGCAGCCACCGTTTTTTCGGGATATTGAAGCGCGCAGCCAGAAGGCCGAACCGAACCACAGCTGGGACGACAGTCTCTGTTGGTTCGGCTGCCGCCGCGTGCCGTTGCCCGATACTCCGCCCGACTGGTTCGCCAACCCATTCTCGAAAACTACCCAACCCGACGCCAGCCGCGACTGGTGGCACATCCCGGATTTTGGCACCGGGGATATCAAGGGGCTTTGGGAGCTATCGCGTTTGGATTGGGCTATCGCCTGGGCAACGACTTCGGCCTGTGGTGATGCGCAGGCTCTGGAACGCCTGAACTTTTGGCTTGCCGACTGGACCTATCGTAATCCCCCCTACAAGGGGCCGAACTGGAAATGCGGGCAAGAGGCCTCAATCCGGGTGATGCACCTGGCTGCTGCAGCCTGGGTTCTTGGGCAGGATCGGACGCCGGAAAAAGGCCTCGTTGACCTTTTACGCACGCATTTGCAGCGCATCGCGGCAACAACGTCTTACGCGATCGGTCAGCAGAATAACCACGGCACTTCTGAGGCTGCCGCGCTGTTCATCGGTGGCAGCTTTCTGGCTGGTCACGATTGCCGGGCTGACGCTTGGTCAAGTAGGGGGCGGCGCTTGCTGGAAGATCGCGCGGCGCGCCTTATTGAGACCGACGGCTGTTTTAGCCAGTACTCGGTGACCTACCACCGCGTTATGCTGGACACGTACTCTCTGGCCGAGGCGTGGCGCAGGTATCGCGATATGCCAATGTTTTCTGCACAGCTTAGGGAACGCCTTGCGGCGGCGACGGATTGGCTTTGGAGTATTACCGAGGCCGAGACCGGTGACGCGCCTAATATCGGTGCGAACGACGGCGCGCGATTGTTGCAACTGACCGGCACCGACTACCGTGATTTTCGTCCTTCGATCCAACTCGCAGCTGCGTTATTTCGTGATTCCGATGCCTTCGGTCCTGGGCCTTGGAACAGTCCCCTCGGCTGGCTTGGTGTAAAAGGGCGAAAGACGTATCGCGCAGCCTCTAGCCAAAGCTTTGATAGGGGCGGTTATCATTTTCTTCGAAATAAATCGAGCTTGGCGGTGTTGCGTTATCCACGGTTCCGCTTCCGCCCCAGTCAAGCGGACGCTCTGCATGTGGATCTATGGCACAAAGGGGTCAACCTGCTGCGCGATGCCGGAACGTATAGTTATAATGCAGAAGGTGCCGAATGGTTCTCAAGTACAGCAGCGCACAACACCATCGAGTTTGATGGGCGCGACCAGATGCCTCGACTGGGGCGGTTTCTTTTCGGAGACTGGCTCGAGGCTGAAACAGTTGAACCTGTTTTGGATGATGGAGTTAAAGCAAGTGCAGAGGCGGCATATACGGATGCTCGAGGTGCTCGGCATCACCGGGCGGTAACACTTAGCGCTGTTTCTTTAATTTGCCGGGATACGATATCCGGGAAATTTGAAGCGGCATGCTTGCGTTGGCGATTGGCGCCCGGTGAATGGCACATTGAAGGTGATATTGTCCGAAATGGAAATTGTTCGATTGCGATTGAATTCGATGGCATGTCGATCTTCCCTACACTCGGTACCACGGAGGAGTCTCGCTACTATCAGCAGAGAATAGCGATTCCGGAGATCTGGGTGGAGGTGAGACGACCTGGAATATTCGTCACGAAAGTCACATTCTGATCATGCATGTTCTTTATTTCCATCAGCATTTCTCAACTCCAGAAGGGGCAACGGGAACACGATCTTACGATATGGCGCAAGCCTTGATTCGCGAGGGCCACGGCGTAACCATGGTTTGTGGGAGCTATTCTCAAGGTAAAACTGGTCTTCTTTTGCCGTTTAAAAATGGCTTTCGTCGTGGCTTTGTGGATGGCATCGATGTAATTGAGTTTCAATTAAATTACGGTAACGATATGGGGTATCTAAAGCGCACTTGGGCATTTATTAAATTCGCATTTTCATCGACAAAAGTAGCTCTCCTTGAACCAGCGGATATAGTTTTCGCAACTTCAACGCCATTGACGGCTGGCATTCCGGGGATTTGTGCACGCTGGATTAGGAGAAGGCCATTCGTCTTCGAGGTCCGTGATCTATGGCCTGAGCTTCCCAAAGCAATGGGAGTGATCACTAACCCAGTTTTTTTGTGGTTTATGGCAGTTATGGAGTGGATTTCCTACAAGTCTGCAGATCGCCTTATCGGGCTTTCACCGGGAATTGTTGAGGGGATAGCCGCGCGGGGAATTGATAAGTCACGCATCGCAATGATCCCTAACGGGAGTGATATCGATTTTTTCTCGGCGACCACCCCAATGTGGCGACCAGAAAATGTGAAGGAAAAGGATTTCCTTGCAATTTTTGCAGGAACTCACGGTGTCGCAAATGGACTCGATGCGGTTCTGAGTGTGGCTGCAATATTAAAGCGGGAACAACGAAATGATATCAAAATCGTATTGATAGGCCACGGTAGCGAAAAGGCTTTATTAATGAAACGAGCAGAGAGTGATGCACTTGATAATGTAATTTTTCTTGACCCTGTTGCTAAAACGAATGTTGCTGGTTTGATGGCTGGGGCCGATATTGGTTTGCAAGTTTTGGCAAATTTTCCGGAATTCTACCGCGGCACTTCGCCTAACAAGTTCTTTGACTATATCGCATCGGGCCTTCCTGTTTTAAACAACTACCCAGGATGGTTGGCAGACATGATACAAAAATATAATTGTGGATATGCAGTTAAGCCCGAAATGCCGGAATTATTCGCCGATTCCCTTATTAGAGCGGCTGATAATCCGGATGAAACTAAAAAGTTAGCCAAAAATGCGCAGAATCTAGCCAAGAGACATTTTGACCGAAGAACTCTTTCTGCGGCTTGGGTGGAATGGGTGTTAGAAACTCAAAAATCTACTCGTACCGGTTGGTAAAAAAAATAATGCGGCTTCTCATTAAAAGAAAAATACATGAAATTGACGTCTGATTGGGGAAATGTTTGTTTTGCGCCGCATGGTACCAAAATCAGTTTCAGGCCGTTTTGGAGAATACAGATGTATTATATTTCTCGACTTTTTGTTCTGAGGATTGGCGCCACGGTCAATCCCTGAACAATCTTGTTGATTATATGATTTCCGGGAAGCCAATCATTGGTTCTTATAGAGGATATCCGTCAATGAAAAACGAGGCAGATTGTGGTTTATTTGTCGAAGCCGAAAACCCTCAGGCGCTTTTTGAGGCTTTTGTCTTCATGCTGGAAATGCCGACCGCCGAGCGCATTAAAATGGGTCAGCGAGGATCCAAGCGGATTTTAGTAATCCGTCGCTATTTGAAGCTGGCCGAAAGCTTTTCTGACAGGCTCGATGAAGCAACTGATAAATATAAAAGTTCCGAACATGCTTGAATCATTTGTTGACGTCGTCCGTGAAATTTATGGAGATGGTTTCGTTCCTCTGCACAGGCCGATTTTCTCTGAACACGAGAAAAACAGTGTGGCTAAAGTTATTGAAAGCAATTTTGTTTCATCGGCGGGTATGGAAATTGAGGTCTTCGAACGCGAAATGGCCGAATACACTGGTGCAAGCTATGCCATAGCCACAGTCAACGGCACGGCTGCATTGCATGTTTCGCTAACTCTGGCCGGCGTTAGCGCCGGAACCGAGGTTATCACGCAAGCGGTCAGTTTCGTTGCTACGGCGAATGCCATTTCATACTGCCAAGGTAAGCCAGTATTCATAGATGTTGAGCGTGACACAATTGGTATGTCTCCTGAGGCGCTAGCAGCGTTTTTGCAGGCCAATGTTGAAATGCGTCATGGGCAAGCCTTTAACAAGGCTTCTGGCGCACCTATCAGCGCTTGTGTGCCGATGCACAGTTTTGGTCATCCTGTGCGCATTGATGAAATTGCCGATATCTGTGCTGCCTTTAATATCGCTCTGGTCGAGGATTGTGCCGAATCTCTAGGAAGCCATATCGGCGGCACGCACACTGGGCGGGCCGGAAAATTTGCTACTTTCAGTTTTAACGGAAATAAAATTATTACTACCGGCGGTGGAGGGATGATCATCACCGATGACGAAGAATTAGCTCAGCGTGCCAAACATCTAACGACGACATCAAAACAACCGCACGCTTATGAGTATTTTCATGATGAAGTTGGATTTAATTATCGAATGCCTAATTTAAATGCTGCAATGGGTCTGGCGCAAATAGAGAAATTGGATAATTTCTTATCACAGAAGCGGATTGTAGCAGAAAGCTATCGAGACTTTTTTGCGTCATTGCCCATGGAATTTGTATGGGAGCGCGAAGGTACAAGGGCCAATTTTTGGCTGAATTGTGTGTTGTGCGAGGACCTGGCGGCGCGCAATACATTTTTAGAATATACAAATGAGGCGGGTATCATGACGCGTCCACTGTGGCAGATGCTGAATCGCTTGCCCATGTATGAAAATTGCGAGACAGACGCTTTGACTCATTCAAATTTTCTAGCTGAGCGACTGGTAAATATTCCCTCCAGCGTTCCAAAAATTTGAATCGAAAAGGACGATGATGAACACTCTAGGCCTTATTGGACGAAGAACAGAATTATTTGGCACGGATATTGGGCGCTGGGATGCCGAATTGCGCGATATTGTGGGAAAGTCCCGATTTTTGGTCATTGGGGGCGCAGGATCAATTGGCCAAGCGGTTACGCGTCAAATATTCAAAAGGCATCCTCGTTGTCTCCATGTCGTTGATATAAGTGAAAACAACATGGTAGAACTCGTGAGGGACATTCGGAGCACCCTTGGATACATTGACGGTGAATTTCGGACTTTCGCTATTGATTGTGCCAGCCGAGAATTTCAAGCACTCACAAGTCAAAGCCAAGGATATGACTATGTTCTTAATCTTTCGGCACTTAAGCATGTGCGGAGTGAAAAAGACCCGTTCACCTTGATGCGCCTGATTGAGGTCAACATTCTTAATACCATTAAGACAATTCAAACGGCTAAGCAGAAAGCGAGCAAAAAGTATTTTTGCGTATCTACTGACAAAGCCGCAAATCCGGTGAACTTAATGGGCGCGAGCAAGCGCATCATGGAGATGTTTCTGATGCGTGAGAGTGAATCGATAGAAATTTCGACTGCCAGATTCGCGAATGTCGCTTTTTCGGATGGCTCACTTTTGCATGGGTTTAATCAACGTTTCGCCAAACAACAGCCTATTTCGGCTCCCAATGATGTGCGACGCTATTTCGTTACACCCCAAGAATCCGGGGAGCTTTGCCTTATGTCGTGTTTGCTCGGTGAAAATAGAGACATATTTTTCCCGAAATTGAGTGACCAGCTTCATTTGACAACTTTCTCCGACATTGCTGAGCGCTATCTCAATAATCTCGGGTACGAGCCCTATCATTGTTCGACGGAGGAAGAGGCCAGAGAGCGGGCTCATGAATTAATCGCATACAAGCAATGGCCTTGCTATTTCTTCAAGTCAGATACATCGGGAGAAAAGGACTATGAGGAATTTTTCACTGAGAATGAGACTTTGGATATGGAACGATTTAACGATTTAGGCGTGATCAAAAACGAAGCCGTTTACAACGCTAAAATGCTCGATAAGTTCTTAGCTTCGATAGATGACCTCCGATCCCAGGCGGTCTGGGAAAAAGCCAAAATTGTCGATTTATTTCATGAAATGATACCTGACTTTGTTCACAAAGAGACGGGCAAAGATTTGGACGGCAGAATGTAAATATGCAGCGCTTTTTCGATCTTATTTTGTCGGGCACGGCTTTAGCCATACTTTCGATTATTTTGTTGCCTCTCATGCTCGTTTTGAGACTGACCGGGGAGGGAGAAGTTTTCTTCTTACAGGATAGGGTCGGGCGAGGGGGAAAAATTTTCAAGCTCTATAAATTTGCAACAATGCTCAAAGACAGCCCCAACATGGATACAGGCACTGTCACAGTCAAAAATGACCCGCGCGTGCTGCCATTAGGTCGATTTCTCCGCAAAACGAAAATTAATGAATTACCTCAGCTCATAAATGTTTTTGCGGGTGATATGAGTGTGATTGGACCCCGACCTCAAACGCAGAGATGTTTTGATGCATTTCCCGCAGCGTCGCAGAAAGAAATAGTCAAAGTCCGACCCGGCCTTTCGGGTATTGGGTCAGTTTTCTTTCGAAATGAAGAGGCCATGTTAAATGAAGCAACGAATGTAAATGAATTTTATGACGATACCGTTATGCCTTACAAAGGAAAGCTGGAAGAATGGTATGTGTCACACATAAATATTTACTATTATTTCATCCTTATTGGGGCAACGGTGTGCGTTGTTCTTGGTTTAAACCCTAGATTACTAAGCCATCTATTCGTTGGCTTGCCGACTCCGCCGAAAGAGCTGGAAGCATGGATATGACATCTGGAAACCTTGAAATGGGCACCTATCAAGCCGCAGCACGTCTACACTGTGATCTGATAACAGAGGGTTTTTTGACCACGCTAGGTGTTCCGTTTCTTACTCTGCTCTATCGTTCAATTGATCAAGATAGTGATAGCGCATTCTTGGTGGAGGGGGTTGACGGAGAGGTTGTCGGATTCGTAACTGGCACCTCTGGGATGGGAAGAATTTACAGCAGGCTCTTACTTCAGCCGCATCGGCTTTTATTTGCCTTGAAGGGTTGTTTGTTTTCACCTTTGAAAATCTATGGAATTCTGGAAATCCTAATGTTTAGTATAATTAAAAAAAATTCGATGCAGCTGCCAAGCGAAGAATTGCTCTCTATTGTTGTGCGCAGAGACTTTCAAGGAAATGGCTTTGCAGAAAAGTTGTTTGGCTCCCTTTGCGCTCATTTTGCGTCGAAGGGTGCTCAAAGTTTTAAGATTATAGTGGGAAACGACCTTGATCGGGCTCATGCTTTCTATAAAAAAATGGGATGTATCCCCTGCATTGAACTTCAGGTACACAGAGGAAATAATTCAATAGTATATATCAAACATCTGAAAGCCTCAGACTAATATATAGAAAAATGGCTTTGGATGCCTAGTTTTTGCAGTTTAGAAAACTCGATATTATGGCTTTGTAATATGCGAGGTATCATTTTTATGCCATGTATTAGTTTCAAGGTCTTCACTCCGTCATCACATATCTCAAGCTGGCCTGAGCACTGCTCCAGTCTCCCCTCCGAAAAACCTATATGCCTATGAAGATACAAAACTTGAACGGCTGGCTGCAGGATATCTGTTTGCTATATGTAAGGCGCATGCATTCGTGGATGGCAACAAAAGAAACGCCTGGGCAGCCATGCGCACCTTTTTAATCATTAATGGCGCGGAGCTAAAATTTGGTGATCTGGAAGCGATCAGGTTTGATGAACAGGTGGCGGCGAGTATTTTCGATTTTGAGGATGTGTCTGCGTGGATCAGCGGGCGCTTGGACATGTTGCAATCGTTTTTTACAAAACGAAGCTAATGTGTCAGTCGGCGCGTTTATCTCACCCTTGATCTAAATTCTGATAATCAGATTTTATAGCGTTTACTGGTCTTAAATTGCCCTATAGAGATTCGGTTTTTTTCAAGAATAGCCGTTACCCATTTAGGTGCGCGACCTCGACCACTCCACTTTTCCGGACCCTTTGGGTTTTTATATTTGTAAGCAACCTTAAGACGCTTGTCGGTTTTCCTAGTAGGTTTCGCTTTTACCCTGGCCGCCATTGTTTTCTTGGCAACTGGTCTTTTACGCCCGGTTTTCGAGGGTCGTTTTCCGAGCTCCAATTCGGGTATATCACCGATTGACAGTCTATGTTTTTTTAAAACAGCAATAATGGCTATTGCTGCAGCCTTGCGCCTGGCACGGCGCTTATTTTCCGTTTCAATATTACTAGCAAATTTTGCTAAGTCTTTATCGCTTAAGTTTTCTAGTTTCATAAATAGCTCCACCTACAATTTTAAACATTATTTCGATGTTCGCGTTGATACAATATACTCATGTAAAAATATAAAAATCCAAGGCTAGCGAGAAGCCAACTTTGCCACAACGAATATGAAAAAAGTAATAACCCGCATATGGCCGCAAGGGTCGCCGTATGTGTTGCACGCCCCGCATTATCAAAGCGCAAATTGAGGAGCCACCAAAACGCCGCTAAAAATAAAATAGCGCCTAAATAGCCAAATTCAAAAATAACCTGCAATGGAAAATTGTGCGCATGAACAAGGGAATAGGGAAGGTTTCGTTCCCGCGCCAGCTCTATGTAGTTATTCAGATTGTCCGGAGAGAAATTTTTCGTCGACCTTAGGCCGTGGCCGATTAGAGGTTTAGATAAGGTTTCGCTGGCATACGTATAGTAAATCCACTCTCTATATTCGCCTGACGCCTCCTGCTTAATAATTTGGGGTGCATAATTTTGCACGAAATTATTCTCGAAGCTTTTCAAAAATATTATAGGAGAAAGGAGGAGGCCGATGGCTGTAATGGCAAAGATTAATCTTCTGCCGTCATATTTGTAAAAATATGCAAATACAAAAGCGATGACGCCGAGCAATATCGCCAGAAATGCCGTCTGGCTATTCGAATTGGCCGTAATAAAAAATGCAATTGCGATAATTGGTACGAAAAGCCACCTTGCTCTAGGTCCGTAAAATCCCGCAAGGGGGAACAAGAAAACAGGAAATAGGGAAAGGGATCGATTGCTTTGACGTATCAGTTCAATGTTAGCAAACGAAACTTGGGTGGAAATTTCATCCATTAGCCTCGGTAACTCAGGCCAAAGCAACGGATAGGAGCCGATAGATATTGAGACTATAATACCGAATAGTAACGAAGCGCTCAGTAGATGTTTGAACCTGTCCTGCTCCTCAAGTGGCAGACCCTCAAACGTAATACACAGACAGGCGGTGAAAACGACAACCAAGATTAAAACGAAATAAGTGCTGCCGCCATTTTCCGCTTGCGACCATAAAAGGCTGAGACCCATAAAAATTAAAAATGGAAACGCAAAGATGAATTTGCGCCATTCTACGCGTTTAAACTTTTCCGGTTGCATCACGACGGCAATGAAGGCCATGAGTCCTGATATCGCCATCAAGGGAGCAAACCCCTTGGTTGCAGTCCCCAAAACTGGTCCTACAAGCAATAGAAAATATAACGCGGCGCGGCCAATTTTTTCTGATGTTTTAGCCATAATTAAAACTTCATGATTGAACTTTTTCCAAAATGACATTCATCCTAGTTATTGATCGGCCAACATAACCCTTAGTTTTGATCAATGCCAACAAGTCTCGCTTCCATTTCGTGTGATTATTTTCAATGACAATTATCTGTGGCAATAGCTCTTGAGGCGCCTGCTCTAAAAATGGAATTAGGACGGCCTCTTCGTAACCTTCGATATCGATTTTCATACCGTCGAGCCGATTAATATTTTTGTCTTTTAAAAGACCAATTAATGTTCTCACTCGAATTTCACTAACCTCTCCAGAAGCGGCTTCACCTTCCTCTAGAAATCTGCTCTCGCCAAAATTATTATCCGGTGTGAACAGCTTCATTATGCCATCGCGGGTTCCTAGACCAACAAAAATGGGTTCAATCGGTAAATCAGGATTTATAGATAAATTGTATGCAAGGCGACGAGAAACAATTGGGTGCGGTTCGATAGCCAAAATTCTAGTATTTTTAAAATTCTTAAATGCTGCTGCTATTGAAAAGCTGTAAAGTGCGATATTGGCCCCAATATCGATAAATACGGCATTGTCCTTAGCTAATGACGCAAGAGCTTGACGTTCCTTAAAATCAAAAAATTGCGGAGCATAAAGAGCGCGCTTTTCAGATAAGTTGCCTTCCTTGTGCAAACGCATGGGAAAGCCAAATAATTCAATATCAACTTTTCCACTGACGCCTAAGGCTGCAAAGCGGCGTAAAATGAACATCAAACGGCGTCCAAGCCAATTAGTTGGCAACCTGCGGGTGACATTGATAAGGCTACGGGCAAATATTCCAGGTCGATAAGTGCCGAATGGCGAGTTATCATCGAATGAATGACGGTTATGGCTCATTTGATTGCCGATTACCACATTGTGAAGCGATAATTAAAAAAATCAAAAAATAATTCGGGGGATGTTAGACAAGCCGCCAAGGTCTTGGGCGACTTCCAAGTTAAAACCGCAGACATAGCTTTTACTTCAGACGCGAACTCCATACACAACTACCAATAATTAAATTGCACGCAAACCCCTTCTTCGTTATACGCGTTTTCATTGAGGAAAAAATGGAAATTTTGGAAAATCCCATACGCATATTAATCATTAAGCTCGGTGCATTGGGCGATGTGATAATGGCGGAAGGTGTCATGCGTCGCATTCGACAGCATTACCCCAAAGCCCACATTACCCTGATGACCGAACCGCTTTATGCGCGGTTTATGAACAAAGCGCCTCATTTCAATGAGGTGCTCCCTTACAAGCGAGTACCGCGTTGGCATTTTGCCTCGCAACGCGCCCTCAAGGCGCGCTTGAGGTCAGGAAATTATGATTTGGTGATTGACCTGCAGAATTCCTCTCATTCGCGCCGCTTTCAATCCTGGCTTCAAGACTCTTTTATTTCTTCCACCTCAAAATACGCTGATATTAGGTATCATCGAGATGCATCGCGAAATCTTGCGTCGCGGGAGTATTTGCGCGAGCAGGTTGAAACCATCGGTATTGATATGTCTGCTAGTTATCTTTCCGATTTGACTTGGGCGTCGGAGAATATTTCGCACGTATTGGCACAGCACAAGATAAAAAATGCCTTCGCTCTATTGGTGCCGGGCTCAGCCGCGCGCCATCCCCAAAAGAGATGGCCCGATTTTCCGGCATTGGTCGAAGAATTGGCGGCGCGCAATATTCAGGCCGTTACCGCGCCAGGACCCGATGAGTATGATTTATGTGCCGGCTTGCCGGCAACCATGCTGATGGATGGCGATAAATTCCTAACCCTCGGTCAGTTGGTTGGCTTGGCAAGCCATTGCGAATTTGTTGTCGGCAATGATACGGGCCCGACACACATGTTGGCCGCAGCACGTACAAAAGGTGTGGCTCTGTTCGGCAGCAATCACAGTCCGGCGGCAAATACCGGCATTGGCGAGATTTATCAGATCGTTGAAAAACCGACCGTGAAGGACATTTCGGTCCCAGAAGTGTTGGCCGCAATTGACCGGCTTTAGGTAAAATCCGTATAGGATTTTTCTTCAATAATGGTCGCACCTGTCAGTAAATTGATTTCTTTTTTTACTGCGGCGCGTTTGTCATTGGTAATATAAACAGCCCGCGCCAAGTCGATGAATTTTTGCCCGAAGTCTTTTTGCGCCTCGCAAGCTCGAATATCATCTTCTATCTTCCAGAGTGCTTCATTGATGGCTCTCAACTGTGTTGCCAGATCTCCAAGCCCATTAATGCCGCTCAGATGAGCATCACGTGTGGCGCTTAGCACCGATAACTCATGTTTCACATTTTTCAGCTTGTCCACATCTGCAATGCGGTCGGATTTGATTTCGAGAATGGTGATCTTGTCAATTAATTCGCCGCTCCCGATTTCAGTCATAATGGATTGGGTCATGTTTACCTCGTCAAATATTCTCCAATAATTTTCCGAATATCAGCCATGAGCTCGTTTAGGCTTTCCTCCGAACAAATTTTATGCCGCTGGCTTAGCGCCCCACACTTTGACCCATCATATTTCAGCCAGGCATAAAAACCGACTTTTTTATCTTACCCGCGTTGTTAGGTTGCACAGAAGATCAGGGCAAAGAGTTTCATCATTAGGATTGAGCCAAATTATCCAGATACCAGTTAAACGCGTCAGACAAACCGTCAGTGAGAGGTATCTGCGCCTGCCAACCAAGATTATTGATCAGGGTTGTGTCGAGAAGCTTGCGCGGCGTGCCATCCGGTTTTGTCGGGTCAAATTTTAACATGCCAGCAAAGCCAACGGTATTTTTAACAAGCTCTGCAAGTTCTTTGACCGTAATATCCGAGCCGGTGCCGAGGTTCACATGTTGGGTGTCAGAATAATTTTTCAACAAAAAAACAATTCCGGCGGCGCAATCGTCAACATGTAAGAATTCGCGCCGCACATTACCGGTGCCCCACACTTCCATGTGCTCCTGCCCTTTGACATGAGCTTCGTGGCATTTACGCAAAAGCGCCGGCACTACATGGCTGGTTGCAAGGTCAAAATTGTCGCCGGGCCCATAAAGATTCGTTGGCATTGCCGAGATAAAGTCGCAACCATATTGCTTGCGATAGGCCTGACACAGTTTGATGCCGGCGATTTTGGCAATGGCGTACCACTCATTGGTTGGTTCAAGCGGCCCAGTCAGCAATGTGTCTTCGGCCATGGGTTGAGGCGCGTGTTTCGGATAAATGCAGCTTGAGCCCAGAAAAACGAGTTTTTCAACGCCCGCCTTATAAGCACTGTGAATAATATTGGTCTCAAGCGTGAGATTTTGATGGATAAAGTCGGCCGCATAAGTGTCATTAGCGAGAATGCCGCCAACGCGTGCTGCGCATACAATCACCGCATGAGGTTTGGTTTGCGCGCACCAGTCCTCAACATCCGATTGGCGCAACAAATCCAGTTCGTTGCGCGGGACTGTTGAAATTTCGCAATTTTCCGATGCCAACGCACGGCAGACGGCCGCGCCCACCATGCCATTATGTCCGGCAACCCAGACGCGTCTGCCAGCAAGATTATACATTCAAAATTCTGCCAGCTTTTTGGCGCTGTCGGGCAATCGGGCATTGTGTAAGGCTACCGACACCATTTCGCGCACAAGTTCCTCAAGGCCGATCTTAGCTTCCCAATTCAACAGTTTTTTGGCTTTGGAAGGATCGCCGATCAACAGGTCAACTTCTGTTGGGCGGAAATAACGCGGGTCAATCCGTACAAGAATGTCACCACTGGCCGCATCTTTGCCCACCTCGTCCACGCCTTCGCCGTTCCAGACAATCTCCCTGTCAACTTGAGCAAAAGCCAGTTCGACAAAACGGCGCACGGTTTCGGTGCGACCTGTTGCCAAGATAAAATCGTCGCCATTATCGTGTTGCAGAATTTGATACATGCCCTCGACATATTCGCGCGCATGGCCCCAGTCGCGCTTAGCGTCGAGATTGCCCAGATACAGGGTTTTTTGCTTGCCGGTTTCGATTGCCGCAACAGCCATGGCAATTTTCTGTGTCACGAAAGTTTCGCCGCGCAGCGGGCTCTCATGATTGAATAAAATGCCATTGGAGGCAAACATGTTGTAGGCCTCTCGGTAATTGACACAGATCCAGAAAGCATAGAGCTTGGCAACGGCATAAGGTGAGCGAGGATAGAACGGCGTAGTTTCGCTTTGCGGCACTTCTTGCGCCTTGCCGTATAGCTCTGACGTCGAGGCTTGATAGAAACGGGTTTTTTCGGCCAACTTCAAGGTACGAATAGCTTCCAGTATCCGCAATGTGCCAAACGCATCGGCATTGGCGGTATATTCCGCCGTCTCGAAACTGACCAGTACATGACTTTGCGCGGCCAGGTTATAAATTTCATCTGGTTCAATGGTCTGTATCAGCCGCATAATATTGCTGCTATCAGTCAAGTCACCATAATGCATAAAGAAATTGACATTTTCGCCATGCGGGTCCGTGTAAATATCGTCAATGCGATGCGTGTTAAAAGATGATGCGCGCCGTTTCATGCCGTGCACGGTGTAACCTTTTTGCAGCAGAAATCGTGCGAGATAGGCACCGTCTTGTCCGGTTACGCCGGTTATTAAGGCTGTTTTGGTAGACACAGCAAAATCTCCTTACGAGCAGTGATTTGGTATACGCTCTGTTGTCGTTTGTCTTAGCCAAACCTGCCACATTTACTACGTTCTTTGCATACAGGTACTGGTTTGTAAACCGAATGCAGGTTAGGTTGCGCGTTAGAATACAGGGGTTAAGAAATGTCCGCAAAGAAGACGGCGTTGATAACGGGTGTAACCGGACAAGATGGCGCATATCTGGCAAAATTACTGCTCGAGAAAAATTATCGTGTGGTCGGTGCAGTGCGGCGCGCTTCAACCTTAAACTTGCCGCGTCTTGCAGCGCTAAATATCGATCGTGATGTGGAGTTACAAACGCTCGATGTGCAGGACCTTACCAGTATCGTTCGTATGATCGAAACCATTCAGCCGGATGAGATTTATAATTTGAGCGGGCAAAGCTCGCCGCAAGCCAGTTTTCAGCAGCCGCTTTATACTGGTGAGACCTCCGGCCTTGGCACGTTGCGCTTATTGGAAGCGATCCGCCTAATGAATGCCAGGGCGCGGTTCTATCAAGCTTCCAGCAGCGAGATTTTTGGCCAGGCGCAGGGCGACATGCAAAACGAAGAAACTGATTTTCGGCCAAAATCGCCTTATGGCGTCGCCAAATTATACGCCCATTGGACGGTAATTAATTACCGTCAGGCATACGACCTGCACGCCTCGTCCGGCATTTTGTTCAGCCATGAAAGCCCGCTTCGCGGGATGGATTTCGTGACCCGAAAAATAACCGCCACACTTGCGCAAATCGCTTGCGGGGGGCAGCAAATGTTGATGCTCGGCAATCTCGACAATGCCCGTGATTGGGGCTTTGCCGGCGATTATGTCGAAGCAATGTGGTTGATGCTTCAACAGCGCGATGCCGATGATTACATAATCGCCAGTGGTAGTACCTATAAGGTGCGCAGATTTGTGACGCTGGCCGCAGCGGCAATGGGCATAGATATTGAGTTTGAAGGTGAAGGGCTGAAGACGCGCGGGATCGATAAGAAAACTGGTCGCCAAATGGTTGGTGTCAGTGCCGATTTTTATCGCCCAAGCGAGCCCGACCCTCTGGTCGGCGACGCCTCGAAGGCTCATCGCATCCTGGACTGGCAGCCGAAAATTGATTTTGAAAAATTGGTCATAATGATGGCTGAAAGCGACCTTGAGCGGGCTCGCAATGGGCAGGTTTGGTACTGATGAAAGCGCACGCGCCCCGCGATATTCTTTTTTTAATTTCTAGACTGTTTTTTCTGTCTTTTTGGAATTGGCTTAGATGGACGCTGCGCAATCGCAGCGACAAATTATGAGCCGAAAAGTAACAACACAGCAAGAACGCATTCGCGGCATGGGCCTGCTATTCGTCTGTTTGATGACGCTGGGCATGGGTCATTCATTATTTTTCGCTATCTTCCCTCCTCTGGCACGCGACCTTGGTCTCAGCGAGGTCCAGGCGAGCGCCATTTTCACCCTGTCGGCCGTTCTGTGGGTGTTGATGAGCCCGGTTTGGGGTCGGCGCAGCGATGTTTGGGGGCGCAAACCTGTCATTCTTTTGGGGCTAGTTGGTTTTGGCATCTCAACTGGCGGTCTAGCTTTGCTTCTACTCATTGGTCAGCAAGGCTGGCTTCCGCTTATGACACTGTACATTTTGATGATCTTTATTCGCAGTATTTTCGGTCTATTTGGCTCCGGCTCGCCCTCGGCGGCGCAAGCATACATTGCCGACCGCACAACGCGCGAGGAGCGCACCGGAGGTGTCGCGGCCATTGGCGCAGCGTTTGGCATGGGGACAATCATCGGACCTGGGTTTGCAGCCGTATTGGCCGCAGTGCATTTGCTGGCGCCGTTTTTTGCGGTTGCGGTTTTCGCGCTTTGTGGCGCGGTGGCGATTGCTTTGTTTCTGCCCGAGCGGAAGAAACCGGCCGCGCGCCGCCCGGATTTACCGCCATTAAAAATTACCGATAAGCGCATCCGGGTTTTTTTGTTTCTGGGCGTTGCGGTCTCCACCATTGGCGCCGCGGTGATGCAAGTAGCCGCATTTTTTGTCATGGACACGATGCAATTGACTGGCAAAGAAACCGCGCAAGTGGTTGGTGTGGGTATGATGGGCATGGCGATGGCTGCATTGTTCGCGCAATTAGTCATCATTCCGCGCATTAAAGCCTCGGTACGGGCGCTACTCGTAATAGGTATTCTCATCACCATGCTTGGCATTTCCCTGCTGCTCATCCCAAATATGAATAGCGCCCTGTTTGCCGTGTCGCTGACACTGCAAGGGCTTGGCTCGGGTTTTATGCGACCGGCTGTAGCGGCTGGAGGCTCACTGGCGGTGACGCCAGAAGAGCAGGGCGCGGTGGCCGGTTTTAACTCGTCGACAGCTGCTGTCGGATTTGTTTTCGTGCCGGTGGTTCTGATGCCGCTATATCTGTATTCACCAACAGCTCCGTTTTGGGCTGCTTTCGTTCTCAGCGGCTTGATACTGATGACGACGCGTTCAAAACAGCTCGATGTGATGGAAGCACCAATAGACACGGAAAGCGTTGAAGAGGATGCCATGACTCGCCCCGATAGGCATAAAAACTTTTAGTTTTTTACCTAGTGAAAACTCCCTGAGCTTGCCAGTTTTCCATTTGCTGCTTTACGCTCGAAGCAAACGCCAGTGGCTGATCGAGCAATACATGATGGTGCGCGTTCAATAGATCAAAATGGGGCATATTAGGGCGCTGTTGCCTCATAAAGGCGATAATTTCATCGCGTGTAATGTTCTCCCAATCATGTGACAGCTCGCCAAACATGGCGGCGCTAGGCAACGCTAGGTTTTTATATATTTCCGGCCAGTCTTTGCCCAAAGGGAAGTCACGATACATATGCGGGTCGAACTTCCAAGTCCAGCCGCCATCGACTTCATGGAGAGAATGTTCACCAATATAATCGACAATAAATTGGTTTGCGCAAGGTTGCTCTGGCTGCAATCGGAAGCGTGCCAGCGCCGTCTCGAAATCTTTATAGATCCGGGTCGGACGCGTTTCGCGCGGCCGCATGACGCCGTTTTCGTCCGTCTCCATATACCATTCTTCATGCGCATGCGGCGGGCGAACGTAATAATCGCACATCATCAGGGCTGCTAACTCGCCAGGGAAAAGATGGCTGGTCATCAGGCTGACCATGCCGCCCATGGAATGGCCGATGATCGCCGGTTTGGTTGTAAAGCCGGCATCGCGTACCATGCTTATGACTGCCTCAGCCATAATTTCGCGGTTATATTCCTGCAGCCAACCGCTATCGCCCATACCCGGCAGGTCGAGCGAAATAGCATTGTAATAGGGGGTCAAAAGGGGTGCGATAAAATCATACCACCGCGCATGCGCGCCTCCACCATGCACCAGCACAATATTGGGTGTATCGGCGCTAGGCCCACGCCACTGCCGATAGTGCAGTTTGGTTTGCCGGTAGGCGACAAAATGGTCTTGTGGCGCATTATCGAGGGCATCGCGGAACCATTGCGGTGCCTGATCAACTCGTTCTCCGGGTGGGAGCAGATCCTGCTGACCACCATTTAGCGTTTTCATGAAAAACTCCTAAGATTGGAGCTTAATCTACATAAAAATTGTTGCTTGTGAAGCTCGATAATCATACCAGTGGAGTTGAGCTTTCAACCTAAAAAAAACCGCCATAGGTAGGATCTCCTCAGGCTTGACACACGACATCGTGTCTCATATGTTCGCGTCTCGAAAAGCCAATTTTACAGGTTTTTAAACGATTTATGGAGGCGAAGATGAAAGTTCGCAATTCGCTTAAATCATTGCGCGACCGTCACCAAAAAAACCAGGTGGTTCGTCGGCGTGGACGTCTTTACGTCATCAACAAAGTTAATAAGCGCTTCAAGGCGCGTCAGGGTTAATCTAGTTTTTTGGCCGTGACCGGGCTGTTGCGGTTCCGGGCGGTTTATCTTCCATGATTTATGCCATCCCGACATTATTGCTGGGCCTTTTTCTGGTGCTGTGGGCCCATGATGTTCGGTTGCGCCATCGCATCAATGCCGGATTGCCAGAAACCGGCGCCTATGTTTCCGTTCCAACAGCGCATTTGCATTATTTGGAAGCAGGCGCAGATAAAAAGTCCGACGACCGGCCAAGCATAATTCTTCTGCATGGGTCCAGCGGATCATCCTTCGACATGATGGCAACGCTGGGCGGCAAGCTGGCATCACAATTTCACGTGTTGTCTTTCGATCGGCCCGGTATTGCCAACAGTCGCAACCGCATTTCAAATCACGACATGTCCGACCCGCGCCGTCAAGCGGGTGCCATTTATGCTGCGGCCGACATACTTGGGCTCAAAAATCCGATTGTCATCGGGCATAGCTGGGGCGGCGCGGTGGCAACGGCTTATGCTATGCAATATGGTGCCGAACTTACCGCGGCTTTGGCACTGGCGGCACCGCTTTATCCGTGGCGAGGGCGAGGCAGTTGGTATGAACGGCTGGTGACAACGCCAGTTATCGGAACAATTTTTGCCCATACGGTTTTGACAAAATACGGGATGGGCAAGCTCGATCAGGGCGTGCAGGGCAATTTTTTACCTGAGGCGCCATTTGCCGATTATGTTCAACGCACGGGACTCGCGATCATTTTGCGACCAGGTCCGTTTATCGCAAATTCACTCTATTCGTTAGCGTTGAGCGGCCATCTGGTCGACATGCGACGCGACTATAAAGACCTGAATGCTCCTCTTCTTCTGCTGAGTGGCGATAGCGACCGAACGGTTTCGGCGCAATTACACTCCGAACGCCTGCATGGTGAAAATCCGAATATAGGGTTGGTCATCTGGAGTGGCGCGGGCCATATGGTACAGCACACACGTGCCGATGAAATCGTCGCCATTGTCGCTCGTTTGGCCGATGGCGAAACTTTGATAGAAGGCCGTTTCGTCGACACTTACGGCTCTGTAAGCTGATGCCGGAGGCTTTTTCAACTCGCCATAGTGATGGTGATGGACGTTTTTTGATCCTGTGCGACCATGCCAGCAATTACGTGCCGCCCGAACTGGACAATCTAGGACTGCCGCCAGAGCATTTGACGCGCCACATAGCATATGACCCCGGTGCGGTGGATGTGGCACGTTTTATTGCTGACAGTTTGAACTGCCCGCTGGTGGAAGCTGGTTTTTCGCGTCTGCTGATTGACCCCAATCGTGGGCTCGATGATCCAACGCTGATTATGAAATTTTCCGACGACATTATCATTCCCGCCAATCGCGGCGTTGACCGCTTCAATGATTTAGAACTCTGGCAGTCACGTGTCGACAAATATTACAATCCATATCACAATGCGATTGCAGCCGCCCTCGCGCGCGCGGAGGCGCAGGAAATCGCGCCCATCATCTTGTCGGTTCACAGTTTCACACCGGTATGGAAAGACAAGCCGCGCCCGTGGCAAGCGGCTGTCTTATGGGACAGGGATGACCGCCTGCGTAATCTGGCAATTTCGCATATGGGCCAATACGAAGGGCTGAATTTTGGCGATAATGTGCCTTACTCTGGGCGGTTGAAAAATGACTGCCTGTATCGCCACGCAACACATAATGGGTTTGCGCATGCGCTGATTGAATTGCGGCAGGACGAAATTGCCCAACCCAAGTGCGTAGAGTTGTGGGGCACGCGTCTTGTGGCGCTACTGCAGCAGGCGGCGGGGGATTGCGAAATGACGGTGCGGCGGAATTACGGATCATGTTGTGACGCTTGAGGAGATTTCAGCAAAATTTTGACCAACAGCATCCACTCTTGCCCGTCACCGTTCATCTGCTATAGTCCCCGACAGAATTTCAGTCTCGAGGATTTAGCGACATGAACGATCAGAACGACAGCCATAATTGGGGTGACGAAATGGATCGGGGCGAGCACGAAACTACGTATGTTGCCTTCCTCAATTATTCGAAATGGGGCACTGTCGCGGTTATCGCCATTTTGTTGTTCCTGCTTGTATTCGTCTACGACTAAGTTCTTTGCTTTTCGAGCAAGGCAATTTTACGGAGAAAATGATGACAGTTCAGCTCACCGTTCTTAAAGAAGAGCAGGCCAGCGAGACGCGCGTTGCGGCGTCTCCGGAGACGGTCAAGAAACTCAAGGCAATGGGTGTCTCCGTCACGGTTGAAGCAGGTGCCGGTGTCAAATCCGGTTTTAACGACAGTGATTTCAAACAAGCGGGCGCGTCGGTGACAAAGGCGATAGTGGCCAGCCTCAAAAAAGCCGATGTGGTGGTAAGTGTGCGCGCACCGTCTGCTGCGAAAATCAAATCCATGAAGCCAAATGCGTTGGTGATCGGGCAGTTGAACCCCTATCAGAACGCGGCGGGTGTGAAAACCATGGCATCGCAGAAAGTGCAGGCCATGTCTATGGAACTGATGCCGCGCATCACGCGGGCACAATCGATGGATGTTCTCTCTTCGCAATCCAATCTCGCAGGCTACAAAGCAGTGCTGGATGCAACAGCGGAATATAATCGCGCTCTGCCCATGATGATGACTGCGGCGGGCACAGTACCTGCCGCGCGTGTTTTCATTATGGGAGCCGGTGTTGCGGGACTGCAGGCGATTGCGACAGCCAAAAGACTGGGCGCCATTGTTAGCGCGACAGATGTGCGCGCGGCGGCGGCTGAACAGGTGGAAAGTCTTGGCGCCACATTTGTCATGGTCGAGCTGGATGAAGGCGACAGCGGTGAAACCGCCGGCGGCTATGCCAAAGAGATGAGTGCGGATTATCAAAAACGGCAAGCCGAGTTGGTCGCCGAGCATATTGCCAAGCAGGATATTGTTATCTGCACGGCACTGATCCCTGGACGTCCCGCGCCCGAATTGGTCACACGCAGAATGGTTGAAAGCATGAAGCCTGGCTCGGTAATCGTCGACCTGGCGGTCGAACAGGGCGGTAATTGCAAATTGTCCAAGGCGGGCAAAGTTGTCCAACATAAGGGCGTGACACTTATTGGGCACCAGAATGTGCCGGGGCGTCTTGCCGGCAATGCCAGTGAATTATATGCGCGTAATGTTCTAAACTTCATTGATGCTTTTTTCGACAAAGACAAAAAGCTATTGGCAATTGACTGGGAAGACGAGATTGTTTTGGGCATTGGCCTGACGCGCGGTGGCGAAATTGTTCATGAGGCTTTGGCGCCACCCGCCAAAGCTTCATCTGCCAAAAAAAAACCAGCAGCTAATAAAGGAACCAAATCCGCCGTCACGAGACGCAAAAGCGCTACCAAAACAGCAGCAAAAAAACCGGCACCACGCAAGCGCGTCGCCAAGGGAGCATAATAATGGTTAGTGAAAGTATTTATCTTCTGAGCATTTTTGTTCTGGCGGTTTTTGTCGGCTACTACGTCGTATGGTCGGTGACGCCGGCACTGCATACTCCTCTTATGTCGGTAACCAACGCCATTTCATCCGTCATTATCGTCGGGGCCATTCTTGCTATCGGTGTTGATCTGGGTGTGTCTTCGGTCGATCTTGGCGATACGGACAAGGGATCAAGCCTGACACGGTGGCTTGGTTTTGGCGCAATTGTTTTGGCATCGGTCAATATATTCGGCGGATTTCTAGTCACCCAGCGCATGCTGGCCATGTATCGTAAAAAAGACTAAGTGAGGCTCGATATGGAATCGCAAAACCTTTCTACCCTCCTTTATCTTGCCTCCGGCGTGTTGTTCATCATCGCGCTGCGCGGGCTCAGTTCGCCAGATACATCGCGACGTGGCAATTATTTTGGTATGGCGGGTATGGTCATCGCCGTTGCGACGACGCTGGCACTGCTCGACAGTCAGGGCAGTGATGTCTGGTTTACCATAGTCGCAGGCATTGCCATTGGCGGCATCATTGGTGCGGCGATTGCCCGCCGCATTGCCATGACGGATATGCCCCAGCTTGTTGCCGCTTTCCACTCGCTTGTCGGACTGGCGGCGGTCATGGTCGCTTGGGCCGCGTTTTTGTCGCCCGAAGCCTTTAATATTAGCGAAAATGGCCTTATCAAAACTGCAAGCCTGATTGAAATGTCGCTGGGCGTGGCCATTGGTGCCATCACATTTTCTGGTTCGGTAATCGCTTTTGCCAAATTGCAGGGTACGATGTCGGGCGCACCGATTTTGTTGCCACAGCGCCATGCTATTAATTTGGTGATCGCGCTGGCGATTGTCGCCGGTATTGTTTATCTGGTCGCCGGCGCGCCCCAAACGCATATAACGGCAGAAGTTTTTCTGTTCATTACGGTGTTGTCTTTCGTCATCGGGTTCTTGATAATTATTCCGATTGGTGGGGCCGATATGCCCGTGGTTGTATCCATGCTGAATTCCTATTCAGGCTGGGCGGCGGCCGGCATCGGCTTTACACTGTCCAATCTGGCACTGATCATCACTGGCTCGCTGGTCGGCTCTTCTGGTGCAATCCTGTCCTACATTATGTGCAAAGGCATGAACCGTTCATTTATCTCCGTCATCCTCGGTGGTTTCGGGGCCGATGAAGCCGCCAGCGGACAAGATTATGTCGAGCAGCGCCCAGTCAAGCAGGGAAGTGCTGAGGATGCAGCCTTTATAATGAAAAATGCAGGTTCGGTCATTATCGTGCCTGGTTATGGCATGGCCGTCGCACAGGCCCAACATGCGCTGCGTGAAATGGTGGATGAACTAAAAAAGAACGGCGTCAAGGTTTCCTACGCCATTCATCCGGTTGCCGGACGCATGCCGGGACACATGAATGTGCTGCTGGCTGAGGCCAATGTGCCTTATGACGAGGTGTTTGAACTGGAAGACATTAACAGCGAATTTGCCCAAGCCGATGTTGCCTTTGTGATCGGCGCAAATGATGTAACCAATCCATCCGCTAAAACCGATCCAGCAAGCCCGATTTATGGCATGCCGATTCTGGATGTTGAACGCGCAGGCACTGTGCTGTTCATCAAACGTGGCATGGGGTCGGGTTATGCAGGCGTGGAGAATGAATTGTTCTTTCGCGACAACACCATGATGCTGTTTTCGGATGCTAAGAAAATGGTCGAGAACGTTATCAAGGCTTTCTAGCAGCAGCGAACCCAAACATGAAAAACATAAAAAAGCGCATTCGGGGCGCTTTTTCATTTGCCGGCAACAACCGTAAATTAATCGGGACTAGTATTTGCGCTTTCCCAGAACCAGCCCTTCACGCTGTGCTGCCTTACGCGCCAGCTTGCGGACGCGGCGCACACTTTCAGCCTTTTCGCGGGCGCGCTTTTCGGAGGGCTTTTCGTAATGATTGCGCAGCTTCATTTCGCGGAAGACACCTTCGCGCTGAAGTTTTTTCTTCAGAACCTTATAGGCCTGATCAACATTATTGTCCCGAACCGAAACTTGCACGTTTCACCGCTCCTTAGAATAATAGGGCGCAAACGCCCCCGATTGAGGGGGTGTTTAGCAAACCATGGGCTCAATGTCCACCCCTGTGTTGGCTTTTGCCTAGGAAGAAACATGTCCCTTATCCGGTAAAAACCGGTTGTATTAACAGCGCGTGCGACCCATATTCAACCCATGGTTTTTGCTTATGACGATACTTATGACGACATTCGTAACGCGGTTCTAAACGCCGCGCTGCCCGAAATCGCCTTTGATGGCTGGTCGGAAGATGTTTTGGCCCGCGCCGGAAAAGCGGCGGGCATTGATGATAACAGCTTGCATCTGGCCTTTTCGGGTGGGGTAGGCGATCTGATTGCGGCGTTTTCAAAGTCGGGCGATGTGGCGATGCTGGCCGCGCTCGAGGCGCCCGGTGATATGAAAATTCGCGACCGTATCCGCCATGGCGTACGGGTGCGTTTGGAAGCGGATGCCGACCACCGCGAAGCCGCGCGCCGTGCGGCGGGGTGGCTGAGCTTGCCCGGGCGACAGTTCTTGAGCGGGCGGTTGGCTTATGCCACGGCCGACCATATCTGGCACTGGGCTGGAGACACCGCCACCGATTATAATCACTACTCCAAGCGGCTGATTTTAAGCGGGGTTCTTGGCGCGACGCGGCTTGTATGGTTCGGCGATGAAAGCGACGGCAATGAAAAAAGCTGGGCGTTTCTTGACCGTCGCATTGAAAATGTCATGCAATTTGAAAAAGCCAAAGCAAAATGGGAGGCCGCAACCGACGGCAAAACACCGTTTTCCGACTTTTTGGGCAAGCTGGCGAAACGGCGCTATAAAGCGCGCTCGGCCTCATAAGGCTTCAATTTTCAGTTTTTGGAAAGCGGTGACAAGCGCACAATGTGGCCCATTTTACGCTCTTTGCGCGCTTGCGGCTTGCCGTATAAATGCACGCATGTGTCGGGGCTGCCGACAAATTCGGTCCAATTGTCGATTTCATGGCCCAGAATATTTGTCATTTCACCATGGCTGTGCGGGGCGGTCGTGCCCAGCGGCCAGCCGGTAATAGCCCTGATATGCTGTTCGAACTGACCCACCGCGCAGGCATCTGCCGTGACATGGCCGGAATTGTGCACGCGCGGAGCAATTTCATTGATAATCAGACCCTCGGCCGTTTCGAATAATTCGACCCCCAAAATGCCGACATAATCGAGCCGCGCGACAAGGGTTTCGCCAATATGTCGGGCGGCTTCGGCCTGGCTTGCATCGACCTCGGCGGGCATGATTGAGCGGCGCAGAATATGGTTTTCGTGTTGGTTCTCGATCGGCGGATAGCAGGCGGTCTGCCCGTCTGCCCCGCGCGCGATAATGACGGATAATTCGCGGCTAAACGGAATAATGCGCTCCAAAATAGCCGGCTGTGCCAGCATTTCCATGCTTTTCTGACGAAAGTCCGTATCGGCATCAATGCGCCATTGGCCCTTGCCGTCATATCCAAAGCGCCGGGTTTTCACAATGCCGGTGCCGCCAAACATAGCTAGACCTTCTTCCAACGCGTCTTGGTCGCCTAGGTCGACAAAATCGGCAACCGGCAGGCCCTGTTCGCGAATGAAGGTTTTTTCCGTGAGGCGGTCTCCCGAAATGCGCAGAGCACTGACCGGTGGCAAAACACGGGCGGAAATCGTATCCAGAGCATCGGCAGGTATGTTTTCAAATTCGTAAGTGATGACATCCGTGGCCGCCACAAGCTCGCGCAGGCCCGCAATATCATTATATGCGGTGCAAATAAAGCGATTGCAAACTTGCGCGGCGGGGGCGTCTTCGTCAGGAGCCAGTACGACCGTGCGAAGCCCCAATTTGGCGGCGGCCTGACACATCATCCGACCAAGTTGCCCGCCTCCGATGATGCCGATTGTGGCACCCGGTTTGCGCGGCTCACGCGTCACGTGGCACCTCTTCAACGGAGGCGGTGCGGGCCGCCCGCCAAGCCGCAAGGCGCACTTCTAAATCCGGGTCGAAACCGGCTAGCACCGCTGCGGCCAGTAATGCGGCATTGGTGGCACCGGCCTCGCCAATCGCCAGTGTTCCGACCGGTACACCAGCAGGCATTTGCACAATCGATAAAAGCGAGTCCTGTCCCGAAAGCGCCTTTGACTGCACTGGCACGCCGAAAACCGGCACGGTGGTCATGGCTGCAACCATGCCCGGCAAGTGTGCCGCGCCGCCGGCCCCGGCGATAATGACCTTCAGCCCCCGCGCGCGCGCCGTTTTGGCATATTCTACCAACCGGTCGGGCGTGCGATGCGCCGACACGATTTGGCAGGCATGTGAAATTTCCAATTGTTCCAGAATTTCGGCAGCGTGCTTCATCGTCGTCCAGTCAGACTGACTGCCCATTATCACCCCGACATCTACCTGTTCAGTCATGGCTATACCCTTTCCCCCAGGTCAGGAAAGAGCGGAGTTAAGCCGATTTGATGGATCGTTTCAAGAACATTTCAAAAATTTATGGACTCGCGCCCGTCAGTTTGACAACATTGAAAGCACGGAGGTTTCCATGACCACAGACGCACGGTTGGCCAGCTTGCATCGTTTGCATCAACAAGTTGAGCTGGAATTGGCGGAAGCACTTTCCCATAAATCGACAGATGAGAGCGATATAAAAAAACTGAAATTACGGAAACTCGCAATCAAGCAGCAAATGGAAAAATTGCGGTTATCAGATTAGTCTCCGAACACATCTTCGGGGCGCAGATCGTCAAGATTGCGCGGTTCCGAGGCGGTGTCTGCCGCCTTTGACGCGGGTTCAACCGGCTCGGAGGTGGCGCCCAAATCACTGCTGCTGCCAGTAATCGGGCTAGCACTCGGCGTGGCGCCAATGGCGATTGTCTCGGCGGCATCTTTCAGCACCTCGCCGGTATTGCCCTGTTCCTTGGAAAGTTTGGCGAGACGGCGTTGTTCGCGCAAGGCCGCCTTCGCAACGACTTCATCGAGCTCAATCTGCGTGCACAGACCCAATGTCACTGGATCGGTTGGGGTAATATTGCTAATATTCCAATGCGAGCGGTCGCGAATGCTTTGAATGGTCGGCTTTGTTGTGCCGACAAGTCTTGAGATTTCGGAATCGCGCAATTCGACATGGTTACGTACTAGCCAGGCAATGGCGTCGGGGCGCTCCTGGCGTTTTGACAGGGGAGTATATTTCGTCGTTTTGCGAGGTTTTCCGACCGGAATATCACGTTTGCTGTCGGCGATTTGCAATTCGCTTGTCGGGTCTTCTTGACAGCGTTCAATTTCGCTGCGCGTCAGCTGGCCACTGCTTATCGGGTCCATGCCCTTAATGCCTTGTGCAACGTCACCATTGGCGATGCCCTTGACTTCGAGCGGATGCAAACCGCAGAAAAGAGCTATTTGGTCGAAGGTTAGGGCCGTATTGTCGATCAACCATACGGCTGTGGCTTTGGGCATAAGAGGCGTGGTCATGGGCTTCTCCGTTCACCGCAAGCGTTTTTGCAGCAAGGCTTTATGCATCCTGAAAACGCTATGACGGGATAAGCGAAGTATATATAACGAACCACCTCCCTCTGCAAAGGTTTTTTAACCCTCGCAATCGAGTATGATTTTGCCAATGTGTCGGCTGGTTTCCATCAGGCTTTGCGCGGCACCGGCTTCGCCGAGCGGAAACACACTGTCGACAATCGGTTTTATCTCTTTGCCGACCAGCGGCCAGATTTTTTCTCTGATTATATCGGTCAGGCGGGTTTTTTCCGGAATGGGCCGAGCGCGCAAGGTGGAGCCAGTCAGGGTCAGGTTTTTGAGCATTACGGGCAGCATATCAATCTCGGCGCGCGCGCCCTCGAGATGGGCAATATTGACGATGCGCCCGCCGCGCGCCGCGGCTGCAATATTGCGCTGAAAATAGCTGCCGCCCACTATATCTAGGATGAGATTGGCCCCTTGACCGTCGGTCAGTGTGGCAATGGCGGCTTCAAAATCGCTGTTTTTGTAATTGATGGTGAGGTCGGCACCCAGTTTTTCACAAAAATCGCATTTTTCGTCCGTTCCGGCAGTGGAGGCTACAATCGCACCGAAATGTTTCGCCATTTGAATTGCGGTTGTGCCAATGCCGCTGGAGCCGCCATGTATGAGCAGTGTTTGACCGGCGCTCAGTCCGCCCAGTTCAAACACATTAGCCCAGACCGTGTAAATGGTTTCGGGCAGGGCGGCAGCCTCGGTAAAGCTAATATTTTTGGGAATTTCGAGCGCATGGTCTTCATGCACAAGCCCGTATTCGGCATAGCCACCGCCGGCCACCAAAGCAGCCACGCGCGCGCCAACCTGCCAGCGCGTGACGCCCGACCCGCAGGCCACGATCGTTCCGGCAAGTTCCAGCCCCATAATATCCGATGCGCCGGTCGGCGGCGGATAAAACCCCATGCGCTGGTAACAATCGCCGCGATTGACACCGGCCGCACCGATTTTGACGAGAATTTCATGTGTATCGGGGCGTGGCATGTCATGCTCGGCAAGCGAGAGCGAACCCGGACTTTTGTCTTCGCCAATACTGATTGCGCTCATTTTTTCGGGAATTTCATCTGCAATTTCTATTGTCATGATCTGCTCCTGATTGGCATAATCTTATGTCGGACGTTACGGGAAAAAGGGTAGGGCATGGAAGAAGAAACGCCAAATTCAGCTGGATCGCAGCTGGGCGATTTGCTGGCAGAAGATTTGAGCCCGATGGGTCTGGAAGAATTGACCGCGCGTATCGACGCGCTGGAGAGCGAGATTGCGAGATGTCGCGCGATTATTGAAAGCAAAAAAAGCTTGCACAGCGATGCGGAAGCAATTTTTCAAAAATAAGCGGGTGGTCAGCCGATAAAGCTGTCGAATTTCTTGTTGAATCTGCTCACTCGACCGCCACGGTCAACCAGCGTTTGCGACCCTTTAGTCCATGCTGGGTGGGTGGTCGGGTCAATGTCGAGCGTCAGCGTCGCGCCTTCTTCACCAAAAGTCGAGCGTGTCTGGTAGCTGGTTCCGTCAGTCATAGCAACGGTTATTATGTGGTATTCGGGATGAATATCTTTTTTCATCACGCATTCCTCTAGTCTCTGACCAGTTCTATAACCGACATGGGGGCGATGTGCAAGCCTGAAGACAAGAAAACCGACCTGGGCCATCGCGTCCTATGCGCGGAACATGGGCTGGAACCGATCCCGTGATAAAGCTATATAGAATGCAATCGCAGCGTCAGGGAAAAACGGTGAGCCGCAACACCTCAGCAGATATAGTCGCTCAGCAGGAAGACGAAGCCGGACGTCGGCCACGGGCGCGCAAGGTCAGGCCGCTTCTGGCGCTTGTGCCGTTTATTGTTAAATTTCCGGGCATGATTGCCGGCGCGCTCATAGCGCTGGTCATGGCGACGCTGGCGACGCTGGTCATGCCGATTGCCGTGCGCTTAATGATTGATAATGGGTTTTCGCGCGATGATGCGGGCTCGATAGACAGCTATTTTCTTGCCTTGCTGGTTGTCGCCATTGTTCTGGGCGTGGCCACCGCCACCCGCTTTTTTTTCGTATCTTGGATTGGCGAGCGCGTGACAGCCGATTTGCGCCAGGCCGTTTACGCCCATATCACGCGGCTGAGCCCGGTGTTTTTCGAGGTCACGCGCACCGGGGAGGTGCTGTCGCGGCTGACCGCCGATACCACGCTGATAAAATCGGTGGTTGGGTCTTCGGCCTCGATTGCCCTGCGCAATCTGTTCATGTTTATCGGTTCCGCCATCATGCTGGTTTATACAAGTCCGGCCTTGAGCGGCGTTGCAGCGCTCACACTGCCGGCGATCATTGTGCCGATGATTGTTTTTGGCCGAGTGGTGCGACGTTTGGCGCGCGCCAGCCAAGACAGAATTTCCGACACCAGCGCGCATGCCGCCGAAACCATTTCCGCCATGCAGACCGTGCAGTCTTTCACCCATGAGGTCGAAGACCGACGCGTTTACGCAACAGCTGTTGAAAGGTCCTTCGATACCGCAAAATTGAGCATTCTCGCACGCTCCGGCATGACGGCGACTGCCGTTGTGCTGGTTTTCGCCGGTGTGGTAGGCATTTTATGGGTCGGCGCGCAAAATGTTGTACAGGGCACCATGACCGCCGGCACGCTGGGCCAGTTTATCATTTACGCGGTTTTGTGCGCCACCTCCATTGGTACGCTGTCGGAAGTGTGGGGCGAAGTGCAACTGGCCGCCGGCGCGACCGAGCGTCTGGTTGAAATTTTGCAGGTAACACCGCAAATCACAGCCCCAGCCAACCCTGTCGCAATCGCCCAGCCAGTGCGCGGGCTTATTGGTTTTGACAATGTAAGTTTTAGCTATCCGACCCGGCCCGAAATATCGGCCTTGAACGGGTTCTCGCTGCAGGTTTCTCCGGGCGAAACCTTGGCGCTGGTGGGCGCATCGGGCGCCGGCAAAAGTACGGTGTTTCAGCTTTTGTCTCGGTTTTACGACCCGCAGCACGGAGAAATCACACTAGACGGGGTTGCCCTGCAATCTGCAGAGCCGGCGGATGTGCGCGCGGCATTGGCCGTGGTGCCGCAGGAAACGGTTATTTTTGCCAAATCGGCATTTGAAAATATCCGCTTTGGCCGCCCTGACGCATCGCGGGCTGATGTGATTGCCGCCGCTCATGCCGCCCAGGCGCATGAATTTCTCGAACGCCTGCCGGAGGGCTATGACACCGAGCTTGGCGAGCGGGGGTTTACATTGTCGGGCGGGCAACGTCAGCGCATTGCCATTGCGCGTGCTATTTTGCGCGCCGCACCGGTATTATTGCTGGATGAGGCAACAAGCGCGCTTGACGCGGAAAGCGAAGTGCTGGTGCAAAAGGCGCTTGCCAATCTGATGGTCGACAAGACAACGCTAGTCATCGCGCACAGTATGGCTACGGTTTTGAAGGCCGACCGCATCGTTGTGATGGCTGAGGGTCAAATCATTGCCAGCGGACGCCACGACACCCTGCTTGCAGAGGACGGGCTTTATGCGCGTTTGGTCGAATTGCAATTCGGGCGTCTCGCGGCCGAATAAGGCGCGCGCCAAAAACTTAGGCCAAATTTTTCAACAAATCGCCGTGCAGGGCTTCATTGGCAACGACAATATTGCCCGTCTCGAAAATTTTGGAACCGTTTTTCAAATCCGAAACAAGCCCGCCCGCCTCGCGGCAGATAACAATGCCGGCGGCCATATCCCACGGCGCAAGCCCGCGTTCCCAAAACCCGTCAACGCGACCGGCGGCGACAAAAGCCAGATCCAGCGCGGCTGCTCCAAAGCGGCGAATACCTGAGACTTTTGGCAGGAGCGTTTCCATTTCGGTGATGAATTCGGCGCGTCCGGCGCGTTCGCCATGTGGGGCGCCGCAGGCAAAAACGGCGTCTGACAGGCGATTGCGGCCGCCGACACGCAGGCGGGTATTGTGTGAAAACGCGCCCTGTCCGCGCTCGGCAGAAAACATTTCATCCGTCACCGGATTATAAATCAGCCCGGCGACGAGGCGACCTTCTCGCTCAAGCGCGATGGAAATGGCAAAATGGGGAATGCCATGCATGAAATTGGTGGTGCCGTCGAGAGGGTCAACAATCCAGCGATGAGTTTTGTCCGTGCCTTCTATCTCGCCGCTTTCTTCCATCAGCAAGCCATATCCGGGCCGGGCTTTTTTTAGCTCTTCGAGAATGATGCTTTCGGCTTTCAAATCGGCGTTTGTCACGAAATCGCCAGGGCCTTTTTGCGACACTTGCAATTTTTCAATTTCACCGAAATCTCGGCGCAGGGCACGGCCGGCTTTTTCGGCAGCCGCGCGCATGACATTCAAACTGGCTGATTGTATGCCCATGCCTTAATCAGCGCGCTTGATGTAGGTGACTTCGTTGGTGTCGACCACGATTTTGTCACCGACTTCAACAAAAGGTGGCACCATAATCCGCACGCCGTTTTTAAGCATGGCCGGCTTGTTTGAGGAAGCCGCGGTCTGGCCTTTGACGACCGGTTCGGTCTCGCTGACCTGTAGCGTCACCTGATCAGGCAGGCGCACACCAATCGGGCGGCCTTCATGGCTTTCCACCACCACCATCATGCCATCTTGCAAAAAGGCAGCGCGCTCGCCGACAAAATCGCTCTGTAATTCAATCTGCTCGTAGCTGTCGGTATTCATAAATACTAGCATGCCGTCGGCTTCATAAAGAAACTGATAGTCGTTTTGCTCTAACCGCACGCGCTCAACTGTCTCGGATGAGCGAAAGCGCTCGTTCAATTTCGATCCATTCAGCAAGTTTTTCAGTTCGACCTGGGCAAAGGCACCACCCTTGCCCGGTTTTACATGCTGAAGTTTAGCGACCGCCCACAGGCTGCCATTGTGCTGGATAACATTTCCGGGGCGGATTTCATTGCCATTGATTTTCACTGCTCAAACCTCAAAGCCACTTGGGCTCTGATAGCATGCGGAGGTCGATTGAAAAAGCAAATTTACGGTGTGTTTTGACATGCGCTTAGCGATAGGCGTCAAAAATCCTGTTAAAGGCGTGCACGGCGGCAACCGGTCCCTCGGGGTGTTGCCACACGCCGCCGGAGACAGCCAGAAAATCGGCTCCGGCGGCGGCCAATGTATCACCATTTTCAGGCGTGATGCCGCCAATCGCCACGCAAGGCGGCTCCATGACCTCCTGCCACCAGGTCAAAATATCGGGTTTGGGTCGCGTGCTTGTGTCCTTGGTTGTGGTGTCGAAAAACGCCCCAAACGCCACATAATCGGCACCGGCATCGCCGGCGAGCATGGCTAGGTGACGCGAGGCATGACACGTCACGCCGACAATCGCCTTGTCTCCCAGCAGCGTGCGGGCTTGTGCGTAGTCCATGTCATTTTGCCCGATATGCACGCCGTCGCACCCCAGTTCGCGGGCGAGATCAGGCCGGTCATTGAGCAAGACGGCAACATTATGTTGCTGGGCAAGCGGGCATAGAATTTCGACCGCGCGGCGGATGGTGTCATCCTTAACGGGCGTGCCGTCAGGCTGTTTCAGCCGAATTTGCAAGCAGGCAATGTCACCAACATGCAGGGTTTCATCCAGCGTCGGCGCAAAAACATCAAGCTCAAATTGCGGCGGTGTAATTAGGTAAAGGCGAGGGGCGGGTCGGCGCATTAGGCTGGCGCGGCACTGGTTTGTCCGATATGGCGCAGTTTGTGGTCAGCCAGCACGCAGGCCATCATTGCCTCCCCAACGGGTACGGCACGAATGCCAACGCACGGATCATGGCGGCCCTTGGTGACAATCTCGGTCTCCGCGCCGGAGCGGTCGACCGTGCGGCGCGGTGTCAAAATTGACGAGGTTGGCTTCACGGCAAAGCGCACGACAATATCCTGTCCGGTCGAAATGCCGCCTAGCACTCCGCCGGCGTGGTTGCTGGTGAAAGCCATATTGTCGCCATCGCGGGTCATTTCATCGGCATTTTCCTCGCCGCTCAATGCGGCGGCGGCAAAACCATTGCCAATCTCGACGCCTTTTACGGCATTAATGCTCATCATTGCGGCGGCCAGCTCGGTATCCAGCTTGCCATAGACTGGTGCCCCCCAACCGACCGGCACACCACTGGCGACAATCTCAATAATCGCACCACAGGACGAGCCGGCTTTGCGCACCCCGTCAAGATAGTCTTCCCATTCGGCGGCGGCCTGCTTGTCAGGGCACCAGAGCGGGTTTTCTTCAACCACATCCCAGTCCCAATTGTCCCGATTGATTGCATGCGGGCCCATTTGCACCAGCGCGCCGCGAATGGTGACTTCGGGCAACATGGCCCGCGCAATGGCGCCGGCTGCCACACGCGCAGCGGTTTCGCGCGCCGATTGACGCCCGCCACCGCGATAGTCGCGCACGCCATATTTTTCCATATAGGTGTAATCGGCGTGACCGGGCCGGAATTTGTCCTTGATATCGCCATAGTCTTTTGACCGCTGATCGGTGTTTTCGATCATGAGCTGAATCGGCGTACCCGTTGTGACTTGCACACCGGTTTCAGGATGCTCAAAAACGCCTGACAGAATTTTCACCGCATCGGCTTCGCGGCGCTGTGTGGTGAAGCGGCTTTGGCCGGGCTTGCGGCGGTCGAGCCAGTGCTGAATGTCGTTTTCGGTAATCGGCACGCGCGGCGGGGTGCCGTCTACCGTACAGCCCAGCGCGGGGCCGTGGCTTTCGCCCCAAGTAGTGACGCGGAACAGATGACCGAAGCTGTTATGCGACATGGGTTTTTCCTAATCTACGTCTACGACGCCCATGCCGACCGTGTTGTAACCGGCATCGACATGGTGGTTTTCGCCCGTCACGCCACTGCCCATATCCGACAGCAGATAAAGCGCAGCATTGCCGACCTCTTCGATCGACACGTTTTTGCGCAACGGCGCGTTTTCCTCATTCCATTTCAGCATCATCCGCATGCCGGAAATGCCGGCGGCGGCCAGTGTTTTTATCGGCCCGGCCGAAATGGAATTGACGCGAATATTTTTCGGCCCCAAATCGGCCGCGAGATAGCGCACGCTGGCTTCCAGAGCCGCTTTTGCTACGCCCATAACATTGTAATGCGGAATGACTTTTTCGGCCCCGAAATAGGAAAGCGTAATGAGTGACCCGCCATCGGTCATCAGTTTCTCGGCGCGCTGCGTGACGGCGGTGAAGCTGTAACAGGAGATGTTGAGGCTCATCTGGAAGTTTTGCGGGGAGGTGTCGACATAGCGGCCTGTCAACCCGTCCTTGTCTGCAAAGGCAATGGCATGCACCACAAAATCAAGCTTTCCCCAATCGCTTTTCAGCTTTTCGAAGACGGCGTCCAGGCTCGCGTCGTCGGTGACATCGCATGGCGTAATTTCAGCATTGACGCTTTCCGCCAGCGGGCGCACGCGGCGTTCAAGGGCCTCGCCCTGATAGGTGAAGGCCAATTTAGCGCCGGCATCGGCACATGCTTTGGCAATACCCCAGGCAATCGAGCGCTGATTGGCAACGCCCATAATCAATCCCCGTTTTCCAGCCATCAAACCCTGCATGTTGTACCTCGTCGAAATTATCTATGCTTCTGTATAGACTGCTCTGCCTGCAAAACCTAGTACCCTGTAAATCCTAATCCGATACGCTAAGCCATTTGATCGCCGGCGCGTATCCAGCATTTGCCGCTCGTTGCGCCCAGTAACGTGCAGCTTTGCTGTCTGTTGGAATGCCAACGCCCTCGTGGAGCATTACCGCCAGATTCAACTGTGCCGGCGCAAAGCCCAATTCTGCAGCGCGGGTATAATAGCGGACGGCTTTTTCTCCATCGCGCGCCACGCCCTGTCCAAGCCGGTAAAGGTGGCCGATGTTACGCAGCGCGGCGAGGTCGTAATTATCCGCCAGCGGCTGCCAGAAGGCGCGCGCCGCGGTGTAATCACCGCGCTCATAAGAAACCAGCCCGCGTTGGAAATCATCGACAAATGTTTGAGCTTGCGGCGTCGGCGCGCACCCGCTCAGCCAGGCACCGATAAGGGCGGCGGCAAGGGCGCCAACAGATTTATTTTGGAACCTGCGCGGCATAGTCTTATATAACGTCCGAAGTTTAAGGAAAAAACCGAAAAAACATGTTAAAACAATGCGCCGATGACAATACTTGATAGCCCGCCCGAAGACCCTTTCGGACTGTTTGAAAGCTGGATGGCCGATGCAGCCCGGAGCGAAGTGAACGATCCTAACGCAATGGCACTTGCCACCGCGGATGAAGATGCACTGCCCAATGTGCGCATGGTGCTGTTGAAGGGGGTCGATGCGCGGGGGTTTGTGTTTTACACAAATCTCGAAAGCAGAAAAGGCAACGAGCTTCAAAGCCACCCTCAGGCGGCTTTGTGTTTCCATTGGAAGAGCCTGCAACGCCAAGTGCGCGTGCGCGGGCCGGTCAGCGCCGTAGATGATGAAGAGGCGGATGCCTATTATGCCTCACGCAGCCGCGAAAGCCGGTTGGGGGCATGGGCCTCGCAACAATCGCGCACACTGGCAGACAGGGCCGAACTCGATGCGGCCTATGCCGATATGGAGGTGCGCTTTGCGGGTCGAGATGACATTGCCCGCCCGCCGCACTGGTCTGGACGGCGTATAACGCCGCTCAGTATCGAGTTTTGGCAGGACGGCAACCACCGGCTGCACGACCGGCTGGTCTATACGCGGCCCGCGCCCGATGCAGCGTGGCGGACACAGCGCCTTTATCCTTAGGTTTTAATTCAAGACTTACCTAGCCATAGGCTTCGGCGCGGACAAAGGCGAAGCCTGCCTGTTCCAGCATGCGCGCGGCGGCCATGGTTGTTCTGTCGCCATAGACCGGGCCGATAATTTGCATGCCGATTGGCAGACCGGATGAGTGCTTACCCAAGGGCACAGCTGTTGCCGGCAGCTCACATAATGATGCCAAACCCGCCCAAACAACATTGTCGGAATAGGGTCGTTGTATCCCATTAACGGTGATCTCGCGTTCACCAAACGGTTTGTCTTGCATGTGCGGCATGGCCGGGGTCGGAGCGGCGGGTGCTAGCAAAATGTCGATATTCTCAAAAAGCTCTGCCCATTTCGCGCCAAGGCGTGCCTTCATTTCGTGCCAGACCAGCCATTCGCGATGCGCCAGCAAAGCCCCGCGCGCCTGGATAATATTGGCGGCCTTATCGCCGGGCGCCGCGTTTTCAACCGTTTTTGCCAATTTTTCAATCTCGGCGGTCGGGAAACCTGTTGCAATGATGGGCGCCAAATTCATCAGATAAACCTCATGATGTTCGGCGAGTGTGAAATCCGGTCTGGCATCGACAATTGTTGCACCCTGTTCTTCAAGTGTTTTTGCTGCGCGGGCGATGCCGGCAGAAATCTCATCATCAACCGGACAATAGGCGTCGCCCGGCCAAAGCCCGACACGCAAATCCTTCGGCTTTGTCGCACGTGCTTCCGGCAGGGTGAGTTGTAGGGCGGCAGCGCTTGTTTTCTCGAGGCCCAAGGTCAGGTTGAAGGCTAACTCGATATCATCCACGCTGCGCGCCATCGGGCCGACCACGTTGAGAGCGCTTTCGGTCAATGCGCCATGGACGGGCGGCACATGACCGCGTGCGGGAATGATGCCATAGGTCGGCTTGTGACCGAAAAGACCGCAAAAATGCGCCGGTGTGCGGATCGAGCCGCCAATATCGCTGCCAAATTCCAACGGTGTGAACCCGGCCGCCAGCGCCGCCGCCGAGCCACCCGACGAGCCGCCCGGTGTATGCGCCGGATTATACGGATTATTGGTCGTGCCGTGCAGGTCATTATAGCTTTGTAAATCCGCGCATAAAAGCGGCGTGTTGGTTTTGCCGATGATAATAGCGCCGGCCGCCTTCAAACGCTGTACGACCACCGCATCTGTTTGGGAAACCCTGCCCGCAAAGGCGGGATAGCCGACATCGCAGGTCAGGCCGACAACCTCAAAAGCGTCCTTAATGGTCATCGGAACCCCGTGCAACGGCCCGTCAATGGTGCCGGCTTCGCGTTTTTCGTCAGCCAGCTTTGCTTCCGTGAGGGCCTTGTCAAAGCGCGTGTCAATGACGGCGTTTACGTCAAGATTGTGCTTTTCAATGCGCTCGATAAAAAATGCCGTTACTTCCGCTGATGTGAGCTCGCCGCGACTGATTTTGTCGCCAATCTGCGCGGCACTAAATTCGAGAATAGTCATATTTTTCTTTCCCCTGCACTAGACTTTGACAGCCTCTTTACGGCAAGATTACGCGGAAGTTCTTAAAATGAACAAATAAATTTTTTGGGGGAAATATTATGTTTGGAGCCATGCAGGATGTGCCGCTTCTGGTCAATCGCATATTGGACCATGCGCTTGTGAACCATCCGGAGCGCGAAATCGTCTCGCGCCTTGTTGAAGGCAATATTCATCGCGAAACTTATGCTGACGCACATTTGCGCAGTCGCAAGCTGTCGCAGGCCCTGCAAGCGCTGGGTTTCGGGCAGGGCGATGTTCTGGCGACGCTGGCGTGGAACACGCACCGCCACTTTGAAGCGTGGTATAGCATTACCGGCATTGGCGGGGTCTATCACACCTTGAACCCGCGCCTATTTGCCGAGCAATTAAGCTATATCATTAACCATGCCGGCGATAAGGTCATTTTTACTGACCTAACCTTCGTGCCTATCCTTGAGGGCATTGAAAAAGAAATTCCAAACGTTAAAGGCTTCATCATTTTGACGGATGCAGCCCACATGCCGGAAACAACGCTTTCCAATGCACATTGCTATGAAGATTTGATCGATGGTCAATCTGGAGATTTTAATTGGGTTGAGGTCGATGAGCGCGCGCCCTGCGGTATGTGCTACACCTCTGGTACAACCGGAAACCCCAAAGGCGTGTGTTATACCCACCGCTCAAACGTGTTGCACACGCTGGTTGGTAATTCTTCGGACGTTATGGGCCTCAGAAGCGTCGACAGCCTTTTGCCTGTTGTGCCGCTGTTTCACGCTAATGCTTGGGGGCTTGCTTTCGGTGCGCCGGCTGTTGGGGCAAAAATTGTCAATCCGGGCCCCAATATGGATGGTGAGAGCATCTATCAGCTTTTGACGGAAGAGAAGGTGACGTTCACGGCGGCTGTGCCGACGGTCTGGTTGATGTTAATGCAGCATTTGGAAACCAGTAACCTTGACCTTCCTGACCTTGAAACCGTGGTCATTGGCGGGTCGGCTGTGCCGCGTGTCATGCTCGAGAAATTTGAACGCGACTATGGTGTGTCCGTTAAACATGCCTGGGGCATGACCGAAATGTCTCCGCTGGGTACGATTGCTGCCTTTAAGGCCGGCATGGAAAATATGACTTTTGACGAGCAGATGGACATTAAAGTTAAGCAGGGGCGTCCGCCTTATTTGATGGAAATGAAAATTACCGATGATGACGGCAATGAACTGCCGCGCGATGGCAAGGCATTCGGGCACTTGATGGTGCGCGGGCCGTTTGTTGTCGGTGAATATATCAAGGGTGATGGGGGACAGATTCTTGACGAAGACGGGTTCTTCGACACAGGCGATGTCGCCACGATTGATCCATTGGGTTTCATGCAGATTACCGACCGCTCGAAAGATGTCATCAAGTCTGGCGGTGAGTGGATTTCTTCAATCGAGATTGAAAACATCGCGGTTGGTCACGAAAAGGTTCAAGAGGCCGCCGTTATCGGCATCGCCCACCCGAAATGGGACGAACGCCCATTGCTGGTCGTTATCAAGAACGAGGGTGCGGAAGTCTCAAAGGAAGAAATCCTCGGTTATCTGGAAGGTAAAATCGCCAAATGGTGGATGCCGGATGATGTTGTTTTCGTCGATGAAATTCCGCATACAGCGACCGGCAAAATTCAGAAACTCACCTTGCGCCAGCAATTTGAAGACTACAAGTTGCCGACCGCTGAAGCCGTGGCTGAATAGTCATGGGCAACAGGATTGTAGGTCATCTCGCGGTCTGGGGGCTTCGCCTCGCATTGATTACGCCGGTGATAATGGTTATTGCAGGCGGCCTCTACCGCCTGCGGTTTGTTGATTTCCAAATTGCACTGCTGGCCTTTGCCATAGCGGTGCTGCTTGCAGGACTGGGCGCGCTATTTGGGCTGGTAGGGGCGGTTCTTGGCGCGCTTGGAGGTCATGGCAAAACCACACGGGCGGTGACCGCTCTGGTGTTGGCTTTGCTTGTTCTTGTCGCGCCGTTGAATACGGTGCGTCAAGGTGCCGGCGCGCCGATGATTCATGACATCACTACCGATTTGGAAGATCCGCCTATTTTTGTCGAAGTGCCGCGAAAGCGATCAATTTCAGATAATAGTCTGGATATTGATGCCGAGGTTCTGGCCGCCCAGAAAGCCTATTACAACGATATTGGGCCGACCATGCTGCCAATGGCGAAAACGGAAGCTTTTGCGCTGGTGCGTGAGGCGGTTGACGCTTTTGATTGGGTTGTACACGCGGAAAACGCCAATCTCGGCTACATTGAGGCAACCGCTTCAACGCCGTTTTTCGGATTTCGTGATGATGTGATTATCCGCGTAACAGAAGAAACCGGCCGTGCGCGGGTGGATATGCGTTCGGCCTCGCGGGTCGGTCTTTCCGATCTCGGCGTGAATGCCGGTCGCATTCGTGATTTCATGGCGATGGTGGCGCAAAAAGCCAATTAAACAAGCGTGAACTCGCTGTCGAGAGCTGGTTTGCCGGAACAAGACACACGGTCGCGCTCGACTAAATCCTGCATATGCGCAAAAACCGACAAAGCAGCTGCGGGATGTAGTTTTTTGTCGACATCGGCATACATCACTTCGACCATGGCTGTAATGCGCGTGTCGCCCGCAGCAAGGCGAGTCAGCACTTGTTTTTCGCGGTTCTGTCGATGCTGGATATAGCCTTCAACAAACTCTTTCGGATTTGGAATGCACGGCCCGTGCGTGGGCCAGTAAAGCTCATCATCGCGGGTTAGGAGACGCGCGAGCGAAGCCATATAGTCCTGCATATTGCCGTCGGGCGGCGCGATAATGCTGGTTGACCAACCCATCACATGGTCTCCAGTAAACAGCGTTTTTTCTTCCCTCAAAGCATAACAAACATGATTTGCCATATGGCCAGGGGTGGCAACGGCTTCAAGCGTCCAGTCTGCACCATTGATAATGTCGCCATCGGCCACAATATGGTCGGGATTAAAGGCGTCATCAGCGTCTTCTTCAAGGCGCGGCGCGTCAAAAGTTTCCGGCTTGGGCGGAGGGCATCCGTAAATGGGGGCATTTGTGCGTGCCCCCAAAGGGGTGCAGGCAGGCGAATGGTCAAGATGGGTATGCGTGACCAGAATATGACTGACGCGCTCATCGGGTTCCAGCGCGTCCAGAATCGCCTCGACATGCTCGTCTAGCAGCGGGCCTGGATCAATGACAGCTACATTGCCGTTGCCAATTATATAAGTGCCGGTGCCGGTGAAAGTGAAGGGGCTCGGATTATTCGCAATGACGCGGCGAATGAGTGGTGACAGCCGGTCCACAACGCCATATTCGAATTCAATGTCCGTATGCAAGTTCAACATCCAAAATCTCCACTGGTCTGCTTGCGCGATAGACTTTACAATATTTGCCAAGGTTTGAACACGAAAGGTCTGGACATGTATAAAATAATAACAAGCGTGTCGGTGGTTCTGGGGATGGTCTGTAGCAGTGTCATTGTTACGGCAGAGGCGTAGCGCGGTGAAAAGGCGCAGCGTTTTTTTTTGATCGCACCGATACAGATGGCGGCGGTTTCATTTCGGAAGAAGAGTTCACGACATCGCCGCTGAATCGTTTCAAGAAGATGGATACGGATAAACACGGCAAAGAGTCGTTTGAAGAGAATAAGGAAGCCATTGAGAAAATGCCGATACGCCTTGAGCGTTTTAGCAAATGAGCCGCAACGAGGTTTGACGCTGGTCGGAGTGGCAGGATTTGAACCTGCGACCCCCTCGTCCCGAACGAGGTGCGCTACCAGGCTGCGCCACACTCCGAAGTGAGGAGGTATAAACGAGGAAAAAGTGTGCCGCAATTGATAATTGGAGCGGTGCGGCATTGATAGAAAAGCACCAAGGGAGTTTAAAATGACACATTCCGGTTCGTCTAACACGCAAGCAAACGCAAACCTCATAGGCGCCTTGCGGCGGGTTTTTGCGCTGCTTGTCATGCTGTTCGGTGTGTTTTTGTCCTATCTTTTTTTCTGGCCCGTCCCAATTGATCCGGTAGCGAATGAACCGTTTCCGCCCAATCCGGCCGGGCAGGGGGTTTTTGCCGCCAATCAGAAACTGGATGCGGCCGAGCTGATGACGCTGGGGCCGGGGCCGGAGGGCATAGCTTTTGATGCCGCCGGAAATCTGTATACCGGATTGGTCGACGGACGCATTTTGCGGGCTGACCCAAACGGTAATATTGCCACTTTCGCTGATACCGGCGGGCGACCGCTGGGCATGAATTTCGATGCGGGCGGCAATTTGATTGTGGCCGACGCCAAAAAAGGTCTGTTGTCAATTGACGCAGGCGGTACGGTGAAAATTCTGACCGACAGCGTCGACGGCGAGCGCATGATTTTTGTCGATGACCTCGCTATTGCCCGTGACGGCATGATTTATTTTTCCGATGCGTCGACACGCCACGCCTATGGCACTGACCTGCTCGAAATTTATGAGGGGCGCCCGACGGGTCGACTGGTGTCATACAATCCGGCGACAAACGAGACCCGTGTCCTGCTGGACAAGCTCTATTTTGCAAATGGGGTGGCGCTGAGCCGGGATGAGGATTTTATTCTGGTCAATGAAACGTTCCGACCCCGCATCACGCGCTATTGGTTGAGCGGAGAAAAGGCCGGTACGCATGAAGTGTTTATCGACCGGTTGCCCGGTTTTCCCGACAATATTACCGAGGCACCCGATGGTGGTTTCTGGTTGGCTTTGCCGGGTCCGCGCACTGAGCAAATCGATGCGCTTATTCCGAGCCCGCTTGCCCGCAAAATCGCGTGGCGCATTTTCAATCTGGGTATTTCCCCGGTTGAACAGCACAGCTGGGTGGTTAAATTGACGGCCGACGGCAAGCCCGTTGCTTCGTTGGAGGATGCCAGTGGCCGGATTTACATGGTGACAAGCGTCATTGAGCAAGACGGCAAACTTTATCTCGGCAGTTTGGCGACGGATTATATCGGCATAATTGACGCACCCTAAGGTTAAAAGAGGGCTAGACCGGAAGGGCATTGCCTTGTATTTTCGCCAACAGTTGGGGTGTAGCCAAGTGGTAAGGCAGCGGTTTTTGGTATCGCCATGCGCAGGTTCGAATCCTGCCACCCCAGCCATCATAACACAGCAATTGCGCGCCTCAACTTATGGGTCTGAGGGCATTTCTTTCAAAATGAGATAGCTGCTGGCGACCCGCCCGATTACGGACACATATACTATGCCTGCATAGACAAGAGCCGCCGGAATAAATATGCCTGGCCAGATAATGACAATGGCGAAAAACGCTATTGTCTCAGTGCCCTCGGCAAGGCCGGCAATATAAAAAAAGTTTTTATATCCCTGTGTGTTGGTTTCCAGCCCGCGTTTTTCGGCCATAATCGCGAAAGCGAGAAAAACGGTCATTGACATTGAAAAGCTCGAAAGCAGAACAGCGGCAGCGATCGCATTATTGCTATCGAGAATGATAAACCCAATAGGCAACAGACCCCATAGCACGAAATCCGAAACGATATCGAGATATGCACCCAGATCGCTGGGGGTCTGAGCACGGGCCACGGCACCATCCAGCCCGTCTGCAAGGCGGTTGAGCGCGAGCAATATGAGTGCCGCCGTCATAGTGTTTATGGTAATTGCCAGGAAACAGGCGACGCCCAGCACAAGACCAAAAATAGTGACTTGGTTGGCGCTAATTTTGCGCGGCAAGATCGCCGCCACCCCGTTAAGGGGTGGGTCGATCAAACGGCGCATGAAGGGGTCAAGCATTGGTTGCGTTAAGAAGAACGCTGAACAAGACTGTCAATCGCCGTGCGATATTCTGTTTCCAATCGGCTGACGACGGCCTCGACAGGCTCGACATTTTGAATTGCGCCAATGCCCTGGCCGGAACCCCAAATATCTTTCCACGCTTTCGATTTCATGTTGCCTCCGGAACCGAAATTCATTTTGGACTTGTCGGCTTCGGGCAGATTATTCGGGTCAAGACCGGCTGCGGCAATGGATGGTTTGAGGTAGTTGCCCATTACGCCGGTGAAGAGCGATGAGTAGACAATATCGTCAGCTGCTGATTGGATGAGCATATCTTTGTAGCCCTGGTCGGCATTGGCTTCCTCGGTAGCGATGAAGCGTGTTCCCATATACGCGAGGTCGGCTCCCATGGCGAGAGCAGACGCGACGCAGAAACCGTCTCCAATTGCGCCTGACAGCAAGATTGTCCCGTCGAACCATTCCTTTACTTCACGCAACAGTGCAAAGGGGCTTAGCGCACCTGCATGACCGCCGGCACCAGCGCATACGAGAATAAGCCCGTCCACACCTTCCTCGACTGCCTTTCGGGCGTGTTTAACATTGATAACATCGTGATAAACGACACCACCATAAGAATGTGCCGCTTCGACAATCGCCGCCGGCGGGCGCAGGCTGGTGATAATAATCGGCACTTTGTGTCTTACACATGTTTCCATATCCACCATCAGCCGATCGTTTGAAGCGTGGCAGATTTGATTGACGGCGTAAGGCGCAACGATGGCATCCGGATTGGCCGCTTTATATTCTTCGAGCTCTGTATTGATGCGCGTGAGCCATTCGTCGAGAACTTCGGCCGGGCGCGCATTGAGCGCGGGAAAAGATCCTATAATGCCGGCTTTACACTGGGCAATTACCAATTCGGGGCCCGATACAAGGAACAGCGGTGATCCGACGACGGGCACGCGAAGATTATTCTTTAAAAAATCGGGTAAAGCCATTTAAAACCTCCATGAACTTCTGATCGGATATAGTGTCGCAACATCCCGAAAGCAAGCGGAATGGCGCAGTTTTCGTGTGTACGGCAAACAAATTATTGCAGGGCGGCGTATACAAGCTGTTGCAGTTGAGGGCGCAGCGGATAGGTGCCCGACGGCATGATTTGCGTCATGAAAATAACGACCATTTCCTCTTCCGGGTCGACCCAGAACAATGTACTTGCCATCCCGCCCCATGAATATACGCCGCGTGATGTGACAGTGGGGGCGTATTGCGGGTCGACGACGACTGAAAAGCCGAGGCCAAAGCCGGTGCCACCATAGCTCACTTCTGAAAAACTGCCTGATGCGCGATCCATCAGTGTTTCGCTATCGGGCAGGTGGTTGCTTGTCATATAGGCGACGGTTTTGCGCCCCAATATGCGCGCACCGTTCAAAACACCGTGGCGTCGCACCATTTCGCAAAATTTCAAATAGTCGCCCATGGTCGACAAAAGCCCGCCGCCGCCGGATAGAAACTTGCGACCGGGAGCATAAATTGTTTTTTCCGGTGAATCGGCGAGGCTGGTTGCACCGCTTACCGGGTCGCGCGAATAATTATGTGCAAGGCGCGCGCGCTTGGCGTCGTCAATGGTAAAGCTTGTATCGTTCATGCCAAGCGGTATGAAAATATTTTCGGCCAGAAAAACATCAAGTGTCTGGCCGGACACCACTTCAATGATGCGCCCCAGCACATCGGTCGATACCGAATAATTCCACTGCTGACCGGGTGAGAATTGCAACGGCAATTCAACAAGCTGGTCGATAAATTCTTCCAGTGTGAATTTTTCAGACCGCGCACCGTTGATCCGCCTGTTGCGATAAAGTGCGTCTACGGGATGGGCGAGCATGAAATCATAGGTCAGGCCGGATTGATGGGTCATCAGATCATGCACGGTAATCATGCGTTCGGGTTCGCGTGTGGTGAATTCGCGCGGTGTGCCTTTTTCGAACACACGTATATCGGCAAATTGCGGCAGATATTTTGTAACTGGATCTTGCAGCATGATTTTGCCGCGTTCGGCCAGCATCATGATGGCGACGCTGGTGATCGGTTTGGTCATTGAATAGATTCGGAAAATCGTGTCCATGTCCAATTCATGCCCGCCATCAAAAGCACTGCGCCCGCGTTGTGATTGCATGGCAATTTTGCCGTCGCGAGCGACCAATATGCTGAACCCGGACATTTTTTCCCGTGCAATATAGCTTTCAAAGAAATCCGGAATACCGGCGAGGCGGGCCGGATCAAAACCAAGTGCGTCGGCGTCTTCAATCTTGAAATCAATTGTCATTGTTATTGCTCCTTCACGACAGTGTGAACAAAAATCACGAAGGCGTAAACAAATGCAACTTCGTGTAACTGGTTGAACCTGCCAGCCTTGCCACCGTGCCCAGCGGTCATTTCGGTACGCAGTAAAGTCAAACCGTCATCGGTGCGCCGCGCGCGCAGGCGCGCAATCCACTTTGCCGGTTCCCAATAGGTGACGCGCGGGTCTGTCAACCCGCCGGTCGCCAGAATATGCGGATAGTCAATCTCTCGGATATTCTCATAAGGTGCATAGGCTTTGATGGTGGCGTAGTCGGTTGCGCTCTCAATAGGATTCCCCCATTCGGGCCATTCCGGAGGTGTCAACGGCAATGTGTCGTCCAGCATGGTTGTAAGTACATCAACAAACGGCACTTCAGCGATGGCGGCACGAAACAGCTCAGGTGCCAAATTTACTGTGGCACCTACCAGTAACCCGCCGGCACTACCGCCGTGAATGGTAATATTGCCGGGTGTCGTCCAACCACGTGCGATAAGGGCGCGGGCGGCGGCGGCAAAATCTTTAAAGCTGTTTGGTTTCTTGGCTCCACGACCTTGCATGAACCAATTATGCCCCAGCGCCTTGCCGCCGCGTATATGTGCGATGGCATAGATGAATCCGCGTGTAACGAGGCTCAGACGGGTTACCGAAAAACCGGCCGGAATGGTGATGCCATAGGCGCCATAACCATAAAGCAAAACCGGGGCCGAGCCGTCCAGCGGCGTGTCGCGGTGATAAACAATCGAGACAGGCACTTCTGCACCGTCATGGCTGGTTGCTGTGATGCGGCGGGTCACATATTCGGCGGGGTCGTGGCCGCTGGGCACATTTTGGCTTTTGCGCAGATTACGCGCGCCTGTGCCCATGTCGTAATCAGTGGTTTGCATCGGCGTGGTCATGGAAGCGTAAGTAAAGCGTAAGCGAGTGGTGTCGTATTCACCCATTGCGCCCAGAGCTAGGTCATAGGCCTCCTCGTCAAATTCAATGGCCGCAGTTTCGCCGGTAGCTTGTGTCTCGACGAGTATGCGGGGCAGGGCATTTTCGCGCAGCAAATATACCATGTGTCCTGAAAAAGGCACCGCATCCAGCACCAGACAGCCGGGTACGTGCGGGCGAATGACCTGCCATGATGAACGATCCGCATGTTTGGTCGGCACCGGTGCTTGGGCGACCAGAAAATCGTCTGCTTGCCCATCGGGCGCCCAATTGGTGACCAGCACCAGGCGGTCACGGGCGGCATCGTCATCAAGTTCATACTCTATGCCGGTTGCGCGCGGTGCCACGCATATGGGCGCGGTTTCGGGCGCATGGGTGGGTATCAGCCAGCATTCGGAGGTCTCATGGTCATGAGCCGATATGACGATAAAGCGGCCGCTTCGCGTATGATCAAGTGAAACAAAAAATCCGGAATCGGATTCTGTATAAACGCATACATCATCACTTTGTTGTGTACCCAGCCGGTGGCGCATGACCTTATCCGGACGATGATTTTCATCGACAGCCACATAAAACAGAAATTTGTTGTCGGCTGACCAGTGGCCCGTGCCGGTTGTGTCCAGAAGTTGTGTGTCACCATCTTTACCATCGGCAAGTAAGCGCACGCGGATTGTGAAATATTCCGAACCCTTGTCGTCATAACTCCATGCCAGCATCGATCCGTCAGGTGATGGTGTATAGGCGGCCAGTTTGAAATAATCACGGCCTGCGGCTTCGATGTTTCCATCAAGCGCGACCTGCATGTCTTCGACATGCGTGTCGGGTTGACCCCAGCAAACCAACACATGCTCGCCATCTTTGCGATAGCGCGTGGCCCAGCCCTGATTTCCGATGGTGACGGGCACCGAGGCATCATCTTCTTCAATACGCCCGCGCATTTCTTCAAAAAGCGCGTCTTGAAGCTCCTGCGTCGGCTGCATAATCGTGTCGGTATAGACGTTTTCGGCTTCCAGATGCGCGCGAATGTCACCCGCGAGTGCATCGGGATTCTTCATTACGGCCTGCCAATTGTCATCACGCAGCCAGGCATATTCGTCCTCGCGCGTATCGCCATGATACGACACGGCCCGGGGCACAATGGCGGCCTGCGGTGCAGGCGGTTTACCGGAGGATGTCACGACTAGTTTTCGGCTTGCGTGTCGGCTGGTTCGGGGGTGGTAGGCTCAAGCCGCATGGCTGTGCCGTTCATGCAATAGCGTTGGCCGGTCGGGGGCGGGCCGTCCGGAAACACATGGCCCAAATGCGCGCCGCAATTGCTACATACGACCTCCGTGCGTTTCATGAACAGTGAATTGTCAGCGCGTTCAGCAACCGCTTCCGGCGTGATTGGCTGAAAAAAGCTCGGCCACCCAGTGCCGCTGTCATATTTCGTGTCCGAAACAAACAGCGGCTCGTTGCAACAAATACAGTGATAGGTGCCCGGCGTTTTGGCGTCCCAATTGGGTCCGGAAAACGCGCGTTCCGTTCCTGCCTCGCGGGTTACGTGATATTGCTTAGGCGTCAACTGGTTGCGCCATTCGGCATCATCCTTGGTCACCGGCCAAACAGTATCGTCTTTCTTTTTTCCCATAAACGCGCCTCGCGTCTATTCAAAAAGCAGGGTCAGCGATTCTGCCACCAATGCTGGCATTTCCTGACCTTCAACTTCAATTTTCACCTCGCTGGTGAAAAGCGTGCCGCCGGCTTTGGGTTCGGCGGATTTCAGCGTGTTGCGGAGGCGGATGCGCGAGTCGACCGGCACCATATTGGTAAAGCGCACTTTATTTGAGCCATAATTTATGCCACGGGTTACACTTTTGATAGCAGAAATTTGCAAATCCTGGGAGGCCAGCAGCGAAAGAGTCAAAAAACCATGGGCAATGGTGGGCATGCCCAGCTCACGCTGCGTGCGTTCGCCGTCAAGATGAATCCATTGGTGGTCGCCAGTTGCTTCGGCAAATTTGTTGATCCGATCCTGATCAATTACCATCCACTCGCTGACACCAATCTCATTTCCAACTTCTGCGGCATAGGCTTCCAGATTATCAAAAACTTTCATGACGAAACTCCTCGTTTGATTTAGCCAAATGTGACCGCATGGTTGCTTGGCGTCAAGCCATCTTGTCCATATATTCGCGCACTTTGTCGGCCAATGTTTCAACTTGTTTGTCCGGCATGTTGTGCGCGGCCAAATGTTCGCAAAGGTTGAATACATAATCGGCATTCTTGCCCATGGGGCCCTGTGCGCGGGCAATACCAGCAATAAGGGTGGCGTCATCGGGTTGGCCGACATAGCGTGGACTGTCCTCATTGACTATGAAAGCAAGCGCGCGTTGTGCCCCTTGCGGAGTTTCAACTTGCGTCCAAATGCTGCGATAGCCGGTGCCGAGCATTTCGCGGCGCCATAAAATACATGTCTCGCTGTCTATTTTTTCGGACTGAATGCGATGAATAACGCCGCGACAAGTGCCGCCTTCCTCGAGCGCCAGCATATAGCCGGGCATTTGCGGCGTGCCGCGCCCGATGACCAGGCTCAGGCAAAATGACCGATGGTATCCCTCCAGGGTCGCGGCACGCGTTTCTTCAATCAAGACAGCGGGATTCCAGATCAGTGAGCCATAGCCGAAGAACCATAAATCTTCACCCTCCGGATGGTCTTCCAAAAGTGCCGCCCTGTCAGCCTCGCGTGCTTTGTCGCTGCGAAATTCAAAATCACTGTCTTCGGCCTGCGAAACCTCGCGCATGAAGTCGACAAATTCTTCCCCGAACATATCCCGCGTCAGGTTCCCATCTGAGGATAGGGCAATGCCGCGGGCACGTGCCAGTGCTTCGGTTGTCTTTGAATCAGACGATTTTTGAGTCACTCTTCCCCCAATATCTGTCGCGCACGAGACGCTTGTACAACTTACCTGTCGGATGGCGCGGCAGTTCCTTGTCGAAATCTACGGAGCGCGGACACTTAATGGCCGATAGCTGGCTGCGGCAAAATTCGATAAGTTCGGCCTCAAGCTCCGGGCCAGCCTCTGACCAATTCAGCGGTTGCACAACGGCTTTGACCTCTTCGCCAAATTCTTCATTGGGCACACCGATCACGGCGACATCGGCCACTTTCGGGTGCGTGACCAGCGCGTTTTCGGCCTCTTGGGGATAAATGTTCACGCCACCGGAAATGATCATGAAGGCCTTGCGGTCGGTCAGGTATAAAAACCCTTCATCATCAACCCGGCCGACATCGCCCAGCGTTGACCAATGCGCGTGAACCGGATGCCGGCTCTCGGATGTTTTTTGGGGATCATTGTAATATTCAAAGCTCGGTGCGTCGGCGTCGGCAGCCTCGAAGAAAATCGTGCCGGCTTCGCCGACAGGCAATTCATTGCCTTCATCGTCGCAAATGCGAATTGTGCCCAGCAACGCCCGCCCGACAGAACCTTCATGGGCCAGCCATTCTTCAGAATTAATCGCTGTGAAACCATTGCCTTCGCTGCCGGCGTAATATTCGTAAATCACCGGGCCCCACCATTCGATCATCTGATGTTTAATCGGTATCGGGCACGGTGCTGCGGCGTGAATGGCCGTGGTCAGGGAAGACAAATCATATTTTGTGCGCACGTCTTCGGGGAGTTTCAGCATGCGCACGAACATGGTCGGTACCCATTGGCTGTGCGAGATTTTGTGTTTCTCGATCAAGGCCAGGGCGGTTTCCGGATCGAAGTTTTCCATGATAATGCATGTGCCGCCCAATTGTTGCACAGCCATATTGTAGCGCAAGGGTGCCGCATGATAGAGCGGTGCCGGCGACAGATAGCTGGTTTTGTCGTCAAACTGATAAACAAGGCTGACCAGACTGAGTAAAGCATCGGTAGTGTCAATGGCGTCTCCCGGCAATGGGCGTCGAATGCCTTTCGGTCGCCCGGTTGTGCCGGATGAATAGAGCATGTCGAGGCCACGCGATTCATCTGCAATTGGCGTAGTCGGCTGACCATCGCGTAAAGGCAGATAATCTTCATAGCCGTCAATGGCACCGTCAATCATGATCATGGCATCAAGGGCGGGCAGTATCGACACAAGTTCTGCCGCAACATCTTTAACGAGATCGGAGGTGAAAAACGCCCGCGCTTTGCAGTCGCGCACAATATAGTCAACTTCCGGTGCCGTGAGCCGGTATGAAATACAGGTGAAGTAGAGACCCGCGCGCTGAGCGGCCCAGCAAATTTCAAAATATTGCGCGTTGTTTTCCATGTAAATGGCGATGCCGTCACCTTGTTTAAGCCCGCGCGCGCGTAGCAAATTGGCAATCTGATTGGAGCGTTCGTTCAGTTGTTTATAGGTTATTACTTCTTCCGACCCGGCCATGATATAAGCGGGTTTTTCCGGATTATTTTCAGCATGGATGTAAGGATGCATAAGAAACGATCTCCCCAACAATGAAATTCTCAGCTTGAAGAAACTATAGGGATATGGAAATTTTGAGCAAGTCCAAGCAGATGGAGGGACACTTCAATGACCGACTATCAAACAATCCAAACACAAAAAGAAGAGGATGGCCTGCTGACCATTACGCTGTCACGAGCTGATGTGATGAACGCGTTCAATGCGCGCATGATGCATGAAATGGTCGATGCCCTTGATCATGCCGACGCCGATGACAAGGTGCGCGCCATTATCGTAACCGGTTCGGGCGAGCGGGCATTTTGTGCTGGCGCCGATCTTTCCGAAGGCGACAAAACTTTCGATTATGCCAAACGTCAGGGCGAGGCGTCCAAGCGTTCGGCGGTGAATGAAGATGGCTCAATTGATTGGAATAGTGAGGTTTTGCGCGACTCGGGCGGTTTGCTGACATTGCGTATTTTTAATTCTATCAAGCCGGTTATCGGGGCTATTAACGGCGCCGCTGTTGGCGTTGGAGCGACCATGCTGCTGCCGATGGATGTGCGTATTGCCTCGGAAAATGCACGCTTTGGCTTTGTCTTTACGCGCCGGGGTATCGTACCCGAAGCGTGTTCGAGCTGGTTTCTGCCGCGCATTGTGGGCATTTCAAAAGCCCTTCAATGGTGTTATGCTGGTGAGGTGTTTCCAGCCGATGAAGCCCTACAGAGCGGCTTGGTAAATGAAGTGGTGCCGCAAAAGGAATTGCTGGATCGTGCACGTGCGATAGCCCGCAACATGACGCAAATGAGTGCGCCGGTTTCGGTATCACTCACCCGCCAGATGTTGTGGCGCATGCTGGGTGCTGATCATCCGATGGCCGCCCACCGTGTTGACAGCCGCGCCGTTTATGGGCGCGGCCGCCAGAGTGATGCCAAAGAGGGGGTAAACTCATTTCTTGAAAAGCGTCCGCCTGAGTTTAGCGATAGCCCCAGCGCAGACATGCCTGGTTTTTACCCTTGGTGGGAAGAGCCCGACTTCAACTGACGCGGAGGGGGCGGGTTTAAACCTCGCTGCGATGGCGCCGGATGTTTAAAACCGGCGTGAACATGATAAACCACACGGTGAACACCAGCATCATGCCTGCAAAAAGGCCGGTCGCCATCTGTGGGCCGACCCATTCGGCGGCGAGCCCGGTCAACATGGCGCCAATCGGGGCGGCACCCAGAAACCCCATATTGTAAATTGCCAGCACCCGCGCCCGCGCATGTTCCGGTGCTTCAATTTGCACGACTGTCCGCCCCATTGCCATATTGACGCCTGCGGCCAATCCCCAGCAGGTGATGAGCGCGCATAAGGTGACGAAATTGGGCGCAAATACCACAAGGATAAGCGATATTGAGCCGGCAAATTGTGCGAAGGCCATGGCGCGCCCGCGACGCTCAATTGGTCGACTGCGCAAAAGCATAAGTGATGTAAATATTGTGCCGCCCCAAAAGCAGAAATTCATAATGCTGATTTCCATCTGCCCACCGCCGAACACGTTGCGCACGATAAGCGGCAAAGCAACCATAAATATGCCGATGAAAAAAATCCCAACCGAGATGGTCGACAAAATTACCGGATAGAGTGTCGGCGACCGGATAACGGCGTCAACGCCTGTGCGCCATCCGCGATCGGGGGTGTCAAGCTTTTGCTTGGGCGCTTTGGGTGGCAGTGACGGTAACGCGAGTGCACAGACCAGCCCGAACGCCATTACCACAACTTGCATTGCGAGCAATGCCCAGGGCCCGGCAACCGGTGCAGCGAGCCCGGCCAAAGAAAAGCCTATGAGCTGGGCAGCAAATTGTGTGATGAGTGCCATCATCACGGCGCTTTGCACGCTGGTGCGGGCAACGCGCGTCAACATGGCATCACGCGTTGGCGCGGAAAATGAAGATATGACCCCCGCCGACAGCGCATAAACAATCAGATGCCAGTACTCCAAATCGCCGCTCCAAACCAGCCAGCCCAAAATTATCGGCGGGATGGTGGCAATCAAATGGATATTCACAAGTACGCTGCGTCCATTGGTACGATCGGCCAGCGCGCCGGCGAAAAGCAACAAAAGAATTTGCGGGACGGAAAGACAGATTTGCACCAGCGCAAGTTTGGTCGCCGTGGTTTCTAGATAGATAACAGCCAGCGTCGGTATCATCACAAATTGTAGGCCCATATTGGCGAACCAGCTGGCGACACCTCCAAGATAGGCGTAAAAAGGATTGATCAACCTCTCGGTTGCCGATGATTGCGACACTGATTTCCCCGTATAAAGTGACCGGACTATACCGTCTGGTGTCGGAGAAGGCTATTGGCTTTCTTTTGGATTTCTAGGCAGTATCTATGACGCGGGCCGATTGATTTCTGACCTTTGGAATACGCGGCCAGAATTTTTTGGAGAAGTTGTTTACAGCCCGCTTCATAGCAGGTGTCGGCACATAAAGCTCCGACCGCCCGATGCGTTGATTGGGCTCGAAGGGCATGAAAATGTTTTTAACCTGCCGCGCCGATCAGGTCGGCTGGGTCTTAAACTGGGTCTGTCGCGCTTGGCGGTTTTTTATGATCTTTAAACGTCGAGCGAAGCCGTTGCATCGTCTCGGATGCGCTGAACCATAGCGTAAAACCCGTTTGAGCGTTGAGGCGTCAAATGCTCGCCCAGGCCCAATTGTTCAAATGCCGCACGCGCGTCAAGAGCAAGAATGTCCGCGGGCGAGCGGTCTGAATAAAGGTCCAGCAATATGGCGATCAAGCCGCGCACGATATGGGCGTCGCTGTCGCCGCGAAAGCTCAAAATATCGGTCTGTTTTTCAGTCACAAGCCAAACCTGGCTGACGCATCCCGGCACCTTGTTGTCGTCGCAATGCTCCGATGCGCTCAGCGGTTTCAATGCGTTGCCAAGCTCAATGATATATTTGTACCGGTCTTCCCAGTCGTCAAAGAGGTCAAAATCAGCCCGCAATGTTTCCAGCGACATGCCATTTCCTCATATATTTCTTATCGGGCCCAAATTAGGCCGCCTCGCGACGCGCCGCAAGACGCGCGCGTGATATATTTTGCCGCGGCTAAGCTTGAAGGGGCGGGCTTTGCGAGACTTGTCGCTTCATGGTAACCCTCGTCCCATGTGGCGCATCAAAACGGAAATTTATGTGCAGGCGCTGGTACGCCGGGTGAATGCGGACTGCGTTGGCGTCATCGCGCGTCGGGGAGACACTGATGCCGGTGGCATTTATGTTCGGGTCAACCGGTTGGACGGTCGGTCGGGGCTATTGGTCGCGTTTACGGATATGAATGGCGAGCGCCGCTGGCGGGTGCTTGCATCGCATTTGACACCGGATGGCGAGATAGACGATATGTTAACGCGCGAAATTGCTCGCGACCCGGATATGTGGGTTGTGGAAATCGAGGACAAACAGGGGCGTCACTTCCTCGAAGAAGCGGTCGAAGGAGACTGGCAATCATGACGGAGACGGTTCAGGGCTTTTATTCTATGCTGACGCAGGTCTGGCGCGACGGAGTGCTGGATATAAGCATCACTCGGCTCATGCTTGCACTGGGTGTTTTTCTTTTTTTTGCAGCCTTGCGCGGGCTGTTCACCCGCTTTGTGTTGCGCCGCCTTGAGCGCATTACCGAACGCACCGAAACCGAGTTTGATGACCTTTTGCGCGATGCCATTGAAGAGCCGCTCAAATTGTTGTTTTTGGTCATGGGCGCATTTTTTGCCGAACGCACGCTGGGGCTTACCGGCCTGCCGGCGGAAATTGCCGATAAAATTTTACGTAGCCTGCTCGCCATTGGCATTTTTTCCACGTTGTATTCGGCTCTGCCACCGGTTTTTTTCGGGTTGCGGCGTATCGAGGAATTGCTGTCGAAGGAAATCGTGCGCTGGCTGATGACAATTGCGCGCTGGGGGATCATCCTCACCGGCGCGGCCACGGTGTTGCAAATCTGGGGTATTCAGATTGGGCCGATTATTGCCGGCTTTGGGCTGTTTGGTGTGGCCGTTGCGCTTGGCGCGCAGGATTTGTTCAAAAATCTGCTGGGGGGTGTCTCCATTCTGATCGAGCGCCGGTTTAAAATCGGTGATTGGGTGCGCGTGGAAAGTGTTGTCGAGGGTACGGTCGAAGATATCGGTTTCCGCTCAACCCGCATTCGGCGTTTTGACCAGGTGCCGGTGGTTGTACCGAATAATTTCTTTGCCGATTACGCGCTGATTAATTTTTCCGAGATGAATTACCGCCGTATTTTCTGGCAGATCGGGGTGGAGTATCAAACGAGTTCTGACCAACTGCGTGATATTTGCGGCAAAATCAAAAATTGGTTGGACGAAAATCCGAACTTCATCAGCGATGACCGTGTGCCGCGTCTGATTTTTGTCGACGGGTTCAATGACAGTTCTATCGATATTATGGTCTATTGCTTCACAGAAACCACTGACTGGCAGGAATGGCTGACGCAAAAGCAAGACCTTGCCTATGCAATCAAAGAAATCGTGGAGGGCGTAGGCACCGGTTTTGCGTTTCCCAGCCGCACGATTTATCATGAGCAGGGCAGTTTGCCGCTTGCCGAAATTTTCGAGCCGCCCGAAGGATAAGCGCATGCACATTATTGTGGTCGGCGGCGGCATTATCGGTGCAACGACAGCACATGCCTGCCTGCGTCACGGCCATGAGGTGACATTGCTGGAAGCCGGCGACGTGCTGGTCGGCGCTACAAGTTTTGCCAATGGCGGGCAGATCGCGGTGAGCGAAAGCGCGCCATGGTCACAACCGGGCCTGCCGATGAAAATGCTGGCGCGCAGCTGGCGGGCGGATGCGCCCTTTCGTCTGCGTTTGCGGGCTGACCCGGCGCAATGGCGCTGGCTTTTGGCTTTTTTGGCAAACAGCCGCGCGAGCACACACCATGCAGCCCGGATGCGCAATCTGATGCTGGGGCGTTACAGTCTGACCTGTCTGCAACGCACCCGTGCCCAGCTTGGTAATGAATTTGCCTATGACGACTCGCAGAAGGGAATTTTGCAACTGGTACCGGCTGGGGGCAGCATTGACCTCGATCATATACGCGACCAGACGGCGCGCGGCGTGCCGGTGTCATGGCTTGGCCCGCAAGAAATTGCGGCGGTAGAGCCCGCACTGGCCGCAGCAGTGGAAAACGGGCTTTTTGCGGGCGCTGTCTGGGGCAAGGCGGATGAGAGCGGCGACGCGCATTTGTTTGCACAACGCCTTGTCGAGACATTTCCGCGGGCGCGCTTTTCGCAACACCGCAATATGCCGGTGACGCGCATCATCAGTGCAGACGGGCAGGTGAGCGGTGTTTTGAGCGCAGAGCGGCGCTTTGATGCCGATGCTGTTATTGTGGCGGCTGGGGTGCACACGCGCGACCTGCTTGCCCCGCTGGGGGTCAAACTGCCGATTTATGGCGTTAAGGGCTACTCGATCACCGTGCCGCTTGATGCGGGCGCGCCTGCGCCGGAAATATCGCTGACGGACTTGAAAAACCGGCTGGTATTTTCGCGGCTGGGCAACCGCCTGCGCGTGGCCGGATTTGCAGAGATTGGTGCGCGTGCCGATATTGCACCGGCCCGGGTGGCCGCCATCCGCGCGCGGGTGGGCGAATTGTTCCCCGGCTTGCCATTGGTTGATGAATTGTCGCCTTGGGTTGGTTTCCGGCCAATGACGCCGGACGGCGCGCCATTAATCGGACCGGTACCGCATATTGCCGGACTTTATGTCAATAGCGGCCATGGCCCCCTGGGATGGACGTTCAGCCATGGTGCCGCGCAGATAATTGCCGACCTCGCCTCCGGCATTACGCCTGAAATTGATATTGGGGGTTTGGGTGTGACGCGTGCTATGGCGCGTCTGTTTTCCAAACGCAGCCTGACCTAATTATGCCGCCGCCATAAAATGCCGCGTTGCGGGTCGGCGGCGGGCTGATAGGCGGCGCTCAATTCATCCAGAGCCTCCTGAAATGCTTCGAGCGAGACATCGGCATCGACTTCAAAAGCGTTGATGCCACAACGATGCATGAACTGCCACTGATCAAACAGCACTTCGCCGACAGCACGAATTTCGCCCCGAAATCCCATTTGTTCGCGTAAAATACGCGCGGCCGAGTAACCTCGGCCATTGCGATAGACCGGAAACTCAATGGCGACGACTGCCAAATTGTCGAGAAAAGGTTTTAGTGCATGTACGTCTTCGCCCTGCTTTTCGCCCGCGCGCAAAATGACGCCCAGCTTCTTGCCGGCGGCAACAAGTTCTGCGCCTTCGTCTTGCAAACGCGCCAGCGAAATAATGGCCGGTGCTTCGGCCAGCGGTGTTTCGTCATCAAAGCAGTGCCAGATGTTGGAGCTTTCGGCGCCGTCGATAATCAGTTTTTTGCTATTCGGCATAAAGACGTTCCTTGAACGGGGTAAGCCCGACGCGACGATAAGTTTCGATGAAGCGTTCGTCGGCGTGACGCAAACCGACATATGTTTCGACCAGCGTTTCAATGGCATCGACGATTGTGTCTTCGGTGAAAGCCCGACCGGTAATATCGCCCAGGCTGGCGTGTTCGTCAGCTGATCCGCCCAGCGAGACTTGATAAAATTCAGTGCCTTTTTTGTCTACGCCCAAAATACCGATATGTCCGACATGGTGGTGGCCGCAAGCATTGATGCAACCGGAGATTTTGATTTTTAGTTCGCCGATATCATATTGCCGGTCGAGATCGGCAAACCGATTGGAAATTTCCTGCGCCAGCGGTATTGAGCGAGCATTTGCAAGATTGCAGTAATCGAGGCCCGGGCAGGCAATGGCGTCGCTGATGAGGCCAAGATTGGGCGTGGCAAGTTCATGCGTCACCAGCCGGTCGTAAACGGCCTTCAAATCATCGAGGCGAATATGGGGCAAAACAAGGTTTTGTTCATGCGTCACGCGCAATTCGTCAAATGAATAGACTTCGGCAAGCTCGGCAATGGCCTCCATCTGCACATCCGTTGCGTCGCCCGGCACGCCGCCAATGGGTTTCAGAGAAATATTAACGATGGAATAACCCAATTGCCTGTGTGCCACCACATTGGTGCGGCACCATTGCGCAAAGCCCGCATCATCGGCTTGGGCTTTGTTGAATGCGGCGCTTTCGGCCGGAAGGGTTTCGAATGCCGGTGGTTCAAAATACCGGGTGATGCGGTCAATCTCGGCTTGCGGCACTTCCAGCATTTTGCTGGCGTCGATTTGAGCAAATTCAGCCTCGACCAGTTTTCGCATTTCTTCTTCGCCGGTCTCATGTACCAGGATCTTGATCCGCGCCTTGTACGAGTTGTCGCGCCGCCCCAGCATGTTATAGACGCGCATTACCGCTTCCAGATAAGCCAGAAGTTTGTCTTTCGGCACAAATTCGGCGAGCTTTTTGGCAATGAAGGGCGTGCGCCCCTGACCGCCGCCGACATGAACCTCATAACCAATCTCACCGGCTTCATTGCGCACAATGACAATGCCGATATCGTGCAGTTTGATGGCTGCGCGGTCATGCGCATGGCCAGTCACCGCAATTTTAAACTTGCGCGGCAGATAAGAAAATTCCGGATGGAAGGTCGACCACTGCCGGATAATTTCGGAAATAATGCGCGGGTCTTCAATCTCGTCGGCAATAGCACCGGCATATTGGTCTGAAGTGACATTGCGGATGCAATTGCCGGAAGTCTGGATAGCGTGCATCTCGACTTCTGCAAGCTCGGCCAACAAATCCGGAATGCGCGCCAAAGCCGGCCAGTTATATTGAATGTTCTGGCGCGTGGTGAAATGTCCGTAACCGCGATCATATTCGCGCGCAATATGAGCCAGCTTGCGAAGCTGGCGCGATGACAGCGTGCCATAGGGAATGGCAACGCGCAGCATATAGGCGTGCAGTTGCAGATAGACCCCGTTCATCAAACGCAGCGGCTTAAAGGCGTCTTCGCTCAGCTCACCACTGACGCGGCGTTCGACCTGTCCGCGAAACTGTTCAACCCGTTCGGCGACAAGTTGATGATCGAATTCGTCATAGCGATACATGTTTCTTCCCGTTCCTAACCTTGTGCTTGCCTGCGTGCCTGTTTGCCAAGGTCAAGACGCACTGTCGGCCCCTTGGCGCGAATGATTTCGCGCACGCTTACGGGACGAAAACCCGTGTTTTCATCTTCAATCGCCTCAAACAAATAGGGCTCAAGTACCTGCTTTTCAAAACCATCTGGCACAGCGCGCGCAAGCAGAGCTTCACCGGCTTCTGGCCCTTCTGCTATTTCGGCCTTACTGAAAACTTCCGTCCAGCTATTGTCTGCGGCAAGATAGACCACTTCGCCGTCAAGCAGGCGGTTGGCGGTGACGGCTTGAAAACGCGCGCCTTTTGAACTGTGTTGTGCCATAAAAAACTTCTCTGAATTTGAGCCGATAATGCCGTTTTTCATTAATTCCGTCAACTGGATGTAGATTAATTAATAATACAAAAAAATCATGTGGATTTTGGCTGAAAACTTTCATGCCAGCGCCGTAGCGCCAGCCATTCAACAATGCTAAGGGCATAGAAAATGAAAATGCCCAGAAGTGACAGCAAAACGAGCGCGGCAAACATGGTGGCTATCTCAAGGCGGTTGCCGGCTTCAATAATGCGCCAAGCCAGCCCGGTGCCTGTTCCGGAACCTGCAACAAATTCGGCCACCACTGCACCAATTAAAGCCAGCCCGCCGGAAACTTTTGCCCCTGTGAGGATTGACGGTAATGCTGCGGGCAGTTCCAGATAAATCAGGCGCTGCCGCCAGCTCGCGCGTGACAGTGTCATCAGCTCGTGCAGGCTCGCTTCGGTTGCGCGCAAGCCTTGCACGGTGTTGGTCAGCATCGGGAAAAACGCCACAATCCAAGCGATTAAAATGAGCGCGCGGTCGACATTGCCGAAGCCGACCCAAATCAGAATAAGGGGGGCAATCGCTACCACCGGCGTCACTTGCAACGTCACGACATAAGGGTAGAAGGCCATCTCGATAATGCGCGCGCGGGTAAATATCACAGCCAGAGCGATGCCCGAAATAACGGCCCAGAAAAAGGCCAGTGTGGTAATGTAAAGCGTCACTGCAAGCGCGCTGAACAGCGTATTGGCATTTTCCAGAAGGGCATCGAATATTGACGTTGGTGCGGGTAAGACGAAAGGGGGTATATTTGCCAGGGTTACCCAGATTTCCCAAATGCCGAGCGTCAAAATACCGATAAAGGCAGGCAGAAAATAGCGCATCATGACGCACTCCCCCGGCCTGCAGAAAGGTTCTCTCCGAAATCATGGTTCAAATCATGACCCAGCGCGGCGGCAATATTGCCCATTGCTCGGTGATAGGCGGACGCGCTTCGAAAGCCTTCGCGCGTTGCAGGCGGCGATATATTTTCAATATGCGCCAATTGGCCAGCGTTCGTCAGTACGGCCACACGCTCAGCAAGATAAGCGCTCTCGGAAATGCTGTGGGTAACGAATACCACGGTGCACTTGCTCTGCTGCCAGATGTGCAACAAGTCATCATCAAGGCGCAGGCGGGTTAACTCATCAAGTGCGGCAAAAGGCTCATCCAGAAGCAAAATGCGCGGCTCCGACGCCAGCGCGCGGGCCAGCGATACGCGCATTTTCATGCCGCCGGAAAGCTCGCGCGGCAGTGCTGCGCCGCGCCCCGAAAGGCCAACCAAATCGAGCGCATAGCCAACACGCTGGTTGATGTCAGCCCGGGTGTGGCCGGCAATTTTGAGAGGGAGCGCGATATTGTCATAGGCTGACTTCCAGGCAAGCAAGGTCGGGTCTTGAAATACGAAACCGATCTGGTCGCGCGTGGGCATGGTCACGTTGCCGCCGGTCGGTGCCAACAGCCCTGCCAGCAGACGTAGCGCCGTGCTTTTGCCGCATCCTGACGGGCCGACAAGGGCGGTGAAACTGGCGCTGGGGAAATCGAGGGACAAGCCGTCGAGCGCCCTTGTGCCATCGCCATATCGCATCTGTGCCTTATCGAGGGAGAGGATCTCGTTCATGCCCGCGTCCAGTATTAGCGGTTCGCCCGCGGTGTTGCCGGCTGCGGGGCTTGTGCCTGATTGACAAACCGCGTGGTAAACGCCTGGCGCCAGTCGAGGGCCGGGGCATAAACGCCATGCGCCGACATGATGTCGAAAAATTTTTGCCATCTTTCGTCTGTCATTGTGCCAATGCCATGGGCTTCGGTATCCGATGACTGCAACATGGCGCGACGGCGCATCTGCTCAATGGCTTGTTCAATAATCTCCGGCGTCATGTCGGGGTTGGCGGCGAGAATTAGCCGGTTGCCCGGCGCCGGGTCTCCGTAAACATAAGAACGCCAGCCTTCGATTGTTGCATTGACGAAATCCTGTACATGCTCAGAGCGGTTTTCAATCCAGTCGGTGCGCGCCAGCACCATGGCCGCATAGCTTGGATAGCCGTAATCGGACAATAGAAAAACCTGTGGCTTAAACCCGCCGCGCGTTTCGATGGTGTGGGGTTCGGAGGTGACATAGCCCTGCTGGATGGCCTCTTTGTCGACCAGAAACGGTGCAAGGTTGAAGGTATATTTGCGAATTTGGCGGTCGGAAAACCCGTATTCGGCACGAAGCCAAACCCAAAAGGCGTTGATTGTCGCGTCCGCAATCATGATCGGCTTGCCCTTCATATCTTCCAGCGAACGCACATCATCGCGCGGGTGCGTGATCAGCACTTGAGGGTCTTTCTGGAAAGCCGCCATCACGGCCTTAGCCGGCACACCGGCCTTTACAATATTAAGCGGAATGAAGCTGTTCGAACCCATGCCAAATTCAATCGCGCCGGCGCCCAGAAGTTGCGGGATGTTGATGCCTGGGCCGCCGCCGTGTATCTCGACATCAAGCCCGGCCTTTTCATATAGGCCCAGGGCTTTGGCCTGATAAAATCCCCCTTGTTCGGCCTGCGCTTTCCAGTCTGTGGCGAAGCGGACTTTGAGAAGGGCGTCTTGAGCACCAGCAACACCATGTGACCCCATCATCGCGACCATCAGCATTAGTCGTAAATAAACCATAATTGCATCACCCCTAACCACCTTTCCAAACTGGCAGAGGCGTTGTTTCAGGTCAATATGCCTGAATGCTCGAGGCTTTGTGTGTCATGTGTTCGCTGACTTCCGGACGGATCGCATTTGCTGTGTTCAGGCTTCACATGCCGGTGCCGGAGGTAAGCTAGTTCAAAAGAAACCGCCTGCGGGGTAATCCACAAGGAGCCGTTCCACTGGTTATCTTGCGGCGTTATGATATGCTCCGGCAATTCTGGAGGTTTTGACATGTCCCGACTTACAAGCCAGGCACTCTCGGTCAGCAATGCGCTTGAAACACGGTTTTCTTGCCGCGCATTTCTAGATAAATCGGTGCCGGAAGACGACATCCGCTACATTTTACAAACCGCACTGCGCGCGCCCTCCGGCGGCAATCTTCAACCCTGGCATGTCTGGGTGGTGAAAGGTGCGCAACTCGCAAGTTTTGTCGACGAAATTAAGGGGAAAATGACCGATAATCCGGGTGGCGAAGGCTCGGAATATCACATTTATCCCCCCGATCTGGCTGATCCGTATAACACGCGCCGCCGCGATATTGGTGAGCGTATGTATGCGACGATTGGGGTGGCGCGTGAAGACAAGTTGGGCCGTTTGGCGCAGATGGCCCGCAATTTCGAATTTTTCGGTGCGCCCTGCGCCATGTTCTTCGCGCTTGATAAATCCATGCAGGAAGGGCAGTGGTCGGATATGGGTATGATTATCCAGTCCATCATGCTCTTGGCCCGCGAGCGCGGTTTGCATTCATGCCCGCAGGAAGCTTGGGCAATCTGGGCGCCCTCGGTGAAAAAATTCCTCGACATTCCCGACACAATGACATTTTTCTGCGGACTGGCCTTGGGCTATGCTGACCCCGACGCCCCGATCAATATGCTGGAAACGCCGCGCGCGCCGATTGAGGAAATGGTGCGTTTTGTCGGCTTTTCGGACTGATGGTAGGGTCTCAGGGTTGTGAGCATCTGGTTATTCTGGTCTACAGCCGCAGTGCTCGCCATGGGCACGGTCTGGTATTTGGTCGCGCCGTTGCGCGCCGCAGGTAGCCGGCAGTTGGCGTCCGGCTTGCTGGTTGGCTTTCCGCTTCTTGCCGTGCTGTTCTATCTTGCTTTGGGGCGCCCCGATTTGCCGGATGCGCCGCTTGCCGCGCGTTTGGCGGGGCCGGTGGAAAATCTGCCACCGGATGCGGTGCTTGCCCGCCTTGAGGCCGAATTGCGTGCCCGCCCCAATGATGCGCAAGGGTGGCGCCTGCTGGCGCGTTTGAGGCAGGGAGTTGGTGACCATGCAAAGGCCGCCGATGCATGGCAACGCCTCATCGCGCTGGGCGAAGATGATACGCAAGTCGATACCGAAGCTTTAACCGGGCTGGCTGTTGCGTTGATCGAACAGGATGGCGGGGTTGTCAGTCCGGCCGCTTTTGAGCTGCTGGAGCGCGTGCTTGCGGTCGCGCCCGAAAATTTACAGGCCGGTTTCTGGTATGCAATTGCTTTGCGCCAACAAGGGGCAAAAGAGGAAGCGCGTACCGCATTTATCGCATTGCGCGCGGGCCTCCCTGACGGCCTGCCATTAGCTGCGATGCTTGAGCGTGAGATTGAGGCTTTGAATATTGAGCCTTGAATTTCGAGCCCGTTTCCGGCGCGTGACAACCCCGATATCGGATGCGGCTTTATGGACGTATTCATGTCGGGCGTTTAGCGCCTATACTGATGAAATTCTGAAAATGTTTTTGAGAAAATAATGACACCCAAAAACGCGCGCGCGATGATGATATTTGCAGGACTTGGGTTCCTCGCATTAGCGGCAAGTCTCGCCCTGACCGCGCTGGAAGACAATATCGTGTTTTTCCGCGCTCCCAGCGAACTGGCCGAAAAGCCTGTTGCCGCAGGCGTTGCATTGCGTGTGGGCGGGCTTGTCAGTGAAGGCAGTGTGCAACGCGATGGGCTTAATGTTCGCTTTGAGATTACCGATTTGGCACATCAGGTTGATGTGCGCTTCACCGGTATGTTGCCGGATTTGTTCCGCGAGGGCCAAGGCGTTGTTGCCGAAGGCCGGTTCAACGCCTCCGGCATTTTTTTGGCTGATACGGTTCTGGCGAAACATGACGAAACCTACATGCCGCCGGAAGTTGCAGATGCGTTAAAAGCTTCAGGGCGCTGGCAGGCCGATGCCGCCCATCCGGGCAGGGATTATTCCGATACGGCTTATCCCGATGTAGCCGACCGCAAAACGGGAGCAGAGGTTAAATGATTGCAGAGTTTGGCCATTTCGCGCTGGTGTGCGCCCTTTGCGTTTGCCTGGTGCAAGCAGGCGCGGGACTGGCGGGCGCAAACTTGACTTCGGCCGGCTTTTTACGCATCGCAGATATGAGCGCACGCGCGCAATTTGGACTGGTTCTCATCGCATTTGGCGCACTCACCTACAGTTTTGTTGTCTCCGACTTCTCGCTTGCCGTGGTCCATGCCAACAGCCACATCGCCAAGCCATTGGTCTATAAGATTGCAGGCGTTTGGGGCAATCATGAAGGTTCCATGTTGCTCTGGGTTTTGATTTTGGCACTCTACGGTGCCGCCTTTTCATGGGGTGAGCGCGCCATGCCATCCTCCTTACACGCGCGTATTCTTGGCGTCCAAGGGTTGATGGGCATTGCTTTTCTTGTGTTTTTGGTGCTGACCTCCAACCCGTTTGCCCGTCTCGATACTGCTCCGTTTGAGGGTCGTGGCCTGACCCCGATTTTGCAAGACCCGGCACTGGCCGCCCATCCGCCACTGCTATATGCGGGTTATGTTGGCTTCTCCATTACCTTTTCATTTGCCATTGCCGCACTTTTGGAAGGCAAGGTGGACCGCGCGTGGGCACGCTGGATGCGACCATGGACGCTGTTGGCTTGGGTGTTTTTGACCCTTGGTATCGCGCTTGGCTCTTATTGGGCGTATTACGAGCTGGGCTGGGGCGGTTTCTGGTTCTGGGATCCGGTGGAAAACGCATCGCTTATGCCGTGGCTGGCCGGTACCGCACTGCTGCATTCGGCGCTCGTCGCTGAGCGACGCGGCACATTGATCAACTGGACATTGCTTTTGGCAATTCTGACTTTCGCCTTGTCATTGGCTGGCACGTTTCTGGTGCGTTCCGGCGTGCTGACCTCAGTCCATGCTTTTGCCAATGATCCGGCACGTGGGCTTTTTATTTTGGCAATCCTTGCCCTTTTCACAGGCGGCGGCTTGGCGCTTTTTGGCTGGCGTGCACCGGCCTCATCAAATGATAAATTCCAACCGGTCAGTCGCGAGGCTTTGTTGGTGGCGAATAATATTTTTCTGGCCACCGCGACCGTCACCGTTTTTATCGGTACGATTTATCCGTTGGCGCTGGACGCGATTGGCGGCCCCAAAATTTCCGTTGGCGCGCCCTATTTCAATGCCGTATTTGCGCCGCTTACCATTCCCTTTCTTATCATGTTGCCTTTGGGGCCGCTTCTGGCGTGGCGCAATGACAGCTTGTCGCCGCTTGTCACGCGTTTGGCACCCGCCGCGCTTGCTGCGATATTGATCACTTTGGGATTGGCCATGACGCGAAACGGCACACCGCTTTTGGCTTTAGTGTTGCTGGGTGGAGCGTTCTGGCTTATTGGCGGCGCGCTGACGGACATGGGGCAACGCTTGAGGCGGCTTCAAAATCTCACACAAACACCGCTTTTGTCGGCACCCGTCGCCCATGCTGGGCTGGGGGTGATGATTATCGGCATTATCACGGCAACGGCATGGCGCCAGGAGCTTGTAGTGGCGGCCACCCCCGGCGATGTGTTGCAAATTGGCGAAAAGACTTTGCGCTTTGACGGAGTGCGCGAGCGCGCCGGGCCGAACTACACATCCGAGCAAGGCAGTCTTGTTTATATCGGCGGGGCGCACGAAGGCAACGCTTTGTTGCCAGAACGCCGCTTCTACGAAGCCGAGCGCAGCCAGACCACCGAGGCGGCCATCACTACAAAGCTGGCCGGCCATCTTTATGCCGTTATTGGTGAACCGGTTGATGACAAGCGGGTGGTGCGTATTTGGTATCATCCGTTCGTGGCGTTTATCTGGATAGGCGCTTTGTTGATGGCGCTAGGCGGTGCGTTGGGTCTTGCAGGGCGCGTCGGTCGCCGTTCTCACGCTGTCAGTGGAGTGCGCGCATGATGCGGGTTCTGATCGTGTTGCTTGTCGGTACATTGCTGGTACCAGCCTATGCCATCGATCCCGGCGAAGCCCTTGGCGATCCTGCGCTTGAGGCGCGCGCGCGTGCGCTATCGGTCGAGTTTCGCTGTCTTGTCTGTCAAAACCAGTCGATCGATGACAGCGACGCGCCGCTGGCGCGCGACCTGCGTGCGATGGTCCGCGCCCGCCTTTTGGCCGGGGACAGCGACCGAGATATTCGTGCTGCCGTCACCGAACGCTATGGCGAATTTGTTTTGTTCCGCCCCCGGTTTGGCGGGGCCACGGCAATTTTATGGTTAATGCCTGTTTTTTTGCTCGGCATTGCCGGCTGGTTTGTGACCCGCATGTTTTCAAGCACCACTTCATCTGAGGTTGAATAAGCGTTAGAGTTGCGCCATGGACGCAACCGAAAAAATCAACGTGCTTCTGGTGGAAGACGATGATGCCGCTACCGCGCTGATAGAAGAAACCCTGTCGGGTATCGGATATCGGGTCTCATGCGCGCAGGACGGCGTCACCGGTTTCGACATGGCGCAAGCGGGAAATTATGACATTCTTATTGTCGATCGCATGTTGCCCAAACGCGACGGGCTGACCATGGTTCAGCAATTGCGCGCAGCGGGCCAAAACGCGCCGGTGCTTTTTCTGTCCGCGCTGGGCGAGGTCGAAGACCGCGTGGCAGGTTTGCGGGCAGGGGGTGATGATTATCTCGTCAAGCCCTACGCCATTTCCGAGTTGACAGCGCGGCTTGAAGCCTTGGCGCGGCGGCAAGCCGGTAAGAACGAGACCTCACTGACGCTGGCAGACCTTAGCGTGGATCTGGTGGCGCGCACCGTAATGCGCGCCGGTGAACCGATCGACATGCAGCCGCGTGAGTTCGTGTTGCTGGAATATTTGCTGCGCAATCAAGGCCAAATCGTCACCCGTCGTATGCTGCTCGAAAACGTCTGGAACTATCAATTCGACCCCCAGACCAATGTAATCGACGTGCATATATCGCGCTTGCGTGCCAAAATTGACCGCGATTTTACGTCCCCGCTTCTACATACAATTCGCGGGGCTGGATATATGATGCGGGCCGAAGATGGCTAGAGAACGCTCCCTGTTTCAGACCTCGGCGTTTCGTGGCGCGCTGGTCTATCTCGTTCTGTTTCTGGCTGTCACCGGCGCCACGCTCGGATTTTTATATAATGAGATGGCGCGTGCACTCAGCCGCAGCGGTGATGCGCTGATCTGGCAGGAGGCAGCGATTGTCTCGCGGCTGCATGCCACGCAAGGGCTCGACACACTGAAAGATTTTGTGACCGCACGCGGCGACGCCGGCGGCGAGGTGGTGTATTTTCTGGCCGATGGTTTGGGCGCGCGGCTTGCGGGCAATCTGTCGGCCTTTCCGGCGCCCGACGAGACGAGCCGCACGAGTGATGACTGGATTACCTTTAACGTGCCTCTCGATTCTGCCCTGAACAAGACGGATGCCCTTCCGGTGCGTGGGCGCGTTATCGTGCTGGACAATGATCTTGCTTTGCTGGTGGCGCGCGATATCGAGCCTGAAAGGGCACAGCTTCTTACAATGGCGCGCATGTTCGGCAGCGCGATGCTGGTGCTGGTTTTGATCGGACTGGCGGGCAGTGTTTTTATGGCGCGACGCGCGCTGGCGCGGGTCGATATTATTTCCGACAGTCTGCAGGACATCATGCAGGGGCGGTTTGAAACGCGCGTGACACTCACGGGTCGGGGCGATGAAATGACCCTGCTGGCCGATCGGCTGAACGATATGACCACCCGCATCAAAAAGCTGATGTCGGCCATGCGCGAGGTGACCGACAATATTGCCCATGATTTGCGTACCCCTTTGAACCGCCTGCGCGGGCAGTTGGAAAACACACGCGTGCAAATTTCAAAGACCGATATATCCGGCACGGCTGCCGAGGCGATGGGCGACCAGCTTACGCAAAGCATTCATGATATCGACATGCTTTTGGAGAACTTCGCCGCGATTTTGTCGCTTTCCCGACTTGAAAGCGGCGCGGTCGCGCGGAGCGATGTTGAGGTCGATTTGGCGATGGTGGTCGCAGATATTGCCGAGCTTTATGAACCGGTTGTTCAAGACACCGGCGCGCGTCTAGATGTCTTAGTGCATGGTAAATCGGCGTGCGTATCCGGTGAACGTACCCTGATCAGCCAGGCCATCGCGAATTTGCTGGAAAATGCACTGAAATATGGAGCTACCGGCGAAAATATCGGGCTTGAACTGTCGCGCCGCCAAGCACCGGACGGCGTATTTTATGATATTGCCGTGCGTGATTGCGGGCCGGGTATTGCTGCTGCCGACAGGGAACGCGCTATGGCGCGCTTCGTGCGGCTGGAACCAAGCCGTCATTTGCCCGGTTCGGGCATTGGCCTGTCGCTGGTGCAAGCAATCGCGCAAGTACATGGCGGCGGGTTGGTGCTGTCGGGCAATCTTCCGCACGGGCTGGTTGCCACGCTGAGCGTGTCTGCCGGAAAACGTTAAGGTAATGGGCGGCAAGGCGATGTGCGGTGAGGTGATGCCCGAAAGTTTTTTCGCTTCCATGGCCGATGCGATCCTGCCCGATATCGCGCCTTTTGACGACGCCCACGCCCGCGCGCGGCTGGATGATGTCGTTGCGGCTTATCCCACTGAGGCGGCTCACATATTTGACACGCATGAGGCGCTGTTTTTGCGCATTAGTGAAGGCAGTTCGTTTCTTGCCTCACTTTTGCGGCGTTATCCGGAGGTTGTGACCGCCTTGAGCGAGAATTCGGCTGAAGCTCATGCCGACAATCTTTTAAATAACCTGCCCGCTGCTGTCGCCGCCTGCAAAACGCGCGATGAGGTGATGTCGGCTTTGCGTCATACGCGCAACCAAATAGCGCTCGTATCGGCACTCGCTGACCTTTCCGGCATCTGGGATGTTGCAGCTGTTACGGGCTGTCTCACGCGGCTTGCCGATATTTGCGTTTCAGCTTCATTTGATTGGCTGGTGGGGGAAGCGGTCGCAGACGGAAAATTGGCGCATGCCTCCCAAGCCGGACTGATTGTGCTGGCCATGGGCAAACTTGGCGGGTGTGAGTTGAACTATTCGTCCGATATCGACTTGATAGTTTTTTACACAACCGATGCCATGCCCGTGACGGAAGGCGTCGACACGCGCAAGTTTTTCATCACACTGGTGCGAGATATGGCGGCCCTTTTGCAAACTCCCACGGCAGATGGTTTCGCTTTTCGGGTGGATTTGCGTTTGCGGCCAGATCCCGGCGCCACGCAAGTGGCCATTTCGGTGTCCGCCGCTCTGTCCTATTACGAAACTGTCGGGCAAAACTGGGAGCGTGCGGTCTATATCAAGGCTCGCCCGATTGCGGGCGATCTGGAGGCGGGCGAAAATTTTCTGTTGGAAATCGGCCCGTTTGTGTGGCGCCGCTATTACGACTTTGCCGCCATTGAAGACGTGCATTCGATGAAGCGGCAAATCCATGCAGTGCGCGGGCACGGTGAAATTGCCGTGCGCGGCCATAATATTAAATTGGGGCGCGGCGGCATTCGCGAGATTGAATTTTTCGTCCAGACCCAACAATTGATCGCGGGCGGACGCGATCCGGTTTTGCGCGGGCGCACCACGGTCGGCATGCTTGACGGGTTAAGCGCGGCGGGGTGGATTTCATCTGAGACGGCCGCAGGCATGACCGAGGCTTATGCGTTTTTGCGCCGGCTTGAACATTGTTTGCAAATGCGCCTTGACGAACAAACCCACACGCTGCCCGAAGATGACGCGACGCTTGAAGTTTTTGCGCGCTTTGCTGGTTTTCAAAATGCCGCCGCATTAACCGCAACTGTGACCGACACATTGAAATATGTCGCCAGTGAATATGCGCTTTTGTTCGAGCATGCCGAAAGCCTGTCCACGGAAAGCGGTAATCTTGTGTTCACCGGCAATGATGATGACCCTGATACGCTAGAAAATCTGACGGTGATGGGCTTCAAGCGTCCGCGCGATGTGTCGGCCATTATTCGCGGTTGGCACGCCGGGCGCGTGCCGCCGACCAAATCACCGCGCGCGCGTGAAATTCTCACCCGCCTGATGCCATCTTTGCTGGAGGCGCTGGCGCGCGCCAACGACCCTGATGAAGCACTCATCCGGTTCAACCAATTTTTGGAGAAGCTTCCCGCGGGGGTGCAATTTTTCTCGTTGCTCCAGTCAAATGACAATTCGCTCAAACTTCTTGTCGATATTGTCGGCGTGGCCCCGCGCCTGTCGGCTTGGTTGTCGCGCAATGCCCAGCTTGTCGACATTTTGATTGAAACGCGCCCCACAAGTGATGACGGAGACGGTTTTGAGGCCGACGAGGGGGTGGATTTTGCCGATATTTTGGATGCCTTGCGCCTCGATGTGCATCACAGCCAGTTCCGCACAGGCGTTTTCCTGCTTGCCAATCCGACAAATTATCAAACTACGGGCATACAATTTGCCGATATTGCACGGCGCAGCATTTCGCGGCTTTTGCCCGCCGCCCAGCGCGATATTGCCGCGCGTCACGGAAGCCTTGAACAGGTGGAAATGGCTGTTATCGGCATGGGCAAGCTGGGCAGTGGCGAGATGAGTTTGCAGTCCGACCTTGATCTGGTCATTGTGTGTGACAGTTCCGATTTTGCCGAAACTTCTGATGGTGAAAAGCCGCTGGCGGGCGATGTCTGGATGGCGCGCGCCGCGCGTCGCCTCATTAGTGGCCTGACAGTACCGACACAGGAAGGCAGCCTGTATAATGTCGATATGCGCTTGCGGCCATCGGGCAATGCCGGGCCGCTTGTCACAAAAATGTCGAGCTTTACGACCTATCAGCAAAATGATGCATGGACATGGGAACATATGGCGCTGACGCAAGCCAGCGTGATCGCTGGGTCGCCCGATTTTGTGGCGCGTTTGAACGCGGTCATGGCCGATGTGATTTGTCGCCAACGCAACAAAAGCGTTCTGGCCGATGATGTGGAAGCCATGCGCCAACGCCTGTTTGAACACCAAAAAATCCGAGGCCCTCTGGATGTCAAAAATGGGCCCGGCGGCCTCATCGACATCGAATTCGTGGTCCAGGGACTCATTTTGGCGTATGCGGCAGATTGTCCCGCGATTGCATCGCCGCGCGGGTTGGCTGCCGCGCTGGGAAAATTGCACGCCGCCGAGCTGGTGTCGCGCAGCGATTATGAATTGTTGCTCGAGGCGGGAAGTTATTACGCTGCTTTGCGGCAGATTTCCGGCCTTTGTCTGGAGCCCGACAGTGATGCCATAGGGCAGGGTGCAACAGAAATGGTGCTCAATGCCGTTCACGCGCCCGATCCGGCCCGCCTGCAGGCACAGCTTGGGCAATTTCGTGATGACGTTTCGGCCACCTTCACAAGGGTTATGGCGGGTCTGCGAGACTAACCGACGCATTGACGGTTTGTTGGGTGGGGGCTAGCGTAGCGTCTAAGAAATTAATGGAGTGATGGAAAGATGAATTTCGATTTTTCCGATGATCAAAAAATGCTCAAGGATCAGGCACGCAAGTTTCTGGACGACACGTGCACGCTTGACCATGTGCGAAAAATTCTCGAAGGCGATGCCAGCCATGATGATGCCGTGTGGAAGGGCTTGTGCGATCTGGGATTTGCCGGGGCCGCCATTCCGGAGGAGTTTGGCGGGCTGGGTCTTGGCCCGCTGGAACTATGCGTGTTGGCTGAGGAATTGGGCCGCTGCGTGGCGCCTGTTCCGTTCAGTTCATCCATTTATCTGGCTGCTGAAGCGCTGAAAAATTTTGGCAATCAGACACAAAAAGAAACATGGCTGCCGCAACTGGCAACCGGCGCTTGTATTGGCACACTTTCGGCTTCGGAAGGCACCCAGCCGCCGTCACCGGCGACTGTTAAAACTACTTTTGCCGATGGCAAGCTGAACGGTACAAAAATTCCGGTTGCCGATGCCATGATTGCTGGGCTCGCCATTGTGCTGGCAAATACCGGTGGCAAGGGCGAACGCGCATTGTCTCTGGTCGCTGTGGATCTGAGTGCCGAGGGCATCAATCGCCGCGAGGTTGAAACCATTGACCCAACGCGCGGGCATGGCGAAATAGTTTTTGAAAACGCACCCGCCACGCTTGTTGGCAAGGAAGGTGATGGCTGGGACAATTACCGGCGTATTGAAGCCGGCGCTGCTGTGCTTGTTGCCTTCGAGCAGGTTGGCGGGGCGGAAGCTGCCATGAATATGGCAAAAGAATATGCGTTGGAGCGCTATGCTTTCGGGCGCCAGATTGGGTCGTATCAGGCAATCAAACACAAAATTGCCGACATGTATGTCAAACTGGAATTGGCTCGCTCTAACGCTTATTATGGAGCTATGGCATTTGCTGAAGATGCCGGTGATTTGGAACTTGCGGCCGCTGCCGCTCGCATTTCTGCAACGGAAGCCTATCGCTTTGCGGCGCAGGAAAGTATTCAGGTGCATGGCGGCATTGGTTTTACCTGGGAAGCCAATACGCAGTTTCATTATCGCCGTTCGAAATTGCTGGCTCTGTCACTTGGCAGTGCCAGTCGCTGGAAAGACCGTCTGGTCAGTGAACTTGAAAAAAGCAATGTGGCCTGATGCTGCTCACCTGCATCAGCCAGCATAAAACGCACCTGTAGTTTAGGAAGGAAAGTTAAAATGGACTTTAACGATACCCCCGAAGAAGCAAAGTTTCGTGTCGAGGTGAGGGCATGGCTGGAAGCCAATGCCAAGCCGAAAGATCCGAACAAGGCGCGGGCTGGCCGCTCGAATAAGGCTGAGGCCGACCGTCTGGCAAGCGCGCGCGTCTGGCAGGCCAAAAAAGCCGAAGCCGGCTACGCCGCGATCACCTGGCCGACAGAGTTTGGCGGTTTGGGCGGCTCATCAATACAATCGGTCATTTATTCGCAGGAAGAATCGAATTTCGAAGTACCCGGCGGGTTTTTCGATATCGGGCTGGGCATGTGCATTCCCACCATGATGGCGTGGGCCACGAAGGAGCAAAATGAACGCTTTGTGAAGCCGGCGCTTTATGGCGAAGAAATCTGGTGCCAATTGTTTTCGGAGCCATCCGCCGGTTCGGACGTTGCGGGCTTGCGTACCAAGGCCGAACGCGACGGCGATGACTGGGTAATCAACGGACAAAAAGTCTGGACGTCGGGTGCGCATTATTGCGATTACGGCATTATCGTTACGCGCTCGGATCCGACCGCGCCGAAGCATAAGGGGCTCACATTTTTCTTCCTCGACATGAAGTCGCCGGGAATTGAAGTGCGACCGATCAAGCAAATATCGGGTGAGTCAAACTTCAATGAAGTATTCTTTACCGATGTGCGCGTGCCCGACAGCCAGCGTCTTGGTGATGTGGGCGAGGGCTGGAAAGTTGCGCTGACAACTTTGATGAATGAGCGTCTTGCCATTGGTCAGGGCAGTGGCGTTGACTATACCGAATTGTTGAAGCTGGCGCGCCAAACCGAACTGGAAACTGGCCCGGCCATCAAAGACGCCAATGTGCGCGAGCATCTGGCAGACTGGTATGTCGAAACACAAGGTCTGAAATACACCAAATTCAGAACGCTGACGGCGCTTTCCAAAGGCGAAACGCCGGGCCCAGAAAGCTCGATTGGCAAAATAGTCTCCGGTCCCAAAATGCAGGACTTGGCCTCTTTCGCTATGGATTTGCAGGGACAAGGCGGCATTTTGCAAGGCGATGAAGATGCTGAAATGAACGCGGCGTTTCAAAACCAGTGGATGTGGGGTGCCGGCTATCGCATTGCCGGTGGCACGGATGAAATCTTGCGCAATATTGTCTCCGAGCAGGTGCTTGGCCTGCCGCAAGATATTCGTGTCGATAAAAAAGTGCCGTTTAACGAATTGCCGGGGAGTGGCCGCAAATAAATTGCGGCTTGCGCGTTAAAACACGAGGCCGTCTGCCCGAGACCGGGTGGGCGGCCTTTTTGTTATTTGGCTTGTTGTCTGCCATGTTTTGATGCCGGCCTTGAAGCTTGTGGCAAAACGCGCCAAAAAGGGGCATGGACGCCTCGCATCAGTTTTGTGTCGCCCCGATGATGGACTGGACAGATCGGCATGACCGGTTTTTTCTGCGTCTCATTACGCGGCATGCGCGCCTTTATACCGAAATGGTGACGGCGGATGCCATTCGCTTTGGCGACCGCGCGCGCCTGTTGGATTTTGATGCCGCCGAGCATCCGCTGGCTTTGCAATTGGGTGGCAGTGACCCGGTGACATTGGCCGAAGCCGCCAAAATTGGCGAAGACTGGGGCTATGACGAAATAAATCTCAATGTCGGTTGCCCGTCTGACCGCGTGCAATCGGGCGCGTTTGGTGCGTGTCTGATGCGCGAGCCCGATTTGGTGGCCGAGTGCATGGCGGCCATGCGCGAAGCCGTGAACATACCGGTAACCGTGAAATGCCGCATCGGGGTTGACGACCAAGACCCGGAAACCGCCCTGCCACAATTGGTCACAAGCTGTCGTGAGGCTGGTGTTGAGGTGTTTATCATTCATGCCCGCAAAGCCTGGTTGGAGGGATTGAGCCCCAAAGAAAACCGCGAAATTCCGCTGCTTGATTATCCTTTGGTTTACAGGCTGAAACAGCAATTTCCGGATATCAGCATTATAATAAATGGTGGCATTGAAACGCTTGATCAGACACAAAAACATCTCGCGCAGGTCGACGGCGTGATGGTCGGGCGCGCGGCTTATAAGACCCCATATTTTATGGCCGATATTGACCGGCTGATATTCGGCGCCGGCGAAGCGCCCCTGTCGCGCGACGAAATTGTCGAACGGCTCATTCCCTATGCCGAGAAACTGGTCGCGCAAAATATACCCTTGCATGCCCTCACACGGCACTTGATTGGGCTGTATCAGGGCTGCCCGGGCGGGCGTTTGTGGCGACGTTATTTGAGTGAAAATGCGGTCGGTGCAAATGTGCCCGCCACGGTTTTGCAAGGCGCGCTGGATGTGGTGCGGACCCAACGCGAACGCGCCGCTCTGGCGTCGTAATGGACACGCTTTTGACAGCCGATATGGTTTTGTCGACGCTCGGCCTGCTGGCATCGGGCTATGTTTCCGGCATTATTGCCGGCCTGTTGGGGGTTGGCGGCGGCATTATTCTGGTGCCGGTGCTGTTTCAGACATTCGTCTGGTTCGACTTTCCGGCACATTTGCACATTCATATGGCTGTCGGCACATCGCTTGCCATTATTTGTTTTACAGGTGGGCAGTCGGCGCGCAGTCATTTGAAGCGCGGGGCTGTCGATATTGAAATCTTGAAAAGTTGGGGCATGTTTGTCGGGCTGGGCGCTTTATTGGGGGCACTCTTGGCACGCCTGATTGTTCCCGACGGGTTGAAGTTGATTTTCGCCACGCTTGCGTTGGTTCTGGGCGCGCGCATGTTGCGCGGGGCAAAACGACTGGGCGGCACCGGCCCGACACTCTCATCGCGCTTGCAAAAACTGCTGGCCGGCATCACTGGTTTTTTGTCGGCGCTCATGGGTATTGGTGGTGGCACATTATCCGTGCCGCTCTTGGGTGCCGCCGGGCGCGACATGCACCGCGCCGTGGCAACTTCGGCCTGTCTGAGTGTAATCATCGCGGTGCCCGCCGCGGTCGGCTTTATGATCGGCGGCTGGTCGATACCGGACTTGCCACCCTTTACGCTTGGCTATGTGCATTTATTGGCGCTGGCGGTGATGATACCAGCCAGCATGCTGGGTGCACCCACCGGCGCGCGGTTTGCCCATTTGATGAGTGCCCGCCAGTTGGAACTGGTTTTCGCAGGGTTTCTTCTGCTCAGCGCCACCCGCATGGTGCTCGCGCTGGTCTAGGCGGGGTTAGAGCTTTTGGTCGTATTCACCGACCTCTTCAAAAGACGACAATAATCCGTCAATTGCCGCAAACATGGCGTGCATATTCTCATCTGAAACCGGACTTTCCACCACGACAACCAACCCCGGCTTGTTCGATGAGGCGCGCACCAGTCCCCATGTGCCGTCTTCAACCGTCACGCGCACGCCATTAACCGTCACAAGGTCGCGAATTTTCTGGCCAATCAATTCTTCGCCTTGCGCGGCCATCACTTCAAAATGGGCGACCACCCGATCCACAACTTCATATTTTTCGGTGTCCGCGCAATAGGGCGACATGGTGGGCGAACTGAAGACCTGCGGCAGCGCGTTGCGCAAATCGGCCATTGAACGGCCTTCAGCATTTTCCAGCATGTCGCAAATCGCAATGGCCGTCACAATGCCGTCATCATAGCCGCGCCCTACAGGTGGGTTGAAAAAATAGTGGCCGCTCTTTTCAAAGCCTGCCAGCGCGCCGGTTTCGACCGTGTGGCGCTTCATATAGCTGTGACCGGTTTTCCAGTAATGTGTAGAGGCACCGGCCGCTTGCAGGTCGGGGTCGGTGGCAAATAAACTGGTTGATTTTACATCCGCGACGAACACGGCATTTTCATGCTTGCCGGCGAGGTCGCGGGCAACAAGCACGCCCATTTTATCGGCAAAAATCTCAACCCCTTCGTTGTCGACCACGCCGCAGCGATCGCCATCGCCGTCAAAAGCAAAGCCGATATCGGCCTGATGCGCCAGCACCGTATCGCGCAAAGCATGCAACATTGCCATGTCTTCCGGGTTCGGATTGTGATTGGGAAAGCTGTGGTCCAGATCGCAGTCCAGCGGTATCACCTCAACACCGATTGCCGACAGTACATCGGGCGCAAATGCGCCTGCCGTGCCATTGCCGCAGGCGACGACGGCTTTAATTTTTCGGCTCAAGGGCGCTCGCGCACTGAGGTCGGCCTTGTAGCGTTCTGCCATGCCGGGCACGAAGCGATAGCTACCGCCATCGCGCGTAACACCTTTATTTGTCAGCACCATGTCGCGCAATTTGTTCATTTCATCGGGACCGAAGGTCAGCGGGCGCGCTGCCCCCATTTTTACCCCCGTCCAGCCATTTTCATTGTGACTCGCTGTCACCATGGCTACGGCCGGAATATCCAGATCAAACTGTGCAAAATAGGCCGTCGGAGACAGTGCCAGTCCAATATCGTGAACCTCCACACCGGCGCTTATCAGCCCATTGATGAGAGCGAGCTTAATTGATTGCGAATAAGAGCGATAATCATGCCCGACTACAATGGCGGGTGTTTTGCCCGTATCCAGTAACTCTTGAAGAACATTGCCTAACCCGAAGCCCAGCGCCTGAATGCCCATCAGGTTGATTTCTTGGGGAAACAGCCAGCGCGCATCATATTCGCGAAAGCCTGTTGGCTTCACCAAAGGCGTGGTTTCAAATTCCGGTGCGGTAATATCAATCTGGTCTCTGGGAGGCGGAAACATGGGCGACCTTTCGAAGTGGGCTAAAATACATAAACCAAAGGGTGCATAACACGATTATATGCATATTTGTAACCCGACACACGCTCCTCTATAAGGGCTTATGGCCGATGAAGACGGAAGCAAAACACATCCGAAAAAACAGGAAATTGTGCGTCTGGAGCGCACCGACCGGCCTGCGCCCGAAATTTCATTGCACGGGCTGCCGGAATTTCTGCCCGGTTGGGTGTGGCTGACAGGCGCCGGGCCCGGTGATCCGGGGTTATTGACGCTTCACGCGGTCAATGCGCTTCAGCAAGCCGACTGCGTGGTGTATGACGCGCTGGTGAGCGAGGATATTTTATCGCTGACGCGCACTGAGGCCGAGCTTGTTTATTCGGGCAAGCGCGGCGGCAAACCCTCGTTGCGTCAGGAAGATATTTCGCGCCAACTTGTATCGCTGGCGCAAGAAAAAAAGCGCGTTTTGCGCTTGAAAGGCGGCGATCCGTTTGTTTTCGGGCGCGGCGGCGAAGAAGCTCAAGTTCTGGTGCAGGCGCAAATCCCGTTTCGCCTTATTCCCGGCATTTCCGCCGGCGTTGGCGGGTTGGGCTATGCAGGCATTCCGGTTACCCATCGTGAGGTCAACCATGCCGTAACTTTTGTGACAGGTCACTTGGCCGGCAAGGACGCGCCCGAATTGCTCGATTGGGGCGCAATTGCCAAAGCAACCCCCGTTATCGTCATCTATATGGGCATGAGCCGTTTGGAAGCCATCGCCGATTTGCTGATGGAGGCCGGCCGTGACAGGGGAGAAAAAATCGCCATTGTGACCCAAGCCACCATGCCCGAACAGCGCGTAGTAACTGGCACGCTTGGCTCGGCGGCGGCGTTAGCGGCTAAACATAATTTGCAACCGCCATCAATTATTGTAATTGGCGATGTAGTCGACCTGCATGGTGAATTATCTTGGTTTGGTACCGCTTTTGAAGGCTAAGGCTGAGCAATTTTCTTGGAATTTTCCAAGCGCGCCGGCAATTCGGCAATAATGGCCTGTTTTTCGGCATTAGTGAATTTTTGCCAACCGCCGATTTCTCCAAGTTTGCGTCCACAGCCAATGCAAAAACCGCTGCGCGCCGAAACGGCACACACTCGGATACATGGTGACGGAATGTCTGGCGGTGCGTTCATGCGCGCTAGTCTAGGCGTTTGATCGTGATTTGGCAATTTTGTGTGTTTCGCAAACGATTATTTTCGGCCAAAAATAAACAATAACTGCGTCATTTTATCTCTATTGGCGGATTGATTTGCCCCCGCTTTTGGGTCATCTTTCAGGCAATCATCAAGGAGTGTTATTATGGATGTAGATTTTACGCCAGAAGACATAGCTTTCCGCGAGGAAGTGCGGAGCTTTATTGAAGAAAACTACCCAAAGCATTTGGGCTCGTTGGATCGCGGTGACATGACCAAGGAAGATCTGCTTGCTTGGCACAAAATCTTGCATACCAAAGGCTGGGTTGCACCAAGTTGGCCGGCAGAATTCGGCGGCACGGATTGGACAGTGACGCAGCGCTATATTTTTAATGAAGAAAGCGCCCGACACGGCACTATTCCTCCCATGCCGTTCGGCGTGCAAATGCTTGGACCGGTGATTTACACCTTTGGCAATCAAGAGCAAAAAGACTGGGTTTTGCCCGGTATTTTGTCCGGTAAGGACTGGTGGTGTCAGGGCTATTCAGAGCCCGGCGCGGGTTCCGACCTTGCCGCTTTGAAAACTAAAGCTGTGCTTGAAGACGACGAATATGTCGTCAATGGCCATAAAATCTGGACAACTTTGGCCCAACATGCCGATTGGATGTTCTGCCTCGTGCGCACGACATCGGGCGAAAAGCGCCAAGACGGGATATCCTTCCTGCTCATCGACATGAAAACGCCGGGCATTACCGTGCGCCCGATCATCACCATTGATGGCGGCCATGAAGTTAACGAAGTGTTTCTGGAGGATGTGCGTGTACCAGCGAGAAATTTGGTCGGCGAACGAGACAAAGGCTGGACTATTGCAAAGTTTTTGCTAGGGAATGAGCGTTCCGGCATTGCTGGCGTTGCGCGGTCGAAAAAAGCCATTGACCGGTTGCGCGAGATTGCGCGCGGCGAGTTGGAAAATGGAGGCCCGCTGCTATCATCGGCTGATTTCTCACGCAAAATTGCCGAATTGGAAGTCGACCTGACTGCGCTTGAATATACTGAATTGCGGACGCTGGCGGCTGAAAGCCAAGGGCAGGGGCCGGGGCCGGAAAGCTCGATCCTCAAAATCAAAGGTACTGAAATTCAGCAACGCATCACCGAGCTGACAATGGAAGCCGTGGGCAATTATGCCGCGCCATGGGTGCCGCAATTGGATGTCGGCGACAATTATCTGGCGATTGGGCCGGAACAAAGTCACGGTGTTTCGCAAACATATTTTAATACGCGCAAAACATCGATTTATGGTGGATCAAACGAGATCCAACGTAATATCATTGCAAAAATGGTGCTTGGCCTGTAAGGCCAAGAGCGACTAATTACAGGGCTTGAACATTAGACCTTAAGCACGGGGGAGTAATCGTGGATTTCAGTTTTACCGAGGAACAGACGCTGCTGCGCAACATGGTGCAGAGCTTCGTATCCGACAATTATGATTTTGACATGCGGATGAAAATTGTTCGCAGCGAAGACGGCATGGATCGTGCGATCTGGCAGCAATTTGCCGAATTGGGTCTGCTGGCCGCGCCATTTTCGGAAGAAATGGGCGGGCTGGATGGTGGCCCTGTCGAAACCATGGTGATTATGGAAGAGCTGGGTCGCGGTTTGGTAGTCGAGCCTTATTTACCGACCATCGTGCTGTGCGGTGGTATTTTGAACCGTCACGGGTCGGCGGCACAAAAAGAAGGTCATCTGCCGGGCATTATTGCTGGTGAAAATATCTGGGCTCTCGCGTTCAACGAGCCGCAGGGCCGGTTTAACCTCGCCGATATTGTAACCTCGGCGCGTGCCGAGGGTGACGGTTATGTGCTGAACGGCGCCAAGGCCGTGGTTCTGGGCGGCCCGTGGGCAGACAAGCTGATTGTTTCGGCCCGCATTTCCGGCGATCAGCGCGACCGCGACGGTGTTGGCCTGTTTATCGTCGATAAATCGGCTGACGGCGTGAGCACGCAAGATTATCCGACCGTTGATGGAGGACGCGCCAGCGAAGTGACGCTGGAAAATGTCACCGTCAGTGGCGATGCAATGATTGGCGACGCTGGGTCCGGTCTCGACATTCTCGAAGAGGCGGTTGATTACGGCATTGCCGCCATATGCGCTGAAGCCATTGGGCACATGAAAATGCTCAATGATGCGACAGTTGAATATTGCCGCACGCGTAAGCAATTTGGTGTGCCGATTGGCAGCTTCCAGGTCTTGCAACACCGCATGGTTGATATGTTCATGGAATATGAGCAGTCGGTTTCCATGACCTATATGGTGAATATGAAGCTGAATGAAGACGCCGCCGCACGCGCTAAGGCCGCCGCTGGTGCAAAAGTGCAGATCGGCAAATCCGGTCGGTTCGTCGGTCAGCAAGCGGTGCAGTTGCATGGTGGCATGGGCATGACAGAAGAGCTGAATGTCGGCCACTTCTTTAAGCGGCTGACCATGATCGACACACAGTTCGGTAATGTGGACCACCATCTGAAACGCTTTGCGGCCGCATAAGGCTGGCTTGTGCTTGATTACGATAAGCAGGGGCACTGTGTCACGCTGACTATCAATCGGCCGGACATGCGCAATGCGCTGGGCGAACCGGGTGACGGCGATGTTTTTGCCGAGGCTTGCGCGCGCATCAATCAAGACCGCTCTGCGCGATGCGTTATTCTGACAGGTGCGGGCTCGGCGTTTTCGGCTGGTGGCAATATCAAAGCCATGCAGGAAGGCCGCGCGCCCTTTGGCGGGCCGGGTGTGCATATTGCAGACAGCTACCGGCAGGGTATTCACCGCATTATTCGCAGTCTTTGGCAGCTTGAAGTGCCTGCAATTGCCGCGGTCAACGGCCCAGCAATCGGGCTGGGCAATGATGTCGCCAGCCTATGCGATATCCGCATTGCGGCAAAAAGCGCCATTTTTGGCGCGACTTTTTTAAAAATCGGGCTGATCCCCGGAGATGGCGGTGCATGGTTGCTGCCGCGTCAAATCGGTTTGTCGCGCGCCAGCGAATTGCTGTTTACCGGTAAGACAATTCCGGCCAAAACCGCAGCCGAATGGGGTCTTGTGTCTGAGGTCGTTGACGAGGACTCGCTCATGGAAACTGCACGCGCCTTGGCCGATGAAATTTGCGCGCAGAGTCCCGAAGCTTTGCGTGCCGCCAAACGGCTTCTACGCAGCGGGCAGAGCGCGTCTTTTGATACGGTGATGGAAATGTCGGCTACCACACAAGCCCTAATGCACCAAATGTCTGACCACCAGGCAGCAATTAGAGCGATGCTTGACAAGGTTGAGGCTGATTACAAAGATGAATAATCAAGCGAGAAAGAGGGCAAAATGGCAGTAGGAATTATTGCAACATTGCGTGTTGTTGACGGCAAGCAAGCGGAATTTGAAACGGGCTTTGCCAAAATGCAGGAAGTAGTTAAGGCCGAGGAGACAGGGTGTTTGCTCTATGATCTGTGTCAAGACAAAGCTGACGCCACAACCTATCGGGTTATGGAACAATATACAGATGAAGATGCGCGACAGAGCCACGGCACATCGGATGCGTTCAAGGCGGCGGCTGGCGGTCTGGGCGGATGTCTGGCCGGAGCACCGGAACTAGTTGAAGTGAATATTATCAGTTAGGAGCCATTCATGGATTTAAAATATACACAGGACGATTTGCTCTTCAGAGAAGAGGTTCGCGCGTTTATCAGCGAGGCATATACCCCTGATCTGCAACAACAAATGTCACGGTCTAAAAATGGGTATATGGGAAAAGATGCTCATGTATCTTGGCAAAAAAGGCTTTATGAAAAAGGCTGGGCGGCCCCGAATTGGCCAGTTGAACATGGCGGTGCCGGCTTTAGTCCAACGCAGAAATTTATTTTTACGCAGGAGATGGACTCTGCTGGCGCCCCTCATCCAATTGCGTTTGGCCTTGCTATGGTAGCCCCAGTTATTATGGCGTTCGGCTCCGATGAACAAAAGCAGCGTTTTCTTCCTGATATTCTAGCTTCGAACGTTTGGTGGTGTCAGGGATATTCAGAGCCAGGCTCGGGTTCTGACTTGGCATCGTTGCAAATGAAGGCGGAAGACAAGGGTGATCACTATTTGTGTAATGGTTCAAAAATCTGGACGACCATGGCACAACATGCTGACTGGATCTTCTGCCTTGTGCGAACAGCAAAGACCGAAAAACGCCAGGAGGGTATTTCGTTTCTATTGATTGAGATGGATTCGCCAGGTGTAAAAGTTGCGCCATTGGTCACATTAGATGGTCCTGCTAAGGGCCAGCAAGAGATTAATCAGGTATTTTTCGAAGATGTCAAAGTGCCGAAAGAAAACCTGATCGGTGAAGAAAACAAAGGATGGACCTACGCTAAATACCTCCTCGAATTTGAGCGCGGCAATCCGTATTCGGCGGGGTTAAATCGCGCTTTGTCAAAGGTACGCAAGCTTGCAAATTCGGTTGCATCTGATGGAGAGACACTGGCTGATGATCCGGATTTTCAGCGCAAGGCTAATGATCTTGAGCGTCAAATTATGGCAATGGAGGCAACCGAGTTACGTATTTTCTCCGAGATCAGCGCCGGTCAAAATATTGGTTCAGGATCTTCCTCGCTTCTCAAAACGCGCGGTACGGAAATCAAGCAGGATGTCGCTCAACTGGCGGTTGAAGCTATTGGGCAATACGGGTTTCCATTTGTTTCGGATACGCAAAGTTCGGCCAATACGCCGGATGTTGGTCTTGACGGTGCGCCGATTATAGTTCCATCTTACCTAAATAAGCGCAAAGAAACGATTTACGCTGGTTCAAATGAGATTCAGCGCAATATCATTGCAAAGGCTGTACTAGGGCTCTAATCCCATTCGCCTGCCTGCTAAGGTTTTTAAAGGGCACCGGAGATGGTGCCCTTTTTACATCATGTAGCGGAGTCCGAGCAGTAGCGCGAATATGGCCAGAAACAGACTGGCGGCGGCTCCGATGGTTGCCGTGCCCGAAATCAGATAATTATTGCGGCTGATATGCGTGCCCCGATCCACCGCCACCTTAATTTGGTGGGTGGTGCTGGCGAGGCCGGCGTGCCAAAGCCGCATAATGGGGTTTGCCACCATGCGCCAGAGGGCCGGAGCAGCCTTGCGGAACAACCAGTCCGTGTTCAAAACCGTGCTGTCAATTTCCGGCGGATAAAGCCCGCGTACCATTAGGAAGGCAAAGGCCAGCACCGCGAATAACAGAAGTTGCAATTCGCCGAGCACATGGCCGGCATCCCACACCTTATAGGTCACCTCATACGGCAGAAGCGCATAGAGCATTTCCGGCGCGATACCAATGGCTACGCATAAGCCCGCGGCAATGCCCATGGCAATCAGCATGTTCAAAGGTGCTTCGTTAACCTTGAACCCGCGATCGTGTCCGAAGAAAGCGAAATAGGGGATTTTGATGCCGGAATGTTCCAGTACACCAGCGGAAGCAAAAATCAACGCCATCCATACCCAGAAATATCCTTCATAGGCCGCGCTGCCAATGGTCAGTGATTTGGTCACAAAGCCGCTGAATAGCGGGAATGACGAGATCGACACCGCGCCGATGATGCAGAAGATGGTGGTCAGCGGCATGCGCTTCCATAAGCCGCCCAATTCGCTTGCCTTGGCCGTGCCGGTCCGAAAGAGAACCGCACCCATGCTCATGAATAAGAGCGATTTGTAGATAATATGCGCAAAGGCGTGTGCCACTGTGCCATTAAGTGCCAATTCGGTGCCAATGCCGATGCCGACAACCATGAAACCGAGCTGGTTGTTGAGCGAAAACGCCAGCACGCGGCGCAAATCATTTTCGATGACAGCGAAAAATACCGGGAACAGGGTCATCACCACGCCGAACCAGATCAACATATGGGTGCTGGCAAAACAGAGCGCCAGCATGTAAATGGCGAGCTTCGTGGTAAACGCGCTCAGGATAACGGTGCCAGTGACGCTTGCTTCGGGATAAGCATCCTGCAACCAGCCATTGACGAATGGAAAAGCGGCTTTGATGGCGAAAGCCAAAAGCACAAGTGCACCGCCCAAGGTTTCCGCCGATAGGGAGGTGATGACGATGCCGCTGCCCGAGCTGACCAGCACCACTGCACCAGCCAGTAAAATCACTCCTGAGGTGACTTGTGTCAGTAAATAGCGCATGGCGGCCGCAAAACTGCGGGGGTTGCGTCCAGCGAGAATGAGGAAGACCGAGGTAAACGCCGTTAGCTCCCAATAGATGAACAGCGTTATGAAATCACCAGCAAAAAGAGCAGCAATGGCAGCGCCCGCGTAAGCGAGCCCCGAGGCCGCGGTCATGCGGCTGTCTTCGTGCATGGCGTATATGACATTGAGTGCGGCCGCGATGTGAAAAACCAGCGCAAAGGGGCGCGTGATTGCCTCGGCGCGCACGAGAATAAGGTCAAAGCCGATAACACTGGATGTGAGATGCACGCCGGGGTCAATGTGCCAGCACTGGTAGGTCGATGCCGCAATCAGCACAAGCATCCATATCTGCCGAATCGTATGGGGCAGAACCGGTACTAGAGCTGCACCGAGGATCATCATAAGGCCGGGTAGCAAAAGCTCAGGCATCTTTGTCCTCCCGCGTGTCATAATAATCCGGCGCGCGCATGACCAGTTTGCGCAACAGCACTCCGCCGCCCACGACAATCAAGAATGCGGCGAACCCATAAACAGCAAAAAACAACGGACGCCCCTCAGTTTCGAAATAGGCATGTCGGTGAATGACAAACTCAAGCGCCGTGAGAGCTAAACATGACACGACCAAAACTCTCAGAGCATTGCGAGCAAGCAGTGTCATTTTAGAGCCGGTTTTTTCTGGATCCGACATCACTTACCTCCAAATTCAAGAACGAAATTGTCGACGGCGAAAAATAGCCCCAAGGACATGAGAGCGGTAACAACCAGCGGCACGATGCACGCCCAAGGCGCTTCGGCCATTGCCCCCTCGCTGTGCGCGCCCGATTTGAAAAAGGCGCGCAGCACAATTTCACCCAGATAGACAAGGTTTAAGAGCGACGAGACAGCCAGTAGAAAAATAATAATTAAAAATTCCGACTGCATGGCCCCGCCCATCAGCATGAGCTTCGACCACGCACCGGCCAGCGGCGGCACACCGATAATCGACAGTGCGCCCAGCGCAAAGGCCGAGAAAGTAATTGGCATGCGCCGGCCCAACCCGTCCATGTCGCGAATGTCTGACAAGTGATGCGCGACATAAATAGCTCCGGCGCAGAAAAACAATGTAATTTTACCGGCGGCGTGCGTTGCAATGTGCAAGGCCGCGCCAGAGGCCGCCAACGGCGAGGCAAGCGCGGCGCCCAAAACAATATAACCAAGCTGGCTGATGGTTGAATAAGCCAGACGTGCCTTCAGATTGGTTTTGCTGAGCGCGACAATGGAAGCGGCGAGAATGGAAAATGCCGCCACCCAGACCAACCAGTCACTGGCGTTGGTGGCGGCGAGAAAATCAATGCCAAAAATATAAATGCTGATTTTCAACATGCTGAAGACACCGGCTTTCACCACTGCAACGGCATGCAAAAGCGCACTCACGGGTGTCGGCGCGACCATTGCCGCTGGCAACCAGCGATGCAAGGGCATGAGCGCCGCCTTGCCGATGCCAAAGGCGAACAGCCCAAGCAGCAGCGGCACATAGGCAGGATTCATGCGGTCTGCCAAAATGCCGCCTGATGCAAAATCGAGCGTACCCGCGAGCATCCAAACGCTGATAACGCCAAACAGCAAAAACACGACCGAGCTGGTCACCAAAATGCCCAGATAAATGCGACCGGCCTGTTTGGCTTCCGGTGTGCCCTTATGCGTAACAAGCGGGTAGGTGGAAAATGTCAGTACTTCGTAGAACACAAACAGCGTAAGCAGATTGCCCGACAGCGCGATCGCCATCGCCGCATGAATGGCGATGGCGTAAAAGAACATGAAACGCGTGTGGTTTTTCTCACCTGCGCCGCGCATGTAGCCGATCGTATAAAGCGTGGCCAGCGGCCAGAGCGAGCCTGCGACCAACGCAAACAACATGCCCAGCGGTTCCGGTGTGAAAGTCAATGTCAGTTGCGGCGCAATCTGCACCAGCGTCACGGTTTCGGGTACCGGCGTCGATGAGGTGTAAAGCGCATACGCGCACCCCGCGGTCACCAGACCCAGCAATACGGCTTGCCCGTCGCGCAAGTTTTCGAAACGCGCCAGCAAAAGCGTATTGGCCGCTGCCAGAAGTGGCAGACCCAGAAGCAGGTAAATGAGTGTTTCGATGTTTTCCATCACTCCTGCCCCTCCAATCCCTCAATGATTTGCAACCCTTCGATTGTTTGCGTTGCTTGTATGATGTCAGGCCCAAAAACTTGCGCGGCGCCAAACGCGGCCTCGACCAGTGGCCCCGCATAAATACCAAAGCCGATTGTCGCCAACACCAATATCCAGGCCTGTGCCCATTGGCCCGGTGTTTCGGTGAGCACGGGAGCGTTTTCGGGGCGCTCAGTAAACCAGGCGTGTTCAACGATTTTCCAAACATAAACCAGTGCCAGGGCCGAGCTAACAAAGGTCACCGCGGCTATGGCCCACAGACCGCTGTCGATGAGGGCGCGTATTAAATAGAGCTTGGAAATAAAGCCCGCCGTCAGCGGCACACCGATCAGCGCCAACCCGCCGAGAAGTATCGCCGTCATGGTCATGGGGATTTGCCGTCCGGCGCCTTTAATAGTGTGCAGGCTGAGATGAGTTGTCTGCGCGGCAATCACCCCAAGGGCGAGAAATAGCGCACCCTTCATCAGCGCGTGGTTGAAAAGATGGATAAAGCTGGCGGCAATGCCAGCGCTGGTCATAATACCCAGCCCAATTGCCATATAACCCAGTTGGGCAATGGATGATTGAGCAAATAGGCGCTTTAAGTCGGTTTCCACAATGGCCGCGAAAGTACCGACAAATGCGCCCAATAGCCCCAATGTCAGCAAAAGCCCGCCCACGGCTTGCGTCATGTAGGGGAACTCAAAGCCGAAAACGCCGAACAAAATCCGTATGAGAACATAGACGGACACTTTGGTGGCCGTCGCTGCCATCAACGCGGTAACAGCGGATGGCGCATGCGAATAGGCTGGTGCCAGCCATAAATGCAACGGAAACAGTGCCATTTTGAGAAACAGACCGAGTGCGATAAAAGCCAGCGCGACATAGGCCGGCCGCAGGTTTTCAACATCAGCCAGCCGCACGCTCAGATCTGCCAAATTCAAGGTGCCCGTCAGCATGTATAAAAGCCCAAGACCGATGACGTAAAATGTCGCTCCGACCGTGCCCAGAATTAGATAGTTGAATGCCGCGGGCAAAGCGCGCCGGTCGCGGCCCGCGCCCATGGCAACCAGCGCATAGCCCGACAGGGATGAGATTTCCAGAAATACAAAAATATTGAACGCATCGCCCGTCGTTACCTGCCCCAGCATGCCGGCAAGCGTCAGAAGCCAGGCGGCAAAAAATAGCGGATGATCACGCGCATCAATCTCGGCAATGACAAGGTGGCGCGCGGCCAGCGTTGCGATAAAGCCAATGCCGCTTACTACTGGCAGCACAAAGGCGCTGGCACTGTCAATGACATAGACAATGCCGATTGGTGCGGGCCAACCTCCAAGGTCATAGATTATCGGCGTGCCGGTGCGCAAAATCGTCGCCAGCAATAACAGCGAAATGGCAAAGGCACCAGCGGTGGCAACGAGTGTCAGATGCCATGCCCAATGGCGACGCGATGCCAGTGCCGCGAACGGCGCGGCCAGCAGGGGCAAAATGACCTGCAATATTGGAAGATGCTGCATCATCATGCCGGTTCCGTATTGGCGCGCTCGCACGCGTCCTCGTCGCTATCAATGAGCACAGCCAACTCGTCATCTTCAATCGTGCCATAGGATTCGTAAATCCGAATAATCAGCGCATAGCCGACAGCTGTTGTGGCCACGCCGACAACAATCGCGGTAAGGATAAGAACATGCGGCAGGGGGTTGGAATAAACGCTCGCTGGGTCGCCGGTGAGAATGGGTGCGGTGCCACCGTTAATTTTACCGACGGAGATATAAAGCATAAAAACGGAGGTTTGGAAAATATTGAGCCCGACCATTTTCTTGACCATATTGCCGCGCGCGATGACGGCGTAAAAACCCAGCATCATTAAAATAATCACGAGATAATAATTCCAATGGGCGGCGATTTCGCTCATGCGGTGTCTCCCGCGCGGGATGCCTCGGTGTCGGCGGCTTCATGAGCGGCGGTTTTCGCCACCAGCCGAATGTGGGTGAGGCGTCCTGCAAAGGCAAAAAACAAAGCTACCATCACCGAAGCCACGGTCAGCCCGACGCCAAACTCCACCAGCAAAATACCCAGATGCTGGGCCGCTTTCGGGTCGGCTTTGAGCGCGAAATAATCCAGATAATTGGCACCCGCCAGCATCGACCAGACTCCGGTGCCTCCGTAAAGCAACACGCCCGCGGAAACACCCATCAGATTATAGCGCATGGGCCATACCTGACGCGCGCGGTGGAGGCCGAACACAACGGCGTTCAGCACCAGCGCGGCGGCGAAAATAACGCCGGCTTGAAAGCCGCCGCCGGGCCCGTAATCACCGTGAAATTGCACATAAAGCGCAAACAACATGATCGCTGGTATCAGCACTTTCGTGACGACGCGTATGACGGGATCATCCTGCATCTTCTGCCTTGTCCTCTATATTTCGGGTGCTTTGCGAGTTCCGGTCTTCATTCTCACGCCTATAGGGTGCGCGCGTCCAGCCGGCCAGTATCAGTAAAACGGCAATGGCCGCAGTGAAAATAACCACCGTTTCGCCCAGCGTGTCATAACCGCGATAGCTCGCCAGCACTGAGGTCACAACATTCGGTACGCCGATTTTCTCCGCACTGCCGGAAATATAATCTGGAGCCACATGCACATGAACCGGCGCATCGGCGGCGCCAAATTGCGGTAGATCTCCAATCGACACCATCAGTAGAACGCCGGCGGCAACAGCTATTATGGCCGGCAGGGGCGCTATGGCGTGGGGCTTTTCCTCGCGCGGCACCAGTGACAGGGTTGCCAGTGCCAGAACCGTCGAAATGCCTGCGCCCACCGCTGCCTCGGTAAAGGCCACGTCAACGGCATCAAGCACGACAAATTGTGCCGCCGCCGTCAGCGAAAAAGCGCCCGAAAGCATTACCAGCGCAAACAATTGATGCACGCGTAGCGCAACCACCGCAATGATGGCGAGCAGCAACAGAAGAAACGCATTTACTGTAAACATGCCCATCACTCATTCGCCCCCTTTTCGATGGGTGCGTCGGGGGATGTTTTGATAAGCGGTTTGACACCGGCAAAATGAGCAGCGCGCGCAATGGCATGGGTGGCTGTTGGGCTTGTAAGCCCCAGAAGTAGGCCAATGAGAACAAGGCGCAAACTCACTGTCCATTCGGGAGAAGCCAGCAACAACCCGAATAATATGAGGCCTGCGCCACCTGTATCAATAATGCCCGCACCATGCATACGCTGATAGACGTCCCCCAGGCGCAATAGCCCCAGCGCGCCGAACAGCACGCCAAGCGCGCCAGCGCTTAGGGAAAAAATGGCAATAATCGTCACAATATTTTCGACCATCATTGCATGTCCTGCTGTTTCTCCGGCGGCACGTGGTCGCCCAGTGTTCCGGCGCGGAAATATTTCAACACGCTGATTGTGCCGATGAAATTGATAAGCGCATATAGGAGCGCAATATCCAGAAATTCGGGGCGCCCGTCGAAAAACCCGTAAACGCAAATGGCTAACACCGCCAGCGAGCCTATCGAATTGACCGCAAGCACGCGATCAAAAGCGGTTGGCCCCAGCGCGGCGCGCGCCAGTGCCAACAGCAATGATACGCCGATAGCCATCAAAGTGATCGAGAACCATAAGATCATGCCCCGGACACCTTGCGTTTTTCAAGCAACGATACTTTGGCATCCATGCTTCCGTCCGTGGTGGCATCGCAAAATTCTTGCGTCAGCCCGTGCACGATAATCTCGTTTCGGTCTTCGTCGACCTGTACTGAAACCGTACCAGGCGTCAGCGTGATGAAATTGGCATGTGTCACCAGCCCTGCCGCCGTGTGCTGGCCGGCTGAAACAGTGACCAGTTGGGGCGCGGCCTTGGACGGCGCAATAATGACGCGAATGACACCGAGATTGGATTTCAGAATTTCCCAAATGATCCATAGCGTCACTCGTGGCAGGCGAAAAAGAATGCCCATGGGCAGGCCTTCTTCATCCAGCACATTCATGCGCTTGGCTAATAGCGAAACCCCCAGTGCACTTAACGCACCCAGCGCCAGCAACAGGGGCGTATAATGGCCTGAAAGCGCCAGCCACAAGCCAAACATTAAAATTGTGGATACGTAAACAGATCTCATTGCGAATACTCGAAAAGGGTAGGGAGCTATCCCTGCCTCGGCAAGCCTATTCGTTATTAGCGGCCTGAATCAGTTCGAAGAAACGGCGTGTTTGTTCGCCGCCCTGGAACAGGGCTTCGGCCTGATCGTCCAGTTTTGAGATTTGTTCCCAATTTTCAGCAACATCTTCGGCTGTCGGAGCAGTGCCAAGATACATGCCGCGCGTTTCAACGATCTGCGCCGCCGCATAGGCGCCTGCCCCGGCGCAAATGATTTTGCCGGTTGGGGCCTGCTCGGAACACATGAACACAACCGCCGGGGTCACCTGTTCGGGGGCCAGCGCCTCTTCCATTTCCGGCGGCATGAGGTTTGAGGTCATGCGTGTCCAGGCAACGGGGGCCAGCGCGTTGATGTGGATATTGTCTTTCTGGCCTTCAAGTTTAAGCGTGTTGATGAAACCGACAACGCCCAGCTTGGCCGCGCCATAATTTGACTGGCCGAAGTTTCCGTATAGGCCCGATGATGAAGAGGTAACCATAATACGGCCATACCCCTGTTCCTTCATGATCGGCCAAACGGCTTTGGTCGGCTTCATGGTGCCGAACAAATGCACATCAACTACGAAGTCAAAATCTGCAATTTCCATTTTTGCAAAGCTTTTGTCGCGCAAAACGCCGGCATTATTGACCAGAACGTCAATGCGGCCATAAGCGTCCATGGTTTGTTGAACCATATTGGCAACGCCGGCATCATCGGTGACTGAAGAACCGTTTGACATGGCTTCGCCGCCGGCGGCTTTGATTTCCTCGACAACTTTATCCGCTGCTTCAGATGAACCGCCGGAACCGTCGACAGCGCCGCCCAAATCATTAACGACAACTTTCGCGCCACGCCGCGCAAACTCCAGCGCGTGGCATCGACCCAAGCCCCCGCCTGCTCCGGTTACGATAACAACTTTTCCGTTGTAGTCCAAAGTCATCCCTAAACTCCTTATTTATTCAGCTATGGAGATGTTGTGCATGAAGGAGGCTGGTTGGTCAAGATGGTTGAAGCCGAACCGATCTGTATGCGCGCCCGCTTTCAACCGGTGTCAACACAAGTTGCAAGGGTTTGGTTTTCCCGGCTCGGAAACTGGCCATGGATGGTGCCGGATAATATTGCTTCATTCGGCGGCTTCAGCGGACCGATAGAGACCGGCCGCCCTGCTCATCAGCGTGTATGAATTTTTGCGGATGGCAGCATCAGGGATCAGGGTCAGCAGGAAAAATTCGTCAATGCCATGTTCCTTGCGGAACGTATCGAGCCGCTCCAGCACTTGCTGGGCAGTTCCCGCCAAACCTCGCTGGGCAATCATGTTGATTTGCGCGGTCTCGTCATCTGTCGGCTGGTAAGCCTCCGCTTCAGCCAAAGTGGGTAGGCGACCAGCGCGGTTTTGAAATAGCTGCGCGACCCAAATGTCACGTGGTTTTGAAAAATGCTTAGCTTCTTCCTCGCTGTCGGCTGCTATTGCCGAAACCGCCATCATCACGCGCGGCGCATCCAAAAAACGTGATGGCCGGAAATGCTTGCGATAGGCGCGCAAAGCTGTCTCCACATTGTCTGGGTTAATGAAATGTGCATAAACATAAGGCAGGCCGAATTGTGCAGCATGGTAAGCGCCATCGCCACCTGAACCCAACATGTAGATCGGCACCATGTGCTCGCCTAGAGGCTGGGCGCGAATGCCCTGATAGGGATGCGCGACGGGAAATCCGCCGGCCTCGCCCGTCAGCCCTGCCGCGTCTTCAAGAAACTGGATCAGCATTTCCACCTGTTGCGGGAAAACTTCCGTGGGCCACGCCTTTGGGCCGGCTTGCAGGGCTGCTGCCGTGCGCGCATCTCCGCCAGGCGCGCGGCCAAGCCCCAAATCAATGCGCTTGGGAGCCAGCGTTTCCAGCATGCGGAAAACTTCAGCGACTTTCATCGGGCTGTAATGCGGCAACATAATGCCACCCGACCCGACCCGTAAATGTTGCGTACGGGCGGCAATATGCCCGATCAGAATTTCGGGCGCGGCACCGGCAAAAGCTGATGTGTTGTGGTGTTCGGCCAGCCAAAATCGCCGATAGCCCAGCGCGTCAGTGTGCTCGGCCAGCGCTACGGTCTCGGCAACCGCAAGCGCCGGATTTGTCGCGCTGGTGACCGGCGACTGGTCGAGAACGTTGAAGATAAAATCCGACATGTAAAAATCATAACCAAAATCGCTCTGCCGTGCTAGTCCGAGACAAATTAGCACTTGCCGAACAACAAAGAGGAGCTAATATCGCCGCGTCGAGCGAGGGACGGCGGCTTAGGTAAGGGAGAAAAAATTGTATCAGCAGCTCAAAGATGTGCGTCAGGAACTTACTGGCGAGGGCGGTTTGTTTCAGGTCAATGAAGTGGAAGTGCGCGGGCAAATGCTCAAAACCTTCGCCATGGCACCGGCATCCCTGCGTGATGTGTGGTTGATGACGGCAGGCTTTGCCGAACGCGATTATCTGCTCTACGAAGACGAACGCTGGACGTACGCCCAAGCCATGGCCGAAACCGCGAGCATTGCCAATTGGGTTATGGCGCAAGGCGTAAAGCGTGGCGACCGCGTTGCCATTTCGATGCGGAATTATCCCGAATGGATGCTGTGTTACTGGGCACTCACCTCAATCGGTGTTGGTGTGGTGGGCATGAATGCCTGGTGGGTTACGGATGAAATGGCCTATGGCCTGGAAGATTCGACGCCGAAAATTTTGATCTGCGATCAGGATCGGCTGAACACATTTTTGCCCGTGCGCGACCAGTTTACCGATATGAAAATTGTCGGTGTACGTTTGCCCGCACCGGTGGAAGGTGTGGTTGATTATGCCGATTTGCGCACACATAGCGGAGATATGCCGGACGTGGCAGTGGATCCGGATGATGATGCCTGTATTTTTTACACTTCCGGCACCACCGGGCGCCCCAAAGGTGCGCAACTGACGCATCGCGGCTGTGTGCTGAACATTATGAATGTCGTTTTTATGAATTTGTGTGCCTCGACCGCTTTGGCGCGGGCTAATGGCACCGAGCCGATTGACCCCGCCAATGCACCGGTCACGGTAACACTGGTCACCACGCCGCTGTTTCATGTGACAGCTAATAATTGCGTCGTGCAGCCTGCCACGCTCACCGGCGGCAAAATCATTCACATGTATAAATGGGATGCCGGCGAGGCGCTGAAGCTGATCGAACGGGAAAAAATTACCGGCATTAGCGGTGTGCCGGTCATGTCGCGCGAAATTATCGCGCATCCGGATTTCTACAAATTTGACACTTCTTCGCTCACCGCTCTGGGCGGCGGCGGCGCGCAATTGCAGCCTGATCTAGTAGGTAAGATCGACAAGGCGCTCAAAAACGGCAAGCCCGCCACGGGCTATGGCATGACCGAGACTTGCGGAATTATATCAGCCGTCTCCAATGATTTTTTCATCGACAGACCTGAAAGTGTCGGCCCGCCCGTGCCGACGCTGGACGCCAAATGCATTGACGCAGACGGCAATGACCTGCCGCATGGCGAACTTGGCGAATTATGCGTTAAGGGCGGCAATGTCATCAAAGGCTATTTGAACCGCGCTGAAGCCACGGCAGAGTCTATTCAAGACGGCTGGCTTCGCACCGGCGACATTGCGCGTATTGATGATGAAGGTTTTATTTATATCGTCGACCGCGCCAAAGATATGGTTCTGCGCGGTGGTGAAAACATTTACTGCGCCGAAGTCGAAAGCGCGATTTTTAAACATGACGCGGTCGCCGAATGTACCGTGTTCGGCGTCGCCGATGACCGGCTTGGCGAAGAGGTTGGTGTCGCAATTGTTATTGCCGAAGGGGCTTCTGTCACGGCGAATGAAATTCGCGACCATTGCGCGAATTTATTGGCAAAGTTTAAAATTCCTCGCTACATCTGGCTGCGCACGGAATTACTGCCGCGTAATGCAAGTGGTAAGTTTTTGAAGCGCGAATTGCGCGATGCGCTGGACCCCGCCGACGCTGCCTGATGCATCAGAAGCACTAAATTGAAAAGAACCACTCGACGAATGGAGAAAAATCTTGTCGTTTACTTCTCGCCTGTTGTGCGCGGCGAGTTTGATGGCGACACGGAAATCGTGTCGGGCGGTGCATCACTGCGGGTTAATTTCTAGTCTGCGAGCAGTCCGGCAAACACGCCCGGCATTAGCCGGTCAAGCGTTTCGGGCAGTTCGGCATAGTCGTCAATAATG
>CACNWB010000002.1 GCA_902624095.1 uncultured PS1 clade bacterium
TGCCGACAGGCGGCATTGGCGGTTCGAAAACCGCTGGATGCAGGGTCTTGCGCAAACTCCCTTTGCGATGCACACGTGAGGTAACCTCCTGGCCGATAAAGCACCCTTTTTGGAAATCAATGGCCCCCATCCGCTCAAACCCAAATTCCATTGGAAATACAGTGCCGGGGGGCATTTCTGTCGGACCTTCTGGTACGCCCAACGACAGGCGAAACTTGGCCCAATTTTCAGCCGTTGAGGAGGTGAAATCGGACAAATCGACTGTGCTTGCACCGAGGCACCTAAGGCCAAGACGCGCTGTGCGGGGGTCTACAAAAAAGTTCTCTATTTCAATATTTTGCGCGTTGGATTGATCGCTCCAAACCACTTCCACGGGCAGGTCGGTTAGGGTAATCTCCACCTCGCGGCGCAATTTATACAAAGTCAGTTTTTTAACAAACGCCTCGGTACTTTCGGCGGCGCAATCGATGAGTAATCCGTCGTTTACCGGCTGAATGATAAAATCATGTGCCAGCTTGCCCTGTGGCGTTAGTAAAGCGGCGGCTTGAGGCCGCGCGCGCGTGACATCCTGCGTCACCAGGTTTTGCAGAAAATCCTCGCACTCCGCACCCGTAACCTTCACTACGGCCCTGTTTTCAAGGCTTGCCCGATAAATTGTCATGCCCTAGATGTGCCCATTTGAGAACGAATTTCAAGGGGCATTGCTTTTTAGGGGCATTGCGTCCTATCCGTGCGGTTTGTAGTGTGGAATGGAAATGGCTCGAAAAATACTGTTCTTTGTGCCGGACAATCCGCTGGCTGCTTTTATTTCAACTGGCGTGCTTGCGCGTTGTCTGAAGGAAGATGAAAGAGCTGTCTGTCATATTTACGCGACACCGCAGACAGCGGAATTCTTTGATGACCTTCCGGCCAAAAAAATCATGCACATTCGTGCCGAACATGGAGGGGTAGGCGAGTGGCTAAAAATCATGCGTGCATGTATCGGCAAATACTGGCATCGGGTGATTGATGGACATAGAGGGCGTTTTGCCCGGTTTTTGTGGGCGCGGCACCGCTATTATTTTTTTCTGCCCGAACATCTTTATTCGCTGACCGATCCTGTGCGACCAGCGAGGCGGGTAACGGGTTGTCTTTGGGTGGCTCCCGAGACGGAACTGCCACTTCCACAGACATTGGCGGGGGACGCACCGTTGGTTGTCTTTGCGCCCACCGAGGCCTATCGCGCGCGCTGGAGAGGCCGCGATTATGCGGAATTGGCTTGGTTGTTACTGGGGCATGACGGTCCCTATACGGGCGGGCATTTGGCAGTTATCGGCGCGGCGCGTGCGCATCAGGGCATGCAGGATATTGCCGCCAATCTTCCCGCCGGACAGGTGAGCCTCATTGAAGATGCCTCAATGGGTGTGCGGGCGTCACTTTTGCGCCGTGCCACACTGTGTGTTGGCACGGACCGGTTAACAGCACGTATGGCATGGGTGGCGGCGACACGTTATATCGTCCGGCTGGATGAGCGCGATGAAGATGTTTCTGCACCCTACGAATTGCACGCGGGCAATGATGTTGGAGCCCTTGCGGATTTCTTGGCGGAAATGCGAGTAAAATCCACGACAAACACCTTTTCATTTGCTAATCAAAGGTAAAGGAATTTAGCTATGGCAGAACCGGTGTATGACCTCACCATAACCAACGGCACGCTTGCCACGCATGAGACCAGCGAAGCGGTCAATATCGGTATTACGGAAGGGTGCTTTGCGGCACTGGGCGATGTCAGCGCCGATCAGGGGCGCGAGCATATTGACGCCACTGGTCTGACCATTTTGCCAGGCGTAATCGACACCCAGGTTCATTTCCGTGAACCGGGCATTGAGCATAAGGAAGATTTGCAATCCGGTTCGCTGGCCGCCATTATGGGCGGTGTCACGGGTGTCTTTGAAATGCCCAACACCAAGCCCCCTACCACCTCAGCTGAGGCCATTGAGGACAAGGTGGCTCGCGCGACCAACCGAATGCATTGCGATTTTGCTTTTTATGTTGGCGGTACGCACGAAAATGCCGCGCAATTGCCCGAATTGGAAAAAATGGATGGCGTATGCGGCGTGAAGGTCTTTATGGGCTCATCGACTGGAAACTTGCTTGTGCCTGATGATGATGGCGTGGCCGATATTTTAAAATTCATCCGGCGGCGCGCGGCGTTTCACAGCGAGGACGAGTTTCGCTTGCGTGAAAGACGCGCTTTGGCTGAAACAGGCAAGGTCGAAACCCACCCCGTTTGGCGCGACGCGGAAGCGGCAATAAGCAGCACGAGGCGGCTTGTGAGGCTTGCCCGTGAAGCGGGAAAAAATATTCATGTGCTGCATATCAGCACGGACGAAGAAATGCAGATTCTAGCCGCCAATCGCGATATTGCCTCTGTTGAGGTTACCCCGCAACACCTCACACTTGCAGCGCCGGAGGCTTATGAGGAGCTAGGCACATTCGCGCAGATGAATCCGCCCATTCGTGAAGGTCGACACCGTGCAGCTCTATGGAAAGCGCTGGAGCAGGGCATTGTAGATGTCATCGGATCGGATCATGCACCCCATACCCGCGAGGAAAAGGCCGATACCTATCCGCATTCGCCTGCCGGCATGCCGGGCGTGCAGACGCTTCTGCCGCTAATGTTGAACCATATGGCCGACGGCAAGCTGTCGCTGGCTAAACTTGTTTTTCTGACAAGCTATCGCGCGCGCAGCTTATTTAATTTGGCTGATAAGGGCGAAGTCGCCCTTGGCAATCATGCCGATCTGACATTTGTTGATTTGGCCGCGAGCCGGACCATTGAAGAAGACTGGATTGCCAGCCGTTGCGGTTGGTCGCCCTTTACCGGAAAATCAGTGCGCGGATGGCCAGTGGGCACCATGGTGCGCGGCCAGCGCGTCATGTGGGACGGTGTTCTAGAAACACCTGAAACCGGCCAGCCCATTGCTTTTGATATTTGATTTTATCTGTATACCCCTTTGAAGGAGAACACCTCATGTCAGACAGTTTCCGCGCTTTACGTTTGAATAAAACCGATGACGGCCAATCGCACGAAATCATTGAAATGGGCGAAGATGAGCTCATGGACGGTGACGTTACCGTGGTCGTGTCGCACTCGACTTTGAACTACAAAGACGGGCTGGCCTTGACCGGCGCGTTTCCAGTGGTACGCGCTTGGCCGATGATACCCGGCATTGATTTTGCCGGTACCGTTGAGAGTTCCGACTCCGCTCAGTTTCAGCCTGGCGACAATGTTATTTTGAACGGCTGGGGCATTGGCGAAACCCATTTTGGCGGCTACGCGCAAAAAGCCCGCGTTAAGGGGGATTGGCTCGTAAAGCGACCCGAAAATATCTCTGCGGCGCGCGCAATGGCTATCGGCACAGCTGGCTATACCGCCATGTTGTGCGTCATGGCAATTGAGCCCGACACGCCGACAGATGCAGGAGAAGTTCTGGTAACCGGCGCGGTAGGTGGTGTTGGCAGCGTTGCGATAGCCCTGCTGTCAAAGCTCGGCTATCAGGTCGTCGCCTCGACCGGACGCCCCGACGAAGCGGGATATCTGACGAAGCTGGGTGCCGCGCGCATCATTGAACGCGACGAACTGTCCGGAGAGGCTCGCCCCCTTGATACGGAAAAATGGGCCGCCGTTGTCGACGCTGTGGGCAGTCACACATTGGCAACCGCCATCTCCCAAACACGTTATGGCGGCACGGTTGCAGCTTGCGGTTTGGCACAAGGGCCGGATCTGCCAGCCTCGGTCATGCCATTTATTTTGCGCGGCGTAACCTTGCGTGGCATTGACAGTGTGATGGCACCCCAGGGCCTCCGTCAGGAAGCATGGGCACGGCTGGCAAAAGATCTTGACCTCAACATGCTCGATGCCATGACCAGCACGGCGACGCTGTCAGACCTGCCGGAGCTGGGTGGCAAAATTCTGGCCGGCCAGACCCGTGGCCGCGTTGTGATTGACGTAAACGCCTAGAAAATCGAATAGCCGCCATCAATGACGAACAAGTCGCCCGAATGATAGGCCGAGGCATTGCTGGTCAGATATACGGCTACGCCGCCAAAATCTTCCGGCTCGCCCCATCTGCGCGCAGGTACGCGGGGAATGACTTTATCGGCAAATGCCGCACTGTTTTGGGCTCCCTCGGTCATGTCGGTTGCAATCCAGCCCGGTAAGATCGCATTGGCACGAACGCCATAGCGGGCGTGTTCAACTGCGATGCTTTTCATCATGGATATGACAGCCCCTTTGGTGGCAGCGTAATGCTGGTTGCGGGCGGCGCCCTCAATCGCGGCAAGACTGGCTATGCCAACAAGCGATCCGCCCGGGTCACCTGCTTCAGCGCGCTCGACCATGTGGCGTGCCGCGGCGCGTAAGGTGAAAAAGACACCGTCAAGATTGACCGCCAGCACGTCACGATAGGCTTGTGTGTCCATTTGGGAGAATGCGCCGGCCAGCTTGCCAATGCCGGCATTGGCAAACACGCTGTCTACGCGCCCGAATGCTGACACAGTTTCGACAAAAGCCGCATCAACTGCCGTCTCGTCCGCCACATTGACCTGCCAGGCTTGCGCCGTGACGTCGGCTTCGCCGCTCAGTTGTGCGACTGCCTCGGTGTTGTTTGCCGCATTGGTTCCCCATATGGCGATGTCGGCTCCAGCTTGGGCCATGGCCATCGCCATGCCGAGCCCGATGCCACGATTGCCGCCAGTCACCAGTGCGACTTTGCCTGTCAAATCAAATGCTTTATAGGTCAAAACAATTCCCCCAAGAATTTTTGGCATAGTATCAAACCGGCGGGGCTTGCCAATCATTACTTGCCAAATAACGAACTGTTTTGACCTTGCAGCGCTTCAATGGCATTGTTTGATGATGGCTGGTTGGCACAAATTTCCGTTTCAGCTTCTGTGTCTTGCGATATTGGTGTCGCCGCTTGCCGCACTTGGCAATTCTGACGATAGTCTCGATGCCGACCGAACGATCGAGCCAAATTACCAAATTGAAATTATCGTTGAAAACGGCACAAGCCACGCGTTTTCGGTTGCCCGTGTCGCCGATCGGGCGGGGCATGCGCGCGGGCTCATGCATGTACCCCAGCTGGCACCCGATACTGGTATGCTGTTTGTGTTTGACCCGCCGCGCAAAGTCGGCTTCTGGATGCGGAACACGCGCATTCCGCTCGACATGATTTTTATCGGCGAAGACGGGCGCATTACAAGCATTGTTTCCCGCCATGACATAAATTCGGACCGCCTCACCACTTCGCGCAAACCGGTGGCGGCGGTGCTTGAAATAGCCGCCGGACGCGCAGCGGCTCTTGGTGTGGCGGCCGGACACATCGTTCGACCGCTGAAAGGGGGCGTGTAATGTGTGGTCGTTTTGCGCTGGTCACGCCGCCAGCAGCGCTGCGCCAACTTGTCGAATTCGTCAATCTGCCCAATATCGAGCCGCGCTATAATATCACGCCCGGCCAGCGGGTAAGCCTGATACGCGGGGAACACGAGACTCGGCTTGACCCGGTGCAGTGGGGGCTGGTACCCGGATGGGCTCGCGCCGATTACATGTCGCGCCCCGGCGCACGACCACAAATCAATGCGCGCGCTGAAACCGTGCAAACCAAGCCAAGTTTCAAAAATGCTTTTCGCCGCCGCCGCGCGCTATTGCCGGCAGACGGGTTTTACGAATGGGAACGAAAATCCGGCCAGCCCTATCTCATCCGCCAAGTGGACTCTCAGCCATTTTTTATGGCGGCGATTTGGGATGTCTGGGCAGGGCCGGATGGTAGTCAAGCGGAGGGTTGTGCCGTGGTGACGGTCGAGGCATCAGAAAATCTTGCGCATATCCATCATCGCATGCCGGCCATGATTGCGCCGGCAGATGCGTCTGACTGGCTGTCGGCCCCCGAAAGTGACGCGCCGGCTTTGCAAAGCCTCTTGACTCCTGCCGATGTCGGGGATTTGGTCGACACGCCTGTTTCAAAGCGCGTGAACAAACGCGACGCTGAAGGTGCTAATTTATGGCAGGAAACCGAGCCCGTGAAAGCCGCCGAGCAATTGGATTTATTCTAGGCCTCTGTCATCAGCCCTGCTAATATTTTTCTATGTCTGCGTGTGTTGACCATATTATTATTGCCGTGTCCGAGCTTGAAGCCGCTACAAGAGATTACGCCCGTATGCTTGGGCGCGATCCGAGCTGGCGGGGGCGCCACCCTGATTATGGCAGTGCCAACGCGCTCTTCGTGCTGGATAACACCTATCTCGAATTGCTGGCTGCAGAAGGGTCGGGTTGGGCTGGTGATCGCGTGACCCAGCATATTGCCGATAAGGGACAGGGGCTGATGGGGCTGGTGTTCGGTGTTGATGAAATTGGCCCATTTATTCACCACGCCCGCAAAGCCGGGCTGGACATTAGCGATCCATTGACGGGTCATGGAACCGACCTTACCGAGACCGCCGAGCGAAGCTGGCAGAATATGGTGTGGCCGGAAGATGCCGCGCGCGGCATTTTCAGTTTTGCCATCCGCCATGATGATCCCGACGCGCTCAAACCGGCACCTGTTACCAGCGCGGGCCCCTGCACGGGGGTTGATCATGTGGTGGTGCAAACCTCGGATATAGACGCCTCAAAAAACTTCTATGGCGCCCAGCTTGGTATCCGGTTGGCGCTGGAACAATCGCGGCCTGATTGGGGCGGCGATATGCTGTTTTTCCGGACTAACCAAATGAGCATCGAGGTTATTGGATCGTCAAAGTATGACGCCGAACATGATCACTTGTGGGGCCTCGCATTAAAGACCGATGATATTGAAGCAACCTATGCGCGGCTGGTCGAAAGTGATGTGGCGGTGTCGGAAGTGCGCGAAGGCCGCAAACCCGCAACGCGCGTTTGCACAGTCAAATCGCATTGTCTGGGTGTGCCGACCCTGCTTGTCCAGCATCTAGCGAGTTGACGCGGCAAACAGCGAGTATGGTGGTTAATTCTGCGCGGCGCGTTTGAGACGGTCGTTAATGGCATCACCCAAGCCGCCCATAGGCACCGGGGCTACGACGATAGCTTTATTCTCGGCCAGTGCGCGCGCATCCAATCGATGCAGGCAGTCAAAAAGATTGGCTGCGGCCTCGTTCAAATCTCCCGACAGGCTTAAATTTTCCGCAGCGTCTTTTGGCGCCTCTGGCCCGAAACCCAACAGCAAATAGTCGCCTTCGGGGGTTTTGCCATTAATGTAAAGCGGAGCGCGCGGCGCGTAATGGCGCAACATGCGGCCCGGTGCCAGCCGCGCCATACGGTCGGCATTTTCCGGCAATTCCGCCAAGCTCTTGTCGAGGCATGCTTCCAGTGCGTCGCGCGACAGGCCACCCACACGCAACAGGGTGGGTTTTTCCTCCAGACAGCCGATAATGGTCGACTCGACCCCGACCGTGCACGCCCCGCCATCCAGCACGTCGATATCTGGCAAATGCGCGCTTACATGGTGGGCCTGACTGGGGCTCAACTGACCTGACGGATTGGCGCTGGGGGCCACAAGGGGTCGGGCGGTTTCGCCAAGCAAAGCGCGCGCGACACTGTGGTTGGGGCAGCGCAAGGCCAATGTCGGCAGACCGGCGCTTGCCAGTTCGCTGACGGGGCAATCAGCAGACCGCGGCACGACAAGCGTGAGCGGGCCCGGCCAGAAACGCTTGGCCAGACGGCATGCATGGGCGTTGAAAACCCCAAGTTCGAAGGCATCTTCCGGCGTGCCGACATGACATATGAGCGGGTTGATTTTTGGCCGGTCTTTGCTGGCATAGACAGATGCCACCGCCGAGGGGTTGGTTGCGTCGGCGGCCAGCCCATAGACGGTTTCCGTGGGCATAGCGATAATGTCGCCATCGCGTAGGCGCTCGGCACAATGGGTAATATTGGCGTGGGTCGCCGCGAGCACCGCCATAAGATTACCCGTTATCTGCTCGTTTGCCCGTGCGCTTGACGGTCTTGCGCGCAGGTGTCTTGGCTTTCCGCGATGATTTCCCGTTTGGTTTTTTTGTTGCACTTTTGGTCGAGCTTTTACGCGCATGTGAAACAGTTGCGTCGCGCGCATCTTCCGGGCGAATCGAACTATTTCGTGTTCCGCGCGCAGCAAGGCGGCCGATCCAGTTATCTGGAATAATCTGAAGTACTGTGGCCAGCACTTTATATACCCAGCCATTGACGACGACCGGTCCGCGCCTGGCTTCAACGGCTTTATGTGCGTCCGAGACAACCTTTGGGCCGTCCAGCCACATGAAGCCAGGCAGCTTGTTCATTTGCGCCCGATTGCCGGCAACATCGTGAAATTCGCTCCAGGTAAAGCCCGGACACACGGCAACTACATGCACACCGGCCGTCTGATATTCGGTGGCAAGGCTTTGGCTCAGCCGCAAAACAAAGGCTTTCACCGAAGGATAAAGCGCGCCACCCGCTTGCCCTGGTACAAAGGCGGCGACGGAAGAAATATTGACAATACGTCCGAAGCCGCGCGCGGCCATTTCTGGCCCGAAAATATGACAAAGCTCGGCCACTGCCGTCATCATGATCTGTATCATGTCGCGTTGCACATCCCAGCGCACACGATCAAAAAACCCGGGCACTTGATAGCCGGCATTATTGACGAGATAGTCGACTTGAAGCCCTTTTTTTCGGATGTCTGCAGCGAGTTTAGTCGGTGCGGCTGGATCTGTCAGATCGGCTGTCAACACGGTTGCTTGCGTGCCGAATGCGCCGGACAGTTCACGCGCCACTTCTTCAAGGCGCGCCTTGCGCCGTGCCGTCAAAATAAGGTCATACCCTTCGGCGGCGAGATAGCGAGCATAGTCTCGCCCAATGCCTGCAGAAGCGCCCGTTATTAAAGCCGTTTTTTGTTGAGTTGGACGTGTGTTCAAGATAAATCCCCGTTTCATTCAATTTTGGAAGTCGGAGTAAATATGGTACACCGATTTCAAATTGAAAATCCGTTTTTTCCGAACTGGAAAAAACGAAGAGGTTTGTCGTGAATAAAAGATTTTCGCAGCCGCAGGCGCATGGCCTGCAGTACCCTTTCGAGAAATTGCCCGAACCCGGTAAAGCAGTCGAGGTTGCAGACGGCGTGCATTGGGTGCGTATGCAGCTGCCTTACATGCTTGATCATATCAATATCTGGTTAATCGATGATGGCAATAGCTGGGTGCTAGTCGACACCTGTGTTGATATGGACAGCGCGCGGAAAAACTACGAGATATTGTTTGCCGGCATTATGGACAATAAGCCCATTTCGCGGGTTCTGGTAACACATATGCATCCTGACCATGTTGGACTAGCAGGCTGGCTGGTGAAAAGGTTTGATGCCGAATTTTATATGTCGCGCACCGATTATCTCATGTGCCGAGCAATGGCCGGTGACACGGGCATCAAAGCGCCTGACGAAGCCATTCGATTTTATCACCGTGCCGGATTTTCTGAATCTGGACTGGCGCGCTACAGCGAACGTTTTGGAGGCTTCGGTCAACATATATTCCCATTGCCACAGGCGTATAACCGGCTCAAGCAAGATGATGAGCTGGAGATTGGCGGGCGCATCTGGCGGGTGGAAATTGGTAGCGGACACGCACCCGAACACGCCTGTCTCTACTGTGCCGATTTGAATGTGCTGATTTCCGGCGATCAGGTTATTCCGCGTATCTCTTCAAATGTATCGCTATTTCCGACTGAGCCCTTTGCCAATCCACTGCAAGACTGGATCGACAGTTGCATGAGATTACGTAAGAAATTGCCCGGCGATGCGCTGGTTCTACCGGCGCATAACGAGCCATTTTACGGACTGCATGCGCGCCTTGATGCGCTGGTCGACGGCCATGAAAACGCAATGATGCGCCTTTTGGACGTTTGCAAAACCCCACGCCGTGCAGTTGATCGAGAAATTTTTTCAGTTCTTTTCAAACGCAAAATTACCGCCGAAACATATTTCATGGCGACTGGTGAAAGCCTCGCACATTTGATGTGTCTGGTGCATCGCAAGATGGTAAATATGCATTTGGATGATGATGGCGTGTATAATTATACCACCGCCTAGCCGCGCTTATGGGGAGACATGATGGCAAATGACGGCAAAATTGAGATTGCGGAAGATATTCGCGAGCTGAGTTTCGAGGCCGCGCTGGCTGAACTTGAGACCATTGTTGAGCGTCTGGAGCGCGGTGATGTTGCGCTTGAAGCCTCCATTGAAATTTATCAACGCGGCAGTCAATTGCGAACCTATTGCGATGAAAAATTGCGCGACGCGCAAATGCGAATCGAAAAAATTTCTGACGGCGGTACGGGTGCGCAACCGCTGGACGAGGAATAGGGCAGTCAAATGTCCAGCTTTCAAAAGCTGTTACAACATGTAGCCGGGCAAGTGAGCACAGTGCTGGATAAGCTTTTGATCGTGCCCGAAGGGCATGAGGGGCGCTTATACGAAGCTATGCGCTACACGGTTCTTGCCGAAGGCAAGAGATTTCGCCCGTTTTTATGTCTGGCATCCGCACAAATTTTCGACGCGCCGGAACCTGCCGCAATTCGTGTGGCAAGCGCGATTGAGTGTACCCATTGCTATTCGCTAATCCATGACGACCTGCCATGTATGGATGATGATGATATGCGGCGTGGCAAGCCGACCCTGCACAAAGCCTTTGACGAGGCGACGGCGATACTCGCGGGTGATGCGCTTATAAGTCTCGCCTTTGAAATATTAGCCGATGAAGCGACGCACAACGATGTGACCACGCGCCTTGATTTGGTTGCGGGGCTGGCGCGCGCGTCTGGCATGCAAGGCATGGTCGGCGGGCAGATGATTGACATGATGGCGGTGCGCGACACGCTGGATGCCGGCGTCTTAACGCGATTGCAGAAAATGAAAACCGGTGCGCTCATCAGTTTCGCGGTGGATGCTGGCGCCGTTTTGGGCGGTGCGGACGCAAACGAACGCCACGCGCTGGCGGGCTTTGCCCATGATATCGGGCTGGCATACCAAATCGCTGATGATGTGCTGGATGTCGAGGGCGACGCAGATGTTTTGGGTAAATCTGTCGGCAAAGATACCGCGCAGGATAAAAGCACTTTCGTTTCCTTGCTGGGGGTGGAGCGCGCACGCGAACAGGCACTGCAATTGTCGCATCAGGCAGTGAGCTATCTCGATGCCTTCGGCGAACGTGCCGAGCTGTTGCGCGAAGCTGCCGCATTTGTTATTCAGCGGCGAAGCTGATACAAACGCCTCAATTCAATTCAAGGAATCCGATGACCAGCCCTACCCCTCTTCTTGACAAAATCACAAATCCGGCAGATTTGCGTAAATTGCCGAGCGAAGATTTGCGCCAACTTGCCGAGGAATTGCGCCACGAAACCATTTCGGCCGTGTCAGAAACTGGCGGGCATCTGGGCGCGGGGCTTGGAGTGGTGGAGCTGACCGTGGCTCTACACCATGTGTTCAATACGCCTGAAGACAAAATTATCTGGGATGTTGGGCATCAGGCCTATCCGCATAAAATTCTGACCGGGCGGCGCGACCGCATTCGTACCTTGCGCAAAGGGGGTGGGCTTTCCGGCTTTACCAAGCGTGCGGAAAGCGTTTATGACCCGTTTGGTGCGGCGCATAGTTCGACATCGATTTCCGCTGGTCTCGGCATGGCCGTGGCGCGCGATCTCATGGATGATGATAATCACGTTATTGCCGTTATTGGCGATGGGGCGATGAGCGCAGGCATGGCGTTTGAAGCCATGAACAATGCCGGTGCGTTGAAAAACCGTCTGATCGTTATTCTGAACGACAATGACATGTCAATAGCTCCACCCGTTGGGGCCATGAGCGCCTATCTTGCACGGCTACTTTCGGGTACGACATACAAATCTGTGCGTCGGTTGGCCAAAGGGGTGGCGAGCATGTTTTCGGACGGTATTGAGGAAAAAGCTCGTCAGATTGAAGAATATGCGCGCGGGCTTGCCACGGGCGGGACATTGTTTGAGGAAATGGGCTTTTACTATGTTGGCCCGGTTGACGGGCATAACCTAGGCCATCTTATGCCAGTGCTACAAAATGTTCGAAAAACCAGCGACGGCCCGACACTCATCCATGTTGTGACCAAAAAGGGGCACGGCTATGCACCCGCTGAAGCGGCCAGTGACAAATATCACGGGGTCTCAAAATTTGATGTGGTTACCGGCGTTCAGTCCACGGTGGAGCCCAAAGCGCCCAGCTACACATCCGTATTTGCCAATGCACTGATTGCCGAGGCTGCTCATGACGACAAGATTGTCGGCATTACGGCGGCCATGCCGTCGGGCACCGGACTAGATAAATTCGCCGAAGCCTTTCCGGCCCGGTGCTTTGATGTCGGCATTGCCGAACAGCATGGCGTAACCTTTGCCGCCGGGCTGGCGACGGAGGGGTTCAAGCCATTTGCTGCAATTTATTCGACCTTTCTGCAGCGCGCTTATGATCAGGTCATTCATGATGTGGCGTTGCAGAATTTACCTGTGCGTTTTGCCATAGACCGAGCTGGCCTTGTCGGTGCCGACGGGCCGACCCATGCCGGCGCATTTGATCCAGCATATCTGGGCACGGTGCCAAATATGATGCTGATGGCGGCTGCCGATGAGGTAGAGTTGATGCATATGGTGACAACACAGGCCCTTTATGACGAAGGTCCGTCAGCCGTACGTTATCCTCGCGGCGAAGCTGTCGGGCTGGCTTTGCCCGCACGCGGCACTCCGCTAGAAATCGGTAAGGGCCGTGTCATACGTGAAGGTGGCCGTATATGTCTATTAAGCTATGGCACGCGGCTGGAACACGCCGTGCAGGCCGCCGAAAGGCTGGATGCCGAAGGCTGGCGCACAAGTGTTGTCGATGCGCGCTTCATGAAGCCGCTGGATATTGGGTTGATTGCGCGTATGGCTGGTGAGCACGAGGCACTTTTCACAATTGAAGAAGGCGCAATAGGCGGCTTTGGGTCGCATGTGGCGCATTTTCTGACCAATTCGGGCCATTTAGACAATAGTTTGAAATTCCGTTCCATGGTTTTGCCCGACAGCTATATTGATCATGACACGCCAGCAAAGATGTATGACGAGGCTGGTTTGAACGCCGAACAAATCTTCGGACGTGTTTGCGAGCTCATGGGCAAGGGGGCAGCGCAACCGACATTGCCCAAGCGCGCTTGACGTGAACCCGTCAATTTCAGCCAAGACCCGCCTCGATATTTCGTTAGTTGCGCGCGGCTTTTTTGAAAGCCGCACGCGCGCAGCGGTAGCGATTAAAGCCGGCAATGTAAAGGTTAATGGACAAGTGGTGACACGCACAGCGCACGCCACCGAAGAAGATGCTGACATCAATGTTTGCGGCGCTGGTCATAATTTCGTATCGCGCGGCGGTCTCAAACTGGCACATGGGCTGGAGGCGTTCGGTTATAACCCTGAGGATAAACACGCGATTGATCTGGGTGCCTCTACCGGTGGTTTTACCGACGTTTTATTGAAACGCGGTGCAACGCATGTTTATGCCGTTGATGTTGGCCATGACCAATTGCATCCCGATTTGCGCGGCCACCAATGCGTTACCAATTTGGAGGGCGTGAATGCGCGGGAGTTGACGCACGAGCATATCAGCACGCGACCCCACTGCCTTGTTTGCGATGTTAGCTTTATTCGTCTGTCACTTGTGTTGACGCCCGCCATATCATTGCTTGCAGACGGTGGATGGATGGTGGCGTTGATTAAACCGCAATTCGAAGCCGGTCGCGCGGCAATTGGTAAAAACGGTGTCGTCAGCGACCCGGCCGTGCATGCCCGCGTGTGTGATGAGTTTGTCACATGGTTCGCTAAGGCATTTCCTGACTGGCAGGAGCACGAAATAGTCCCAAGCCCGATTTTTGGCCCGCAAGGCAATAAGGAATTTCTGTTCGGTGCCCGTGCGCCGGACTGTAAATCAGACGCTTGAGATTTATTCCATATCAACCGACCAAGCACCGCGTGCGGCAAGCCCGTTCATTTTTGCGCGATGGGCAAAGGCGGCTTGCGCTGCGGCGGTGTTTTCGGTCTTGCCGCCCCAAGCTTTGAGGGGTGCAGCCTGTAATGCGCGGCCATAGGAAAAGCTGAGCTTCCAAGGCAGGCCACCAATTTTATTCATGGCATCGAGATGCGTTGTCGCGTCAAGGTCAGATTGACCGCCTGATAAGAAAACAATACCGGGCACTGCCTGCGGCACACATTTATGGAAGCAATCAAGTGTCATTTCGGCCACCTGTTCAATGCCAGCCTGAACCGAATTTTCAGTTCCCGAAACGACCATATTAGGTTTTAAAACTGTGCCTTCCAGATGGACACCCTGTTGTCCAAGTTGTTCATATAGCTCTCCCAGCGCTGCGGTCGTCACCTCGTAACACTGCTCGACCGTGTGGTTGCCATCCATAATGACTTCCGGTTCGACAATTGGCACAATTTCGGCTTCCTGACACAGCGCCGCATAACGCGCCAGCGCATGGGTATTGGCGGTGAGACAGGCCGCACTTGGCAGGCCATCGGCAATATTGATAACCGCGCGCCATTTGGCAAATTTCGCACCAAGTGCATGATATTCGTTCAAGCGGTCGCGCAAGCCATCCAGCCCTTCCGTCACCATCTCGCCGTCATGTCCGGCCATGGGTTTGGCTCCTGCATCGACCTTGATGCCAGGCAGGGCACCTGTATCGGCGATAACCTGCACTAGCGGGGTGCCATCGGCAGCCTTTTGGCGCAGAGTTTCATCAAATAAAATCACGCCGGAAATATATTCGCGCATGGCGTCATCCGTCCGGAAAAGCATTTCGCGATAATCGCGGCGATTATCCTCTGTGGAGCCGACATTGATACTGTCAAAGCGCTTTTTGATGGTGCCAGTGCTCTCATCGGCGGCAAGAATGCCTTTTCCGTCGGCCACCATTGCCTGCGCGATTGTTTCCAGTGCCTGCTTGTTCATTTGCCTGTCTCCTCTTGTTCAGTCAGTGCTTCTACCCCCGGAAGCTTTTTGCCTTCAAGCCATTCCAAAAATGCGCCCCCAGCCGTGGATACATAGGAAAAATCCTCTACCACGCCGGCATGGTTAAGAGCGGCAACCGTGTCACCGCCGCCGGCAATCGATTTCAGACGCCCAGCTTTGGTGAGTTCGGCAGCATGGCGCGCGGCAGCAGATGTTGCGGCATCAAAGGGCGCGATTTCAAATGCACCCAAAGGCCCGTTCCAGATAAGTGTCCGGGCGTCGCCAAACGCGGAACATATGTCTTTGACCGCCTTTGGGCCCGCATCAAGTATCATTTGGTTGTCGGGCACGTGGGTTATGTCAACTTGTGTGCCTGTCTGCCCCTCGGCGAAAGCCGATGCCACCACGCCATCGATGGGTAATAAAATGCGGCACCCGTTTGCCTCCGCCTCTGCGGTGATGGCTCGTGACGTATCGAGCATACCCGTTTCGCACAAAGATGTGCCGACCTCCACGCCTTGCGCGGCCAAAAACGTATTGGCCATGCCTCCACCAATAATCAGCGTGTCAACTTTGTGCGAAAGGTTGCCGACAAGCTCCAGCTTTGTCGAAATTTTCGCTCCGCCAACCACGGCAACAAGCGGGCGTGCAGGATTGCCAAGCGCGCTCTCCAGAGCATCGAGCTCGTTCTGCATGGCCAGCCCGCAATAGGCCGGCAGCAATTTTGCTAGCCCGTGCGTGGAAGCATGGGCGCGGTGTGCGGCCGAAAAAGCATCGTTCACATAAGCGTGCGCAAGGTCTGCAAGTGCGGCGGTAAAGTCAGCATCATCGGCTTCTTCTCCGGCGTGAAAGCGCGTGTTCTCCAGAACGCATATGCCCCCTTCGGGTAAACTGGCCAGGGCAGAGGCCGCCAGTGGTCCAATGCAGTCTTCGGCAAACGCGATTTGCTCTTTCATTAATTGCCCAAGGGCCGTCGCAACACGTGCCAAGCTCAGGCTCGCGTCGGCAACACCTTTGGGACGTCCGAAATGCGACAAAATACCGACCCGCATGCCAGCCGATTTAAGTGCTTCAAGTGTCGGCAAGAGCCGCGTAAGGCGCGTGGCATCGCGTAAATTTCCCGCATCATCAATTGGCACATTTAGGTCGGCGCGTACAAGAACAATACTGCCCCGCCCAAGTGTTGCGTTTAGCAGGTCAATCGGCCTGAAGTCTTGCATGCATTAGTATCCAGAATTATCCGAGCTTGCCCATGGCAACGGCGGTGTCGCCCATGCGATTGGCAAAACCCCATTCATTGTCATACCAACTCAGAACACGCACCAGCTTGCCGCCGACGATTTGTGTCTGGGTCAGGTCAAATGTCGATGAATTCGGGTTGTGATTGAAGTCTATCGACACCATGGGTTGATCACACACACCCAGCACGCCTTTTAGCGGGCCGGCGGCAGCCTTTGTGATGGCGGCGTTGATGGCTTCGACCGTGGTTTTGCTTTTTGCTTCGAACACCAGATCAATCATTGATACATTCGGTGTTGGCACACGCACGGCTGTGCCGTCCAGCTTGCCTGCCAGTTCGGGCAATACCAGCCCTACGGCTTTGGCGGCACCCGTGGAGGTTGGGATCATCGACAATGAGGCGGCGCGCGCGCGGCGCAAATCGCTGTGCAGCGTATCGACTGTGCGCTGGTCGCCTGTAAAAGCGTGTACCGTTGTCATATAACCGCGCGCAATGCCGCAGGTTTTGTTCAACACTTGCGCCACCGGAGCCAGGCAATTGGTGGTGCATGACGCATTGGATACAACTTTATGGCTCTTGCGCAGTTTCTTGTCATTCACGCCGTAAACCACTGTCAGGTCGGCATTGCCCGCCGGTGCGCTGACCAGAACGCGCTTGGCACCGGCCTCAATATGCTTGGCTGCATCTTCACGATTAGTAAACAGGCCGGTGCATTCGAGCGCCACATCCACGCCCATTTTTTCCCACGGCAGATTGGCGGGGTCGCGTTCGGCCAAGACCTTGATGCCGCGCCCGCCAATGTTCAACCCTGTTTTCGTTGCGCGCACTTTGGCGTTTAGCGGCCCGTGAATGCTGTCATATTGCAGCATGTGGGCATTCGCATCGACAGTGCCCAAATCATTGATGGCGACCACATTAATATCCTTACGGCCACTTTCAATAATACCCCGCAGAACCAGTCGGCCAATCCGTCCAAAACCGTTGATCGCTATATTAATCGCCATTTTTTCCCTCTTTTGGTCAGATGTTAGCTTTTAATGTATTTTCGCGCCGCGGCGACGATGGTGTCGGCCGTGATGCCAAAATGCTGAAATAGCTGGTCGGCGGGGGCGCTGGCGCCAAATCCTTCCATGCCGATGAAAATATCGCCGGGCCGCAGATATCGGTCCCAGCTTTGTTGTACCGCCGCTTCGACCGCAATCCTTAAAGGCGCATCGCCGATAATATCAGCTTGTGCGCTTGCGCTTTGCTGGGTAAAAAGTTCCATGCAGGGCACGGAAATAACACGCGCCGAAATATCCAAATCACGCAATTTTTCGAGCGCCTGCATGGCAAGCTGAACTTCCGAGCCTGACGCCATAATAGTGACTTGCGGGTTCTTTCCAGCTGCCGCCACCTCATAGGCACCAGCAGAGCAAAGGTTACGCTCTTCATAATCGCGATAAGGCGGTAGGCCCTGTCGTGTAAGCGCCAATATGCTGGTTGTTTTTTTGGCCTGCAGTGCGAGTTGCCAGCATTCCAGTGTCTCAATGGCGTCCGCCGGACGGAAAACATTGACATTCGGCATAGCGCGCAGGGCGGCCAAATGCTCAACCGGCTGGTGGGTTGGGCCGTCTTCGCCAAGGCCTATGCTGTCATGCGTCATGACGTGTATGGTACGCTGTTCCATCAGTGCCGAAAGCCGGATGGCCGGTCGCGAATAGTCTGAAAACACCAAAAACGTGCCGGAATAGGGTATAAATCCGCCATGCAGCGCCATGCCATTCATCGCCGCCGCCATGCCGTGTTCGCGAATGCCCCAATGCACAAAGCTGCCGCCGAAATTCTCCGCTGAGACGGTTTCTTGCTCGGGCGTGCGTGTATTGTTCGAGCCTGTCAGGTCGGCAGACCCGCCAATCATTTCGGGCACAGCCGGAACAATCGCCTTCAGAACGGATTCGGACGCTTTGCGGGTCGCCCAGGTCGGTTTTTCTTCTGCAAGCTGTTTTTTGTAACTGTCAACGGCAGAATCGAGGCCCGAAGGCAGGTCACCGGCTACCACTCGCTCAAAGCGGTTTCGTGTTTCGGCGGATTGCTCGTCCAAACGTTGTTCCCAAGCCTTGCGCGCTGAGGCATGCGCGCGCCCCGCCATACGCCACACATCGCGCAGTTCCGCTGGTATTTCAAAGGCCTGCGCATCCCACCCCAGCGTTTCGCGGGTCAGGCCAATCTCGTCTTCACCCAAAGGTGCGCCATGCACCCCGGATGTGCCCTGCTTATTGGGCGCGCCATAGCCAATGACCGTGCGGCAGGCAATCAGGCTTGGCTTGTCGCTGTTTTTGGCGGTCGCAATTGCATCCTCAATCGCCTCAAAATCATGCCCGTCAATACGCACTGAGTTCCAGCCTGCGGCCTCGAACCGCGCCAACGCGTCGCCGGATTCTGCAAGATCAAGTGACCCGTCAATGGTGATGTTATTGTCGTCATACAAAACAATGAGGCGTGCAAGCTTCATATGACCGGCAATGCTGATGGCTTCATGGCTGATGCCTTCCATCAAATCGCCGTCCGAGGCCAAAACGAAAGTAAAATGGTCAACCAAAGCGTCGCCAAAGCGCGCATTCATCATGCGTTCAGCCAGCGCCATGCCAACGGCCGTAGAAATTCCCTGCCCAAGCGGACCGGTTGTGGTTTCTATGCCCGCGGCATGGCCATATTCCGGGTGACCAGCCGTGCGTGCCCCAAGCTGGCGAAAGTTTTTAATTTCCTCAATCGTCATGTCTTCAAAGCCGAGCAGGTGGTGTAGCGCATATTGCAACATCGAACCATGACCGGCAGACAGGACAAAGCGGTCGCGGTCGGGCCAGTCGGGAGCCAGCGGGTCGATTTTCAAAAATTTTGTATATAGAACCGTCGCAATATCAGCGGCGCCCATTGGCAGCCCCGGATGGCCGGATTTCGCCGCTTCAACAGCATCCATGGACAAGGCGCGAATGGCATTTGCCATATCGCGCAAGGGCAACGGCTGAGTGTCTTTGCTGGTGTTTCGATTATCGGTCATTTCGCCGGTGTCTGGCATAATCGCGATCCTTACACATATAAAAGGGCCTAGCGGCGGACCTCTTTTTTCCGCGCCGCACAATGGCTGTCTGCAACCCCTGAGTCAATGCCCGATTCTCTGGCAAAAGTCGCCTAATAAAACTCCTTGCGTGTTACGCCGCACTGTTCAAGTGTTGACGCTATTTCCACCCAGCGACTATGTTGTGGATAGAGGTGTTTAATGACAAAAATCGAACCTGCATTGGACCGTTTGCATACGGCGCTGGAAAAATTGGGAGCCGGGGTGCATCAGAGCCGCCGGAATGAAGGTGCGGCGCGCGCTGAGACTGCTGATCTGGACAATCAGTGCGCGCATTTGCGAGCCGAAGTATCCGCCCTGAAAAAACATAATCAAGAACTCGATGCACGCTGTCGTCGGAGCGCGCAGCAAATCGAAAAAGTAATGGGACAAATTGACAGCTTGCTGGAGGGGGACTAGGTGGCCGAGTTAACAATTTCGATCAACTCGCGTCCGTTTCAGATCATGTGTCGTGACGGCGAGGAGGCGCAGGTGCAACAATTGGCCGAGGATTTGGCGACACGCATTGCCAATATCCGGCGCGATGTCGGGGCCGGACACCGCGCGGGCGACAGCCATCTGCTGGTGCTCACCGGGCTGACCCTGTGCAATGAATTACGCGATCTGCGACATGAAATCGGGCGCGTGCGTGATGAGATCGAAAAGACCACCGCCGCTCGTCAAGATTTACATGACCGCATTGAGGAATTGGAAAACATGGTCAGCGGTGCGCTTGAAAAGGCGGCCGAGCGCGTCGAAGACCTGGTATCTATGGTGGCGCCGGAGGAAACCGAACAAGCTATTGATGTGCCGCCAATAAATAGCGGCTAAATTATCACGTGGGACTGCCCGATGCGACGCTTACCATTGCGCTCGGGGCCTTACGATCCTTTTGGGAACTGTCACTGAGGTCGGTCGTGGCCGACCGCACACGGTGCCCACCTACCTAAGTAGGTCTCCGAGGATACTGTAAGCGACGATCAGGGCGGTTCCACATGAGTTTGGTTGCACCCAGGCGGTGCGCCGCAAACGGGAGAGCTTATGTCGAAATCCGCATTGCGCCGGCAAATGCTGGCGTTGCGCCCCTCGCTTCAAAGCGCGCACCCGTCCGCGGCGGGAGATGTGGCCCGCAACTTCAACGCGCATGTGCCGCTTGACCCGATTCAAGACTGTGTGGCGGTGTATCACGCGGCCGGCGGCGAAATTGACAGTGATGATTTGGTGGCGCTTTTGCGCGCCCGCAATGTGCCGCTGGCATTGCCCGTGACACATGAAAAAGGTCCGCTCAGCTTCAGGGTTTATGCAGAGGACACATCTCTTATGCCTGATGCGGCAGGCATGCTTGCGCCCGATGTAAATGCGCCAGCTTGCCGGCCCAGCGTCATCATTTTGCCTTTGCTGGCATTTGATACGACCGGTGCGCGGCTGGGGCGCGGCGGCGGGCACTATGACCGAACGCTTGCGGGCTTGCGAAAAAAATGTCATCTGCGGGCAATCGGTCTGGCTTTTGATGAGCAGATGGTTGAAAAATGTCCGGTAGAACCGCACGACGCGCCGCTTGATATGGTGGTGACGCCAATTCGGGCAATTACGTGTAGTGAGGGTAAGCATTTATGAAAATTTTGTTTCTCGGAGATGTGGTTGGGCGCGCGGCGCGCGAAGCCGTATTGAGGCAGGTTCCGCTATGGCGGAAGCAATGGGAGCTTGATTTCGTCATCGTCAATGGCGAGAATGTCGCTAGCGGCTTTGGCATTACCCCGGCGATTGCAGAGGCTTTTTTCGAAGCTGGTGTCGATGTCATCTCCACTGGCAATCACGTTTGGGACCAGCAGGAAATCCAAGGCTACATCGATACTGAAAATCGCCTGCTGCGGCCGGTAAATTTCCCATCCGGCACTCCGGGTATGGGCGCCAATCTTTTTCAGGCGGGCGACCAGTGCGTCATGGTGGTCAATGTCATGGGGCAGTTATTTATGGAAACGTTGGACGATCCCTTTGTCGCCATTGAGCGCGAATTGGCGGCTTGTCCGCTGGGTGAGGCGGCCGATGCCATTATTGTTGACGTACATGCCGAGGCGACATCCGAAAAAATGGCGATGGGTCATTTTTGCGACGGGCGCGCGAGCCTTGTGGTCGGCACCCACACCCATGTGCCAACGGCGGATGCACAGATTTTGCCGAATGGCACGGCCTATCAAACCGACGCCGGCATGTGCGGCGATTATGACAGTGTTATAGGCATGGAAAAAGAAGAGCCGTTAAAGCGCTTTCGCACGAAATTGCGCGGCGGGCGCTTTGCTCCGGCCGCCGGCACGCCGACGCTTTGCGGCTTGGTGGTGGAAACCGACGACCAAAGCGGTCTGGCGGTTGATATTGCGCCGCTTCGTTTCGGCGGCAGGCTTTCCAGTACGGCGATGAACGGCTAACCTATTTCCAGTGATTCGGCATCCTCTCAAGGTGCCGTGACCGTTGAATTTTCACTTTGTCAGAGTTGAACGTTATGGCCGGCCATTCCAAATTCAAAAATATTCAGCACCGCAAGGGAGCGCAGGACAAAAAGCGCGCGAAAATCTTCTCGCGACTGGCAAAAGAAATTACCGTGGCCGCCAAAATGGGCATGCCGGATCCGGACAGCAATCCGCGCCTGCGCACGGCCATACTCGCGGCTCGCGCCCAAAATATGCCAAAAGACAATATTGAACGTGCCATAAAAAAAAGCGCTGATGCCGATGGCGAAAATTATGACGAAGTGCGCTATGAGGGTTTTGGTCCGGGCGGGATCGGCGTCATTGTCGAAACGCTGACCGACAATCGCAATCGTACGGCAAGCGATGTTCGCTCAACCTTTTCCAAATCGGGGGGCAATATGGGTGAAACTGGTTCGGTTTCTTTCATGTTCGACAGGGTCGGTTCGATTGAATACGGGCCTGACGCCGCCGATGCTGAAACGGTGTTCGAGGCGGCCATCGAAGCCGGTGCCGAAGATGTGGTATCGGGCGAAGACGGCCATGAAATCGTCTGTTCGATGGAAGATTTGCACGGTGTGGTCGATGTGCTTGCCGGCGTTTTGGGTGAGCCGCAAGCGGCAAGTATTGTGTGGAAACCGCAAAATGATGTGCCCGTTGATTCCGAGGCTGCCGAGATGGTTTTGAAATTTATGGACGCGCTCGACGACCTTGACGATGTGCAAAATGTTTACGCAAATTTTGATATTGCCGATGAGGTGATGGAAAAATTGTCAAGCTGAGCAGAAGGTAAAATTCGCATGAGCATCAACTCCACCCATCGCCTGATCGGGCTTGACCCCGGGCTTCGTTTTACTGGCTGGGGGGTTATCGACGTGACGGGCCCGAAACTCGTTCATGTGGCAAACGGATCTATAGCCTCAAAACAGGCTGACCCATTGCCGACGCGCCTTTTACAAATCGAAAGCGGGCTGGAAGAAGTGTTTGACGCTTGGGCGCCCGACCATGCGGGGGTGGAGCAAACTTTCGTCAATAGCGACGGTGCCGCCACCCTCAAGCTGGGTCAAGCCCGAGCGGTTTGCCTGCTGGTACCGGCGCGGCGCAATATTCCGGTGAATGAATATGCGCCGAATTTCATCAAACGCGCGGTGACGGGGTCGGGCCATGCGACCAAAGAACAAATTGCGGCCATGATAAAAGTGTTGTTGCCGCAGGCGCGGACTGCGGATGAGCATGCCGCCGATGCGCTTGCTGTGGCTATTACGCTGGCACATGCTGGAGACCTTGGCGGACGTCTGGCGCAAGCGCTGGAGGTCAGCAAATGATCGGGCGGTTGCGCGGTCGCCTGGACGGGCGCGGTGAAAATTGGGTGCTCGTGGATGTGGGCGGCGTCGGCTATATGGTAGAAGGCTCGGCGCGGCTGCTTGACGGATGCCCGCCCGACGGTGAGGCAGTGTCGCTGGCAATCGAAACGTATGTGCGCGAAGACCAGTTTCGGCTATTTGGTTTTTTGACTGAAGAAGAGCGCAGCTGGTTCAAGCTCCTCATGGGTGTGCAAGGGGTTGGGGCCAAGGTTGCGCTGGCCATTCAAGGTGTGCTGTCGCCGACCGATCTTGTGCAGGCCTTGGCTGCAGAAGACAAGGCCATGGTTGCCCGCGCGCCTGGTGTCGGCCCGAAAGTCGCCCAGCGTATTGTGCAGGAGTTGAAAGACAAAATACCCGAAGCCGCCTTTGGTGCAGCCGTAAGTGCTGGTGCCGGCGGGCCAGCCTCGCAAGCCCATCTTGATGCCATGTCGGCGCTGACCAATTTGGGATATCAGCGCACCGAGGCGCATCGCGCCCTACAAGCGGCAGCTGCGGCATCTGAGAGTGATAAGGGCGAGAGTGCTGAAACCTTGATCCGGAAGGCCCTGAAGGAGTTGGCAAAATGACCGACAGGCTAATGAATGCAGCAGGCGATGATAACGATACCGCCTTGCGGCCGACCTCGCTTGACGGGTTTATTGGCCAGAAAAAAGGCCGCGAAAACCTGTCTGTTTTTATAGGCGCGGCGCGCGGGCGCAAGGAAGCCCTCGACCATGTGCTGCTTGCCGGCCCGCCGGGGCTTGGCAAAACCACGCTGGCGCAGATTATCGCACGTGAGTTGGGTTCCGGCTTTCGCTCGACCTCCGGTCCGGTCATTTCAAAAGCTGGTGATCTGGCATCGCTTCTAACAAATCTGGAGCCACACGATGTTTTATTTATCGATGAGATACATAGGCTGAGCCCGGCGGTTGAAGAAATATTGTACCCGGCAATGGAAGATTTCGAGCTTGATTTGATGATCGGCGAAGGCCCCGCCGCGCGCTCGGTCAAAATCGATTTGCCGCCTTTCACGCTGGTCGGCGCGACCACGCGCTCCGGCTTGCTGACAACGCCTTTGCGCGACCGCTTCGGTATTCCGGTCTATCTTGAATATTACGACATTGAAGAACTGGAACTGATTATCCGCCGCAATAGTGAACTGATGGGGCTGGATGTCACCGATGAAGGCGCGCGCGAAATAGCCGGACGCGCTCGCGGCACGCCGCGTGTGGCGGGGCGCTTATTGCGGCGCGTGCGCGATTTTGCAAGCTTTGAAGAGGCGACCCGCATTGATGCGAAACTCGCTGACCGCGCGCTCAAACGTCTTGATGTTGACAGCCGGGGGCTGGACGCGCTCGACCACCGCTACTTGAAAGTTATGGCCGAAAAATTCATGGGCGCGCCGGTCGGCATTGACACAATGGCCGCCGCACTGGGCGAGCCGCGCGATGCGTTAGAAGATATTGTCGAGCCGTTTCTGATCCAGCTTGGGTTTGTCAATCGCACGCCGCGAGGCCGCGTTCTTATGCCAGTGGCGTTTGAACATTTGGGGCTGGAATTGCCGCGCGGTTATGATGGCGATCTTTTTGACACAGCCAAAGAATAAACTATATGGGGCCAATGGACGGCGCGTTTACAGACAAAATTCATAAACTTGATGTGCGTGTCTATTACGAAGACACTGATTTTTCCGGTGTTGTGTATCATGCCAATTATCTGAAATTCGCCGAGCGCGGCCGCTCTAGTTTCCTTCGTCTTGCCGGTGTCATACATTCTGATTTGCTCACACATGAGCCGCCGTTGGCCTTTGTCGTGCGGGGTATGAATATCGAATTTGTTGCCCCAGCGCGTATCGACGATGTTCTGGTCGTGGAGACGATTTTTACCGCCGCGCGGGGCCCGCGCCTTACCGCCTGGCAAACCATTCGTCGAGACGGGGAATTATTATGGCAGGCAGAAATTCTGGCGGCCTGCATTGACCTTGATGGCAAGCCGCGGCGCATGCCTGCAAGAACAGTCGATCAGATGGCGCCATGGCTCACCGATAAGCCGCCGGATTTTAGGGCGCCGCAACGCTGGTAACGCCCGTTAGCCCAAGTTTTGTCACAATCCCACTATAGTCTAGCCCGTAAATGGAGAGAGGTATGAGATGGAAACGGTAGTCCTTGATTCGCCGACGCTAGCCACAGTCACAGATTTTTCGTTATGGGCGCTATTTATACGCGCCGATATTGTTGTCAAACTTGTCATGATCGGACTAATTTTCGCTTCTGTCTGGAGCTGGGCGATTATTTTTGAGAAAACATTTCTCTTTTGGCGCATTAATAAGGCGGCAGAGGATTTCGAACAGCAATTTTGGTCGGGAGACTCGTTGCAAAACCTCTATCGCAAGCTCAATTCGGGTCGCCCCGACCCAATGTCGGGCGTTTTCATTGCCGCCATGCGCGAGTTTGCCCGCGGCGAGACGGGTAAGAAGAGCCAGAACAACGACAATTTAGTTCGACGGGTGGAGCGCATACTGACCTCTGCCGTGGCGCGCGAGATGGGGCTATTGGAGCGGCGTATGCTGTTTCTGGCAACAGTCGGCGCGGTGGCGCCCTTTGTGGGTCTTTTCGGAACAGTATGGGGCATTATGAACAGCTTTCAGGCGATTGCCATGACGCGCGACACCAATTTAGCCGTTGTTGCTCCGGGTATTGCCGAAGCCCTTTTTGCCACCGGTCTGGGCTTGCTTGCGGCCATTCCTGCCGTTATCGCTTATAATAAATTTTCCTATGATCTGGCCCGTTTCGGCGCGCGTCTTGATTTGTTTGCCGATGATTTTGCTGTGCTGCTCGCACGCCAGTCTGACATTGGATAAGAGCGATGGGCATGTCGACTTCCTTGAAAAAACCAGCCTCACAGCGGCGCCCGCGTTACCAGCCCATGAGCGAGATCAATGTAACCCCGATGGTCGATGTGATGCTAGTACTGATGATTGTATTCATGGTCGCCGCCCCGCTATTGACGGTGGGCGTGCCCGTCAATCTGCCTAAGGCGGGCGCTCAGGCGCTGACGGGCGATGATGAGCCACTAGCGATTTCGGTCAATCAGGGCGGCCAGATTTTTATCGAGGAAACGGAAGTTAATCTGCGTGACCTCGTGCCTCGCCTTAAGGCCTTGATCGGCACTGGATATGATCAGCGTATTTATGTGCGCGGCGACCGTGATGTGGCCTACGGGCGTGTGGCGGAAGTGGTGGCGCGCATAAATAATGCTGGATTTTCCCGAGTTGCGCTGGTTACCGAACAAGATAGCGGGCGTAAATAGCCCCGTGATCGCCGGTCGTGACATTTTTGCCTCTCTCGGGCTTCACGTCGCACTGGCGGTCGTTGCGGGGTTTTGGACCCCCGTCATGACAGCGCTTGATACAAATGATGCTTTATTGCCGGTAGAGATTGTCACAGTGGAAGAGTTCACCCGCCTGACACGCGATAGACCAAAAAAGGAATTTTTGGAGAAAGAATCCGCTCCGGCGAAACCTTCCCCGCACGTGGCGCGTGAGAAGGCCCCGCCGCCGCCTGCCAAAGCCATGCCGCTACCCGAACCGGTACGTCAAAAACCGGTCGCCGACATTTCTAACGATCAGGTTGAAAAAGCACCCGCCGAAACCAGCCCCATACGACAGTTGCGGCCAGTGGCGCGGCCCGCGCCGCCCAAGCCCAAACCTGTGCTGGATGTTTCGCAAATACGCGCTTTACTCAATAAAACGCCCGATACGCCAGCTGAGGCCGCGCTTGTTGCCGAAGAAGATGTGGCTTCTAAAAATATCAGGTTGACCCTTAATGAGATTGACGCCTTCCGCACCCAGATGCGGCGTTGCTGGAACCCGCCATCGGGCGCGCGCAATGCTGAAGATTTGATAGTGCAAGTGCGTGTGTCGCTGGCACCGAACGGCATGATTTCGGCCGGCCCCAAAGTTATGAATCGTAGGCAATTGGGCGACCCGTTTTTCCGCGCCGCGGCCGAAAGCGTGTTGCGCGCCATTCGCCGGTGCCAGCCGTTTGAAATGCCGCCCGAAAAATATGCCGCTTGGCGCGACATTGAATTAAAGTTCGATCCTGGCAAAATGCTGGGGGGGTAGCAGGAAAGGCTGTTTCATGAGTATTCGTAATTTTCTGGTATGGGTAATCGCGCTGGCCGTGCTCGCAGGCGCTCCGGCCGGTGCCGCGCTGAAGATTGATATCACACAAGGCAATGTCGAGCCGCTGCCCATTGCGGTGCTGGATTTTGTCAGTGAAGACGGCGTCGGAATGAAACTGGCCCAAGTCGTCACGGCGGATTTGGAGCGTTCGGGTTTGTTTCGCCCTATAGAGCGTGCCGCCTTTATCGAAACGCAAGTCGATGTGAATGTGCGCCCGCGCTTTCGCGATTGGCGGCTGGTCAATGCGCTTGCGTTGGTTACCGGGCGCGCCATTCGCCAGAATGACGGGCGTTTAAGGGTGGAGTTCAGATTGTGGGATGTGGTTGCCCAGCAACAAATGACGGGCCTGCAATTCTTCACTACGCCGGAGAACTGGCGGCGCATTAGCCATCTTGTGGCTGATGCAATTTATGAACGCCTGACTGGAGAAACCGGATATTTCGACACACGCATTGTTTTTGTGTCTGAGTCCGGGCCCAAGAACAAGCGCGTCAAGCGGCTGGCAATTATGGACCAAGACGGCTATGCCCGCAGCGAATTGACCGACGGGCGCACGCTGGCGCTGACCCCGCGTTTCAGCCCAACCGCTCAGGAAATCACCTATTTGTCTTATTATCGCAACAAGCCGCGCGTTTATCTGCTGAATATCGAGACCGGACAGCAGGAAGTCGTCGGTGATTTTCCAGGCATGACCTTTGCGCCACGGTTTTCACCCGACGGCCAGAAAATTGTGATGAGCCTTGAACGCAACGGCAATTCGAATATTTATACGATGGATTTGCGTACCCGCGAAACCCGGCGGCTTACTTCGTCTCTCGCCATTGATACCGCTCCATGCTTCGCGCCCGATGGTGGGCAAATCGTTTTCGAGTCCGATCGCATGGGCACACAGCAAATTTATATCATGGAATCCGACGGCACAAATGTGCGGCGCATCAGCTATGGCGAGGGCCGATATGCAACACCCGTCTGGTCTCCGCGCGGCGATTTGATTGCCTTTACCAAAACCTATAAGGGCCGGTTTCTCATCGGTGTGATGAAAACCGATGGCAGCGGCGAGCGCATTTTGACCGAAGGGTTCCACAATGAAGGTCCGGCATGGTCGCCAAACGGCCGTGTATTAGCGTTTTTCCGCGAGAGCAAAGGTGCCGATGGCGGCCCCAAATTATGGACGGTGGATGTCACGGGATATAATGAACAACCAGTTCCTGTGGAAGGCTGGGCATCAGACCCGGCATGGTCGCCGCTCATCCGCTAGACTCCGAATTTGAAGGGCTGGTTTTGCAGGCGTTTGCAGGTTTACATTTCTGCGCGGTTTTGGTTTAACAAAGCTGTCTTTTTTATTTTGTTAATATAAAACGAGGCTAAGTACAGTTATTATCGATTTATTCGGAAGGAAGCCCATGATGACCACTTATTTACCTTTGAAAAAAATTGCGGCATTTGGTTTTGCAGCCATGGTTCTCGCAGCTTGTGCCGCGCCAAGCTACACAACCGGTTCGGCTTCTTCATCCGCATCGGGCGGTTCGGCATCGGCCAAATATCTGGTCGAAAATGTTGGCGATCGCGTTTTCTTCGAAACAGACCGATCTGTTCTTGGTGCTTCGGCCCGAGGCACGCTGGTACGTCAGGCTGAATGGCTTAACCAGAATGGCGGCATCAATATGACTATTGAAGGCCATGCTGACGAACGCGGCACACGCGAATACAATCTGGCTCTGGGTGCTCGTCGTGCCAATGCCGTGCGCGACTTTTTGATCTCTCAGGGCGTAAATGCCAGCCGTCTGCAGACAATCTCTTTTGGTAAAGAGCGTCCGGTTTCTCTGTGCGCTGAAGAAAGCTGCTGGTCGAAAAACCGCCGTTCGGTCTCAGCCATCCGCTAATCCCGGAACACTTTTTGTAAGGGGCGTCTTATCAGGCGCCCTTTGCTTTTTTGCCCTATTTTTGCCAGCATTTTAGTGCATGTTTAATCTTATGAAACATTTTTTGTTACTCACATGTCTGGGGCTTGTCTCAGTTGCGTCGAGTGTTGTGGCGGCGCAAGAAGCACCCGCGCCAGATACGGCAGTCGAGGTTCCGTTGGTTGAGGTGCCCGTTATCGAAGCCCCTTTAACGCCGCTTGCGCCGACCCCTTATGGCTCGGTTGATGGTGGTGATAATATGTCGGGTGCGAAAACCGGCATCGCGGCGCTTCAGGCGAAAATTGCCGAGCTAGAGCAGCGCATGGCGGCCGATCGCACGCTGATAATGCGCCAGCAAATGACACGGCAGCGCTCGATAGACCAACGTTTGGAAGAAATGGCGATGCAAATTGGTGAATACGGGGTTAGCTCGCCCGGCGAGACGCGGAACGTCAATACGACGAACCCGCCCCCGACACAGATAGATGATGCTTTCGCGGACCCTGCAAAAGCCGCCAGTATCCGCCTGCGCCTTAGCATGATTGAAGAAAATTTGCGTCAGGTGAGCGGCCAGACGGCAGAGCTTGTGCAGTCGCTGGACAAGCTGATGCAACAGGTTGAAACCGTGCGCCAAGACAATGAGTTTCGTTTTCAGCAGATCGAAGGCAGTCTGGGCCGCGCGGCGCGTGACCCTGATGTCATGCCCTCGGAAGAGCCAGAAGTGTTGGGGCAAATTCGCACGGCGACCCCCGTCGAAAAGCTGGACGCGCCGTTGATTGAGGGCGAGGGGTCGGTTCCGCTGATTGGCGAGGGCGATTTGCCCATGCAAAACTCATCGGCGGAAGCCGCCATTCGGCCACCGCTCAATAATCCCAAAGACCTGTATGACAGGGCTCTCGCGGATTTGCGCGCGGGCGCATATGCAGGTGCACAAATCGACTTCGAGCAGATGCTGGTGAGTTTTCCGGCTCACAAACTCGCGGGCAACGCGCAATATTGGTTGGGCGAAACCTTTTATGTACGCCGTCAGTTCAAGCAAGCGGCTGAGGCGTTTTTGGCTGGCTATACGACCTACCAGGAAAGCACCAAAGCCCCTGACAGCCTTCTTAAATTGGGCATGACACTGGCGGCAATGGGCCAGAAAAAAACAAGTTGCGATGCGTTCACAGAATTGGCCGTGAAATTCCCCCAAGCACCGCAGGCGATTGCCAAGCGTGTGCAGATTGAAAAAGCCCGTGTCGGCTGCGCGTCCTGAGAAAAAACCGCCGACCACCGCGCGGCGTTTTCTCGCGGCGTTGAAACAGATTGCTCCGCATGAGCATTACGCTTTGGCCGTGTCGGGCGGTCGTGACTCGATGGCACTTGTCGCGCTGGCCGCAGCGGCGCAAAAAAAACCTAATGCCCCCAAGTTTCACGTCATCAGCGTCGACCATGGTTTGCGAAAAGAAGCACGACAGGAAATGCGCCTTGTGGCCGAAACCTGCCAACGGGTTGGCTTACCGCATAAAGTTTTGCGAGGCGATAAACCGCTGGGCGCAGGCGGCATTCAGCAGGCGGCGCGCGAGTTGCGCTACCGGCTCATGGCCAGCTGGTGCGCAAAGCGCAAAATTCCTGCTCTGATTGTTGCCCATCATCAGCGGGATCAGGCCGAAACATTATTGATGCGGCTGGCACGCGGGAGCGGCCTTGACGGGCTTTCGGGCATGGCACCGTTGCAAAAGCTGGAAACCGCCGCTGGAGATTTGCAAATTCTCAGGCCGTTTCTGGAGACCGATCCGGCACTTTTGGCCGATATTGTGCGAATGGCCAAATTTGACTGGGTTGAAGACCCCAGCAATATGGACAATCAATTTGAGCGGGTGCGCTGGCGTCAGGCCGAAGATATGCTTGATGGGCTGGGTTTGCGCGCGCGCGCGCTGGCGCGCACTGCGGCTAATATGAGACAAATTCGTGACTATCTGGACGCACAAGTGACAAACTGGTTGCAGGCGCATGGCGGCTATCATTTTTGCGGGTTTTATAGTCTCGACAAGGCCACTTTTTTGAGCCTACCGGCATTTTTGCGCCTGCGCGTGCTGCGCCATGTGATGGCGCGCATGGGGCCGGTCAAATTCGCGCCGCCTGAGACGAGCCTAACCCATGCCACCGAGCTGATCGCGGCGCGCAGCTATGGCGGGCACACGCTGGGCGGGTGTATGATGCGCTGGCGGGCAAATGAAATTATGATTGGACGCGAGATCGCCGCGCTTGATGCCTTGCCGCCCGTTCCGCTCGCGCGCGGTGGCAGTGTCTGGGACCGCCGGTTTTTTGTTGAAATTCGTAAGGGCAAAAAAGCAAAAGCGGGTCTTTTTGCCGCGCCCTTGGGGGGTGAGGCGCTAGGCCGGCTTGAGCGCGCCGGCTTGCAAGTGCCAAATGCAGTGCCTCGTTGCTATCTGCATGTTTTACCAGCGGTTTTTGATGAAGATGGCCTTGTTTCGTGCCCACTTTTGGCAGAACAAACCAGGATTAATGTAGTGCCATGGCAGCCGGAAATGCCCTATTTGCCCGAAATCAACGGCAAGGCGGGGTGGTAATGTAACCCACCGCCCCCTATATTTAATAGGACATGATAAGCGTCCTTGACTTAAGTCGAGGAATGCAAGAGAGGTAAAATTGTGAGCGGAATGAGAAATTTTGCGGTCTGGGTCGTGGTAGCCCTAATGTTGTTTACCCTGTTCAATATTTTTCAGGGCCCGCGCAGCAATGCCACGAGCAATGAGATTAATTTTTCGCAATTTACGGCACAGGTTGATGCCGGAAACATTGCCGATGTTACCATTGAAGGCGACGCCATTTCTGGACATTACTCCGATGGCTCTTCGTTTAAGACCTTTGCGCCGCCAAATGACCCGTCGTTGGTACAACGTCTGCAGGAGCGTGGCGTGGCCATTACAGCACGTCCCGACCGCTCCGGCTCGCCGACATTGCTGGGGGTTCTGATATCATGGTTCCCGATGCTGCTACTCATCGGCGTATGGGTATTCTTCATGCGCCAGATGCAAGGCGGTGGACGCGGTGCTATGGGGTTTGGTAAATCCAAGGCCAAGTTGCTGACCGAAGCCCATGGGCGAGTAACTTTTGACGATGTTGCTGGTATCGACGAAGCTAAGGATGATTTGCTGGAAATTGTTGAATTTTTGAAAGACCCGTCGAAGTTTCAACGTCTGGGCGGGCGTATTCCCAAAGGCGCGCTGCTCGTTGGGCCTCCGGGTACCGGTAAAACGCTTTTGGCGCGTGCAATAGCGGGCGAAGCAAATGTGCCGTTCTTCTCAATCTCCGGTTCAGACTTTGTCGAAATGTTTGTCGGCGTTGGCGCAAGCCGTGTGCGCGATATGTTCGAGCAGGCCAAATCCAACGCGCCGTGTATTATTTTCATTGATGAGATCGACGCGGTGGGACGCCACCGTGGTGCCGGTTTGGGCGGGGGCAATGACGAGCGCGAGCAGACCCTTAATCAGTTGCTTGTCGAAATGGACGGATTTGAGGAAAATGAGAGCATTATTCTCATCGCCGCCACCAACCGCCCCGACGTTTTGGATCCTGCATTGCTGCGCCCCGGCCGGTTTGACCGGCAGGTGGTAGTACCCAATCCGGACATTATCGGGCGCGAAAAAATCTTGAAAGTGCATATGAAAAAGACACCGCTTGCCTCAGATGTAGAAACGCGCACAATTGCGCGCGGCACGCCAGGTTTTTCGGGCGCTGATTTGGCCAATCTGGTCAATGAAGCTGCGCTTTTGGCAGCGCGGCGCGCCAAGCGCCTGGTAACAATGCAGGAATTTGAAGACGCCAAGGACAAGGTAATGATGGGCGCCGAACGCCGTTCAATGGTAATGACGGAAGAGGAAAAACGGCTCACTGCCTATCACGAGGGCGGTCACGCACTGGTTGCGCTGAATATGGAGGCATCAGACCCGGTGCATAAGGCAACAATTATTCCGCGCGGGCGTGCGCTGGGTATGGTGATGCGTCTGCCCGAACGCGACCAGCTGTCGGTCACGCGCGCTAAAATGAAGGCCGATCTCGCAGTTGCCATGGGCGGTCGCATTGCCGAGGAGTTGATTTTCGGCCACGAAAAGGTGACTTCAGGTGCTTCCTCAGACATCCAAATGGCGACAAATATGGCCAAGGCCATGGTCACGCAATACGGCATGAGCGAGGAAATGGGGCCGCTTGCCTATGGCGAGAATGAACAGGAAGTATTTCTGGGCCATTCGGTTGCGCGCCAGCAAAATATGTCGGAAGAAACCCAGTGCAAAATCGATGCCGAGGTGCGGCGTTTGGTAGAAGAGGGCTATGGACAGGCCAGAACCATCTGCCAAGAAAAAATGGACGATCTGCATACTATTGCCAAGGGTTTGCTGGAATATGAAACGCTTACGGGCGATGAGATTACTGGCTTGCTCAACGGCACATTGCCAGAACGCGATGATACGGACAATTCTCCTGGAGCCGGCGGGCCAGCCTCCCCCTTCCCGAAAGTCGGTGGGGCGGGTGGTCAGTTCGGAGGCCCAGAACCGCAAGGCACCTGAGTGTCCAGCGCAACATGGTCGCGCACCGTCCGAACATATTCGGTATTGTTAATATCACTGAAGACAGCTTTTCTGATGGCGGTAAATTCCTAAATCCCCAGGCGGCAGTTGCCCATGCCGCCGATCTTTTAGCCGCCGGTGCAGATGTGCTTGATATCGGGCCGGCATCCAGCCATCCGGATGCACGCGACGTTTCCGCCGGCGAAGAGATCGACCGCCTGTCCGCTATTTGGCCGGGTCTGCGTGCCATGCAGTGTGCGCTATCCGTGGACAGTTTTCAGCTGGAAACACAAAAATGGGCACTTGCGCAAGGTGTCGATTGGCTGAACGATATTAACGGCTTTGGCGACCCTCATATGCACGAATTACTAGCCGATGCTTCCTGCAGCTTGGTGGTGATGCACGCAATTCAAGCCAAGGGCATTGCCACGCGCTCCGCGCCGCCCTACGGCGACATTTGGGAGCATATTCTGGCTTTTTTCGAAACACGGCTTGAAACCCTAACGCGTGCTGGCATTGACCCGTCGCGCTGCGTGCTCGACCCCGGCATGGGGTTCTTTTTGGGCAACAAGCCGGAAACCTCATGGGTTGTGTTGCGCCACATCGACCGTTTGAAAAAAGCCTTTGAACTGCCGGTATTGCTGAGTGTGTCGCGCAAGAGTTTCTTGCGCGCGCTTGTTGATTGCCTGCCCGATGCGGCAGGTCCTGCATCACTCTCGGCTGAATTATTTGCCGCGCGGCAACGCGTCGATTACATTCGAACTCATGATGTCGGTCAATTGGATCAGGCATTGAAAGTTGCCGGTCACCTGAACAGTTTTTTGTAAGCATTCGGGTATTGTTGCGTTTGAGGCGCGCGGGGTTTCACGCGTAACGTGTTGCAACAGCTTGTTACTTGCCTTCGGCGGCTGAAATCGGTCATAAGCCTTTGTGAGAGTGGCGGAGTTATTATGATTCGTAAATATTTCGGAACAGACGGTATGCGCGGGCGCGTCAACGCCGAGAAAATGACGGCTGAAATGGCTTTGCGACTTGGGCTGGCGGCGGGGCGTTATTTCCGCCGAGGCGAGCATCGTCACCGTGTTGTAATTGGAAAGGATACTCGGCTTTCGGGCTATATGATTGAGCCGGCGCTGGTATCCGGCTTCACCTCCATGGGCATGGATGTGTTTTTGTTCGGCCCGATACCGACACCAGGCGTTGCATTTCTTACACGCTCATTGCGTGCTGATATTGGCGTTATGATTTCGGCCTCGCATAATGCTTTTCAGGACAATGGTATCAAGTTGTTTGGGCCTGATGGCTTCAAACTTTCCGACAAAATAGAATATGAAATTGAAGCCCTGATGGAAGCACCGATGAACAGTGAATTGGCGGCGTCTGCCGAGTTGGGCCGCGCCAAACGCATTGACGACAGCCAAGCGCGCTATATCGAATTTGCCAAGCGCACCTTTCCGCGCCATCTCACGCTTGATGGCATCAAGCTGGTGATTGATTGTGCCAACGGTGCCGCTTATAAGGTCGCCCCTACGGCGCTTTGGGAGTTGGGGGCCGAAGTTGTCACCATCGGCGTGGCACCGGACGGATTCAATATAAACAGGGGCTGCGGCTCGACGGATACCCGCCTTCTGTCCGACACGGTATGGGCGGAAAAAGCCGATATCGGCATCGCGCTTGACGGCGATGCCGACCGCCTCATTATTTGCGACCAGAACGGCCGCATTGTTGATGGCGACCAGATTATGGGGCTGATTGCGACCGACTGGAATCGGCATGAGCGCCTGAGCGCGCCGGGCATTGTCGCAACCGTTATGTCCAATTTGGGGCTTGAGCGATATCTGCAAGGTGAGGGGCTGGGCCTGGCGCGCACGCGCGTAGGCGATCGCTATGTGGTAGAGCATATGCGGCAGCACGGATTTAATCTGGGCGGCGAACAATCCGGCCACATGGTTCTGTCGGATTTTTCCACTACAGGTGACGGGCTGATCGCGGCCTTGCAGGTCTTGTCCGTGATGAAACAGCTTGATGCACCCATCGGTGATTTGGCGCGGGTTTTCGAGCCGGTGCCGCAAATCCTAGAAAATGTGCGCTTTTCAACTGGCCTGCCGCTGGAAAACCAAAAAGTACAAAATGCGATTGCCGACGCCGAACGGCGTCTGGGCAATCAAGGGCGGCTGGTTATCCGCAAATCGGGCACCGAGCCGATCATTCGCGTTATGGCGGAGGGCGACGATGCCGCGCTGGTACAAAATCTCGTTGCGGAAATTGTGGGTGTCATCCAGTCGGTAGCCGCGTGAGCGAGCAGATGAGCAGGGAGACACGCGCGCCCAAGGGTCGGGTTTTGGTCGTCGCTGGGTCTGACAGTGGCGGCGGGGCCGGCATTCAGGCCGACATTAAATCCATCATGGCACAAGGCGCTTATGCCACTACCGCCATCACCGCGCTCACGGCGCAAAACACAATGGGTGTACAAGACATAATGGATGTACCGCCAGACTTTGTTGTACGCCAAATCACCAGCGTGTTGGAAGATATCGGCACAGATATTGTGAAAACTGGCATGTTAAACCGCCGTGCCTTGATTGAGCATGTCGCGCAAGCACTGGCGGATGCGGGCGCGCCAATGGTTGTCGATCCGGTCATGGTGGCCACCTCTGGCGACAGGCTGTTGGATGAAGACGCTGTTTCCGCACTGAGCGATCTTTTGGTCAGTAATGCCTTTCTGGTCACGCCGAATCTGCCCGAAGCCGAGCTTCTAACGCGCCGCGACATTGAAAAGCCTGACGATATGAAACGCGCCGCCGACACGCTGATGAACGCAGGAACCCATGCCGCGCTTATCAAGGGCGGCCATAGCACAGGAAATAACGTTATTGATTTGCTGGCGTTGCAATCAGGCTTTGAATTGTTCGAGCACGAACGCCTCGAAACCCGCAATACCCACGGCACGGGCTGTACGCTGGCCTCGGCGATTGCAGGACAACTTGCCGCGCAGATCCCGGGCGGTAGTTCTCCAGACCTCACTCCTGATTTGAGAGCCGCCACCGAACACGCGCTGGCCTACGTCCACGCGGCAATCAAAAATGCCCCGAATTTGGGCCACGGCAACGGCCCGCTAGAGCATTAGGGGTGTGTTAGGGCTAGCCCTCTTGCCATAGCGCTCGGTGCAGTCTATATCCCTCAGTGGGTCACGCCTCCCCAACGAGGCGCAACTATCTGAGAGGGTAGAGACATGAGTGAACCTAAGAAGCCGGATTTGCGTCCGGCAAACCCCAATTTTTCATCTGGCCCCTGCGCCAAGCGGCCCGGATTTTCCCTTCAAGCTCTAGAGGATGCCTGTCTCGGTCGTTCGCACCGATCTAAACCCGGCAAGGCGAAGCTCGCCGAAGCCATTGACCGCACGCGCGCGCTGCTGGGCGTGCCTGAAAATTATCATATTGGCATCGTGCCGGCCTCTGACACCGGCGCCTATGAAATGGCGATGTGGACCATGCTGGGCGCCCGTGGGCTCGACATTCTAGGCTGGGAAAGTTTTGGTAAGGGCTGGATAACCGATGCGGTGAAACAGCTCAAGCTCGACGATATTCGCGTCATGGAGGCTGACTATGGCTGTCTGCCTGACCTGACGGCGGTGGATTTCACCCGCGATGTGGCCTTTACGTGGAACGGCACGACCTCCGGTGTGCGGGTGCCAAATGGTGAGTGGATTTCTGACACGCGCGAGGGGCTGACCTTGTGCGATGCAACCTCCGCCGCTTTTGCCATGGAATTGCCTTGGGAAAAGTTGGATGTCACCACGTATAGCTGGCAGAAGGTGCTGGGCGGCGAGGCCGCGCACGGCATGTTGATTTTGAGCCCGCGCGCGGTGGAACGCCTTGAAAGCTACAGCCCGTCTTGGCCGTTGCCGAAAGTGTTCCGTCTCACAAAAGGCGGCAAGCTCATTGACGGTATTTTCCGCGGCGAGACCATTAACACACCCTCCATGCTGGCGGTCGAAGACTATCTCGACACTTTGAAATGGGCTGAAAGCATTGGCGGGCTGGGTGGTTTGCTGGGCCGCGTCGCCGACAATACGGGTGTGCTGAGCACATGGGTTTCGGCGTCTGATTGGGCGGCATTTTTGTGTGAAGATGCGGCAAATCTCTCGACAACCTCTGTGTGCCTGAAAATCACCGACCCCGATCTTCTTGCCCTGGATGATGAGGCGCAGGGTGCTTGCGCCAAGCGCATTGTCGAGCTCTTGGAGGGCGAGGGTGTGGCCCATGATATCGGTGCCTATCGCGATGCCCCGGCAGGCTTGCGTATCTGGGCTGGTGCCACGGTTGAAGCGCAAGATCTGGCGGCATTGGTGCCCTGGCTCGACTGGGCCTACGCCACAGCCAAATCCGAAATTTAACACAGATATTCCGACGCACTGGAGACCCCATGCCCAAAGTATTAATTGCAGATAAAATGAGCCCCCGCGCCGAAGAGATTTTTAAGGAACGCGGGATTGATGTTGACGTAATAACTGGCCTTGAGCGCGATGAACTTATCAGGATTATCGGCGAATATGACGGCATGGCCGTGCGCTCTTCGACCAAGGCGACGCCTCCTGTGCTGGAGGCCGCTGGCAATATGAAAGTCATTGGACGCGCAGGTATTGGCGTCGACAATATCGACCTGCCCGCGGCCACCGCAAAGGGTGTTGTGGTGATGAACACTCCCTTTGGCAATTCAATCACCACGGCCGAACATGCCATTGCCATGATGTTTGCACTCGCCCGCGATATTCCAGCGGCGGATGCCTCAACGCAGGCTGGCAAGTGGGAAAAAAGCCGTTTCATGGGGGTCGAGTTGACCAATAAGGTGCTCGGCATTATCGGCTGCGGCAATATCGGAACAATTGTGGCCAGCCGCGCGCTGGGCCTCAAAATGCGTGTTGTAGCATTTGACCCGTTTTTGACGCCGGAACGTGCTGTTGAAATCGGTGTTGAAAAAGCTGAGCTGGACGATGTGCTAGCGCGTGCTGATTTCATTACCCTGCACACACCGCTGACCGATAAAACACGCGACATTATTGATGCGCGCGCGCTGGCTAAAACCAAAAAGGGCGTACATATCATTAATTGCGCGCGCGGCGGGCTGGTCAATGAGGCAGACCTCAAAGCGGCGTTGGATTCGGGCCATGTGGCCGGTGCGGCACTCGATGTGTTTGAGACTGAGCCGGCCAAGGAGAGTTTTTTCTTCGGCATGGAAAATGTGGTGTGTACGCCGCATCTAGGCGCGGCCACCAGCGAGGCGCAGGAAAATGTTGCCATTCAGGTTGCCGAACAAATGGCCGACTATCTTATGACTGGCGCGGTGACCAATGCCATCAACATGCCGTCGATTTCAGCCGAAGACGCCCCGCGGCTACGCCCGTTTGTGGCGCTGTCTGAGAAGTTGGGCCTGTTTGCTGGCCAATTGACCGAAAGCGCGATTGAGAGCGTGGAAATTGAGTATGTCGGTGAGGTGGGCGAGTTGAACTTCGCGCCACTGACATCGGCTACAGTCGCAGGCTTGCTGAGCCCTCTTCTGTCGCAGGTCAATATGGTGAGTGCGCCCGCGCAGGCCAAAGACCGCGGCATCACCGTCTCGGAAGTGCGCCGCGCCAGCTCCGGCGCGTTTGACAGCTATATCCGCCTCAGCGTCAAGACCGAGCGTCAGCAGCGTTCGGTTGCAGGCACGGTGTTTTCCGATGGCAAGCCGCGGATCATTCAGGTCAGAGGAATCAATATGGAAGCGGAATTGGCACCGCGCGTCCTATATGTTACCAATCTTGACCAGCCCGGTTTTATCGGAGCGCTGGGATCGGTTCTGGGTGAGCACGGCATTAATATTGCGTCGTTTAATCTGGGGCGCGAAAAGCCGGGCGGCGATGCGATTTCACTCGTCAGCATTGATAATGAGGCTTCCGACGCCGTGCTGGAAGAAATTATGGCCCTCGAACAGGTCATGCAGGTCAAACAACTGCAATTTTGACGGTTCGTATTGTCGCCGAAAGGTCGGTAGGGCATTTATGAAGGGGGCATAAATGGCCCATGTTGTCGTAGTCGGCTCTCAATGGGGCGACGAAGGTAAAGGCAAAATCGTCGATTGGCTGTCGGAGCGCGCTGATGTTGTAGCCCGCTTTCAGGGCGGGCACAATGCTGGTCACACATTGGTTATCAATGGCGAGGTGTATAAGCTGTCGCTCCTGCCATCGGGCATTGTACGCGAGGGCAAGTTGTCGGTCATAGGCAATGGCGTGGTGGTGGACCCCTGGGCGCTGCTGGAGGAGATCGACACTTTGCGCGCGCAAGGCGTCGCCGTTTCGCCCGGTAATTTGAAAATCGCCCATAACGCCACACTCATTCTGCCCTTGCATCAGGAACTGGACACGGCCCGCGAGAGCGCAAATAGCGGCGTTAAAATCGGCACGACCAAGCGCGGCATTGGCCCGGCTTACGAAGACAAGGTGGGTCGGCGTGCGTTGCGCGTTGCTGATTTGGCAGACCTCGACACGCTGGCCGACAAAATAGACCACCTCCTGCGCCACCATAATGCGCTTCGCCGCGGGCTCGACTTGGCCCCTTATGACGCCGCCGCCCTGCTTGAAAAACTCAAAGCCGTCGCGCCCGAAATCACGCCCTATGCCGCCCCTGTTTGGCGGCTGCTGAACGATGCGCGACGCGCGGGTCAGCGCATATTGTTCGAGGGGGCCCAGGGCGTTCTTCTAGATATTGACCACGGCACCTATCCTTATGTCACCTCCTCCAACACCATTGCCGGCCAAGCCGCAATAGGCACGGGCATTGGCCCGTCGGCGCTGACCCATGTGCTAGGGATCACCAAGGCTTATACCACGCGGGTGGGTGAGGGGCCGTTCCCCACCGAGCAGGATAATGAGATAGGCCAACGCCTCGGCGAGCGCGGCCGCGAGTTTGGCACCGTGACGGGCCGCAAGCGGCGTTGCGGCTGGTTTGACGCTGTGCTCGTGCGCCAAATGGTTGAAACCGGAGGCATTGACGGGATTGCGCTGACCAAGCTCGACGTGCTGGACGGTTTTGACGAGATAAACATTTGCACTGGCTACCGTCTGGACGGGCGCGACATTAACTATCTTCCTACCAATTCGGCAGAGCAGGCGCGCATCACGCCGGTATACGAAACGCTGGAAGGCTGGCACGACAGCAGCTTCGGCGCTCGCTCATGGGCGGCGCTACCCGCCCAGGCCGTGCGTTATGTGCGCCACATTGAAGAGCTTATCGGCGCGCCTGTCACGCTTTTGTCCACAAGCCCCGAACGCGATGACACCATCCTCGTGAGGGATCCATTTGTAGACTAGTTGCGCCCGGTAATACGGAGGCAGCTTATCGGGGCCGCGAGGGTGCGGGCAGCCGCGTAGTTCTTTAAACGGTAACCCCAACAGCGATATGGCGTATTCAGCTGGATCAGGCCTGTTATATTCCGCCACTGCCCCTCAACCCTCAATCAGTCCGCGCTCTTCGGCCTGTTCGGTCATGGAGGTACGGAGTTTTTCGAAGGCGCGGGCTTCAATCTGGCGGATGCGCTCGCGGCTGACACCAAATTTTTCGCTGAGACGTTCTAGCGTTTCGGGCTCGTCTTGCAGGCGGCGTGCCTGCAAAATAGCGGCCTCGCGTTCGTTCAGCATTGCGAGCGCAGCCATTAGCAATTGCCGGCGCGCGTCCAGCTCGCTTTCTTCCGCCAGCACAGCTTCCTGGCTGTCGGTGCTGTCTTCCAGCCAGTCCTGCCACTCGCCGCCATCTTCGCCTTCTACGCCGCGACCCCGCATGGGTGCATTCAAGGATTGGTCTCCCGTTGACATGCGTCCGTCCATCACTTCAACTTCATTTTCCTGCACGCCGAGGCGGTCGGCAATTTTGGCCACCTGTTCAGGCGTCATGGCGCCGCCATCAATAGCGTTAATCTCGCCTTTTAAACGCCGCAGGTTAAAAAACAGTTTTTTTTGCGCAGCCGTGGTGCCAATTTTAACCAGCGACCATGAGCGCAAAATATATTCCTGTATCGAGGCGCGTATCCACCACATGGCATAGGTGGCAAGGCGGAAGCCGCGTTCGGCATCGAATTTCTTTACCGCCTGCATCAGCCCGACATTACCTTCGGAAATCACCTCGCCAATTGGCAGGCCGTAGCCGCGATAGCCCATGGCGATTTTGGCTACCAGCCGCAAATGGCTAGTTACCAACGTATGCGCGGCTTTGACATTGCCTTTTTCAGCATAGTCGCGCGCCAGCTCATATTCTTCTTGCGCTTCCAAAATGGGAAATTTGCGAATTTCCGCAAGATAGCGCGACAGGCTGCCTTCTGGCGAGGGGGCGGGCGCTAGTGCTTTAGACGAACTGGTCGCCGATGTCTTTGTGGGTGCGCACCCTTTGGTTTTTTCTTCTGCCATACTTCCTCCTCTCTAAGATATAGGGTTTTCGTGAGATTTTTAAAGGGCGGGTTTTAACGGGGTTGGATTTAAAGGAAGGGGCTATGCGTTTTCCAGCGTCGCCAGAAGGCGCGCCATATCCAACGGCAGCGGAGCCTTAAAATCCATGCGCACGCCGGTTGCTGGATGCTCAAAGCCCAATACCGCCGCGTGCAGGGCTTGGCGGGCCAGTGCCTCCAGCGCGGACTGCGTGGACGCATTAAGGTGGCTGACGCGGCTTTTCATGCCAGCCCCGTAAAGCGGATCGCCCAGCACGGGGTGTCCGATATGTGCCATATGCACTCGAATTTGGTGCGTGCGGCCCGTCTCCAAATGGCAGTTAAGGCGCGTGACTTGTCCGTCGAGAAAGCTCTCCTGCACGTGATAATTGGTGATGGCGTGGCGCGCATTTTCATGGGTCGAAACGGCCATTTTGCGTCGGTTGTGCAGCGCGCGAGCGAGGCCCGCGTCAACTCTGCCGACGCCGGGCAGGGGCGTACCCCACACCAGCGCCTGATAGCTGCGCTGCATGCGCCCGTCGCGGCCATGGGCGGCAAATTGTGCGCTGAGCGATAAATGCGCGGCATCGGTTTTGGCCGCCACCATAACGCCGCTCGTGTCTTTGTCGAGCCGATGGACAATGCCCGGGCGCTTTTCCCCTCCTATACCGGACAGCGTGTCGCCGCAATGGGCGATCAGCGCGTTGACGAGCGTTGCCTCACGATTGCCAGGGGCCGGATGCACGACCATGCCGGCGGGCTTGTTCAGCACGATGATCTGGTCGTCTTCATGCAGAATATCCAGCGCTATGTTTTCACCGGTAATGGCCGTTTCTATGGGCGGCGGCACGGTGAGTGCAATTTCGTCATTCGGTTTGACCCGCCAAGCCGGGTCTTTTATCGTGTCCGCGTTGTTATTGCGTATAGCGGTGCAGGCACCCGATTTAACAAGCACCTGCAAGCGCGCGCGGCTGATTTCCGGCGCGTTTTGTGCCAGTATCTTGTCCAGGCGAGCGCCGTCATCTTCGGCGCGTATCTGAAAGCATATTTGCGTGGGGGCTGAACCAACCATGATTGACCATACACAAAACCCACCCGATGGTGAAATCGAAGAAGGCGCAGGCGCTCGCTCGCGCTATGTTAGCACGCTGCTGATTGTGGTTATCACGCTGGGCGTAATTTTGGTCGGTGGGGTCGCGGTTGTTGTCGGCGCAATTACCAAGCGCGTCAGCGACCCTAAAAGCAATGCCCTGGTGCGGCCCGGTTTTGGTGAAACGCAAATTCAATTGCCTGCCGGCAGCGAGATTGACGATATTATCGCGTCCGATGGGCGAATTATCGTGCGCGTGCGCGATGCGGGCGGGACCATGCTCATTCTGCTCGACCCGCGCCGCGGCGAAGAACGCGGACGCATTCGATTGAATGAGCTCGATTAAATAGGGAAGAATAATAATGATCTTAGAAATTCTTGCAGGCTTTTTGGTTTTGGTGCTTGGCGCGGTATACGCCGCTTATCTGGCCGCCGATCGTGAAACCATGAATGCAGAAAATTTCCGTGACGGATCGGGATATGAAACCGCTGCATTAAGCCATGGTACCACAGCGTTCCGCACTTATGGCCCAGTAAGCGCACCGACGATCATTCTGGTACATGGCGCAACGCTTGGCTCAATGACCTATCAGGATTATGCCGCGCCCTTCGTGGCCGCGGGCTTTCGGGTGGTGCTTTACGACCAGTATGGGCGCGGATTTTCCGACCGCCCAACCGCGTCGTTTTCAATCGACCTCATGTGCTTGCAACTTGAGGGGCTGATGGACCAACTGGAGATTGAACAGGCTCATCTTTACGGCGTTTCTCTGGGCGGGGCGATTGTAACCCGCTTTGCTGCCGCGCATTCTGACCGGGTTCAAACGCTGGGCCTGCAAGTACCGCTGATTGGCGGGGCCAATGTTTCGCGCAGTGTGTTGCTGGCGCGCCTGCCGTTTGTCGGGCCTCTTTTGGCAAGGTTTTACGCTATTCCGGCGATTATTAAACGTGGTGAGAGTTTCAGCCCCGAAACCAAAGCAGGCCGCGAGCTGAGGGCTCATTTCAAAGGCCAGTTTGCGGTGGAGGGCACTGAGCGTATGATGACGCAGATGCTTTCGGGCGATGCGCTGTCCGACCGCATGGACGACCATCGCATGGTTGCCACTGCGGGTATACCAGTGCATTTTGCCTATGCCGAAGACGATCCTGAAATTCCTGTTGCGCAAGTGAAGGCTGCAATTGCAGTTTATGACAATGCCGACGCCCATGAATTCACTGGCGGGCATTTTTTTTCTAATGGTCGTGTCGAAGAATTGGCCGCACTCTATGTCGGATTTATCGAAAATCGGTAGGTGGAAAACGTCTGGCTAAAAAGGAAGCCAGCCGCTCTCGCGAGTAAATTTCAGATATCCGATGCTGACACCAGCGCGAAAACCAACGCCAGCGCGCATTGGTGCCATAACGATATCATCGCGTTGCAGATAACTCACCGCCACACCACCCAAATAAAAGGCCGACCCGTCAGCACCGCCAAAGCGGCTGTAAACCTCTTCAACATTTTGGATGCCGTAAACCAGAGTGAAACTTTTGGCCGCATTGCCGCCTGTGTCCACGCCCGCAGACGGTCCCCGCCAGTAAATTGGGTGCTGTGCGCCACTGCGCATCTCTAAAGTGCCCCGGCCGTATCGCAGGCCAAACACCACTGCGGCACTGACCTCCTCGCCGCGAATGATGGCATCGGGAATGCCGTATTGGCTGAAAACCCTGTCCATAATTTCGGCCATGGACTCGGCTGTTGTGCCCAAATATTTAGCCGCCGAAATCACAAGGGTGCTTTCGGAAAAATCTTCGACCTTGGGCGGAAACTGCCCTTGGGCATGGCCTGCGGGCACACTCATCAAAAACCCGCAAATCAAAAGGGCAAAAAGCTGGCGAAAGTTTGGAAATGACGACCTTTGCGAGCGGGTAGTGTTCGTCTCAAACAAATCTCATCTCCTATTTGATTCGTAGAGCATCTTGCCAGTTAGCATGTGCCGCCGCAATAAAAGATGGGTTGTCCAAAGCGCGTTCCAGCTTGCCATATTCCAGCGGTAAGCCGTCTTCACAGGTCACAATACCGCCTGCGGCATTCAAAATGGCGTGGCCCGCAGCTGTGTCCCACTCCATCGTGCGGCCATGACGCGGATAAAGATCAGCCTGCCCCTCTGCCAGCAGGCAAAATTTATAAGAAGAAGCCGCCGGTATGACATCGCGCACATGCAGGCGTTTAATGAGCGCGTCGGTCTTCTTGTCGCGGTGCGAGCGGCTGGCGAGAACCCCCAGCCCGTTATCGGGAAATGGACCAACCCGCAAAGCTTCCGCCCGCGCCATATTGAGTTTTTCATTGTGCGCAATAGGCATCATGAAGGCGCTTTCGGGGCCGGAAAAGTACAACTTCTCATGAACTGGCGCGTAAATCACGCCCGCCACCGGCGTGGTGCCGGAAATCAGGCCGATATTGACAGTAAAATCCTTGCGTTTGGCAACGAAGTCGCGCGTGCCGTCGAGCGGGTCAACGAGGAAAAAATGCGGTGCCAGCTTGTCGGGCATAAGGTCTGAACATGCCTCTTCCCCGATCATCTGTATATCTGGAGCAAGTGCGGCCAGCGCACGCTCGATAATGTCTTCTGCGTCCCTGTCAGCTTGGGTTACGGGCGATTTATCCGATTTTTCTTCTGCCTCAACACCGTTTTTATAGTGCTGCATAATGCGGGCACCAGCGTCGAGAGCCGCAGCGCACAGGGCTTGCATAAAGGCGCTTTCATGGGGGTCGAAAGGAAGCGGTGTTGGGGTCATGCGCTGTGCTTAGCACTTGCGAGGGCCCCAACACAACCGCCTGGTTTAGACTCGGTTTATAGAATCACGCCACAGCCGTCGCATTCACCCGATAGCAGCGCCCCCAAACCGTCTCAATCAGGGTGGCATCTCGTATTTCTCGACCGATTTGCTTGCGCAATTTGCATCTGAAAGCGTAGATAATTTTCATTTCCGACGCGTCAATGCCGCCAAATAGATTGTCGAGGTGGGTTTCCTAACTGACGACCCGACCGCTGCGCAGGCACAAAAGTTCCAGCATCTGAATTTTTTATTAGTCAGATCGAGCGGTCGGTCGTGAACGCAGGCCTGACGCGCATGCAAATCCGGTGTGAGTTAACCGAGTTCCGGCACATTTTTTCAGCAACCATTGACCCGGCGCACCAGCGCCTCAAATCGTGCGACCAGTTTCTTGGAATTCAAGGGCTTGGTTATATAATTATCGGCCTCTAGGTTCAGACAGGTCAGCTGCGCGTCAATCTCCGCCTGACCCGAAAAGATGAAAAGGGCGTTTCGTCGCCATTTTTATGTAACTCGTTCAAAACAGTCACCTAATTATCTTAAATATCGGCCAGTCGATGGCCGTTTTCGCCGCATTCGGCCTGGTCGACCTGAATATTTTGCTCTTCAAGCATTTCGCTGAGGGCATTAGCAGACACGGCGTAATCATCAGTAAACAGAATACGCATGGTAAACCGCCATAAAAAGCGTTAAGCAACAGCGGTATGAAATCGCAATAGTGTGTACACGGAAAAATCAAATTTGCGTGAGCAGGCGTGAGCATCTAGCACCGAACCTGTTAAGGGGCTGTAAAATCAGGGGGCTTGCAGGCGCTGGCGTTATACATATAGTGCAGGCGAAGGAGTTTTATTGATGGATGAGCCGATAACATCGGACATTTTGGACGCGCTACCGGCCATTGATTTGGACCTTAATATCGGCATTGACGGTGGTGGGCGCGCCAATAAGCGCGTTGTCGTTGCCATGTCGGGCGGGGTGGACAGTTCGGTTGCCGCCGCTCTGGTCAAGCGTGCGGGCTATGAAGCGATCGGTATCACGCTTCAGCTTTACGATCACGGCGATGCAATTCGGCGCAAAGGCGCGTGTTGTGCCGGTCAGGATATTCATGATGCCCGCCAGGTCGCCGCGCGGTTGGACATGCCCCATTATGTGCTGGATTACGAATCGAGTTTTCGCAACAGTGTGATGGACGAGTTTGTCGACAGCTATCTTGGCGGACACACGCCCATCCCCTGTATTCGTTGCAATGAAACCGTGAAATTTCGGGACTTACTGGGTGTCGCTCGCGATTTGGATGCGGCAGCTATGGTGACTGGCCATTATATTGCGACCCGGCGGGGCCCGTCGGGTTGGGAAATGTTAAGACCGGCGGATAGGGCACGCGACCAGTCCTATTTTTTATTTTCAACGACGCAAGAACAGTTGGATTTCCTGCGTTTTCCGCTCGCCCAGCTTGATAAGGACGACATAAGGAAATATGCCGCCGCGCTGGGATTGGGGGTCGCCGACAAACCCGATAGTCAGGATATCTGCTTTGTACCAAACGGTGATTACGCAGGCGTTATTAAGCGGTTACGGCCTGATTGCAATCTGCCCGGCGAAATCGTCGACGAGCAGGGCAATGTTCTGGGTCAGCACCAGGGCGTGTTGCACTACACAATCGGCCAGCGCCGCGGGCTGGGTATAGCTACGGGCGACCCGCTTTTCGTAGTCGCTATAGATGCTGACGCACGTCGCGTGATGGTGGGCCCGCGCACGGCGCTGGCACGCGACCTTATACAGCTTGAAGAGGTTAACTGGCTGGGCGGTGCCCATGAAACCGATATTCGTGTGCGCATTCGCTCCACAAGCCCGCCTGCGCCAGCAAGTTTGCGCTTTACCGAGACTGGTGCGGAGGTTTTGCTCGCCCATGCCGAAGAAGGTGTATCGCCGGGTCAGGCGTGTGTGTTTTACGGTGCCGATGACGAACGCGTGCTGGGGGGCGGCTGGATAAGCGCGGCGCGCCTATCGGATTGAGGAGCTCGGGCAAAACTGTTACCTTTTTGTCACACACTTTAACAAGATGAAAAACAACGCTTTTTAAATTTCAGCAAGAGCTGTGCCACTTGCTAAAGTCTTCCTGGTGTTTCGGAGGTATCATGCGTATTTCGCAACGCATGCAGGCAAAGCAGTCGCAAAAACTGCGTATGAGCCCGCAGCTGCAGCAATCCATTCTTGTTCTGAAAATGAACAATTTGGAGTTGGCTGAATTACTGCAAGTCGAAGCCGAGAAAAATCCGTTTCTTGAAATTGGTGAGGGTGAAGGGCGTGTCGTTTCGCGGGAGGAAACCGATGGGTCGGTCAGCGAGCCAAGCGAAGCTCCGGTATCCGCCGATATGGGCGAGGGTGCATCTCCGGATGGGCTGAGTGCTGACGGTGTAATCAAATCTGGCGATCTTGCAACATTGGATGATGTGATAACACGCGGACATTTGGGCGATGCAACCTTGGAAGCAGAAGACGAGGGCTGGCGAGAGGAAACGCACAGCAGTGTGGGCGAGTTTTTGTCCGCAGATAGCGAAACGCAGGCCACCGCCAAGATTATTGAAGAGGTTGTATCCGAAGATGAGACGCTTGCCGATTATCTGCGCATGCAGCTGGTTGATCTGTCACCCGATGCCGATTTGCGCGGGCTGTGTCTGGTCCTGATCGGCTGGATCGATGAAGACGGCTATCTGCGCGAAGACGACGCGGAGATTTGCAACAGTCTTGACATTGCGCCGGATCAGCTTGGAGCCGCGCTGGGATTGTTGCGGGGGCTTAATCCGGCTGGCATTTTTGCGCGCAATTTGCGCGATTGTTTAAATCTGCAATGGCAACGTTTGCCCGATCACGAACCCGCCCAAATAGTGTTGCTTGACCACCTTGATCTTTTGGCGAGCGGTAAACTGGACCAGCTTGGCGAAGTTTGTGGTCTTTCTAAAGAGGAGTTGGGCCGGGCTTTGCGCGATCTGCAAAGCCTAAACCCACGCCCGGCTGCCGAATTTGCGCGCGCATCCGTCAGCATACAAGCACCCGAAATTCTGGTGCGCCGCGATGGCGAAGGTTGGCAGGTTAGTCTGAACGATGACGCTTTGCCGCGCATTCTCGTGCTGGAACGCGAATGGGAGGAAATGGCAAAACGCCCGATGACCGACGCAGACCGGCAGTTTCTGGCATCGAATGTCCAGTCGGCGCGCTGGTTGGCACGCGCCACTCAGCAGCGCGCTGTCACAATGTTGCGCGTCGCACGGGCTGTGGTCGACCGGCAAAACGACTTTTTGCGCGACGGTCAACGCGGGCTGAAACCCATGGTCTTGCGTGAAATTGGCGATGCGCTGGAACTGCACGAAAGCACGATTAGCCGCACGGTCGCCAATAAGCTGATTGACACGCCGGCGGGCATTTTTGCATTGAAAGACCTGTTTTCGGCGGCACTGACGGGGGGCACGACAGTGCAAAACGGCGAGAAAGGTGGGAATGAAAATAATGGAGCTTCGGCTGCAAGTGTTAAAGCCCGCATCCGCGCATTGATTGACGATGAGAAGCCTGACCGCATCATTTCCGATGACATGATTGTTGAGGCGCTCAAAAGTGAAGGGATCGGCGTTGCCCGCCGAACCGTCGCCAAATATCGCGAGAGTCTGAATATACCCTCATCGATCATTCGCCGGCGGGCAAACCGCATTCACGGATTGATAAAATAAGCTGTCCGATTTTGGCAGATATTGGGTTTTGCTTGTGCGGCCATTTTTGCGCTGTTTCTGGCCCGCTCTATTGCGAGGTTATTCATCCGTGGTAATAGGACATTGGATTTCGCGAGTACAGTGTACACTGTTTTCAAGCTCAAAATTAAATGTGCCGCCGCTTTGCCGCCTGTACACACAAATGTTCTTGTCTTCGTCAGCATTTCGGTCGAGCCGGGCGAGACGACAGGTTTCGGTTTTGGCGTTACGCAATTTCTTGTCTTCGAGAACCTGCTGGGGCACATAAGTGCGTCCAGCTGCTTGTGGCTCGGCGTCGGGCACCAGCAGCGCGAGGAATGCGAGAAAAAGAATGGGGTGGACGGCCTTAGTCACTGTCGTCACCTGCCTCAACTACGCTTATCTGCAAACCTTCCTGTTCTTCCGAGCCAGGCAGAAAGGCTTTTCCCTGTATTGCGCGGGCCCCCAATTTTTCGGTGAGATCAGGTTGTTGGCCGACAAATTCGTTCAAGTGGGCGCTGATAAGTTTTTCGGCCTCTTCAAGGTTTTCCGCCTCCAGTTCGACAATGCCGTCAATGATCCAGTGAACTTTACATTTCATAATTATCTCCTATTCATCCTGCGGGCGCGTCGCTGGCTTTCATTTCCCGGAAAATCCGCGCGGCTTCTTCTTGCAGATCGATGAGATTCTCAGGTTCCAGATTTTCAGCTGCATCATTTCGTGACTGATAAGCACCTTCCAGCTTCATTGCCGCGCCGATTGCATACCAAACATAAGCTTGACCGTGATCAGGTTTAGCAAGAATTTCTAGAAAATAATCACCGCGATGCATAATGGCTGCCCGGTCGCCGGATTGCACACGATTGTTCAGATGCGCCGAAACTTTTTCGCGTATGGCGTCTAGCGCATTCTCCGGCAGCAAATCTTGCAATTCATCAGCTAGCGCATCGGCCTTGGCCACGCCACCCAAATGCGAAAGCCAGGCCCAGTAAAGCGCCTCCTGAAAATCCTGCGGATGCCCGAATCCAGCTCTCAGCAGGGTAGCCAGATTATATTGGGCATCATGCTGTTCATACTCGCTTAGTTTCCTAAAGGCTTCATAGGCCGCGTCAAAATCCTCTTGCTTTACAAAAGCAACGGCGGCGTCATATTCGGCGTCAAGAGCGTCGTCGGATAGCGCGTGATCGCCAGCCAAAGCGCGCGGCGGGAATATCAGGAGTGCGCTTGCCAACAGACAAAGACCGATGCGGCGGCTCATTTTATCTTCCGGCCATCATCACAAGTTGCAGATAGAAAATTCTCAACTTGAAGCGTGACCCAAAGGGGCGCTCATAAACGACAATCCTCGGGCGGTCAGTATTGCCGCGTTGATATTCGATCGACATGTTTTCGGGCAAAAACAACCCGTGTTCTTCAAGCGTTTCCTGTGGGGCTTCAGAGAATTGGTCATGGAAGGCTGTATCAATCCACACGCGCGCCAGAACACGGCCTAGAATATCCGGTAGAAATTGTCGTACTTCTTCGCGATTATGGATCTGGAGCGGCTGGTTTACAATCTCAAGAGGCGGCCCGTCGTTTTGCGTCGGTGCCAAAGGCTCCCCCTCGTCGTATGGTACGACCGAATTGATATTATTTTCCGACATGCAGTGTTTCTCCGAAAACCTGACCTAGTAGACTTTACTATATCCTAACAAGGGTTAACTTTTTATCACAGATAAAGAAAAACAAAATCGTAGAATTTTTTAAATTTTTCCTGATTTGGCATGATTTTTGGACATATTGATGCAACCGAAAGGATTATGTCATGTTGACAATTGCGAAATCTGGTCTCAGTGCGTCCATGCACGAGTTGAAAGTGGTGTCTAACAATGTTGCGAATGCCTCTTCAACGGGCTTTAAAGCCAGCCGCTCAAACTTTGAGGACAGCTACGCGCAGGCCTCCGAAACGCGCCCGGAAATAGACAAGGGCTATGGTACGCGCATTAGGGAATCGCAACGGTCGCATATTCAAGGTTCCTTGATGGAAACGGGCGGCGCGCTTGACGTTGCGGTAAATGGCGAGGGCATGTTTGTCGTGCGTCGGCCGGAAGCCCCTGAAGACCTTCAGTTCACTCGCAATGGGGCGATTGAGCTGACGCTTGACGGAAAGCTCGTTTCCGGTGACGGGCATGAGTTTTTGTCCGCTGATTTGACGCCGATTACCATTCCGTTTTCGGTTGAGGACGCTGATGGCCGCCTGCGCCGTTTGTCGAAGATTACCGTTGAGGATGATGGTATGATCAAGGCATCCTACGGCCAGGGTGTTGATTTTAACCTTGCCAAACTCGGGCTCGCACTTTTCTCCGATGAAAGCAAGCTTCTTGCCGATGGCAGCAATTATTTCCGCAGTTCGCCCAGTTCCGGTGCACCTGAAATTGTAACGCCGCTGGGCGTGCGTAGCGGTGCTCTGGAGCCCGGTTTTCTCGAGGCCGCAAATGTCGACATCACAAGCGAACTAAACCTCATGATGCGCGCGCAACATGCATTTTCTGGCGTGTCGCGACTAATGCAGTCCGAGGTTGAGATGGTTCGTAAATTCACCGGCTAAGCGGAGTTGGTGCCTAGCTCAAGGGTAGCGTCCAGGTCAAATCGGTGATATTCAGCGTAATATCGTCGGCAATTTTAAGATCGCCTTCAACGCTCACCGACAGATTTTCCGACAAATCCATCGTCAGTGCTACCGGCCGTGCGCGCGCTAGGTTTATGCCCCGGCAAAGCCGGTCAAACGCCGCTGCCGGCAAAACTATCTCGGCATCCATAACGGCCCGGTCGACAAATATATCCAACCGTCCGCTAGATTGAATAACTGCAGCATTTTCGTTTTGCGCACTATTTCTGTCGGATGCGGGTTTGACCCTCATTGCCACACGCCCGCGGGCAATGCTTGTTAGGTTGCACATCACATTCAGACAGGGAATTGCATCAAAGCCCGACAAGGAGAGTTCTGACGATTGCACCGTCATGTTTATCGACGCAGTTGGCAACCACTCGCGCATCAGGCCCGCATGTCCTGCTCGAAATTTTCTTGAATAAAATTGCGCAAGTGCGTCACAGCAGATTTTTTGATCTGCGAAATACGACCCGATGAAACCTCAAGAATTTCCGCAATTTCATAGACATTCAACTCTTCGACATAAAATAGCTGGATGATAAGGGCTTCGCGTTCGGGCAGGGTTGTGAGTGCTTCTTTGAGGATATCGCGCATGTCCTTTTCGGAGACAGATTCCTCGGGGCTATTGCCCGGCGTTGCGAACAGTACGGAAAAATCGTCGTAAACACCTTCAAGCGAGTCATGCACATTGGCTGCAAATGCATGCTGCCATTCGGTCAATTCCTCAATAGTGATGTTCATATCGGCGGCAATTTCATTGTGATGCGGCGCCCGTTTCAGCTTGCGCGTGAGTTTTTCCTCGCTAGCCGTGAAGAGTTTGCGCATCTGAATTGTCGTGCGGCACAAATTCGAGCTTTTGCGCAAATGGTCGACCATCGCGCCGCGAATGCGCAAGCTGGCATAGCTGGCAAAGGCCACGCCTTCCTGTTTAGAATATTTTTGCGCCGCGGTAATCAGGCCGACGTAGCCAATTTGCAGCAAATCATCAATTTCAATTGCTGAGTGAACGCGCCCGTGAAGATGCCAGGCAATACGCTTGACGAGATCCATATGCGTGCTGATCAGCGTTTCTGGCTCAAATTGCGCGTCTGAGTAGTCAGCTTTCATGACGCGGTCTCTTGCGCGTTACGTGCGCCTAGATAACGAATGCCGATAGTTTCATTGACCGGGCCGGTCAGCAGCCCTTTAGAAATTTTTTGAAAGGCGACAGTTTCACGGCTTGGTTCGGGTCGGGTCATGATGGGTTTGCGCTCGATCACGGATTTGCGTAGAGCATTGGAATAGGGAACATGCCCAACATAAGTCAGCTGGACTTCGAGAAAACGATTGGTGATATCGCGGAACCGGGAAAAATGGTCTTGCGCCTGAGGCTCGCTATTGGCCATGTTCACGGCCACATAAAAATGCTTGATATCGGTTTCTAAAAACGCCGCCTTGATCAGCGAATAGGCATCCATGAAGCTGGTAGGCTCACCGACAAGCACAATGAGCGGGCGATCTGCGGCGGAAACAAAATTAAGTGTTGCATCCGACGCACCGGCGGGTACATCTACAATCAAAACATCGGTACTTTGCGCCAAAGCCTCGGTTGATCGAACAATCTGGAATCGCGAGGCACTGTCGAGGTTCAAAATATCGACCATGCCACTGCCACCGGAAATAAACTTGAGGCCGAAAGGTGCGGGGGTACACAGATCAAGCAAGGAGGCATGGTTGTGCAACATGTCGCTCATATTCTGTTTCGGGTCGATGCCAAGCAGAATATGGGCATTGGCGACACCAAAGTCAGTGTCCAGCAAACATGTGCGATATCCCATTTTGGCAAGCGACAAAGCAACATTGATTGCAATGCTTGTCTTGCCGACCCCGCCTTTACCGCTCGCAACTGCTACTGAAAACGACATGGTTACATCTTTCTATTTGTCTTGCCGCGTCCGTTTCAACAGTTTTCGGCAATATAATCTGCCATCAGGCGCACATCGGCAAAACTCACAGAATCAATCATAGCGCGGGAACCCGTTAACAGGCCAAGTTTTTCTCCGCTTTGCGCGATTTGTGAAAACTCGACTGGCCCGGCCGCGCATTCATCGAGCTTGGTCAGGCAAACCATTGGCTCCAATTTGGCATATACACCCGTTTGCTGGCGAATGAGCCGAGCACTGCTGGCACCAGCCAGTGCCAGTACAACTATCATACGAGCGCCTGGCAGGGCTTCGCGCACTTGTGCGATGACATCATTGGCAATATCAGGCGCGCATGACACGTCTACAACATAGCTTTCGCCAACGGCTGTCATTTGCTGGGTAATTTCGTCCGAGCGGAACTTGCACACTGGCACGTTAATAAGCCGTGCGAGTTGTAAAAGGGTATCGTCTGGATTGGTCTGGGTGTCGGTCATCTCTGCCAGTGTTACCGGTTTTTTGGCACTGCCTTCCAGAATATGCGCTCCAATTTTGCCGGCCAGAGAAGTTTTGCCAACCCCGGCACCACCGACAACAAAAATTACATCTGCCTGCAGTGCGGTTTGCGGGTTTTCATGAACAAGCTTGTCGGCAAGCGATGCGATAAAGTTACGCTGGCCGGTTTCGTAATCGACATCGACGAAGCTATGTTTCAATTCTTGCACAATGACGTCGCTGAACCCCAACTGGCGTAATTGCACCGGTGTCGATATGCCAATATCGTTTCGCAAAGCGGCATCATCGGTAAGCACCATACCATTGAGCATGGATTTCATTTCCACCATATGTTCCTGTAAATCAGCAATATAGGCGGGTATCTGATAGCCCGAAATCAGCCGTTCACTGCCGGCTTCCGACAAGGCCGCCTGATTGTCGCTGTTATTGCCGCTCTGATTTTTACCAGCCATCTTCGCATTAGTTTCGGCGAAAATATCGGTAAATTGTTTGCGGGGTTTCGCCTTACGCTTGCCCCAACCGGCTTCTACTGGATTATCGGTCGCGCTAATTTCGATCTGATTTCCGCGCTTCGTAGTTGACAGAATATAACAGTTCTCACCCAGTTGATCTGCCATTTTCTCCATGGCGGTGGCGCTGTCTTCGCCGGTAAATGTCAAAATAGTCATGGCCGTTTCCTTTCTAAGCAGTCATCAGGTAATATTCGGGTCAGTGTTTGGATTGGTTTCGCTGCCAATCGTTGCAACGACGTCAACCTTGCGGGTCTCCGGCAATTCGGAAAACGCGATGACGACCATATCGTCAATGTGCTGCCGGATAATGCGTGCCATCGACCGCCTAATGACAGGTGACACCACGACAACGGCCTGGCGACCTTCGGCAGACAGTTGTTCGTTGACGCGCGTGAGGTTTTCCAAAAGTCGCTGTGCCAATTCAGTATCGAGGATCAGTTCACCCTCCGGCGATTGGCGCTGCATATTGATGAGCATATGTTCCAATTCACCGTCAAAAGTGATAACCGGCAGCGGCGTGTTGAGCGGTGCAACTTGCTGAATAAGGAGGCTGGCAAGTTCCGGACGCAGAGCCTCGGCGGTTTCTTCGATCGACAGATTGCGCGCGCTCAGCGGCGGCAGAACTTCCAAAATACGACGCAGATCACTCACTGGTACGCGCTCTTTGAGTAGCAGGCGCAAAATGCCCGTCAAATCGTGCAGCGGCACAATTTTGGGCACAACGGACTCGACCAGATTGGGGTTCGTTTGCGACAGATTGTCGAGTAATGACTGTACGTCGTCCTGACCAATCAATTCGCCAGCATATTTATAGACAAGCGAACTTAGATGCGTTGCAATCACAGCTTCGGGCGCCACGACAACATAATTATTGGCCTCGGCTTCGGCTTCCTGCTCATTACGGATCCAGATAGCATCCATGCCGAATGTCGGGTCTTTGACTGGCTGGCCGTCAAGCTGGACATGTGAGTTTTCACCCGGTATTGCGAGTTTGCGATTGGGGAAGGTTTCGTCTTCGCCGACAATCGTTTGCCCGATACGAATGCGATATTGGTTAGCCTTCAGGGAAAGGTCGTCGCGAATACGTACCGGCGGTACTACAAACCCAAGGGTTTTAGAAACCTGTTTGCGGATGCTGGTGATGCGGTTGACCAGAGGCCCGCCGGCATCCTCATCAACCATTTCGACAAGGCCGTAGCCGATCTGAACCGAAATCGGCGCATTGTCGGTTACATCTGAAAGCTCTATTTTATCGGGCGCTTTTTCTTCTACCTCTTCTTCGGTCTCAACTGGTTGCGATTCTGTTTTCTGCTCCGACAAGTGTACAAAAAAGGCCGCCGACGCCGCGATGAGGGCAGCGACTAAAAACAGAAAATTCGGCATGCCGGGCATAAATCCAATAAGCAAAAGCACGCCGGCAACGGGTACCCAGGCACTCGAAATGCTGACCTGACGCCCGATATGGGCCGCCATATTCTGAGTGGAAGAAACGCGCGTGACAATAATCGCTGTTGCGATGGCAAGCAGGAGCGACGGAATTTGGGCGACCAGCCCGTCACCGATCGAAAGCAGAAGATAAATCTCGGCAGCTTGCCCAATCCCCATTTCGTGTTGGCTTAGACCAATAGTCAGCCCGCCTATAATATTAATAGCCAAAATCAGCAGGGCGGCAATTGCGTCACCTTTAACAAATTTGGAGGCTCCGTCCATGGCACCGTAAAAATCGGCCTCATTGGAAATTTCCTCGCGGCGCTTGGCCGCCTCTTCGGTACTTAGAACACCGGCATTTAAATCGGCGTCAATGGCCATCTGCTTGCCGGGCATGGCATCCAATGTAAAACGCGCCGAAACTTCGGAAACACGGCCGGCACCGCGCGTGATCACCACCAGATTGATAATAATAAGAATGATAAAGACAAAAATACCCACGGCGAAATTGCCGGAAATAACAAACTCGCCAAACGCCTCAATAACCTGACCTGCCGCGTCCGTGCCTTCGTGACCGCGGCTTAACACAACGCGGGTGGAGGCCACGTTCAGCCCCAGTCGCAAAACCGTGGCAATCAGCAAAAGCGAGGGAAAGCTAGAGAAATCAAGTGGGCGAAACGTGTTTATCGCAACCATAAGGATAAGAAGCGACACCAAAATATTGCCGACGAAGAAAATATCGAGCAAAAACGCAGGAAGTGGCAGAACCATCATGGCGATCAGGGCAAGGATACTGATTGGCAAAACCGTGCTGGTCAAAACAGCCCGCATATCCGTCAGGCCTAGTCGTGATAATGTCATTTCCATGACAAATTCCTCGTGTCAAACTTCCGTTTCTTTTCCTGCCATCTGCGACCACACTCGGCTTAATCGCCCGTTAAACTATTGAAAGACCAAACAAACTCCTTCAATTACGCCGGGCTGCCAGTTTCGCGACCATGCATGGCAATGTTCAAATAGGCAAAAACCGTGCCATTTGCGCTTTGTTGCGCGTAAATGTATGAGATAAAAGAAGAAATTTTCTAATTCTATGTGTCTCGCGCTTTAAACAGCGGTAATGGCCGGCTTGGCATGATTTGTGCAAACCCGTTCATGATGGTTTTATTCTGCATGCACTGGAGAGAAACATGTTCAAAGCCTGCTCGCCTTTCATAATCAGCGCCTTTTTGGCCGTAAGCCTCGCCGCGTGTTCGGATTATCGAATTGCCTTAGTTCCCGCAGAGGAACCGGCTCCGGTAATGTCCCAAGCCAGTGTCGAGAAAATCCCTACAATCACAGCAATCGGTTATGCCGTTGTGTCGAGCCAGCCCGGTAAATCGGTGGCGCAGCGACGCCTGATGGCCATTCGTGCCGCTCGCATGGCGGCCATGCGTGAACTTGCCGAGCAAATTCATGGACTAAAAGTCAACGGCAATACGACCGTTGTTGACCTGATGGTAAATAACGACACGTTTCGTGGTGTTGTGAGCGGTGTTATTCGCGGTGCCCGCACGGTTCGTATTAATCCGACTGGTGAGGACACATACGAAATTGTGCTTGAAATTGACCGCAGCACAATTTCACAGCTGATGCATTCCGCAACCCGGTCGAGCTGATCGGCTTTGGGTTAGGAATCCGGATTTGCTATGCGTCGCGTGTTTACCAGTAAATTGCTGAAGGGTGCTTTGGTGCTCTGGATGTCAGTATTTATGGCATCGACCGGCTCCGCTGAGGTTGGCGCTCCAATGGCAGGGCAGGCATCAGTGCATGAAGTGACGGGGCAGGCAGCCGTCACCGCTGAGGTAACACCCGACCGCGCACGGCGGCTTGCGCTGGAAGATGCGCTGTATTTGGCCGCGCTGCAGGGTGGCGTGGCTATAGACGGGTTTAGCGCGATCGATGCCAGTACGGCGTTGAGCGAGGAAACGGTTTTGCGCCCGACCGCCGATATTCTGGATTACACAATTATCGAAGAAAAACAGATGGATAACTTAAGCCAAGTGACCATTCGCGCGGTCACGGGGCTGGCTAACCCAGCAGCTTGCGAGGCCGGTATGAAACGTCACTTCATGGTTTTCAAGCCCCGCATTTATACCTCTCCGGCGGCGCCGGCATGGGCCGAGCGACAGGGCGACAGGCTGATACAGCATGTGGTTAAGAGCCTGTCGGCACGCGAAAATGCTTCTTATGAGCTTGCAACCGATACTGAATTTGACGCCACTCGCCGCCAGCGCACAGAACAGTCATTTGACTATTATGTGCTGACAGAAGCGCCCGCTATTGCCACGGGCGATTATGCGCTGCAAGTTTCGCTGAAAATAGATACCGTGACAGCCGACACGAATGGCGGGCTTGTGCAGGAAGAAGCCGTGCACGCACTATTGCGGGTCGATGTCTACACCGGACAGGGCTTTGAGCCGGTTTTCAGCACTCGGACCCATGCAATTGTGCATGCCGAACGAGATTATTTTTTCAACACTCTCAATCAGGTTTTGCAAGCACCGCGACCAGTATTTGACGCGGATATTGCCTTACGCTTTGCTAATTTCGTGGACGCCGAACTTGGGCAATTTCTATGCCGGACGCTGCACGCGAAAGTGACGCTGGCTGGCGGTCGTGCCCTTGTATCGTTGGGACGGCGCCACGGCCTCGTCAAATCGCATTTGGCTGTCCTGAACAAGCCTAATGCGCCGTTCCGCGTGCTGAGTATCGCAGAATTGATGGACGCCGAGGCTGTTCTTTCACCCCTTGATCCCGAGACTGATCTGTCGTCAATTGACGGTCAGTCTGTTCGCTTTTTGGAGGCAAAATAATGTTATCGCGTGTTTTTCTGCTTAATTGTTTGGCCTTTGCAGCCATTTCTGCTCCCGCATTGGCTGGTCCTTTTCCTTTGGTTGTGCTGGAAAACGATCAGAGGCAATTGGGCGAGAAATCAGAGAACTCGGCGTCAAAATTTGCCGATGATCCCGATCATGCAGAGCGCCATAAGGTCAAAAAGGGCGATTCACTGTTCAAAATTATCAATAAATATTACGCAGATGCTGGGCTGGACAGAAATTTTCTGGAACTTGCCATTGTCAAAGCCAATCGCGGGGCATTTGTTCGCAATAACCCAAATTTTTTATATGCCGGACGCGTTTTGCACCTGCCATCAGTCAACCAGATCAAATCCATGGTCATGCACCCCTATGGCACTGGTGCTTTGCGGGCGCAACAGCCAGAATCTACCGGTCATATTTTCTTCCTAGGGCACTAAATGAAGCGATTTAGCGTCATTTTGCTGCTTTTTTCCCCTAACATGCAGCTTTTTGCGGCCGAAACCGCACTGGAACGCATTAATGGCGCACAAATTCGCGTCGTGATTCAGGCAGAGCTGGCCGAATATGGTTTTTTTGTCGAGCCATCAGTAAAGCCAGATCGCCTGTTTCGCGCATGCAGGGGCGATTTTGAGGTCAAAAAAGCCTTCGGCGGTTGGCAGACCGTGCGTGTGATTTGCAAGCAGGAAAATCCTTGGGATATCTATGTGCGCACCGGCCTTCAGCCGAAAACGCCGGCAAAAGCAGATGACAGCCCGGAAAAAAGCCCTGAAAAGAAACAAAAATCGGATAATCTTGGCCTGATGCAGCGGGTTATCATTGTGCGTCCGGTTTCGCGCGGGAATTTTCTGACACGCGAAGATCTGGGGTTACAAACATTGTCGCGCAGTGGCGGCACTGGTTTTACCGATATTGATGAACTTGTCGGGCGGAGGGCGAAAAAATCACTGCGCGGGGGCCTTGTTTTGCATGAGCGCCATTTAGAGCCTGATTGGATGGTTCAGGCCAAGCAAACTGTGTCAGTTGTCAATAATTCTGGCGGAATTCAGGTGACAACGGCCGGAATTGCAATGGAAAACGGGCGTCTTGGGGATTTGGTGAAGGTAAAAAACCTGTCCTCAAACAGTGTTTTGCACGGATTTGTGGCGGGCGCGAAAAAAATATCGATCGGCACTAAAATAAATTAAACTCAAGTCGTTTAACCTTATGTAGGAGTATATCAACATGGTTGACTCGATTAAAAATAGTTTTAGTCGCGTGGATCCCCACCAAAAGGGACGCACTGCAGACGTTTCGGCCGGTACCGCCAAGGGCGTTGTCGCTAAAGCTTCTGCGCCTGCGGCCTCTGGCGGTACAACCATTGATGTGAAACAATCAGTCGTTGTAGAAATGGCTAAAGCGCCGCCTATAGATGAAAAAGCGGTGCAGCGAATCAAAGAGGCCATTTCGCGTGGCGATTACCCCATCAATTTGGAGAGGGTCTCCGACGCGCTCATGGACGCTTATCGGGAGTTGAAAGACTAACGACAATATACCAATCTATTGTTATGACGTCTCCGTCCACGATTGATTCCATGCTAAAGGATCTTGATGAGATCCTTTCCCGAGCACATGCCTGCCTTTCCGACCCCGTCAAGCTCGCTGAGCCGTTGGCAAACCTTGAAAATTTTTTGAATAATAGGTTTGCCGAGATGAAAACTGCTATTGCCGAAGACGGTATGAACGGCGATCAGCGCTTGCATTTGGCCTCCTGTATGGACAGATTAGTTGATCTGCAAGCCAAAACTCAGGCACGCCTGGAATGGTTTGATACGTTGGGTTCGGATTTGGCCGAAATGGTGGAGCGCGGTTGATACAGGAGTAGGGTGTTGGACGTACAAAATTTCATCGATTTTTTCTTATCAGCCGCGGCACTGCCGTTTCTGGCATTGCTCGCCATGATGATCATTGCCTTTGCCGCCATTATCATTTTCTGGCTTCAGAGCCGCCGTCTGAAAGTGGTGCTGGAAGATATGTACGCCCGCCACCAACAGCTTGTAAAATTGGTCAGCGATGCGCGTTCAACCTCCGGATCTCCGGCTGATAGTGATAGCATAAATGCGCTGTCTGCCATGCTGATAGAGCAGGGCAAAGCCATTGCGACGCTGCAGGCGGAAATTGTGCGTCTTGCCGATGGCGTCAACCAACAGGAACAAATATCGCGTGCCATTGAAATGGCGCGCCAGGGAGCCAAACGGGCTGGGCTCGTTGAGGCAACTGGTATTTCTGCTGAACAGGCCGATGCCATCGTCAAATTCCACGGTAAAAACACTAGCTAGCGGGCGGCCAGTTTTGGCTACATTGAAAAGACGGATTTCTTGCAAGTCAAAGTGGCGAAGCGGGCGCCTAACAGCGCCTCGATTTCACCGGTTTCACGATTGACTCTGATTTCATCGTCTTCGACTTTGAGTTCCAGCCGATCTTTTTCCCTGAACACAATCTCAAGAGCTTGGGGCCCCTGCTCGGTGAAGAGCGTGGCAGTAGTTGTGCCGCGCTGGGTTTCAAGTTCGATGCTTTGAAGTCCCAAACGATTGAATTCACAAGTATATTTTTCGGTTCTGAAACGGACAAAATCTTCACAGGCGCTTAGAAAGCTGAAAGACACAAAAACTAAACCAAGCAGGTTAGGTTTCATCGGCCTTTTCGGTTTCGTCACTTGCCTCATTTCCGTCATTTTCACCACTTTCGCCATTTTTATTGTCCGACACGGCTGATTCCTCGGCACTGTCGGAGGCCAGCGCTTCGTCAATTTCCTTAAACGCCTCGGCGGTTTCCGCGATGGCTGTTGCCAGCACATGATCCTCGGTATCAAGTAATTCAACATCTGCTTCATTACTCGCTTGTTCACTTGCTTCGTCAATTGGTTCCGGAATGTCGCCCGCGCTCTCCACGGCCGCCCGAGTTTCCGCATTTGGTTCGACATCCGCTTCCGTTTCTGCTGCTACGGTTTCATCGGCCGCTTCCGCTTCGACATCCGCTTCATCAGTGGCATTTTTTGATTCCGGCATTTCTTCTGCTACCGTCTCATCAGTCGATTCTGCTGCCACGGTTTCATCAGCTACTTCTTCTGCTTCCGGAATCTCATCTGCTACTTCTTTTGCTTCCGAAATCTCATCTGCTATTTCTTCTGCCACGGTTTCATCAGCTACTTCTTCTGCTTCCGGAATCTCATCTGCTACGGTGTCATCAGTTGCTTCCGCTGCTTCGGCTTCGATCTCCTTGCCCGTTTCTTCCTGAATATCTTCATCCGCATCGGACTGCTGGGCGCTTTCAGGGGCGGCGTCTTCTTCCGATACCGTATCATCTTCCGATACTGCGTCTTCCTCCGATACCGTATCATCTTCCGATACTGCGTCTTCCTCCGATAATTCGGGGTCTGCGGCCTCGCGCAACTCGGCATGGCCGGCATCAATCAGGCGTTGGGCATCGGCCGCCGAAACATCAACGATAATGCCTTCGGGAAGCCGCATGTCGTTGACTTCGCAATTCTCCAGCACCCGCACGCGAGCCCAGCTTCTGCCTGCGGTATCATCATCCGCCACATCCAGTTCGCCAAGAGGTTCGGATGCTGGCACAAATTCGACTGTTTCTTCAAAATCTATTATGCGTTTGCGCAATAAATACACCCGAGCGGCCAATGCTCCGAGGCGCTTTGTCTCGTCTTCCTCAGTTTCCAAAAGTTTTTGGACAAATTCTTTGAGTTCGGCAAATGGCTTGTCTTCAAAATGGTCGATAATTTTGTCGCGCGCGGCCTCAATCTCAGGCGCCAGGCGCCGTAGGCCAGTTCGCGCGTCACGCGCGTGCTGCGGAAGTTCGACCTCATCCATTTTTTTTTCTCCAACTAACGATTTGGCACCCAATTTGCAATTTCAGTACCAAGTGAACTGTCCCAGCGGGACGTTAGCACAATTTGGAAAGATATATGAGTTCGTTTGTCGACAGTTTAAAATTTTACGCTGACACGCTAGCCCTCCGGTCGCGGCGGGGCAATGTATTGGCGACGAATATTGCCAATGCCGCCACGCCACATTTCAAGGCGCGCGATGTGAATTTTGATGCTGAAATGCGGAAAATCTCCAAAACAAATGTTCTGGACACAACACATAGTAAACATATCCCCGTGCCTGGTTTGCGCGAAGGCGAGCTGGCCTACCGCCAGTCAGTCAACCCGTCGCTAGACGGCAATACTGTGGAAATGGTTGTCGAGCAAACCGAGTTTTCCGAAAACGCTGTTCGGTACCAAACCTCGCTTGCATTCATCAATGGTCGCATTGCCGGTCTTATGTCAGCGATTAGGGGTGAATGATGAATCAGTCATCGCAAGTTAAGAATATTTTCGATATCGCCCAGCGCGCCATGAACGCGCAAATGACGCGGATGAACACTATTGCTAGTAATCTGGCCAATGCAAATACGGTCGCCAGTTCCGAAGAAGAGGCTTTTAGGCCTATGCGTCCGGTATTTGAAACCAAATTCTCTGCGAATTTTAACAAAGATGGTTTAGCGACGACCGATGTCGCCAAAATTGTCGGATTGGAACGCCGCGCGGAACAAAAATATGATCCCGATCATCCTAAGGCTGACGAACAAGGTTTTGTCTATGCTTCAGCTGTTCTGCCGGAGGAAGAAATGGTCGATATGCTGGAGGCTAGCCGCCAGTACCAGAACAATGTCGAAGTTGTAACAACATTGCGTGCCCTGATGGTGCGCACACTTTCAATGGGTAAGTAAGTCCGGAGTAAATAATGTCCACGATTGATCAAAACTCACAAAACTCACTTTCGGCCATTCTCGACAAGCTCGGCGTCAACAGGGCTGACGAGAAAAAGCAGGGTGCCAAAAATACCCTTGGTCAGGAAGATTTCCTGAAATTAATGACCACGCAATTGCAGAACCAAGACCCGTTTGCGCCCATGGAAAACGGCGATTTTATTGCACAGATGGCCCAGTTTTCGACCGTCACCGGCATAACGGATATGGGAGAGACACTTAAGGGACTCTCCTCCCAGCTTTCCGAGTTCCGCCTTGCCACGGCGACTAACTTATTGGGCAGTTCTGTTTTGATCCCGGGGAATACCGCACGCCCGAATGAAAATGGTGAGATTCACGGCGTTGTCGACCTGCCATCGGCTTCAACTGCGACCAGCATTACGATTTCGGAAATTAATGGTGAGGTAATCGACACAATCGAATTGGGTCCCCAGGCCAGCGGGCTTGTTGGTTTCACCTGGAACAATGTTCCCCAAAATATCATCGATGAAAACGCTGCCGTCCGACTAGACGCTTATGCAGACACCAGCAACGGTCGCGAGGCTGTTTCATCATCAGTCTTCGCTGAAGTGCTTGCCGCTTCGGCGGGCGGCGCTAGTGGCGTTCGCCTTGATGTTCGCGATTACGGCGAAATTGATGCCGCAGAAGTCGTTAAATTTCGCAAATAAATTTCGGTCAAATCAAATTTTTTCACGGAGATAGACCATGTCGTTTTATACAGCTTTGACAGGATTGAACGGTTCGCAGGCGGATATTTCAGCCACGTCGAACAATATCGCCAACGTCGGTACCACTGGTTTTAAACGAAGCCGCGCCGAGTTTGGTGATATTTTCGCAACCTCGCCGTTGCAAAACTCATCCTCATCGATTGGTTCGGGTACAATCCTAAAAGGCATCAAGCAGCAATTTACCCAAGGTAATATTGTGTCTTCGCTCAACGCACTTGACTTGGCTATTTCCGGACAGGGCTTTTTTGCGCTAAAGCCCTCGCTGACGTCAAACCAGACGGTCTATACACGAAACGGTTCACTAAACGTGAACAATGACCGGTACGTTGTTGATTCAGCTGGTCAATTCCTAAGCGTCTATCCAGTCAACGACGACGGATCTGTTACTGCAAAGGACTTGTTGAGTGCTGTGCCTTTGCAACTACCTGTGACATCTGGTGACCCTCGCGCAACCAGTAATATTGAACTTGGTGTGAACGTTCCTGCCGCCGCAACCGTAGTGACTGAGCAACCTCAATTTACCGATGGATATGAGTTTAATCCCGATGACCCAACAACTTTTACGAATTCAACATCGATAACAATCTTTGATGACCTTGGTAATCCAACAATCGCAACAATCTATTTTATCAAGACCCAGAATGCTTCGGCGTCTGACCCTACTAACAAATTTGATACGCGACTTGTCATAAATGACACCGTAATAGGCCCAGACCTCGTAAATGCTGTTGATGATAGTGGCCGGCAAATTTTTATAGATCGGTTCGGAACGCAAACTATCTCTGTTCCAGACGACAACTACTTCTTGGAAGGAAAGGGATCGGCGCTATATAAGGCTGACTCACTTCAAACCAAAGTGAACTCGCAGCCTGCAAGCCTAAAGGGTGAACAGGCTGGATTTGATTTTGGTGAAGAGGGCGATAAGCTGGTTGAGATTGTTACCGACCCCATGCAATTTAACTCTACCAAAGAAGCGGGCAACGTCGAAGGTAATGTATTTTGGGGCAAAGATTTTCTGCTAGTAAATATTGATGATGGTGACCAGCCAGTCAGCATTGATATCCGACCAGGCAAATATAATGCTGTGCAGCTCGCGAACGAGGTAGAGCGGGCAATCAATGAAGCCTATGGCGATGATAAAAAAATCCAGATTGTGCAAAACGTGGACGACACGCTCACTCTTGACCTAATCAAGCTAGATGCGGATGGCGTGTCCACTGGGTTGACCAACAAAATTTCCGTCGATCTACTCGTAGATAGTTTTGTGTCCCAGCAAATACCAGGTATGGATATAAATGGAGCATCCCCAGATTTTACCCTTGAGCAATTTTTGGCTCATTCGCAGGCTAGGCTTAATGAGGCCCTTAATAGCCACGTAATCGCCACAAATGCCGGAACAGGAGCTGAAACAAGCCAGAACTCAGAGGTTGGGGTGGGTAATAATTTATTTGCTCGGACTTCGGGCGCCGCTATGGACGGTATCCTGGATAAGACGCAGATTGTGGAATTCGAATATCGGAGCATGGATGCCACATCAACCGCCATTACCACGCAAGACAAATTTCTTGTGCACTCCTATTATGGTCGTCGTCCCGAATTAAGCGTTTACAATGAGCGTGTTCAGACTGCCGTCAACGCGAACGGTAATACCGTAGAGTATGATGCAGCCCAGAATACTCTTACTATTCAGCTGACCTCGGGCGGAGCAGCGAATTTTGTAAGTGGTGAAACAATTCGACTTGGTGGCGTCTTCGCTAATGCTTCAGGCGAAACATTACTGAATGGTAGAGAATTGACTATCTTTTCGGTGGATACAACCAACCATTTAATCAAGGTTGATACAACTGGGCTGTCTCTTCCAGATACCAACTTTAACGAGACGAACAGTACAGTTTTCGCGCTAAGAGATAAAGCCTCAGATGTTGAAGCGTTTTTTGAAGGCGCAACAAACGTATATGAAGGATCTGACGTCAATTTTAATAGTAAAAAAATTATATTGCGAGAAAAAGGCGCGGCCAACTTGCATCCATACACAAACACCCAACTAGAGGACGCCAGCAGACAAATCACTATAACGGAGACAGTCAACGGCGACTCCACAGCCATTACAACCAATGCCATGCCTGATAATGGAGGGGAAAGTCAGGTGGTGGGAGTAGGTGATACTATTCAAATAAGCTTCGGCCATAATGAAGCAAATTATACATTTAGAATCGCCGGAGCAGGAACAGTCAATGTGACAGTTGCAGGTCAAACAACGCAACCGTTTACAACTGCGATTGATAATGCACTAGCTGCAATCAATGCTGACGCAAATTTAACAGCCACGAGAGTGGGTGAAAAAATCCAAATCGTCGTCGCAAATGCCACTGCGACAATCTCAAATGTGCAATCAACAACAACAACAGAAAAAGGTATTTTTGAAGTTACAGGCGCTACATTATCTCTTACGGATTCTGGTGGTGCCGCCATAGACGCACTTGAAAAGCTTGGGCTCGAAACCGTCACTAACACCGACGCGACTTCTACAAAAACTGTTTGGGTCGATGAACTGCAGCCTCCAATCAAGGTTGGTTACGACGAAATTAATCAGCGACTTACATTCAAAGTAGACAGAACCGTTTTAGGGACTGGTACAAATAGTAATTTTAACTCGTTTAAAGTTTCTGGAGCGTCAACTGCTGAACAGACTAATAACCTGGGTATTCCGGCTTCCGATGACGCGACGGAAACTTTAATAAGGGGTGGCGAAGTATTCTTTGGAGAGCCATTTGTAGCAGACGGCGAAGAGATCCAGCTAAACGACAAACGGTATGGTGCTGATGTTCAATACAATAGTGATACAAAGACATTTACTTTCTCCAGCGGCTCTACCGGTGAAGCAATTGAAGCGAATGGTGCTATTGGTGTAACCGCGACACAAAAAAGTTCGAATATCCAAGTCGGGCGTTATTCCATAAGCGCCACGGATGGATCAGTCATTAACAACGCTGTCGCTCTCGCCAGCCGCTCATTAGGACAGGGCGAAAACGCCCTAATGGGCGTCGGTTTAACGAAGACAGATGCGATTTTTGCAGCTGGCACAGGGTTGCAGGCTTTGCCGGCTATTTCGATTGGTGCTACCGCCAAAGAGCCTTTGACTGAAGTCTTTCGGCTTACAAATGTGGCCAATGAAAATGTTTTCAATGTATCCGTGAATGGTATTAACGGTGTTATTGAAATTCCGACCGGCAATTATGTTGGATCCACGTTGGCGACAGCTCTTCAGGAGCGTATTAACCAAATCAGAGATCCTGAAACGGGCAATACAGTTGGAGGCGTGACGGTAAAATATGATGCTAATTCGAATAACTTTACCTTCACAACGGGAACGCGAGGAGATGAATCAACTATCAAAGTTAAGGGAACCGCAAGATTAGGACTGGATGATGTTCCGCTTGGTGTGGGATCTGTTCCTCAAATTTTCAACTTAACCCAAGCTACCAACGCCCAAGGTGTTGCATTGTTTGTTAATGAAAATGGTCAAGTGGTGGAAAGTCCGCCGGCCAATCTGGTGGAAGGATATTTCCCTCTTTATATTGATGAGGGAGAGCTGACCTTCGATAAAAGTGGTCAATTAGTATCGCCAAAAAACCTGGTTCACTACGAAAAGCAGGAAGAAGGATTCTCGATCGACCTAAATATTGATTTTTCGAAATCGACACAGTTCGCGCAGCCTTTCTCCGTGGTCTCGGTTGATCAGGACGGCTTTACTTCCGGGCGTCTTGACGGTCTGGAAATTGATGCTTCCGGTACAATCCGTGCCAATTACACCAATGGTCAGAACAATCCGTTAGGTAAAATCGTGGTTGCCAACTTCAACAACCAAAATGGTTTGAAACAGATCGGTAACGCAACCTATGTGGAAACAGCTGTTTCTGGTGCGCCGCAGGTAGGTGAAGCGGGTTCTGAAGGTTTCGGCAATATTCTTTCGGGTTCGCTCGAACGCTCTAATGTGGATATCACCGAGGAGCTCGTGAATTTGATTACTGCCCAGCGTAACTTCCAGGCGTCTGCCAAGGCTATCGAAACGACCACTTCGCTGACTCAGACAATAATTAATATCCGTATGTAGAATTTTATTTTTAGAATTGAAAAACAATGGATAAACTCATCCACACTGCTTTGACGAGTATGCGCCTTTCAAATCATGGCGATACACTGCAATCTAGCAATTTGGCAAATGCTTCTGTGCCTGGATTTCGCCGGGATCTTCAAGCGGCCCAAGAGGTTCGGCTTTTGGCCGGTGAAGATCATCTCCGAAGCCGTGCCTTTACTATTCGAGATACGAAAAATGTATTTTCAGAAGAGCAGGGTGAAATTAGGTTTACTGGCCTGACTACGGATGTTGCGATTAATGGTCAAGGCTACTTTATTATCCAAGATGGAGAGAGAGCTCCTCATCTATCTCGTCGGGGTGATTTGCGCATTAATGCTGAAAATCAGTTGTCAGATGGCGTCGGCGCTCTGATGCTAGACAATAATTTGCAGCCAATAGTGCTGCCACCGTTCCAGGATATATCTATTGGCGAGGATGGGCGAATAACCATCACTCCAATTGGCGCTGAGCCCGGAGATACCATCGTGGTGGGCTTTCTAGGAACTACCTTGGCCCAAGACGTCCCTCTTGAAAAATCGCTAGATGGAGCCATTCGACAGCCAGACGGAACAATTCCGCCTGCTGATCAGCAGGCGCAGATTCTTAGTGGCTCACTTGAAACTAGCAACGTCAATTCAGTCGAAGAGCTTGTTGAAAACATCAGGCGTCAACGCGAATATGAATTGAATGTTAAGCTAATTTCCATAGCACGAGATTTAGACGAAGCTGGAGCTTCGTTAATGCGTATGCCGAACTAAGTGAAAGAAGTGTTTGGCACGTCGATTGCTTATACAGACATAGAGTTCTTATTTAGGAGTTTGAAATGTCTGTAAACGCAATGCACGTAGCAAAAAGTGGCCTCAATGCTCAGCAAGTGCGCATGCAAGTAATTGCTAACAATTTATCAAATGTGAATACAGCTGGTTTTAAACGTGACCGAGCAAATTTCGAGTCTCTGTTGTATCAAGTCCGGCGACTGAGTGGCGATCAAACTTCTGAAGACACCGAATTGTCTTCATCTTATGCCGTCGGTACTGGTGTTCGCATTGTTAATACGGAAAAAATGCACTCTCAGGGCAGTCTTATGATGACTGAAAATGCTCTTGACCTAGCAATTGAAGGTTCAGGCTTTTTCCAAGTTCTATTGCCCGACGGACGCATCGCTTATACCAGGAACGGCTCGTTCACAAGAAGCAATGAAGGTATTTTGACTACGGCAAGCGGTTATGTTGTGCAGCCAGAGATCCAAATTCCTGAGGGAGCTACCAATATTAATGTTTCGGGCAATGGTGTTGTAAGTGTAACTGTGGCTGGAAACGCTGCAGCCGAAGAGGTGGGTCAGCTCACACTAGCTGATTTTGCCAATCGTCGTGGTTTGCAGCCAATAGGTGAAAATTTTTTAACGGAGACAGAAGCTAGCGGTGAGGCTTTGATTTCCAACCCGCAAGAAGAAGGGGTAGGAAAACTTGTTCAAGGGGCACTAGAGGCGTCCAATGTGAATGTTGTTCAGGAGCTGGTCGAAATGATTGAAACCCAGCGTGCCTATGAAGTGAGCTCGAAGGCTATCACCTCTGTAGACGAGATGTTGCGCTTTATTGCCAATAATCTTTAGTCAATTTTTGAGGGTTACTGAAATGGTTATCTCGCTTCGTGCTGTATCGCTTCCCATCATTCTTGCTGTGTCTTTGTCGGCTTGTTCAACCTATGTTGAAAATAGGACCTCGGAAAGCTTTGTGCCGCGCTATGATGAGATTATGCCGGCTCAGGCTGCACCGCGTGCTAACGGTTCAATCTATAAAGCAAGCGCAAAAACTGGTCTTTTTACTACTGATCAGCGCGCAAGATCGATAGGTGACATTCTCACAGTAGTGTTCGCCGAGGGCTATGCCGCTCAGAAAGCACAGAGTATGTCGGCAAATAAGTCAAACGCGATGAATGTGACTGCTATGCCATTTGATTCCAACTCGCTGGGGCCGAAACTTGGGGCCGGGGCAACGTCGGCTTTTGCTGGAGATGGTGCGGCTACACAATCGAACTCCTTTACAGGGATGCTTTCAGTCAGCGTTATCCGTGTTTTTGAAAATGGCAATTTGGAAGTGGCGGGACAAAAACGTCTAACGCTTAACAATGGTAATGAATATGTGCGGGCACGCGGCATCATTCGGCCGGAAGATATCTCCGCAGGCAATCTTATCTCGTCGACGAAATTGGCGGATGCCGAAATCACTTATACAGGTGCAGGCGACGTTGCCGATACTGGTCGCACCGGATGGGCGAGCAAATTAATCATGATGGCATTGCCATTTTAGGGAGTGTTTTATGCCCCAAGGATCAAAATTTATTGGCATGATTGCCCTTGTCCTCGCCGCTGTAATTGGTGTTAGCGAAACGGCACGTGCTGATAGGCTTAAAGACCTAGCTAGTGTTGCGGGGGTCCGAGCGAACCAGCTTGTGGGCTATGGCATTGTGGTTGGTTTAAGCGGAACGGGCGATGGAAACACTCAGCTTACGCTGCAAACTATTCAGTCAATGGTTGCCCAGTTTGGTCAGTCGACTGATCTGGCAGGCATTAAGGGCAAAAATGCTGCTGCCGTTATGGTCACGGGTGACCTGCCGCCTTTTATGAAGCCTGGGCAGACAATGGATGTCACGGTTTCCACTCTTGGTGAGGCGAAATCTCTCCGAGGTGGAACTTTGCTTATGACGCCTTTACTGGGAGCCGACGGGCAGACTTATGCAATTGCACAAGGAAACTTGTTAGTGGGTGGCTTGGGTGTTGAAGGAGGCGACGGCTCGAGTGTTATCGTCAATGTCCCTACTGTCGGACGTATTCCCCGAGGTGCAAGCGTAGAGCGAATGGTAGATACGTCGTTCTTAAACAACCCATATTTGGTTCTAAACCTGAACCAGGGCGATTTCAGCACAGCCTATCGCGTGTCTGAAGCTATAAATGCATTTTTGGATGACACCAGCATCGCCACCCCCATTGATGGAACGTCGGTGCGGGTGAAAGCACCTGAAGAGCCCGCACAAAAAGTTGCTTTTATGAGCCTTATTGAAAATATTGAAGTTGATCCGGCTAGGCCTTCGGCAAAGGTGGTCGTTAATTCTCGCACGGGCACTATCGTGATCGGTGGCGATGTCCGTGTCACTCCTGCAGCTGTCTCGCATGGATCTCTGACAGTGCGCATTGATGAAGACAAAAAAGTTACGCCTACAACGACCGCCGTCGTTAACGAAAATCAGGCAGTTGTGGCGCCCGGTGCGCCAGTTGTTGAAGACGATACCGACATTATGATCGATCAACCCGATGCTCAAGCATTTGTGTTTGATCCAGGTGTGGATCTTTCCAGCATCGTCGACACAATGAATGGAGTTGGCGCAACTCCTGCAGATTTAGTGGCCATTTTGGAGGCACTGAGACAGGCTGGCGCGCTGCGCGCGGAGCTGGTTGTCATATAGAGAGCCGTCGATGAATCCAATCAGCAAAAATATAGGACTGCCGCTCAATCAGTTTTTCGATGTGGCTGAACCCGGAGGCCGAGGGCTTGATGAGGGGGATCTAGATGAGCTGCGTCGTGCAGCTGATTCATTTGAAGCAATTTTCGTGGCACAATTTATAAAAACAGCCCGAGCCTCGAAACTTGCCAATGATGTGTTTGGCAATCAGGCGTCTGAAACATACCAGTCCATGCTGGATGACCAATATGCAAGAAAATTAGCATCCTCAGCTAATCTTGGAATTGCCGAAGCCCTTGTAACCCAGCTTAGCGGATCATTAGCAAAATCTGGAGTACGGTAGATGGCAAGTCTGTTTGATATCGCTAATAGTGGGCTACAATCCTACAGAAAAGCTCTTTCGGTTACTGGGCAAAATATCGGTAACATTAACACTGAGGGATTTAAGCGTCGCGAAGCAAACCTCGAGGAGGTAACGTCTGGCACAGGCGGGGTTCAGAGCTCCGGAAGTCAGGTAGGTTTGGGCGTCCGAGTTGAATCTATTAGGCGTTCATTCGATACTTATCTCCAAACAAGAGTCCGGACATCACTTGCTCAATTTGAAAATACGGACACTTTTGTTGGAAGTCTTAAAGAAATAGAAAATATGCTTCTGCCCGGAGACGCAGGACTAGGCAATTTTTTGGGTAATTTTTTTGCTTCTCTGCAAGCTGTTGCCTCTTCTCCGGCGGATAATGCGCCGCGTGTTGTTGCGACGGAAGACGGCAAGGCGCTCGCAAATGCCTTCCGGCAAACCCATCAAATGCTAACCGATGTTAAAACAGGGATTCTGCAAGAGGCTAAGCAGGAAGCGGCCTTATTGAATGAATTGTCTATTCAAGCTGCTAAAAACAACGCTCAAATACTTTCCACTGGACAGGGTTCGTCCAGTAATTTTTTGCTCGATACAAGAGATAGAGTTATCGACGAAATAAGTCGTCTTGCTGAAATTACAGCGGATTTAGGTTCGCGTGGGGAAGCACTAGTGCGGCTTGGCCCCAGTGGTGTCGGTCTTGAATTGGTTTCCGAGAGCAACTCAAAATCCCTAGAAGTTTTCAGCGATGATCGCACGTTGGGTTTTTCAATAGATGGCACGCCGACAAGTCAGATTGTAAATGGCAAACTTAAGGGACTGCAGGTCGGTTATGCTTTGGCAGCAGAAATAATTTCCGAATTGGACCAATTGGCTTTTAATTTCGTGAAAGCGGTAAATGCTCAACACAGAGAGGGCATAGATATTGACGGAGCTGAAGGTATCGATATGTTCGGTTCAGCAGGCTTTGAAGTTAGCAAAGGCAGAACAAACACTGGCGTGTATTCAGTTGAAACAACTGTCACAGACATAAACCTTGCCCAGTCTGCAGATATCAGCTTTTCATTTTCCAAGGAACAAAACTCTTGGATTGCAAGAGATGCTTCATCGAACCAAATTGGAAGTGGCCGAGACATTATTCTGTTACCCGGATTGCAGGTTCAGGTAATCGGCAGCCCTGATAATAATGATGATTTTTTGCTCAGTCCGGCGTCTAATTACGCCAAAAACCTAAGCTTTCTTCTAACTAGCGGCGATCAGATTGCAGCGGCAGCCAAAAATTTAGTTTCTTCCGATGTGGCTAACACGGGAGATGCCTCAATTCAAGCAACAAGGCTCCTGACAAATTCCCCCTCCGATATGCCGAGTATATCAGAAGTTATGCGGAATTCGGCGTCTGTAGTAACGGGAACAACTTTCTTGAGAGACGGGAGCGTTTTTTCAGTTCCTTCCAATGTCGACAATATTTCCCTGACAAGTTTTGATTCGCAAGAACAACTGCAGTTCTCTCTTTCAAACGCCGAATTACAATCGGCATCCCAGTTGAGCTTTTCAATTGTTCAGCCAAATGGCACAACTGTAGATCACCAGTTTGACATAAGATATGCTAGCGTGTTTCCAGGATCTGCCGGACGGTGGACAGATGCTAGTGAAATTGGAAAATACCTAAACCTTGGCACTCTAAAAAATGCTAGCAATCAAAGTCTCAAGGATTTGGGCATTTTTGTTGCTGCATCAGGCGCCCAAATAACAATGGCGTTGTCAGCCGGTCAGTTTTCTTCCGCCACTAATAAGGAAGGGAAAATTAGTTCTGGTTCTGCTAATGTTCTGGGCACAAAGAAATCTGCGAGCTCAAGCTCCAATATTCAGATTTTCACTCGCGAAGGGCGCCATATTGCGGGCACGACACTCTCCGGATCGGAGATTGCCTCCTTGTTGGTGAAGGAAAATGGATTTTCTTCCGCGGCTCGATACCGGGCGGACTACCTGAATTCGGCAACACACTCCTATCGTGGTATAAAACTGGATCGTTCGATTTCTGGCGGTGAGAAACGGATAGTGTTTGGCAGTAATGGTACTGCGGCAAGCGCTACGGGAGCAGTTGGTTCTGTGCCCGCGAGTTCGGCGGCCGCTCATACTTTAACACTTAATACGGTAAGTCATTCCACGGATCTGAGCATTTCAACGGGCAGCTCAGCAGAACTGGTAGCTTCACAAATAAACGCTATTGCCAAAGATAATGGAGTGATGGCCCACGCCTCGACGAGGGTAGAGTTCTTTGCCCCCAGCACCTCTGGCACCGCAACTTTTTCAATAGAGTCTGTGAACCAAAAACCGGTTAACGTTTCAGCGCAAATTTCGAACACTGATCTGACTGATTTTGCTCAAAAAATTAATGAATTGTCTGGTCAAACAGGCGTTAAAGCCTCGCTTTCTGCCGACCGTCTGCGTGTGGTGCTTGAGAGTGAGACTGGCAAAGATATCATTCTTTCTGGTTTTTCATTCGCGGGAACTATGAGCAGCCGGGTTGTGGACCAAAGGACTAAAAGTTTAACTTCGACCATTACACTAGGGCAAGGCAACAACGACAGCGCCCGTTATTCAGGCGCAATTGAATTATTGTCTCAGGGTGCCTTTTCAATAACTAAAACAGGAAGCGCAACTGTAAATGCAAGCAATTCTGAACTTGCGTCCGGGCTGATTAAAGAAACGCTGTCTCAAACTGGAGAAAAATCGGCTCTATTTTTTGATGCGGACCAAGCTGGAGCAGGAAATCAAGCTGGCGCTTCGGGCTTCAAGGCTTCTGTAGCATCGGGCCAATTTAATGTCTCGCTTCCAAGTACCGGATCGGGTCAGGCTTTTGCGGCTTCGGTTGCCCTCAAAAATTTGTCAGAAGTTTCGCCAAGTAGTATCGCGTCTGAGATTGCTAACCAGTTGAGAGGTTCCTCACCGACGACGGCTCTTTCCGGGGTAACTGCTCTAACCGTTCTGCCTGAAGATAAAAGTTCGGTCAAAGTTTCATTCGAAGGCAAGATCTATACACTTGAAGTTGCTTACAAGAATGCGTCCATCAAAACAAATCCCGATATTAGAGTGACTGGGGGTGAGGCCGGCCGCATCGAGGCTTACTTCGACGCAAATAACAGACTGCAGATTGTTGCTCCAGATGGCAGCGTTAACGGTTCTCAGATAACGGTTCCCGCAAACAGCATTATCGCTGGAAATGGAGATCGCGCAACCGAGTTTGGTTTAATCTCTTCAAGTGCCGAACCTACGACTGTTTTAAGCGGTCGCAGCGTGTCTTTGCCGACTTCAACTCAAAATCTGGCTGTGACCGTCGGTGGCAGTGCAGTGAATGTAAGATTAACCCACAGTTCGGGGACATTCACGCTTTCCAGTGCTGATACATCTAAATTAACCGCTACCTTTGCGAGCACAGGCGGGGCCACAAGCACCAGTGCCAACGACAGAATTTTGCTGAAATCTAACCTCGCGGCACCAGCAATTTCTGTGCCTGAAGCCGCTGCTTCGGAAGGCCTTGGTTTTAAAGTTTCAGATTATGTAGTCACTTTGAACTCGGACATGTTAGACATCACGCGAACCGATGGCGAGGCTTTGACGATCACACGATCTGCCACTTCGCCGGCCGCTGAGAAAATTAGTCTGTCTAATTTGCCCAATGAAGAGCTGATTGTCATGCTAACTGGAAACGGCGCCAGACTTTTGTCAGCGTCTTTTGACGAGCTGCCAGTAACTGGCGCAGACCCAATCGAAAATTTTACGGTTCAGTTAATGAATAGCGAAGCTCGAACTATTGAAGTTTTTGACAAAGATACAGGTCATTCAATTGCTAACCGCGTCCTTGACGAAAATGATCAAACACATGTCGTCGGGTACGAAATAGGTTTGACAGGCCGAGGCAGCGATGGGGATCGGTATCATATTGAAGAAAATATCGGAGCAGTAGGCGATGGCCGAAATGCGCTAGCGCTTGCCGCGCTCCAGCGGACAACAGTAGGAAAACCATCCAGTTCCGGCTTTCAGCAAATATTTAATGACACCGTTACTAGGGTTGGAGCAAGCCTTCGAGCAAATGAAACCTCTCTTGAGGCCGCCGAGGCTATTATGGAAGCCAGTGTAGATGCAGAAGCAGCATATTCCGGTATTAATCTGGATACGGAAGCTGCCCGTTTAATTGAGCAACAACAAGCTTATCAAGCTTCGGCACGGATTTTGCAGACAGCCAGGGAGCTATTCCAAACACTCATGGATGTGGTCTGAGGTAAGTCATGGAAATTTCGACTAAACTCTTTAATCAAAGAGCAGTTCAGCAATTCTCTCGAATGAATGAGGATATTCAAAATCTCCAGAATAGAGTTGCGACAGGAAAAAATATTTTACGCGCCTCGGATGATCCTATTGCCGCAGTCAACCTTTCTGTTGCTAAAGAGCAGAAGGAACTGATCGAGAGGTTTGAGAAAAACGCTGCCTCCGCCCGTCAGACCCTCGATTTAACGGACGGCGCATTGCAGCAAGCCGTGAATGTGGTGACAAGAATAACCGAGTTGGCCATTCAGGCAGGCAACGATACATATGGTGTTCAGGATCGCAAGGCGATAGAGACGGAAGTGGATGAACTGACCAATGTCCTTGTTTCAATAGCCAACACTCGTGACTCATCTGGGCAAAGCATATTCGGGGGTTTCAAAACCGACATCGACGCATTCAAAGTGCATCTTGATGGAAATATCACCTATCAGGGCGATACTGGACAACGTTCATTGCAGCTCTCTGAAAATATGCCTGTTACGACTTCTCTCGACGGCGCTAATGCATTCATGAGAGTGGAAACAGCCAAAGGCAGCCTGAGCGTGTTCGATATGCTCAAAAGTGCCAAAAGTGCAATCTCTTCAGCTGCATCAGCTCATAAACAGGCAACGTCCACTGGCTCAGCTCTTGTTGAATTTACCCTCCCGCGAGACCCCATCGGTTGGAAGTTCAGTATTACCGGGTCAAAGGGCACAGCCGAAATATCTGCGGATATATCAACTGGAAACATTGCGGCATTGTCGGCTGCCATCAATACTCAAACCAGTTCGACTGGTGTGGCAGCTGCGGTAGACACTAACGGTGCTCTTAAACTCACTGAAAACTTTAATGGTGAGATTAAAATGTCTCATGTCGAGATCAGTGGTGTAAATTTCGCTGAAGAGGAAGTTGAGTACTTCGCGAATTTCACAAGTTACGACGGCACTGGTGAAATTGTTGGCGAGGTTCGAAAGCTGACGGATATGGACCAAATTGTTGGTACTTCTGTCAATAATTTGAACGCCACCCTGAACCATATTAGCTCGCAAATGGCCTTTGTAGGTGCGCAGATCAATAAAGTGGACAGCCAAAGTCAGGTGTTATCAGAGCGTAAAATCACGGTTGATGAGAAAATATCAGAAATCGGTGACGCTGATTTAACCGAGCTGGTAACGCAGCTTAAATCGTTGATATTAAATAGAGATGCTGCTCAGCAAGCATTTGTGAAAATTGGGCAACAGAGCCTCTTTGATTATCTAAGATAGTTGAAATAGTGAAGGGGGTCAGGTCTTTGGCACGCGATTTGCAGTGTTCAAGCAAGACTAGACCGAGGAAGGACTATGACGAAAATCGACACGAATATTGCGGCTTTGAAATCGCTACATCATTTGACTCGCAATGAGAATGATTATTCCAAGGCGGTTGAACGCCTTTCGTCGGGTAAACGCATTAATAACGCTGGTGACGATGCTGCTGGAGCATCCATTGTTAACCGAATGACAGCTCAAATCTCGGGTATGAAAATGGCAATGCGCAATGCTGCTGATGCTATTTCGATGTCGCAAGTGGCTGAAGGCGCAATGGATGAGGTTTCGGATATCCTGCAGCGCATGCGCGAATTAGGTGTTCAGGCAGCAAACGGAACATACTCGGGAGCGGACCGTGTAGCCCTTAACCAAGAAATTAATCAGTTAAAAAATGAACTTCTAAGAATCTCAGAGACTACATCTTTCAATACGACTAAGTTGCTCAACGGCACATTTCAGGACACGCAATTCGAAATTGGTTTTGATGAGACGCCGCAACATACACACACTTTAACAATCAAAGACATGTCTCCCTCGGCTTTGGGGATGTGGGAAATTAATTCTCAGCTCGAGAAGACTGTTTCTCTGTCTTCAGTTGCAGGTAACTCGGCTGCTGCCATTATAACCACTTCGGCTGATCATGATTTTGCGGCTGGGGATATCGTGGCCTATGAAAAAGGCTCTTCGCCGATCCCAGGACTTATCCCCGGCAGAAATTATAAAGTCGCCACAGCAAATCTTGCTGCCACTACTTTTTCCCTAACTGAGTTAGATGGCACCGCTATTACTTATGGACAGCTCACAGCGGCCGGATATGGTGCTGGAACGGGTGCTAAATTCCACCTATCAACTTTGGCAGGAGCCCCTAATGTTGCGGAAACGGGAGGCGCAGCTGCGGGTTCAAACGTTTTGGCCGCTGAGAACCTTACAATCTATGGTCATGTCGGAACGGAAACAGCAAATATTACAGTCGGTTCTACAGGCAGGGATATTGCAGCTGCGGTGAATAATATTACCAGTTCGACAGGCGTGACGGCATCTGCTCAGACCAATGCGCGTCTGACATTCACGCCCAACGACACGAGCTCTGATTATAAAATAGTTTCATTCGACTTGTTTGGAATGAATACCCAAGCAATCAATGTTACTGCTTCCATTAAAATAGGTAGTGCGGATGGACTTAACATCGCTGATCTGTCGGATTTGAGAGATAAAATCAGCGGTATTTCGGGAAATACTGACATCACGGCGACACTGTCGGTTGACGGAACACATATCGATTTGTTCTCCCCCGACGGCTACGACATTGTGATCGATAATTTTGATTTTCCAATGGATAGTTCGCCCGACCAAACCACCGCTACTGTTGCCAATGGTGGAGCAAATACTAGCGACACCATTACTGCCACCGCCCATGGATTTAAGGTCGGGGATGTGGTTCGGCTAACAAGCATACATAATTCCGAGAGCACTCTTGCTGGTTTGTCCTTGGACACTGATTATTTCATCAAAACGAGTACCGTTAATACCTTCACTCTTGCTACAGGAAGTCACACCGGTACGACAGTAAACGTTACAGCTGCAAACTCCAACCCGTTAACGTTTACTAAGGCATTGAAAACTATGAATGTCCAAACAATGGACGGAGACAAAAATCTCAAAGGTTTTGCCGTGCAGCTTACCGATAAAGATTTGGGAAGCGATGAAACGCCTAATCTCGCAGATAACATGAGAATAACCGGCGAGGTCACGTTTAGATCTCCGGAAGTCTTCACAATTGTTCCTGCAGATGACGAAAGTATTTTCAGAGATCAACCCCAGTCTGCAAGTCTGACTAAGATATCGGAAATGAATGTACTTACCATCCGCTCTGCACAAAATATGTTGGCCGCTATTGATGGAGCCCTGTTATCCGTAGATGCCGAAAGAGGCAAGTTAGGGGCAACAATGAATAGGATGGAACACACCATCGACAACTTGTCCAATATTGTCATGAACACGCAGCAATCGAAGGGCAGAATTTCTGATGCTGATATGGCAGCTGAGTCTGTCAATCTTTCGAAATCGCAAATTTTGCAGCAAGCCGCTACAGCCATGCTTGCGCAGGCTAATCAGTCGATGCAAAGCGTACTGGATTTATTGCGTTAATACTCCTCCCTCACCTTACGCAATAAAGAAAGCCCCCCGAAATCGGGGGGCTTTCCATTTTACGAGACTTTCACTTGTATAGTTTAAGTGATTAGCCTTGCAGCAGAGCCAGCAGACCTTGCCTAGAAGCGTTGGCCTGGGCAAGCATTGCAGTGGCAGCTTGCTGGAGGATCTGTGCCTTAGTCAGTTTCGAAGTTTCTGAAGCGAAGTCAGCATCTACGATGCGGCCTCTAGAAGCATCGAGGTTGGTTTGGTACGTAGTCAGGTTGCTGATGGCACTATCAAGACGATTTTCAACAGCACCAAATCCAGCACGGAAGGTTGAGACCGTATCGATAGCAGTGTCAATAGCAGCTAGAGCCGCAGTTGCATTTGCCACCGATCCAACACTGAGACCCTCTGAAGTAGTATCTACTGCTTCAGACTGAGCCTGCAGACCCAACGTTGCCAGGCCAGTGTGTGTGTCTTGCTCACCATCTTCAATTGCAATGGTTCCACCATCATTTGATGTTAGTGTCAAAGCACCGAAAACTACATAATCACCCGTGGCTTCGGCTGTTACCGAGACGCCGTTTATGTCAGTAACTGCAGTAACAAAGCCTGTTGCAGTTCCAGAATTGGCATCGATGGTAAGGCCAGACTCAGAGGTGAGGACCACTGCGCCTGTAGTAGCATCAGCTGTGGCAACAATGTCGACTGCGCCGCCGATTGTGCTGTTAATGGTACTAACAACATCCGCACTGTTCACAGCAGATGCAAGGTTAACAGTGATGTCGTTAACACTAAAATCTGACAGTTGTGCGTTAGTGACGCCAGCAAGGTCAATGGTAAGGTTTGCAACTGTTCTGGCTGATGCTGTCACGCCGGCACTAGCAGCGTTGATAGCCTCAGCTTTATGCAGAGCGGATGCGGAAGTAGAAGCGCCAATGGCAACTCCATTAACTTTGACATTCATTGCTGCTGTTAAGGCAGTGCTTGTTACTACTGCGCCTCTGACAACGCTGCCGGTAGTTTGGTTGAAACCAAGGGCATTGACGTCACCGATTGTTCCAGGGGCAGCCGTAGCATTGGCACCGTAGCCATTTACATGCGATCCGGCTTCGATAGACACAGCTGTACCATCTGCATTGGCAAGCTGGACAAAACCACCATACACATCATTAGCATGACCAATATTTCCGATGTCTGCGCCAGCCAGGTTAATGTTGTCACCACTGGTGTTCGAGAACACAATGAACCCATTACTGTTAATAGTAGCAGTAACCCGTGTGGTATTATTTACCTCTGCGACGAAGGCTTCTTTAGTATCTTGAGCGGCAATTGCCACACCATTAACCGTTATTGTACCGCCGGCGGTAAACGAAGAGCTCGTTCCAACTACTTCGTTGAATGCGGTAGCAACCGCCCCGTGAACACCAGAATTCTTATTAATCATCGCGGCAATTACAGCTGCGTTACGGCCTGCTGAGCCATTTGCGGCTGGTGAAGCCAAAGCAGCTTCCAAGTCGTGGGCAATGCCGTTCAGTGCATCCGTTGTCCCAGTATCTTCTGCTTCCGAAAACGCATTTTTGCCATTAATCCTGACGTCAGCTGCCGCGAAGTCTGTGCCCGCAGTGATAGCTGTGACGCGCTCTGAAGTCAGAACACGTGCGCTTGAAGATGATCCGATTCCAAGAGAACTGACATCTGTTTTCTGCAGAGCAATCTCAAGGGAGTCTCCCTTATCAATTCCAATCTGCATTGTAACAGAGTTATTCGTACCATTTAGCAAATTTACTTGATTGAAATTTGTTTTGGCAGAAATGGCGTCGATTTCAGCTGCTAGAGCGTCGACTTCAGCCTGAATTTGAGCCCGATCAGTCGCATTCAGCGTGCTATTACCAGCTTGGACGCTCAGTTCACGCATGCGCTGCAAGATATTCTCGACTTCGCCGAGAGCTCCTTCAGCTGTCTGCGTCAAAGAGATTGCGTCGTTTGCATTCCGAATAGCTACACCCAAGCTACGAGTTTGAGCTTCAAATTTTGAAGCAATAGCTGAGCCGGCAGCATCGTCAGCTGCAGAATTAATGCGTAAGCCTGTAGACAAGCGATTCATAGCAGAATTCAAGTCCTGCATTGAGTCATCCATGCCTCTTTGAGCGACCAGCGCACCAACATTAGTGTGGATTGATGTCATAATAATTTCCCCAAAAAAGCGCGATATTGCGCGTTAAACAACGGAAGCAATATCGCTTCCAAGATTTAGAAACGACATGTGGGGAGTTTGTTTAGAAAAAAATTTGTTATTTTTGGCAGCAAGGGAGCTTGTGCTTAGCTGTCTTTGTTGAAGGCATCCATCATATTGGTCAAAAATTCGCCTGTATTGTTCATACTGGTCACCAACGCCTCCATCGCGGAGAACTGTTTAGTGTAGCGTGTGCGAATTTCTTCCATTCGTTCATCTAACTTCGCGCTGTCAAGGTTGAGATCAGTAACTTCTGTTGTTATCTGCGTCTTTCTGTTCGAGAGGTCACCAGCGGATTTAATGGTTTCGTCGATATAATCCGAGAGAGTGTCAATCAGGCTCTTGCCTATAAATATATTAGCGGTGGCAACATTTTGGCTAGGCGTCACTGAAACGCCGAGTAAATCGCCAGATGTTGGCGCGTACACAGTATTTCCATCGCTATTTGTGCTGGTAGTGAGCGTTGTGCCCCCTAAGGTAGCGACGCTTGAACTACTATTGAATGTCCATGCATAGGTGCCAGGCGTTATATCTGCCGAAGCACTTTTCGTAACTGACAGAAAGTCTGAGTCCGACGTGGCGGTTGAATTGAAAATAGCGTCGAAAGTGGTGGCATCTGTTGCAAGCGCATTCTCAAAAGATGATTTGGTTAAGGTCAAAGTGCCATCAAGATTGGTGCGGACGCCAAGATTTGAGAGATAAAGAGATGAGGTGCCAAAACCCGTTAGTGCCCCATTCGTAAGGGATCTAAGTCTTTTGACAACTGCAGCTGCTACCGGGTCATTGTTCAGTGGTCCAGCCTCAGTCGTGGCTGAACCGGTTTTGGTAAGTTCGTTCAACTTCGTGCGCGACGAATTTAGACTATCTATAAAAGACTGCATCTGATTGTAGGCGGTTGTTGTATCGAGGGCGCCGCTTACTCTAAAAGTTGAAGAGGTTGTGGTTGTTAAGTCGAGTGTGTAGCCTTCGAATAAGTCGGCAATCGAGTTGCTTTCGCGCGCTATTGAAATACCGTCAACGGTCAGAGTAGCGTTAGAAGCCGCCACGGTCTGGTGGTTGTTGTTGTCACTAGTGGTATCTAGAGCGGTAATTGTCGAACCGGCGCTTGTAGGTGTAACGGTTAAGCGCAACGCATTATCGGCACCCGTTTCGGAACGCACTAGAAGCGAATAAGAATTCTCGGCTTTTTTTACAATGCTCGCCGACACACCGCTAAGAGCATTAAGGCTAGAGGCTATTCCAGCCAGTGTTTTATTTGTGTCGGCGATAGTAGCAGTTACTGCCGATACGCTAGTGTCACGAGTAAATGATGTGGCATTTTCGTTCCATGTGCCAAAATCTATTGAGATAGATCCAGTTGCCAGTTCCTGTGTCGGTGAAGTGTAACCCGAAAACTCCAGGGTTTGTGAGGTTGCCAGAGTGGTTACCTGAACATCCGAAGTAAACGCAGTTGCCAAGGAGGTATCACTTACTGAAATGGTGTTACCGGAGCTGGTACTCGTTGCTGTGTATTTAGATGTTCCAGCAAACCCAGAAATGTTTGTTTTGAGGTTGCCTAGCTCTGAAGATAGGGTGGCTAGAGCCGAAATGGCTGTTGTGCGCTTATCTATTTTGTTTTGCAGAAGGTCTTTTTGAGGTGCAGTTTCGGCTTGGACAAGGCTATCCACGATCTGAGTAATATTCAGCCCAGATCCTTTTGAATTTAATGCGCTAAGATAGTCGACACTCATCTAGCCACCCGAACACCTTCCAACATATCAACGTCACAAACCTGCAAAATTTATGCCAAATCCCGAGATTTTCCGCTGTTTTAAAATGTATGCCAACCGCTAAATATTGGCGCCACAAGACGTTAACGAGGCTATCAAACAAAGGATATCGTAATGTTTTATGAGCAGGCCAAGCGCTCCTATGAGCTTCACGAAACCAGTTTCGTGGAAAATATTGAAAATAATCATGAAATAGTACGATTAATTCTTAAAGAATTACAAAAACATTTAATAATTATCACTTCGTGCGAGAAAATTGATCTAAGTAACCAGGCGCGTCACTATGCAAAGGCTCACACAGCGCTACATTTGCTCCTTTCCAGCCTCGATCCAGAAAAAGGCGAAGAAATATCCAACAATCTGGCAGGGCTTTACTTATATGTTCAGCAGCAATTAATCGAAGGACGCGACCAAGACGGGTTTAAAGGCGATATTAACATTGTCGGGATTGTCACGGATTTGCTTGAAGCATGGGAACAAATGTAGGAACGTAAAAATAATTTTATGGTTTCAAAGTTTTCTATGTTTCCTAGCTGATAAAAAAGAGTTATTTTGAGGCTGGAATTTTTGGGAAAAGGCTGATCCATGGGTTTTTGTCCTCAGTGGGTATTTGATGTTTGCAGCGCTCGAGCGGCGCAGGAATTCATTTCTCTGGATTTGGATCTAGAAACCTATGCCAAGAAATATGAAAAGGGCCTCAGTGAGCATTATGAGGTAGTAAGCTATTCTTTAGTTTATGAGGCAGCTGAAGAAATGCTTCGTTTCCTAGATGAAATTGAAGAAGAAGCTGCCTCTGAGTGCCTCCATAGCTTTATTTTTAGTCGAACTAAATTTGAGTCCAAAGGCAAGGTCAGAAAGCTAAAATCGCTTTTGTCTAGCGCTCTCGACCCGGAAAGGGACCTAAATTTTTACCCAAATGTTACCACCAAGAATTTTCGAGGTTTTGTTTTTAGTTTGCGCTCTAAAAATGAGTTTTTTGCTCCTGACGGTTGGAATATATCCGATGAGGAACATATCGAGTGGCTGGCAGAACTTATAAACCAAGAACTTTCATTGTTTAACTCGATCTGACCGTTAAAAATTTAAAACTCTGCAGCTATTTAATTCCAAAATATCCAAAGATTTTGTGGTGTATAGGTAAATAAACCGCCATTATCGAAAGCATGAAAAGCCTTCTGATTGATTTGCTTCGAAGTATTGGTCTGGGCGTCGTTTTCGGCAGCATTATGGCTGTCGTCTCGAGCGGGTTCGTCCTCGGTGTTTTGTATTTCACTGGGTTAAGAGGCCGCATGGATTTCATGCAGAGCGAAATTTATGGAATTTCCCTCAACCCCATTGTTATTCTTTGGCTTTTGCTAGCTGCTAGTTTAGTTGTCATGACGCGTCGCTTAGCTAATATAGATGCCTGGCAAACGCCCGCAGATAGCATTTATGCCGCACACCTTCCAGACAGCCTGCTCGATCATAAAAAAGGCTTTGCCTCAACCCTTGCGGCTTTTATTTCGGCAAGCGGAGGTGCGTCTGTTGGCCAATATGGGCCACTAGTGCATTTTGGTGGCGTGATGGGCAGCCTTTTCCGCCGCGTGACAGGTGGCATTTTTTCAATGGATGTTTTTATCGGTTGCGGGGTTGCTGGAGCCATTTCCGCTGGTTTCGGTGCGCCGATAGCCGGCATTGTTTTTGCCCATGAAGCTATTATCAAGCACTTCTCGCTCCGAGCCATTGCGCCGATTGCCATATCAAGCATAACGGCATCCGCAATGGGTCAATATCTGTTCGGTTCGCGCCAGCTCTTTCAACTTAGTTTTGCCCCGCCTGAGCTTATTTCATCTCTGCCGTTTTTAATCGGCTGCGGGATTGTTTTTGGGCTGGTAGCCGTGCTTTTCATGGTATCGGTTCGCTTCTTCGTCTCGATCGGCAAAAAATCCGGCTTATCAATCACGACGCTGACCTTTTCTGCGGCTCTGGTTTGCGGCAGCGTGGGTATGGTTTTCCCTCAAATCCTCGGTCTGGGGACGGAAACGATAAATGATGTGTTTGCGCAAGAACAAACTTACACGTTTTTGTTTATTTTGCTTTTTGCCAAAATAGCAATGACGGCTGTGTGTCTGGGATGGGGGCTTTTTGGGGGGGTGTTCTCGCCAGCGCTTCTTATAGGCGCTACCAGCGGCATGATCAGTGGAAAATTACTGGCTGGTGTCGGTTTTGTCGGTCTTATTCCAGTGTTGTCTGTGGGTGGGCTAGCAGCTGTGAGCGCATCAATTATTGGCGCGCCGATGTCTGCCGTTCTTATCGTGTTCGAATTGAGCGGCTCTTATGAGTTTTCTGTGGCGGCGATGATTTGCGTTGTCATGTCGACGCTGGTTTCCTATCTTTTGTTCGGCCACTCCTATTTCACACGTCAACTAATGGACCGGCAAATTGACATCACGATGGGGCGCGGGCATTTGCGCATGACTGAATTGCCTGTGACAAAATATGTGCGCCCTTCCGATTACCTTGCCGTGGACGGCACAAGCAGCGTCGATACGGCGATATCTAATATGGTCACTGCTCAGGTTTCGGAAGCCTATATAATAGGCAAGGCAAATACCTTCATTGGAAAAGTTTTGTTGTTTAAGCTGATGGCAGCGCAACAGGCAGGAGATACTAACACTGTTGCTCTTGCTAAAATGGTCGAGCCCAACCCGCTGGTTTTGGACAAAGAAAGCTCCGTTGCTTCCGCTATTGAGACCGCCAGCGACTTTGTCGGGGAAAGCATACCGGTGGTTGACATGTCAACGCAAAAACTAGAGGGCGTAATTACGGAGGCGGATCTTTTGCAAGCTTATCTTGAATTACAAAATGATGCCCGCGTCATCGAAAATTAGGCTAGCAAATCAACTTGACCGCTGAAGCGAGGCATATCTGCCTGCATTGATGAAGTTAAAGCCAAACGAACAGCGGCAACATTGTGCTGGAAGGTAGGCAAAAATCCGGCACGCATTGCCAAATTGGTTTCCGTTAACACCGTTGAGGGAGCTTGGCGCGGATGCGCACGCAGGGCACGCGGTGCATCTGCATCGGCTCGGACAGGCAACTGGGCTTGCGTCGGCCGCGATACATGCATCGGGCTTACCGGTGCAATGCCTGCAGCGGTTTGCTGGAGAGTTGGCACGGGGTTTGCAAATGAGTTTAACGCGACGTGCTGTGCCGCCGCTGCAGTTCCTGTCGGAACGGGAGCAACGCGAAACGGCGTGTCGGTGGACGTAAAAATTGCCATGGGCAAATTTTATGCCAAAACGGTCCGGTAAACAAGCCGGAGCGGGTTCGTAGGAGAAAAATTTATGACAGGCAATGCGCGCGTCAAAGCCGCCTATCAGGAAACCCAAGCTGAAAGCAGCCTTTATGCTGGCAATGCCGAAGAAGCGACGCTGGTGGTTTTGGGCGAATTGATAAAATCCATGCGGGTATTTGCCGAGAATGCCAACCCGCGCGACGGCAAGCCTGAAATTCGGACGCATCATTTCTCGCGGGCCCTTACAATTATCTATGCGCTGCAATCTGGCCTTGATCTGGAAAAGGGAGGTGCGCTGGCCGGAAAACTGTTCCAGGTGTACGAATATGCGCGTCAGGCACTCATCAAGGATTTGCGTTCCGCGCGCGACGACATGGTTTCATCGGCCTGCGGAGCTCTGGATGAGGTTCATGCTTCCTGGCAAACGGCCTATGGTGAAGGGCTCAATAGATGAGCGCCTTCCGCAAATCTTACGCCGCAGAGACTGGGGCGCTTGAGGACGCACTGACAGCGGGCGATTTTGACACGGCACTGGCATGCGACAAGCGGCGACAGGACCTTTTGCGCGCCGCAATTGCTGAAATTCCTGAAAATGATAAGGAATTGAAACAGTTTCTCGCCGATGCCGAAGCGCATAATGCCGCAATGATAACACGCCTCGAAGACGGTCTTAAACGTGGGCGCCGCGCGCTCTCGCAGTCGCAAAAAGCCGTAAAGGCCTACACCCGATAGGGTTTACTTGTCGGTCGGCTTTTCGATCATCAGTTTTTTCATTTTTTCTATTAAAGTTGTTCGGCGCAGGTTCAAGGCTTCGGCGGCGCCGCTAATAGTGCCATTCGTCTTTGTCAATGCCGCCTCAATAAGCACCACCTCAACATCGCGCAAATGGCGGCGCAGATCTATCGCATCAAAATAGGCAAACCACTCCCTATAATGGCTCGGGTGCGGCAGCGGGCTCTGACTGTCAAGGTCGGTATCGCCGGAAATGCCTTCCAGGTCTTGCGAGGCGGTCCAAAGCGCGTCTTGCTCTTCACTACGGCTGGGCACCCGTAGGCGCAAAAGATTATTGCGAACATCTTTGCCGGTTACCGTTTTGCCCGGAAACAAAAGCACGGCGCGTTCGACAATATTGCGCAATTCGCGCACATTTCCTGGCCAATTGTAACGTGACATTTCGGACAGCGCGCTGTCGTCAAATTTCGGCATGTCCTGTTCGGCATCGGCTTCGATTTGCGTGAGCATGGTTTTGACAAGAAGCGGCACATCAACACTGCGCTCGGCCAGGCTCGGCACCTGAATGGGAAAAACATTAATGCGATAGAACAAATCCGCACGGAAACGCCCGTCATCGACATAGGCATCCAAATTCTGGTGAGTGGCGCAAACCAGCCGAAAATCCACTGGAATGTCTTCATTTCCGCCAACGCGCTGAATTGTGCGGTTTTCCAGCGCGCGCAGAAGCTTTGACTGGAGATTGAGGTTCATGTCGCCTATCTCGTCGAGAAACAATGTGCCACCATTCGCCATTTCAAAACGACCCTCACGAGCCTGATCGGCACCTGTAAATGCGCCTTTTTCATGACCGAATAGTTCGGATTCCAGCAATTCTGCTGGAATTGCCGCACAATTTACCGAAACCAAGCGCCCATTGCGATGCGATGCAGCGTGAATGGCATTTGCAACCACATCCTTGCCAGTGCCAGTTTCGCCCTGTATCAAAACCGAGCTGGCCGATGGCGCTACAATACCGATCAGATTTTTAAGTTCCTTGATAGGTGCCGATTGTCCGGCGATCAATTCGTCAATTGCTTGCATATTTTCAAAAACCGATCCCCAAAACACCCTGTCAACAATTCGGCAAACATTCCCACGCGCGTGTCATGTTTTTGAACCCATTGACTAACACTATGCGGGAAACCGCCCATAAATACCCCAAAAAAATTTAAATTAACTAAAATTTTACGCTTTTTAAGAGTTTGGCCTGCTTCTTGCCTATGTCCACCTACAACGCAAAAGGAGCACTGCATGGGTGAGATTTGTATTCATAGTTTCGGATTGGACATCGCGCCGCGTTTGGCCCAAGCTCTGGGCGCGCGCATGGCAAAAACGACGCTCGTCAAAAGCGCCGATGCACCGGCGGGCGAGGCTGGGCAGACCTGCGATGCGCTGGTCATATCGAAATCGCTGGTCGAAAAGCTGGGTGGCACGGAAGCCCTGCTCGAATTTGCGCGCAAAGCAAAGGCGCGCAAAATACTCATCATTCACGAAGATGCCGATGCTCCCAAAATCATATGCGGCACAGGCGGGCGTGTTTGGAATATGGCTCTGAGCGGCGTGAATGAAGAAGCTGACGGCGAGTTTGGCGTGCAAATGGCCGCCACGCTTGTGAGCGAGGCGCACAATGTGGCCGTGTCGGATGATGCCAGTTCCAATTTGCTGACCATGGCGCGTCGCGTGGCCGATACGGATGTCACGGTTTTCATCAATGGCCCCACGGGCACGGGCAAGGAAGTGCTGGCGCGCTTCGTTCACAATTATTCTTCGCGCAGCGAACAGCCTTTTGTGGCTGTCAATTGCGCGGCCATTCCAGAAAACATGCTGGAAGCCATTTTGTTTGGCCATGAAAAGGGCGCGTTTACCGGCGCCTCATCGGCCAATAAGGGTATTTTCCGAGCTTCGGATGGCGGCACGCTTCTGCTAGATGAAATTTCTGAGATGCCAATGTCGCTACAGGCGAAATTGCTGCGTGTGTTGCAGGAAAAGGCCGTCACGCCGATCGGGGCGCACCAGGATATCCCCGTAGACGTGCGTGTGGTGGCAACCTCAAACCGCGACATGATGGATGAAATCCGCGACGGCAAGTTTCGTGAAGACCTCTATTATCGCCTGAATGTGTTTCCGCTGGCAACGCTGCATCTTTCGGCACGCCGTGCCGACATCATCCCCATCGCCACAGTGCTTTTAAAACGCCATTGCGAAAATAAAGACCAAATACCTTGGCTGACGCCCGAGGCCTTGCAAGTGCTTATGGGTTATGACTGGCCCGGCAATGTGCGCGAATTGGAAAATGTTCTCCAGCGCGCGCTTGTCTTGTGTGAAGGCAGTGTAATTAACGCCACCGACATTGTCACCGATTTGGGTAGCGTGAATATGGTGGCCCAGCCAACCAATTTAAAACTAGAGCAAACCGGGTCCTAAGGAGTAGATGATGAGCACGATCAAACCGACAACATCGCAAGCGGTCTCGATGCGCCAGCAGGTGCTGGACAATGCCGCGGCAGCTTTGGGTAAGGAAAACGAAGGGCCGAGTTTCAGCGAACGTATGGGTGGCGCGGTACGCGAAGTTGCCAACTCCCAAAACGCCAGTGCCGCACTTACCCGCGCTTATGAGATGGGCGAAGTGCAGGATCTGTCGAAAGTTATGGTTTCGCAACAGGTTTCATCGCTGGGCTTTCAGATGGTTCTGAATGTGCGGAACAAAATGTTGAGTGCCTACAAGGATATTATGAACATGCCGGTCTGACGCGAATGTGACCGCTTGGAAAACAAGATTTTAGGGATAGGAAATTAAAATGTCTGAAACAGTAGATATGAGAAGCGGCGAGAACGCTGTTGTGACGGCTGAGGGTGGTGCCCGAAACATGCTCTCCACCGTGCGCAAGTTTTTTGACGAACCGAGCGTGCAGCGCTCGATCCCGACGGCGGCGGCAGCGCTGGTGGTGTTTTTTGGTTTGATGGCCTATCTGTTTTTGCAACAGCCTGAGCGGACAACGCTTTATGCGTCACTTCCCGAAAATGAGAAGGCGCGTATTGTTGATGCGCTTAAAAACGCGAGTGTTGATGTGGCGTTGGATCCGAGTTCAGGTGAAGTGCTGGTGCCAACCAATGATTTTCACCGGTCGCGCATTTTACTGGCGGCGCAGGGTCTTCCGGCGTCGATGCCGGATGGCTATAAACAGCTTGAGGACATGCCGATGGGCACCAGCAGGTCGGTTGAAAATATGCGTCTCAAACAGTCCCAGGAAATTGAGCTGGCACGCTCCATCACCGAGATCGACTCCATTGTCTCGACGCGCGTGCATTTGGCGATCCCTGAAAAATCGGTTTTTGTCCGGAGCAATCCGGAACCGACCGCCTCTGTCATGGTGCAGATGGCAAATGGGCGCGTACTGGGCCGCCAGCAGGTCGACGCCATTGTGCATCTTGTATCCTCATCCGTGCCGGGCATGCCCAAGCAAAATGTCACCATTATTGACCAGAATGGAAGCTTGCTGTCACAAGGCAATTCCGATGTGGCAGGGCGTTTGAGCGACAGTGAGCTTGAATATCGCATGCGTCTGGAAAATATTTACCGTATGCGCATAGTGTCATTGGTCACGCCGATTGTCGGTGCCGGCAATGTCAACGCGCAGGTCAATCTCGATATTGATTTCACCCGAAGTGAACTAACGGAGGAAAAAGTTGACCCGCAGGGCAATGCATTGCGCAGTGAACAGCTTTCATCTGACGAAACCACCGAACGACGCGCACGGGGCATTCCAGGCGCCGTTGCTAATACGCCGCCGTCAGAAACAGAGCTGGCGGATATTCAGGAACAACAAGAAGGGGGTGATGGCCCGTCTACACGGACGAAATCTACCAATGAAGTTCGCAATTACGAGGTGAGCCGCGTTATTTCTACAACCCAAAACCCTTCTAATCAGATTGCGCGTGTCTTTGCATCTGTTCTCGTGAGTGATCAGGAAATCGTAAACCCCGAAACGGGCTTAGCGGAAACCCAGCCTCTGCCGCAGGAAAAGCTGGATGAAATCCGCGAGTTAGTAAGAAATGCTATTGGCATTGACGATGAACGTGGTGATAATCTTACTGTGTCGAGCGCGCCATTTGTCGGTGCGGTCGCAGGAGAGCGTGTTGAGTGGTATGAGCAGCCCTGGTTCGAGGACGTATCCCAGCAAATTTTTACCATTCTAACACTGGCGATTGTAGCGCTTGGCGTAATCCGTCCGCTTCTGAACCGCATTCTGGTTCCGGTAAGCGCCGGTGAACCTGGCTTAATGGTTGTCGGAGAGCCACAGGATGAAAGTGAGTCAGTTGAAGTGAGTGAAGGCGAGTCGCTAGAAGACATCAAAGCCAAATTGAAGCCGAAGAAACAGAGCATTTCGGCTGACATGTTGGACACAGCCAATTCTTATGACGATAAAGTGGCAGTTATCCGACTTATTGTCGGCGAAGAGTCCGGCCGAGTGTCTAACGTCTTTAGGGCCATGATGCGGTCTGAAACAACCAATGAGTAAGCGGCGCATAATTAGCGTTAAGGAGCAAAATCATGGCTGATACACAGGCAACAGACGGCGAAGAAAACACCAACCCTTTTGAAGCGCTTACGGGCACTCAGAAGTCGGCAATTTTAATGATGCTATTGGGGGAAGAAGAAGCGTCTGAAATCATTCGCAATCTTTCACCAAAGGAAGTCCAGCATCTGGGCAGTGCCATGTACTCGGTGCAGGGGCTGGATCAGGAAACCGTCAACAAGGTTCTCGACGAATTTCTTGAGATTATCAAGGAGCAAACAAGCCTTGGCTTGGGCTCGGACAGCTATATCAGAAATGTGATGACCAAGGCGTTGGGTAATGACAAAGCCCAGTCAGTTCTGGGTCGCATCACACCGATGAGCAGCAATCGACCGATCGAAATTCTGGATTGGATGGATGCGCGCGCAATTGCCGAAATGGTGCTGGACGAACATCCACAAATCATTTCCTTGATTGTTTCATACCTTGAGCCATCTGTTGGTGCCGACGTGATGAATATGCTGCCGGTTGATTTGCAAGCCGATGTCATTCGGCGTGTTGCCACGCTCGAAACGGTTCAGCCGGACGCCTTGCGCGAATTGGAAGTGGTAATGCAGCAAAAATTTGCTGCCAATACCAGTCTCCGCGCCTCGCAAGTTGGCGGCGTAAAAGCTGCTGCTGCGCTAATGAACTTTACCCAGCAGGACACTGAACAACGCATCATGAAAGTGCTTGGAAAGGATGACAAGGATCTGATGCAGGCGATTCAGGAAAATATGTTCTTGTTTGAAAACTTGATCGAATCTGACGACCGGTCTCTGCAAACCCTGCTACGCAGTGTCGAGACGGAAGACATTGTGGTGGCTATGAAAGGAGCCGATGAGGCTCTGCGCGATAAGCTGTTCGCCTGCATGTCCAGCCGTGCCGCTGCCAATATTATGGATGAGATGGAAGCCCTTGGCCCGGTACGCTTGACGGAAGTTCAGGATGCGCAAAAAGCCATTATTAATGTCGCCCGCCGCCTGTCGGATGAAGGCGCCATTGTGCTGGCTGGACGCGGCGGCGATGATTTTGTCTGATCCGCACAGGCCGTGATACATGAGTGATACGATGAACGAAACGCATATTCACGATCCGCGCCCACTTGCGCGCAGCGAGATCGAAAGCGTGCTTCAGATGTCGCGCGAAACGGCTTATGTGCCGAGTAAAGGCAGGCCGGGCATAAAGGATAAGAGTTTCGTGAAACGTCCGTTGGTCGATATCGCGCAGGCGGCTGACGCCCCGGTGACGCTCGACATATCGGAAGTATCAAACATGTCGCCAACACCGACAATACCGGAAGAAGCCGAGAGCGAGAAAAATCCGGGACCAGAAAGTAAACCGAAACCCGCAAATTTTGATTCGGGTGCTGACGAAAGCATCGCAATACCTGAGCGCGCAGCCGCCGGCGACACAGACTTGGCATCGGGTGAAACACCTGCCAGTGGTGAAGACATCGAGGCCACTGCCGAAGGTGAAAAAAATACCCCATCGCCCGCCTTTGAACCGACGTCGGTTGCGCAAGCCGAAATACCCATTGATGCCGAAATTCAAGATCGTATTGATGAAGCCTATGCGCGAGGTCTTTCTGAAGGCGACAGCCAAGCGCGTCAACGGCTGGAAGATGGTTGTCAACGTCTTGAAATACTCGCGAGCGGTCTGATGGGGCAAGATGCGCTTGATACGAAAGAACTTGGACGGCATATCGAAGAAACGGTAATGCGTCTGGCGAGTCTGCGCGCTGGTTATGCGATTAAGGATTTGCCGGGCCCTTTTGCGGAGATTGTTGAGCAGCTTGTCCAACGCATCTCAAAAGAGGCCGATGGTGGCACATTGCATCTCAACCCGTCAGACCTCGCTGTCGTTCAGCCGCTTCTGGAGAACCGCGACAGCTTCGGTCAAATCGGCTTCAAGGCGGATGATTCCATTATGCCGGGCGATATTCGCGTGTCGGTCGGTTCGGCCGGGGCCGAAGACAGGCTCAGCAGACGCGCCGGCCTTAGCGCGGAAGATGGGGGCGAAGGAACGGAGTTTTACGAGGTTGGACGCCTCATGCGCAGTTTGCTGGATGAAACACCAAACGATACTCCGAACAATGCGCCCAACGATACGCCGGAGACAGACGGAGAACCGCTATGACTGCGTTAAACGCATCACTGGGTGGACGCCTTGACGCAATGCAACTTGCGAGGCCTGTCGAACTGACCGGTCGGGTCAACCGTCATGACGGACATTTGTTGGCCTGCGACGGGTTTCCGGTGAGCGTGGGGGCAGTTTGCGCGATTGAAACCGATACCGGCACACCGGCCCTCGCGGAAATTATCGGCTTCGATAGCGGGCAAAACCTGATGTCACTTTATGATATCAATGCGCGCGTGCGTCTTGGCGCGCGGGTAAGCCTACGCGATGAGGGCAGGGACATCCAAGTCGGTCCCGAAGTGCTGGGACGTGTTGTGGATGCACTGGGCCGCCCCCTGGATAATCGACCTCTGCCGCCAATGGCCGATCGCTGGCCGCTGAGCGGCAAGGAAATTAATCCTTTGGCGCGCGACCCGGTTGCAAGTCCACTGGATGTGGGCGTGCGCGTCATCAATAGTTGCCTGACGGTTGGGCGCGGCCAACGCCTCGGCATTATTGCCGGCTCCGGTGTCGGTAAATCCGTGCTTTTGAGCATGATGAGCCGGTTTACCGAGGCCGATATAGTCGTTGTCGGCTTGATTGGCGAGCGTGGCCGCGAGGTCGGCAATTTTGTTCAAATGGTCATGACGCCCGAAGCGCGGAGCAAAACGGTTATTGTTGCCGTGCCCGCCGACCGTTCACCACTTTTGCGGATTCGCGGTGCCGAACGTGCAACGTCGATTGCCGAATATTTCCGCGATCAGGGCAAAAATGTTTTGCTAATTATGGACTCGTTGACCCGCGTGGCGCATGCGCGCCGTGAGATCGGTTTGGCATTGGGTGAACAACCAACCTCCAAAGGCTATCCGCCATCAGTGATTTCCATGATCCCGCAGCTTGTTGAACGCTCTGGTACCGGTGTGTCGGGTGCTGGCTCAATCACGTCCTTTTACACGGTTTTGGCTGATGGCGACGATACCAATGACCCAGTGGTCGACGCTGCGCGCGCGATTTTAGACGGGCATATTGTACTATCGCGCGAACAGGCCCAGTTGGGCATTTATCCAGCAGTTGATTTGCCGGCCTCAATCAGCCGTGTGGCGGCTGATATTTCCGGCGACGCGCATACCGCCGCCGTTCGCCAGTTTCGCCGCCTTGTGTCACTTTATCAGGAAAACCGCGATTTGGTGATGATGGGCGGCTATGTTCAGGGGCAGGATGCCGACCTTGATGAGGCACTGCAAATGTGGCCGCAACTCGTTGAACATATTATGCAGCCGGAAACGCAAAAGGCCGATTTTGAGAGCAGCAGAAACGCTCTTCTGGCTTTGTTGGGAGGCAATTGAGCTTAAATTATGACGCCTCCTCGCGAAAAAATTTTCGAAAAAGTCGCCCTTAAACAGCGTCTGGATGTCATGCGAAAGTCCCGCAGTCTGGCTGTTTTGCGCGAGGAACTGCAAAAAACCGAGAGCTTGTGCGAGCAGCTTGAAGGTATTTTGAAAGATATTATGGCGCACACCGGCGAACAGAGCGTTGCCAACTTGCGCGCCGATAGCTGGTACCGATCTAATGTGCTGGAACAGTTAAAAACGCTGGAAAACCGCGGTCAATTCTTGCGTACCGAAATTCACGATGCCAATAGGGAACTCGCCAAAGCGCGCCGCAAAGAGACCCGCGCCCATGATGCGGCAAAAATTCAAAAACGCTTGCGATTGGAAAAAGCCGAGCGAAAGCGGGAATCTGAGTTACCCTTGCGTAACCGCCGCGGCGTGATACTTTAAAAATGCGCAGTCTGGCACCGATTTTGCATAGAAAAAGTCGGATGTATGTAACGTGAGTAAGTAGGTCAGGCAATGACGGAAATCGGGCCAAAAACACAGACACCGGCGCTCATCGGCGACGCTGACACTCGCGCGGCAAATGATCCGTTCGCCTTTTTGTCGGTGGGCGGTTTTGAGAATTTATTAGATTCTGAAATGATCGCCGCAATGATGGGCGGTGTATCATTGGAGGCCTCTGATGTGTCTTTTGGCGAGGATATGGGCGCAGGCGACGACGAAGAAACGCCGCTCGCCGCCGCTCAGGCCTTGTTGGCACTGGCTGGAATACATTTGCGCCCCGGCGTAACGCTGACCGCAGCTGATCCTAAAAAAGCGGCTCAATTTCTGAAAAAAGCCGAAATTCTGGCGATGCGGGCAATGAAAATGGGTGTCGGAGAAAATACGACGGCGCAAAGGTCAGAGCAGGCGGTTTCCGAGCCGGTCAAAGCACTTTCTTCCAATTTTGCCAGGGCTGATGTGCCTGTTGACGGTGGAAGTGCGGCAACAGGCAAAGTGGTTGCGGGGATACTCGATAAAAATGTTAATCCGCTGGCGACTGGCAAGCTGCCGACACCGAATAAGACTGGGGGCACAGAAATTTACACGACAGCCAACGCCAAAACAAATACTGGAATTGACCCTGCGGCCAACGCCAAATTAAATATTGAAATTGACCCTTCAGCTCAAAAAAATAGTGGCAACGACAAGGGCAATAATAGCAGGGCTGGCGGATATCGGGCACCGGCCACCACTATCAAATTCGTTGATGCCGCAACGGCTCAAGTTGGCGCGACCGCAAATACGGGCTTGAGTTCGGGTGCTGCAGCTGATACCGAAATGTTTACGGCAAGCGGCCTGCTGGCGGTGCAGATGCGCGCCAAAGGCGAGGTACAAGCCATAGAAACAATGCGGAGTTCAGGTGTTACTGCGTCTGTATCCGGAGAAGCACCTATGTCTTCGGAAAACGGTTTCACTGGTGGGCGGGAAAATGGCGCGGGCGGCACCGCCAGCACGCAAACTCCTCTGGCAGGCGGACGAAACACGGCATTGCACCTTGATATGCTTACTAAAGATTGGAACGAAAAATTAGCGCAAACCCTTGAACAGCGCATTTCCGGCGGCGGCAAGGAAATTGATTTCGTGCTCACACCGAAATCTCTGGGCCGCTTGCGCGTTTCCATGTTGATGATTGAAGGCCAGTTAAGCCTAGCAATTAAAACGGATACGGCGATGGCGGCGGCCATGCTTGGCGACGCCGAGAGCCAGCTCGTGCAAATGCTCGAGGCGCGCGATTTGCGCGTTACCAGCTTTGCGGCATCAACTTTCGGTCAACCGGGACGACAAAATGACAGTGCTTCGCAAGGACATACGTTTTCCAATGACGAGGGCCGACGCGAAAATGAAGATGATATTGACGCGGTCGAGCAAGTTTCCGCATTAACGGCCGATGATGACGGCATAAATGTAACGGCTTAGTAATTTTGAGAAGTTTGAATATTTCGTGAGGTATTGAGATGGCTGATGAAGACAATCAAGGATCGAGCAGACGCACTTTGCTGCTGATTATCGGCGGCGTCGTTGGCGGGGTTGTGCTGGTTGGTTTGGGACTGGGGGTCGGATATATGATCTTTGGTGGCACGCCCAGCAACCCCTCTGCCGAGGTTGAGCAGATTATCGAACGTAGCAATCCACAGGCACAACAGGCCGAGAAACCGGAAACAGCAGAAGAGCTTGCCGCAGAAGGTGAAGAGGGCGAAGAGGGCGTTGGTCCCAAGAAAATGCCACGTCTGTCGCCGGACGAACCAGTTTTTTTGACAACCTATTACGAGTTTCCGGGCAATCTGACGACAAATTTGCGCGGGTCACGCAAATTCATCCAGCTCGGTATCGCCGTTTCCACCCAATATGATGATACCGTGATGGAAAATGTCGACGCACACCAGCTCGCGTTGCGTTCGGAAATCCTCACTGCAATGAGTGCGTTCAGCGAAGAAGCGGTTGACGGAATTCAGGGGCGCACAAATCTGTCCATTGCTATTCGTGATGCCCTCAATACCAAGCTCGAGCAATTGGAGGGCTTTGGCGGGATTGAAGGCGTTCATTTTTCCAATTTCGTTATTCAGTAAAAGCAGGTTTTAAACGTGTCCTCCCGCAAACTTTCCAGCGACGAAGTCAACGCCCTTATTGAGGGTTTGAATTCTGAGACGACCTCGCAAACCTCGGCAGCCGATCTTTCGGATGCCGACAATGTGCGTCCGTTCACACTGGGTTCCGACGATCTGACAGTGCTCGGGGACTATTATGCATTGCGGATGATCAATGAACGTTTTGCCCGCAACTCGCGGTCGATTTTCCTGCCTATGCTCCGACTACAGCCGCGCATCTCCTCTTTTCCGCCTGAGGTCAAGACGTTTGACGAATATTGCAGCGGACTGGAAGGCTTTATGAGCCTGACAACCATGCGTATGGAGGAATTGCGCGGAACGCTGATGCTGGTGTTGGAACCCAATTTCATTGCCACCATGACAAATTCCTATTATGGCGGGCCTGCCGAGCCACCAAATTCCAAACGCACAGAATTTACCGACACCGAGACACGGCTGATCGAATTAGTCACCTCGGGGCTAGCTTCGGTGCTGCAAAACTCCTGGCGCGACCTGATGCCCGTCACGCTGACAGAGATGGGCCGAGAGGTTAACCCGCAATTTGCCGCTTTTGTCGACGGGTCTGATCTGGTGATTGTGTGTTCTTTTGTCGTTCAGTTGCCTGATCTAGACCCGGTGAACTTTGACATTGTCTATCCGCTGCAAACATTGCGTCCGATAGCCTCGCAATTGCGCTCGCGCACACAGACGGACTCGTCGGAAGAGGATTTGGGCTGGCGCGGGCGCATGGAACGTGCGGTGCTCAATGTGCCCCTTGGGCTCGAAGCACGCCTTGCCGAGCCAAGTGTGACCATGACCCAGCTTATTTTTATGAAGCCGGGCGATGTGATACCGATCCAGCTCAATGAAGCGGTGGAGATATGTCTAGAAGGCCAACCTTTCTATTTGGGCGAAATGGGCGAGGTTGCCGGCCAGTCGGCGATAAATCTGATGAAACGAGCGGAAACGAAATCCGAATAAGGACGGAGAGTTGATATGTCTGAAACTGACGAAACGCAAACACCGGATGAGGCTGAAGCCGTCGAAACTGCGGCGGAAACGCCACCGGAAACGCCACCGGCTGTGGAGCCTGCCCGCGAGGGTGAGCGCGCGGGTTTTGAGAACCTGCGCGTGCTGGAAAATATTGAGGTTGAACTGACTGTGGTTGTCGGCTCTGCCGAAATGAAAATTCGTGACCTGTTGCGCCTGAACGAAGGTTCGGTAATAGAGCTCGATCGATTGGCTGGAGATCCACTTGATATTCTTGCCAATGGCACCATTATCGCCAAGGGTGAAGTGGTTATGGTCGGCGAGCGCTTTGGCATTCGTTTCTCGGAAATTGTCGACCCTGAAAAACGGGTTGAAAACATCTAATTCAAATTGACGGGCTGCGGGCGTCAAGCTATTGACGCTTCGGCCTTTCTAGCTGTTTGCGGCGTTTTTTTGATTTAAAAATATAATAAAAACAGTACCTTATAATTATTTCTGTTTGTAAGTGAGGGTTGGCACGCTGTTTGCCTTTGTCAAGGGCAGGGCATGAACCTGCTTGAGAGGAGACAGCAATGACCAGTGAAGCCTTGCCGATTGGCCAGATTGTCACCGTTTTGATTTTTCTGGCTAGCCTTCTGGTGGCCTTGTATTTCGTGCGCCGTCACGGGACGGGCCTGCGCCAGCATCTTACGGCTGCGCGGCGGGCGCAAATAGTCAGCGAATTGTCCCTAGGTCAGCGAGAACGCCTGCGTATCGTTCAGATCGACCATCGCGAATATGTGATTATTTCAGGTCACAGCGGAACGCCGGCCTTTTTTGCCTTGCCCGCTTATGGTGCGCACACTCAATCCCCTGTCGAAAACGGGGATGAACTACCAAAATCTCTGCGCGCTTTCGTGCCGACCCAAAAGACAAACGTCAAGCAAGGGGCCGAGCAATGAATAAACCCGTCCTACAATTACTATTTTCTCTTCTCGCAGGATTGGTGTTTGTGGTCGTGCTGGGCGGCGGCGCAATGGCACAGGACGCTACAGGTCTGCCGGCGTTGAACATGATCACCCAACCAGATGGCACCACGACCTATTCGCTGTCACTTCAAATTCTAGCACTGATGACAGCAGTTTCCCTGTTGCCGTCGCTGGTACTCGGTATGACGTCGTTTACACGCATCATCATTGTGCTGTCGATATTGCGTCAAGCCATGGGAACCCAGCAAACCCCACCCAATCAGGTGTTGATTGCTATCGCCTTGTTTTTGTCGCTGTTTATCATGACCCCTACGTTGACGGCCGTTTACGACGAGGCCGTGAACCCCTACGTCGACCAGAAAATTGCTGCGGAAGAGGCCATGTCGACCGGCAGCACGATTATGAAATCCTTCATGATCCGCAATACGCGGGAAAAGGATTTGGTGATGTTTTCTGAAATGGCCGGGCAGGGTGATTTCGAAGACAATGCCGATGTGCCGATGACGATTGTGTTGCCGGCCTTCATAACCTCGGAGCTGAAATCGGCGTTCCAGATCGGCTTTCTGCTGTTTTTGCCCTTTCTGGTCATTGATATGGTTATCGCTTCAATTCTGATGTCGCTCGGAATGATGATGCTGAGCCCTATGTTGGTCGCATTGCCCTTCAAATTACTGCTTTTTGTTCTCGTTGATGGCTGGTCGATGACCGTCGGCTCGCTGGTTGCGACCTATGCTTCCGGTTAACCAGGAATTTACGGAGATATTCTATGGATTTTGATTCAAATGTCGGATTTTTACGTCAGGCCTTCTGGCAGATTATCATGGCCGCTGGTCCCATTTTGGGGATTGCGCTGGCTGTGGGTCTCATCATCGGCATTATTCAGGCGGCGACCTCGATTAATGAAATGACGCTAAGCTTCGTGCCAAAACTAGTAATTGTGGTGGCGTCACTGGCGCTATTGTCAAATTTTATCATGTTGCAACTCACCGATTACTTCGCCTTCGTTTTCGATCAAATCACACGCATCGGTTAGGCGTTGCACATGCAGGGCTTACTGGTTGAAAATGCATCCGGACTGCCGGGCATCGACATCAATATGATGATCGAATATCTGGTGTTGCATATGGTTGCGGCACTCAGAATTGGCGCGTTTTTGATAGCCTCACCGTTTTTCGGCGCACGATATGTACTTTTGCCAATCCGTATATTGTTTACCATGGTGCTGGCGGTCATACTGGTGCCAAATATAGATATTCCCGACAGCCAACTCATCGGAACCGCAACCGGTGTCTTGATTATCTTCAAAGAAATCTGCATCGGCCTAGCGGCTGGGTTGATTATGACCATTTGGTTTTCAGCCGCCGCGCTTGCGGGTGAAAAAATTGCTTCGACCGCGGGGCTTGGTTTTGCTGCGCAAATGGACCCAGCCTCAGGCGCACAGACGCCCGTGGTCAGTCAAATTTTGAATTTGCTTCTAATTGTATTGTTACTATCACTCGATGCGCATTTGCTTGTGATTTCAATCATTTTGAAGTCTTACGAAATTTCCCCAATCGCTTATTCGCCCGATTTGAGCGTGCTTGTTGCATCGGGTATTGAGGCGGCAGGCATGATGTTTTTTGCCGCCGCAATGATCATGCTACCGGTGATTACGCTGCTTTTGATGATTAACCTCACCATCGGTGTTGTGACTCGGTCGGCGCCCACATTGAACCTGTTTTCGTTCGGTTTTCCAATATCGATGCTGGGCGTTTTCTTTATCTTGTATATTTCGACGGATGTTTTGGGATACGCCTTTAACGATCTAATAGAGGCGGCCATAGACAGCATCGAGCGCAGCATTGCGGGGATTGCCTATGGCTGAAGAAAGTCAGGACGGTCAGGAGAAAACCGAAGAGCCTTCTCAGCGGAAGCTGGAGAAGGCGCGCGAAGACGGTAAGGTCGTTACCTCAAAAGAAATGTTTGTGTTCACCAGCCTCGTAGCAGGGCTGATTACCGCGCTGTCGATTGTGGCCTTTGGCCGCCAGCCGCTGACGAATTGGGGTGGCCTTTTCATGCTTGATGCCACGACACATATAGACAGCCTCATTCTTGCTCATATGGATTATGCCCTGTGGTTTTTGATCCACGGCACTATCATATTCGGCCTGCCGATAATGATAGTGACCATTCTGACGCAGTTCGGTGTTGGCGGCATTATTTTTGCGCCTAAAGCACTTGCCTTTAAAGGCTCGCGCATCAACCCGCTATCAGGCCTTAAACGCATGTTTTCCCTTAAGGCGCTAGTCGAACTTGGTAAATCTATCCTGAAAGTGGCTTTCCTGTTCGGTATTGGCTTTGTGGTCATTGTGTATTTCATGCCTGGAATTATCTGGTTTCCCAATGGCACAATGGCCAATGCACTAAATATGATGACCTCGCTCATTCCGTCCTTAATTGGCGGTTTGCTAATTGGTCTTTTCATTATCGCCTTATTGGATTACGCCTGGCAACGTTATGACTTCATGAAGCAGATGCGGATGAGCCGTCAAGATCAAAAGGAAGAGTTTAAACAGACCGATGGGTCGCCGGAGGTGAAAGCCAAAATTCGCCGCATGCAAATGGAAGCCTCGGCCAATGCCAGCAAACAACGCGAGGCCTTAGCCCAAGTCGGGGAAGCGACCGCGGTAATTACCAACCCGACGCATTTTGCGGTAGCGTTGAAATATGAAGTGGGTAGTCGCGGCGCGCCCACTGTGTTGGCCATGGGGCGCGGTATTATGGCCGAGCAGATCATCGAGCGCGCGAATAGTGCCCATGTTACCGTGTTCCAAAGCCCGTTGCTGGCGCGAGCGCTCTTCTTCACCAGCGAGATTGGTGGGGAAATCTCAGAAGCCTTGTATAATGCGGTTGCTGTGGTGCTGGCCTATATTTACCGTGTTGATCAAGGAGATGTTGCAGAGCGTCCGAGCATCGATGTGCCGCGCGATCTGAGATTCTCCGAAAATGGTCAATTGCTTGAGGAGTAATTTATATGTCGGCTCGACGCAGTCATGGGTCATTGGGTGATCTGATTAGCACATTGGTGTTTTCTAGCATGGCGCTTTTGGCTTTTTTAACCGGTTTTGGTGCGCTAGAGGCCGGTGAAACCTGGCGCGCGGCGGGTATCTGGTTTACCGGATTTTTGTGCTTTTTGGGCGCGTGCCGTTATCCGCTGGCGCGGCTTTTTGATGCAATGGCTGAGCGCCACTCATGACCCATGCCGACCCGCGATTGACATGCTATAAATGCCAGTTCCTGCGTGTCACCCACGACGTCAGACGGCCCTGGGGATGCCGTAAATTCGGCTTTAAATCACCGAATTTGCCTGGCCAGGTGGTGTTTTCATCGACTGGCACGAAATGTGCAAACTATATACAACGCGAACAGGTTCGAATCGAAAATGAACCAAAAGACAAGGGGATACTCGCATGAGTGCTGATCTGGTTATGGTGCAGGAAAGCGTCAAACTGGCGCTGGATGCCGCAGATGCTGCTGCCGATGTGACGGCGGAATACAACAAGGTAAAGAAGGAAAACAAAAAATTTCTGGGACGGGTGAAATCGATCCACCGTATGTCGGGCCTTATTGCCATTATTGCCGCCGTTGTGACAATCGGCGCATTGGCTCTGACACTGATGATACACTTTCGGTCAATGTCATCGCTTGAACTTTTGTCGGGCACCAATCGCGAGGCTGTGATTGTTTTTGCCGAAAATGTAGACAGTATGAACCAGTCGATTGGCAAGCTGGAAATGACCCTGCAAAAGCAGGATGACCTTGTGGCGTTGAACCAGCAATTGTTGGGCGAAATTCAAACCTTGCGCACCAGCAGTCAGGAACCGCTGAAAGCCATTGAAGAACGTTTACAGTCTTCAATGAAAGAACAGCAAAAGGCAAATGGCAAGCTGGCTTCCTCAATTTCCAGTTTTTCCGGCAGGCTGACCGCGATGCAGAAGGAAACCGCCAAAGAGATTAAGAAATCTGCGAGTTCGATTAACGCTCTTGCGACCAAAACCGATAATAAAGACAACAAAACACTTGCTGAACTAAATAAAAAGCTGGCAAAAATGGATAAGCTTCAACAAGAACTGGCGCAGCAATTGGACCTTCTGGTTCGCGAAAATTCAGCCATGCGAAAGCTACTTGCTAACGGGCAACGCCAAATCAAGTTCCCGTAAGCGACGTGGAGAGTGTGCTCATGCAGAGCTCGGAATATGAAGGCGAGCAATTAATCGACGACATGCGGACGGTTAGTGTAGAGGCGAACAAATCTTCTGCGCGTGCGTCCAGTCTTCTGCGCCTCAGTGGGTTGGGCAGGCTCTCGCGCGCCAATGGTTTACGTCTGAAAAATGGCGATGTCATCGTGGCTATTAATGGCGAGATATTTAACGGCAATGAAAACGACTTCAATGAGGCGCTGACGCTGGAAGATGTTGACGCGCGCACGTTGGTTACGATTAGCCGCGGCACGGTTCTGTTCGACGTGTTGACCGCCGGCCCGCTGGGTGGTGAATACGAGTTTGCCGAGCCGGAACTGGCAAATGATATTACACAAGCCTTTCAAACCTATCAGGTTGACGCCATTGACCGCTATGAACCCTTTGAAGTGATGCGCAAGATAAATCGAGAATGTCTCGTTTTTTCGGCTGTTCCGATCCAGCTACCTTATGTTTTTCCTGCTGTGTGGCTGTTACAGAACCGTATTTGGGAACCGATGTTTGCCGTAATCGCGGCTTATGCCCTGGCGATTGTGGTGCATCCCTTACTATTTGCACTAATTTATGTTCTGACCTGCGTTTATTTTGGTCGCGGGCAGGTTGGCATTTTGCGCAGCTATGGGCTTTTCCACGAGCACACGCTTTGGTTGTGTGTTGCTGCACGGTCAATTGAACAGGCGCAGGCAATTTGCCGACAGATTGATCCGCGCTGCAAGTTCAGGTTCAGCCATGTTGGTCCGCCTGCACCACCGGAAGCTAACGACGAAGACGAAGCTTCAAACTAGTAATTTATTTCGATTTCGATACGGCGGTTTTTACCGCGGCCGTCGGCTGACGCGTTGTCTGCAACAGGGCGGCTGTCGCCAAAACTTACAGCCTGCATGCGCGTGCTGTCCACACTTCCGTCATTTTGTAGCGACTGCACAACGCTGGAGGCGCGTGCGGCGGCCAGATCCCAGTTGTCGCGATATTGCGACCCGAAGATTAGCGGCACGTTGTCGGTGTGGCCGGACACATTGATGCGGCTCTTGCCTTGTTCGTTGAGTTTGCCAATTCGTTGCATAATCTCCCGCGCTTGCGGTGTTAGATTTGCAGAACCGGACCGGAATGCGCCTGCAGAACCGACTGTAACAATCACTCGGTCTTCTTCACGCTCTACCGCGACTAAACCCTGGCCGATTTCCTGCTTCAGGGCGACTGTCAGTTTGTCTTCAGCGATCTGAGCACGGCGTGATTGTTCTTCGGGCGAACCTTGATTGGCATCCTCGCCCTCGGATTCTTTCTTTTGAAGGCGCTGCAATTCGTCTGTCAACTGTGTCAGCTTCTGTTCGAGGCCACCAAACAAAACCTCTTGATCGGATTTTCCAGCTTGTTTTTTTGCCTTGTCAACGGCATCAAGCGTTTTCTTCAGCAGTTCTGGCAATTGGTCGTCCACTTTTTGTTCGGCAAAATTTACCACCAGTTTTTCGCCCATCGTTTCAACCTGAATGTCGCCCTTGGCAATCGCTTGTTCAAGAGCTTCCATAATTTCCTGAGCCTTGCCGTCGCCTTCATCGGCATCTTTTGTTTTGGTTTGGAGCTCAAGTTTGGGCTGATTAACTTGCGTTGTCTGTTGGGTCATTTCATTGGTAACAGAGGGTGCCGGTGAGGGGCTGAAGGACATTGAGATGATTGTTGTTCCCATAGGCTGCTCGACGATCGGGACTTCGCGTTGAATACCGAACGCATTGTTCAAAGAGCCTGTAATTTGCTTGAATTTCGGCACGTTAAACTCGGCAAAAGACAGAATGAGCACGAAAAAGCACATCAGAAGAATGGCCATGTCAGCAAAGGTACCCATCCAGGCAGGTAGACCCGCGGGAGGACATTTCGGACACTCCTCTTCAGGTTCCTCTATCTCTTCATCGATTTCATTCTTTGCACTAGACATCTCATTTCCCTGCTATCAGACCCACGTTAACTGTTAGGCAGCTTCCAGCATTTTTTCCTGTGCTTTGGCTGGCAGGTTTGCGACCATCTGGTCCTGAATGTTGCGCGGGCTCTCGCCGCGGGCAATGCTACGAAGTCCAGAAAGTACCATTTCCCGGTAGACGACTTCGTATTCGGTGAAGCCTTCGAGCTTGGTCAACATTGGTTGGAACATTAGATTGGCCAGCAATGCCCCGTAAAGCGTCGTCAACAGAGCAATCGCCATCGCTGGACCGATTGATTTTGGATCAGCCATATTACCCAGCATGAAAACAAGGCCGATTAGCGTGCCAACCATGCCCATGGCTGGTGCAATGTCCACGTAAGACTTGATTACGTTTTGGCGCGCTTCATGGCGAAGCTTCATAGCTTTTATTTCTTGGTTCATTTGGTCGGCCAGCTTGGTTTCGTCCGCACCGTCGACAAGCATTTGCATGCCTTTTGAAAAGAATTTATCGGGCACTTCCTGGCCTTCAAGCGCCATCATGCCATCTTTTCGGGCGATTGCTGCCAATTCGACCATACGCTCGATTAATTCTTCATTTTTTTTAATTGGAGGCATGAAAACTTTCAGCATTGCACCGTGGCCAGCCCCCCAAGCGCCAATAGGATGAGAGTATAACACCGCGAAAAGTGTGCCCCCAAAAACCGTTGTCATTGATGCAGGGTCAATAAATGGTTCAATGCCCCCGCCACTAATCATAGTGTAGGCAACCATGCCCATAGCACCGAGAAAACCTAGAATTGAAGCTATATCCATTGTTAAACTCTCTTAAACTCGCGCATCCTTAAGACTGTTAAGCAATTCGTGTACCAAACTCTTTAGTAAAATAATTCTTACTTTGAATTTCTTCTATTAACAATGAAATTACCGTAATATTGGCAGAGGAATTGCACACGCTAAATAATCTGACACTGCTTGAGGAAATGGATTATGCAAAAGCCTTTAAAATCTCAATACAATAAACCTGGTGTCACCCTTTTTGCCGCCGTCTTGGGGGTGTTTGTGTTGGCGCATGAGGTTTCGGCCGACGAGCAGGTGTTCGTCGAACGCGACATGTTTGTGCTGGATCTGGTGCAAAATATTGAATGGCTACGCTGCAGTCTAGGTCAAGTCTGGGATGGCAACACCTGTGCGGGCGAGGTCATGAAACTTAATCATGATGAAATTCAGCAGGCCATCATGCAAGCCAATGAGCAATTGGGGGAAGGTTGGCGACTGCCGACGTCTGGGGAATTGAAGAATATTGTTTGTAAAGCCTGTTCACCGCCAAAAATCGATCTGGACTTGTTTCCAGCTACATCGGCTGAGCCTTACTGGACAGGTGAGGCCAATCCGCATCGCAAACCAAACATATATTCAATTAACTTTTACACCGGCCATAGATACGGGAATTTTTTTCCCTATCAGCGCTTGGCGGTGCGCCTTGTGCGTGACCGCTAGTCCGCCTTTGCTTTGTTTGCGCCGCCCTCGCGGCGCCAAAGCCATATTTTTACGCTCGCCATTAATGCGCCACCCAACACAATCGCTACACTCGCGCGCTCAGGGGTGAACATGCCCAAAAACTTGGTGTTTTCGCCAGCAATAACGGCAAGAAGGACAATGGCAATCGCAGTTGCGACGAAATAGCGGATGAGCAAACATTGGCGGCACACCTCTGTTTTTGCGTTTTGGCTTCTTTTCGCTTTCATGGTCGTCTCATCTGGCCTTTGTCAATTGCATTTATCGCAATTCAATTTCCATACCAAACCACAAAAAATGTACAAAAACACCGTCTAAATTTTGACAACAAAATATTTTTTAAAATCATTAGATTTTTAAGTAACAGAAATTAAACACTATTTCTCAATTATTTTTGACATTTGCATTAGTCAAATTGTTATTTTTGTCATTGCCAAAAACACGCTCACAGTGCGCCCGTACACAAAAAGGGAGTGTGTCATGCAACTGAGCCAATCGATCCGTCTCAAGCAAAAGCAGTCCATGGTAATGACGCCAAGACTGCAACAAGCCATTCGAATGTTGCAGATGAATAATCTGGATCTGACCAGCTATCTGGAAGATCAGGCGCTCGAAAACCCATTTCTTGAAGTTGCGGCCAATAGCGCTGAGGGCGAGGAAACAGGCGGCAATGAAGCGTTTGATGCCGCCGCGCCGGATACTGTACGGGCGGAAGCCGCCAGCACCATTGATACAGATATGAAAGCCGGTGCCAGCCCACAAGATGACCCTGCAGGGCAGCAAGATTTTGACAATCGCTTTGATTACAGCCCCGCCGACGGGCCGCGGGGCTGCCAAAACCCACAAGGTGGCGACCAAGACTGGGACTTGATCGCATCAACCATTGCCGATCGGCCGCCCTCTTTGTTCGAGCATGTTGGACGACAGATCGACATGGCTTTTGATGAACCCAAGCAACGCATGATTGCCCATATTCTTACCGGCGCGCTGTTACCAAGTGGCTGGATGGGCAAGCAGGTCGATGACATTGCCGAAGAAAATGACCTATCGCGCGATGATGTTGCGCGAGTTTTAACCCGCATGCAGAAATTTGAGCCGACTGGCATTTTCGCCATGGGGCTAACTGATTGTCTGCGCCTGCAGGCGCGCGAGGCCGGTGTACTTGACGCGCCTTTTGAAGTTTTGCTGGATAATTTGGAATTGCTGGCGCAGGGCAAGATCGACCAGCTAGCGCGCCGATGCAAAGCCTCGCCTGAAGACGTGCGGAAGATGTTGCGCCGCATTCGTCAGTTCGACCCGAAACCAGCCGAAACTTTTTTCGGCGAAGTGGAAATTGTAAACGCGCCCGACCTAATCGCCTATCTTGGTCCCGACGGATGGGTCGTTGAACTAAACAAATCGACCTTGCCGGGAATTACGATTGACGAAAATTATGCAGCGCGGCTGAAAAAACGGGTTGCCGAGCAAGCCGAACAGAAATTTACCATGCAGGCGCTTTCCTCGGCACGCTGGCTGAAGCGGGCTATGCAACAACGCAATGAGACCACATTGGCAATAGCCGCCGAAATCGTCCGCCAACAGACACCATTTCTAGAAAAAGGGGCAAATCACCTAAAGCCGCTTTTGCTGCGCGATGTGGCCAAGGCCGTGGGCATGCATGAAAGCACGGTAAGCCGTGTGACAACTGGACTGATGATTGCCACGCCGCGCGGCAGTGTGACATTGAAATCGTTTTTCAGTGTATCGCTGGCTTCTGAGGACAGTGAAGCCGGTACATCAGCGGCTTCTGTGCGTCATTTGATAAGTGAAATAATTGCTAAAGAGGAGCCGTGCGATCCCTTCAGTGATGATGAAATCGTAAGGCGCATCAATGCCGGCGGCGTTGCCGTTGCGCGTCGCACGGTTGCCAAATATCGCCAGATTTTGAAAATTCCGTCTTCGGCAGAGCGTCGCCGTCGCGCGCGTCTGAACGCATCTGTCTAAACTGCCTAGTATTATCAGGCCCAATAAAAGCGAGCCTGCTTGAGAACAATCCCCTTATGGAAAAACCTGTCTTTTTAAGCCTTTTTGCCGGGCTTATTGGGCGGACCGATAAAATCATCGGGCAACGGGCTGTCGGCCTCTTCTGTGCGTGTCACAGGCAGATAGTGATCGATTGTTTGCGTGTATTCTTGAACAGGTTTGTCGGCTTCGTCAAAAAACACGAAACGCACGCCCATATTTTCATTGGCAAGAATTTTGTCCATGTCAAATCTCCGTTACTCTAGAGTAAGACATGCATTTTATGTGCCAAAACGGCCTGTTAACTAGCTTCGGACATGATAGTTTGCAAAAGATCGCGATGGGCGGGTGGCATATCAGCAATGCGGTGCAATACCAAAGCCGAACTGAAAACTCGAATATCTGTTGGTCCCTCAACTTGCGCCATGGCGGGCCAAGGCAAACCTGAGAGCACTTCGGGAATACCGAACAAATCGCCTTGGTGATAGCGATGCAAAATTCGGCCTTCGGTCGTCAGAATGTTAATCTGCCCGCGTTCAAGCAAATAAATATGCCGGGTCTGCTGACCGGCGCGGAAAAGAATTTCGCCATCAATCATGCGGTAGGTTTCGTTGTGGCTGTGGTCAAAAATGTTCATGCTGCATCAACGCCCTCCGCACCAACACCTTGGCGCCGCATAATGTCTCCTGCGAGGCTGCGCGATAGCGGCCATGTCAGCCGATCTTCTGCAGCTAGTGTTTTCTGCACAAGCTGGCGCGGACAGCATATTACCGCGCAAGGTGTCGCAGCGATAATGTGGCTGCGATAGTTCTCAAGCGCAAAAAGCTCGAGCGGCAGCAACAAGGTGTTAGGCCCGAAAGTTCTGCCTGTGCGAGCGTTTTTAGCCGTACCGCGCTCAATAATGAATGCGAGATCCGCAGTTTGCTCAGGCAAGATAATCGCGTCTCCGCTGGCGGTAATTCGCCGCGGAATGTCATGGAGGAGTTTGCGATTGATCACTGTACGCCCTATCCGAGGTGTAGATCGTCGGCAATCTCGACCGTTGCGATGCAGCGATTAAAAAAATCCATAGCTTCGGCGCGCCCGTGTAACCTATAGATACGCATGGCGGCATAACGCCCGGCGGCAAAAGCCACAGCTTCGGGGTCGCAATGGCGGGCGGTTACAGCATCCAGCAGGCTTTCCACGCCGTCGCGCAATGCTTCCAAGCGGGCCACTTCTTCGCCGGACAATTCCCGACCGTCGTAGTCATTCTCAATCGCGTCAGCCAGCATGCGCTGGCGATAATTTTCAAGGTCTATAATTTTGTCCATTTTTTCATCTCTCTCGCCACGCGTTGCGCGCAAAAACGCACATCAGCCAAATATAATAACGACAATGGGGCGCATGCCTTTACGCTGGAAATCCGCTTTTCTTGATGGTGCAGTGGGTAAATTTCGGAAATCAATATTGTGTTCGACGACGGCAGGTTTTATTTTGCAAAGCCTTGCGCATGTGCTAGTGAACACGCGTTCTGAAGCCTTCTTGTGTTTTAATGTGGTTTCATGTCTCGGGCGGAGTAGCTCAGCTGGTTAGAGCAGCGGAATCATAATCCGCGTGTCGGGGGTTCAAGTCCCTCCTCCGCTACCATTTTTCATTTTTAAATCATTTTATCTGAATAGGCCTCGTGTTTGGTTTTGCGCCCAATTACCCGCTTGCGCCACTGTCGAAAGCTTGAAGGTTTCATATTGAGCCTCATCAGTTTAATCACCTCACTCTCTGACACGCCGAATTGGCGTTCAATCGCTTCGAAGGTGCTCTTGTCGTCCCATGCCAGCGCAATAATTTCTGATATTTGAGCTTCATTCATGAGTTTGACTTAAAATTTATTCGAGGTTTGTCCAGAATTTCTAAATAACCGCGCGCGCAGAAATACCTTGTCTATTGAGAAAAGAACAGAGACTGGTTTTGCATCTCCAAAATATTGTCCTTCTAGCTCTTTTGTGCCTATCCTTAATTCTAAATTGGGGAGGAAGTCTTGAAATCAATCGAAGGGCGAGTAGCAATTGTGACTGGCGCTGCTAGGGGAATAGGCCTGGCAACGGCTAAAAAGTTAAGTGACGCCGGTGCGAGAGTTGTCATTAATGATCTAGATGAAGCCGAGGCAATCAGTGCTGGGGAACAAATCAAAGGCGCAGAAGTCTTTTGTGCGGATCTAACTGAGCGGGATAGTGGCGATAGACTAGTAGATTTTGCTGTAGATCGTTTGGGAGGGATCGATATTTTGGTAAATAATGCCGGATATATCTGGCACAGCGCTATTCACAACATGACAGATGACCAGTGGGACGCAATGTTGGATATTCATGTAAGTGCTCAATTCCGAATTTTACGCGCCTATGGCAAGTGGTTGAGAGCTAATGCGGATAGAAATTCGCATTTCAGAAAGGTTGTAAATATTTCTTCCACAATGGGTTTGCATGGCGGAGCAACCCAGTTGGCTTATTCGGCTGGCAAGGCGGCAGTGGTGGGGCTCACTAAAACCCTGGCAAAAGAATGGGGAAGGTTTAATGTAACCGTTAATGCCGTTGCTTTTGGTGCTATAGAAACAAGGCTCACTAGCCCGTACGAAACTGAGCCAAACATCGCTATTGTGAAAGGTGAAGAACGTAAAGTGGGCCTGAGCCTTCAGCAAATTGAAGAGAATAAAAATGCGTCTCCGCTTGGAAAAATAGGTAGTCCCGAGGACGCTGCAAACGCAATTTACCTAATGTGCATTCCGGAGTCTGATTGGATTACTGGGGAGGTGCTACTCGCTAGCGGCGGAGTGCGGTCTTAGTTCGAATCCATTTCAAAAATATTTATTTGAGTTTTTCCGTCTTGTACTGAAACATTCGCAAATTCTGCGTTCGCACCACGCCGTCCAAACAAAGAGTTCCCGATAAACCAAACACCAACGATTTTTTTAGGCATTTCACCACCCACAGAAGTGGAGTAATCGGTATAAATATTTCTCTTATGCTGGTGCCATTCACCAAGTCCATCTTGTCCACTTTGTACAACTATGTGGGTCTCTACCTTATCCCATCCGGCTAGAGGGCATCTGTAAAATGTTTCTGGAGCCAACGAGTGGCTCCAATACCAGGTGATGTCCTGCCCATTATCAAATTCAATTGCGATGCTCATATAATCGTGCGTTGGCAAAGTGGTCTCGGGGGCAATGGCAGGAAGCTTTCTGTAAAGCCACGAAAAATCTATCTCAGTCGTTTTTGTTAGAGGAATATCGAGTTCCTTTTTAATAATGCCACCGTCGTCGTTTGTTTTTACAAATACACCTGGGCCTCTGGACGTTTGTTTGCTTCCGAAAATATTGCTCGCGCCTAGGTACCAAAGATGATCGAACCCTGCCGGCAGAGACTTTACGAGCTCAGAATTTCTTTCGGCCTTTGCGAGACTTTGCGCAAATGCCGTCTTGTCCAGCTGGCCCTCATTTAATTTGGCGGCAGAAATTTTGAAATCTAAATCAGTCTTAGGCATCATTTCATATGAAGAATTTAGCTTTCCTTTTTGGTTGCCTAAAACAACATTTGGCGGATTAAGAAATGCTACGTGGAGAAGGCCGTCATCATTAGCAATAATGATTTCATCGTTGAACGTTAACTGAAATACCTCTCCGTTATCGCCAAACCTCACCCATATAAGATGGCGAGCCTCCATTGGAGCTTCGAGGCCAATGTCTAATGATCCTTCAGCGGAAACTAGTATTTTGTCGCCCTTCGCTGCCTCTAGGCCAGTGCTAATCCAGCCTTCGTGGCTGGACTTTAGCTGCACTTTAACATTCGCAAGTGCCCCAGAGAGGCTAAAAATACATAGGGCTAGTGCAAGAGAACTATTTATCAGGAAACTTTTTATCGACCCACTTATTGCTGAACAAAACATAACTACGACCTCCAAAATGCACTTTGTCTAATATACCTACAACCGGGTGGATTAAGCCGCGACATTTTGAACGAGATGACAGACAAGAAATTCTATTTTCTCGAAACGAGTAACTGCCATATTTTTTGGACCAACTGTGATGATAAAAATGGCAACGAAGCTCGGTATATTATGCCTGGTGTAATTTCCATTCTGCCTGCTTTGGATGCTTTTTCGGCGGACATAACTATGAAACCGGGTTCGGACCACAATATTCCTGGTACTTTTTTCTGCAGATGATCCAGGCCGGCCCGTCTGTGGATATCAGTTCTTACATATCCTGGATGTACAGTTGTCACACACACGTTGAACTTTTTGGTTTCTAAATAGGCGCTTCTTCCATACGCACTTATCGACGATTTTGCGGCTGCGTAAACGGCAGACTTTGGCATGGGCACATATGCTGCAATCGAACTTATAATGACAAACCTGCCTTCTCTATTGGACTTCATTATTGGGAGGACTGCTTCCGCAAGATCAATAACTCCTCCGCATAGCAAGTAGTAAAGCTTTTCTCTATCTGAGGCGCTTGTATCGCCAATATTTGCGGCCAATGTCTGGCCAGCGTTAGCAATTACAACTTCTGCGACCTTTGCTGCATGCAAGACCTTTCTCACTCCTTGTTTTGTTGACAAATCAGCGCACAGATATTTGTGATTTCCTTCATGCGGTTTGGGCATTTGTCGAATGGCTTTTTTTAAAGCATCTTCGTTGCGGCCAATAGCAATGATATTATAACCGTCATGTGCGAGCCGACTGGCATATGCCTTTCCAATGCCGGAGGAGGCACCGGTTATCAACGCATATCGGTTTGAATTTTTGTTTTCCATGGGCAGCCTTTAGAAATCGGGTTTCGGGTGATTCTCCTTACTTTACAGCTTACAAATCTAAAGGCACACTCACGTTACTAAAACTTTAGCTTTCAGGAGTCTGTCATGATCAGAAATATTATTTGCTCTGCACTATTGGTGTTTATGCCGTTTTCGGCTCTAGCTCAATCTGTGTGGGTAGACTATTCGTTAGTTTTAAAGCCCGGAACCCAAATTGGAACTGCCAAAGCTGTGTCTGAGTACCTTGGAAGCAACGATAAATTTGAGGGACTGGCAATATTCAACGCTGAAGTTATAAATGGTGCTAATCCTCAGACGCACAATCTGGCTATCATTTATGAAGACCAGGAAAGTTGGGATAGATCACTTTCAGCGCTGACTGGATCCACTGAGAGAGAAAAATTTCTAAGAACGATGCGCGCAAATGGTGAAGTCATTGGCGAAACTGCTTATCTTCACGTTGCAGGCTGGGGTCAGCCTGGAAACGAAGGCACGCAGTATATAGGTTTTGCCATGAATGTCTCAAACCCGAAACGATATGTGGAACTATTGGCGGAATATGCCGACCAGCCAGGCAATGCTACTGAGATTGCCAGCATAGACCTCTACCAAGTTTTAGCTGGCGCGCCCAGTGGCGTAACCCATGTTGTCGTTATTTCTGCTGAAAAAAGATATCAATTCATGGAGCGTTACAACTCACCAGAGTTTGCAAAGTATCTGCGCAAATTTGCCTCGGTAAGAGAAGTGCTTGGGGTAAATTATGCTGACAATATTAGCTTTTCAGGTGGCCTGAGTATAGGAACACTGAGAAAAGAATAATTGAATTTTGTGTGCGATAAAATATCGTGAAAAGTACCTTTATCTGCTTACAAACATGCCATGATTTTTCCTGACTCATGCAAATGCGGTTTTAATGTCATGGGTGTGAAGGGAAGGGCATTATGGCGTTAATAGACGTGAATGGAACACAGATACATTATATTGATGAGGGGCCGCGCGATGCGCCGGCGATTATTTTCAGCAATTCCATGTTTTTTGACGTGACTATGTTCGAAAAACAGGCCACGGCTTTTGCTGATAATTATCGCATTGTGCGCTATGACCATCGTGGGCAGGGCGGTAGCGCCAAAGAGCCTCGCAACGCATTGGATATGGACACGCTGACAGACGATACGGCGGCTTTAATCGAAGCACTGGACTTGAAAAAATGCTGCTTTGTCGGCAATTCGATGGGCGGTTTTATCGGCTTGCGTCTGGCGGCGCGCCGCCCTGACCTGATTGCATCGGCGGTAATTATGGGTTCATCAGCCGATGCCGAGGTGAGCGTAGAAGCCATGGAAGCGGTGACGGAAGCTATTGAGCAAAACGGCGTCGCACCGGTTGTTGAAGATGTTTTATATTTCATGTTGGGCGACACAACCCTGAACAATCCCGACCGCGCACCCATCCGTGAGCGGGTCGCAAATATGCTTAAAAGCCGGACCCCTGATTATGCGAATTCTGTTTGGAACATTGCTCACAGAAAATCTGTGACAGACGAGTTGGCAAATATCAGCGTGCCGGTTCTGGTAGTCGCTGGCGATGAAGACCACACCTATCCGCCGGATCATTCGCAGCGCATAGTCGATGGCATTGCCGACGCAAAATATGAGCTGATGACCCAAACGGGCCATGTGCATGCCGTGGAACGCCCTGATGCCGTTAACGCCTTATTGAAAACACACCTGGCCGAAACCGGTTTTTAATGTCGATGGCACATGATTGCTCCTACGTCGCGCCTGAATTATGAACCGATTGCATTGCACCACGTACAGCTTTTTCATCGCCTCAATTCTGACCCGCAGGGAATACGCTATTTTCCGGCAGTGCTGGGTGCAGCCCCGACCGATGCGTTGATTGCGCGTATTGCCGAGCATCGCGCGCGTCTTGGGTTTGGGCAGGAGGCCGCCTTTTTGTCGGCAACAAGCACATTTGCCGGATTTATTGGTTTGTTGTGTGCTGAATTTGACGCGCTGTTCACGCTGGCCGATGAATTTGGTTGGCTTCTGGCGCCTGAATTTTGGAGATAGGGGCTGACGCCGTAACGAGTGCGGGCTGCCATGACATTGGGTTTTAAGGAACCACGGCTCGGTGATATTGCGTCTCTCACGGCAGGTGTGAAGGCGCCATACATTCGAATGATGGAAAAAAATCGGTATGCGCCGCTATCTTCAGAATGATTTCAAGCACCCGTCCTTGGCTGATAACGACTGCTTGCGCGCTTACGTGCTTTATCGCATAAGGGCCCAAGAATTGCTCTCGTAGGAGCATGGAGGAGCACATAATGACCACGATAGAACGCCTTAAATGGGGCAGCACTTTCTGTGTTTTGAGCGGCATTTTGCTGACCAATTTGAATATATACCCCCTAAATATTGCGCTGCACGGCACAGGGGCTATTGGCTGGACAGTAGCGGGCTATTTGGCAAAAGACCGTGCCATTTTGACGAATTTCGGCCTGCAATTGCCGTTGTTCACGCTAGGCATTTCAAAAGTTGCCTTTGGGTTTTAGTTGATACTGGCAATAACGTAGCCCGGTTGACACGCGCGCGATCATGGCTAATTTGGCACAACATATCAGGTGAAACATGACCGAAACTAGGCCTTTTCCGCCCGCCTTGGCACAAGCCTATCGGAACTGGAAACAAAACAGTTTTCCTGTGCAAGCGGAGGCGTTCTCAAAACTTGCCCGCGACGGGCAAGCGCCAGATTTCATGGTAATTTCCTGCTGTGATAGCCGCGTGCTGCCGACAGATATTTTTTGTGCGGGGCCGGGCGATATGTTTGTCCACCGCAACATTGCAAATTTGGTGCCGCCCTATGCGACGCCGTGCAAAGACAGTTGTAACGATACGCATGGCACATCGGCGGCGCTTGAATATGGCGTGCGTGCACTAAAAGTTTCTCATGTGCTGGTGCTGGGGCACACGCAATGCGGTGGTGTGCAGGGGTGCCACGATATGTGCAAGTCTGGGAAAACCGGGGTGGAATTTGACCTGCCGCTGGTTGGTGCGTGGCTTGAACTGATGCGGCCTGTTTATGACCAGATGGCGGACAAATATGAGACGATTGATCTGGACGAGATGGGGCGGCGCAGTGTGGTTCACTCGCTCAATAATTTGTTAACATTTTCGTTTATCGCGGAGGAGGTGGCGACCGGCGTCTTATCATTACACGGCGCGTGGCATGATTTCCGAACCGGCACATTGCTAATCTACAATCCGGATACCGATAGTTTCGAAAAAGCCTGAGCCCAGAAAAAAGGGGGGCCCAAAAATAGACCTCTGCTATTTTCTTATTTTTACCTTATTAGACGCTGTCGTGTTCGCGCAGCTTAATCATAGGCCCGTCCAGAGAGGCACAAAAATATGGAAGCAGAACTGGAGGATTCTAACGTTCAGATGGCCAAAGCCATGCAGCCCCGCGCACGCCGCTGGCGTCGCCGTGCATGTTTGGCACAAGGCGAGTATTGATTACATCTGAAAAAATATAATCTGCCCAGAGTTCCGGCACGCGGGTATAAAGCAAATCAATATTCGAGAGCCCGCCGCCCAGCACAATCACATCAGGATCGACAAGGTTAATCACCGCGCCGAGCGCCCGCGCAAGACGGTCGGCGAGGCGTTCAATGCTGGCCTTGGCCTCCTGTGTTTCTTGCGCGGCAATCTCAATGGCGGTGCGTTTTTCGCCGGTGGTTTCATAATGGTCGCGGGCAAGCCCGGTGCCCGAAAGCCAAACTTCGTTGCAGCCACTGCGCCCGCAATAGCATGGTGGTCCGGGCACTTCATCGGCGCGCGGTGCCGCCAGCGGATTATGCCCCCATTCCCCGCCAATGCCATTTGTGCCGACCTGCAATTGCCCGCCGATAACCAGGCCACCGCCACAGCCCGTTCCCAAAATAACGCCAAAAACCGCGTGCGCGCCTGCGCCTGCGCCGTCATGGGCTTCCGACAGAGCAAAGCAATTGGCATCATTGGCAAGGCGCACTTCCCGCCCCAGCCGGTTTTGAATGTCTTCGCGAAA
>CACNWB010000003.1 GCA_902624095.1 uncultured PS1 clade bacterium
AGTTTTGCCGCCAGCCCTTCGCGCTTATTTGTGACCACGCCCATTTTGATTTTTTGTGCGCGCGCACGGTCGAGTATCGGCATGAGATTGTCGAAAATTCGTGTGCCGTGGTCAATGTTCCTGTCGTACCACAACACAAACTCTTCCGTGGCGGCGGCCATGTCCGTGTCGGAAAGCGTTACTCCATGTTCGGCAAAACCGCGTTGCAAAATCATTGCCGCGCCGCCGCCAATCAAATGGCGCACCTTGTCTTGCAGCAATGGCGCCAACGCGTGCTGGCCCAGAATATAGTTCATCGCCGCATGCAGATCCGGATTTGTATCTGCCAACGTGCCGTCAAGATCGAATAGCAAAACTGCCATATGACCTGCCCTCTACAAGCGTTCCCTGCATTGCTATAGCCTTGTTACGGCGCTCATGCTACACGGAAAACATGGCACCGCGACATCTTCTCCTGATGATTATCATCTGCCTAGTTTGGGGATTTACGTTCGTCGCGGGCAAAGCCGGCGTTTCCGAAATACCGCCAATGCTGTTTACCGCACTGCGCTACATACTGCTGTCGGCTATTTTGTTGCCGTTCCTGCGCATTGTCGAAGGCCATATGCCCGAAGTGATTTTCATCTCATTGGCGATGGGGTCGGTGCATTTTACGCTGTTTTACGGCGGCATGTCGCTGGCCGATAATGTTTCCGCCGTAGCTGTGGCCACTCAATTGGGCGTGCCGTTTGCTACTATTATGTCGATTGTTTTTTTGAGCGAGCAGGTCGGCTGGCGGCGTTGGACCGGCATTGCCTTGGCTTTTGGCGGCGTCATGATGATCAGCTTTGACCCGGCCATCATCGATGAACGGATCGGGCTGGCGCTGGTGGTCGGCGCTGCTTTCATCGGTTCGCTGGGCACAATTGTGATGAAGCGTATTTCCAATACGGGCGTCTATCAGATGCAAGCCTGGATTGCGATGCTGAGCTGGCCGCCGCTCGTCGCAGTCTCGCTAATTTTCGAAAGCAACCATATGGCCGTACTGACCCAGTCGAGCTGGCAGGCTTGGGGTGGTGTCATTTACACGGCTTTGGGTGCCAGCCTGATAGGCCATGCGGGGATGTTTTATTTGTTGAAACGCTATGATGTGTCGATCACCTCACCCTTAACGCTGATGGCACCTATTTTCGGCATTGTGTTCGGTGTGCTGGTTTGGGGTGACGTGCTGGGCGTGCGTTTCTGGTTGGGCGGCGCGTTCACTTTGCTGGGCGTTTTAATCATCGGATTGCGCAAACGCGAATTTGCCCCCGCTGGAGCCACGCTGTGACAGGATCATCAACAGCGCGACCGTCTCCGAATTTCAATGCGCGTGCCGCGGACACCGATATCTCCATGCTGATCCTGCACTATACCAACATGACTAATGCCGAGGCAGCGCTGGCGCGGCTGTGTGATCCGGCCAGTCAAGTGTCGGCGCATTATCTGATTGCCAGCGACGGTGAGGTTTTCGCATTGGTAGACGAGGCCGACCGCGCTTGGCACGCCGGTGTGTCGGCGTGGCAGGGTATACGCGACATTAACAGCGCTTCCGTTGGCATTGAACTGGACCATCCGGGTCACCATGTCGGCGGGCAAATGATTGCATATCCGCCGGCGCAAATGGCGGCACTGGTCGATCTATCAAAGGCCATTATCGCGCGGCACAATATTAGTCCTGACAAGGTGTTGGGGCACTCCGATGTGGCACCGGGGCGCAAAATAGACCCTGGTGAAGCGCTGGATTGGGAGGCACTCGCAAGCGAAGGGGTCGGCTTGTGGCCTGAGGCAGTGGAGCCAGAAGAGGTGGAGACCTTGAAACCGGGGGATGCGACCCCTGCGGTCGCGGCTTTGCAACAGGCTTTGCGCGCCTATGGCTATGATATTACCCATGACAGGGTTTTCGGTGCACAAATGAGCGCTGTAATCAGTGCTTTTCAGCGTCATTTCAGACCCTCTTGCGTGGACGGGCAGGCCGATGGCGAGACGCAGACGCTGGTTTATGCCGTGTGTCGCGCCCAAGCTGCGCTTGACCGGGGATCGGTTTCGCCGTAATCAGCTTACGGGGTCAGACAGTCGGGTGATCGCGCCCGCGCAAGCGGGGGAGGAAAGTCCGGGCTCCACGGAAGCACGGCGCCGGATAACGTCCGGCGGAGGCGACTCCAGGGAAAGTGCCACAGAAAGCAAACCGCCCGAATGGGTAAGGGTGAAAGGGTGCGGTAAGAGCGCACCGCGCTGCCGGTAACGGCAGTGGCAGGGTAAACCCCGCCGGGAGCAAGACCAAATAGAGGCAGCACATGGCCGGTTTCCGGGCCGCCGCCTGGGTAGGTTGCTAGAGGTGTCCGGTAACGGGCATCCCAGATGAATGATCACCGCCATCGTTTGGATGTGCACAGAACCCGGCTTACAGACTGTCTGACCCTGATTTTTGGCTTTTTCCAATTTTTTTCGCTTTTTTGTGAAACTCCTGTCTTTAGGCACTGGAGAAAGCGACTGTAACACCCGGTTTGGCCCATTTAGTATAAGTATAATCCCATTGACACCCATATATACCCATGCTATCCCAAGTAATCCCATATTGGGAAAAGCGCGTCGACGGGCGCGCAGAATTCGGAATGGAGGGTGGCGTGACAGCGTTCATGTCAACGATAACTAGTAAAATAGACGCCAAGGGCCGCGTGTCTGTGCCTTCTGTCTTCCGTTCCGCCATTGCATCCCAAAATAGAGGTGTCGCAAGCCCCCTCGGTATTTTTGTTTATCCCTCCTTTACCGAAAATGCGATTGAGGGTGGCGGCCAGTCTTTGATGAGCGATATCGGCGCCATGGTGGACAGGCTGGACCTGTTTACCGAGGAACGCGACGCGCTCGCAACCTCGCTCTTTGCCGACAGCCATCATCTGACATTCGATGTCGACGGTCGTGTGTCCCTTCCCGAAACCTTGCTGGCCCATGCGAATATCGACAAATCCTTGTGTTTTGTCGGGCTGGGCGGGAAGTTTCAGATTTGGGACCCTGACCATTTTGCAGCGTTTCGGGCCAATGCCCGCAGCATGGCGCTTGAAAAGCGAACCATGTTGCGTTCCCTTTCGGCACAGGCCGACCCGCCAGGGAGTTCGGGTCAGTGAGCGGCGGGGGATGCAACCGAAGGCAGCCGGCGCGCATGCCCCCGACTTCTGCCCCTCATGTTCCAGTTCTTTTATCGGAAGTTGTCACCGCCATCTCGCCCGCCAAAGGAGATATCTATCTGGATGGCACCTTTGGGGCCGGCGGGTACACGCGCGCCGTTCTAGAAGCCGCGGGTTGCTCGGTTCTTGCCCTTGACCGCGACCCGCAGGCGCTGGCCGATGCCGGTGCTTTGGTTGATGCCTTTGGCGCACGGCTTTCGCTGGTCGAAGGGTGCTTTGGTGATATGGAGGCAGTCGCGCAAGACGCTGGATTTGCCGAATTGGACGGCGTGATGCTCGATCTCGGTGTTTCGTCCATGCAAATTGATCAGCCGGCACGCGGCTTTTCTTTTATGCGCGACGGGCCGCTCGACATGCGTATGGGCGCATCCGGTACCAGCGCCGAAGAACTTGTTAATGAAGCCGACCCCGCCTTGCTCGCATCCATTTTGTCGGTCTATGGCGAAGAGCGCCGCGCGCGCGCCATTGTGCGTGCGCTTGTGGTGCGGCGCGAAACGGCACGCATCACCCGCACTGGCGAACTCGCCGAGATTGTATGCAGTGTGCTGGGCCAGCCGCGTGGCAAGAGTGCACATCCCGCCACGCGGACATTTCAGGCACTGCGAATTTATCTGAATGACGAGCTGGGAGAATTGCTGCGCGGCCTGCATGCGGCCGAGCGCATTTTGCGCCCAGGTGGACGCCTGGTGATCGTCACATTCCACTCGCTGGAAGACCGTATGGTCAAACAATTTCTAGCCAATCGGAGTGGGCGCGCCGGTCGGCCGTCGCGTCATCTGCCGGAGCAGGCGGGTCCGGCCAGCAGTTTCGAAGAATTGCCGAAGCGTTCGCAAAAAGCTGGTGCCGATGAAGTGGCTCGAAATTCCCGTGCGCGGTCGGCGCGGTTGCGCGGTGCGGTGCGCACCACCGCACCTGCGTTTCCCGAAGATGAAAGCCTACTTCCAATGGGTGCACCGAAGCTCACACAAACAGCCGCTATGGGAGGTCGTCCATGATCCGTATTTTTAATATTGCCTGCTTTTTCGTGATCGTATCGTTGGTCGCCGCGGTTTACCACATCCGCTACAGCGCCGAGGTGGAAGCGCGCAAATTGTACACGCTTGAGCGCAAAATCACGGCGGCTGAAGATTTGCATCAAACGCTTGCTGCCGAATGGAGCAGCCTGAACGATCCGCGCCGCCTGCAAATTTTGGTGTCGCAGCACCTGGTACTGTCGCCGCTTCAAGCCCATCAGGTCATGCCTCCCGATGCCCCCACGCTCTCCCCGATTTCGGTCAAACTGTTACAACAGGAGCGCGCGCAATGAAGCACGCCAAAATCCCTTTGGTGACAGCTGGTGGCGATTGGGCAGGCGTGATGAACATTCTTGCTGGCCAGATTGGTAATGGCGTAGCGCATCATGGGGTTGCGCAGACCCGCGCCCGATTACGCCTTGCCAGCATTATGTTTGTTCTGGTGTTTGCGGTGCTGGGCGGGCGTCTTGCGCAGCTCACTTTGGCCGAAGACCCGCAATTGTCGCGCGTCGGCTTGGCCGACCGCAAGGCCGAGGTTCAGCGTCCCTCCATTACGGACCGCAACGGCGTGGTGCTGGCCTCGCAAATCTATTTGACAACGCTGGGTGCCAATGCCTCAGAAATTCAAAATGGTGATGTGGTCGCCGCGCAGTTAAACGAGATCTTGCCGAATATAAACGCCCAACGCGCGCGACGCCTGCTGGCTGGTGACCGCCATTATGTGGAACTAAGCAAGGGGCTTACTCCCATGCAAAAGCGCGCCGTGCTTGAGCTTGGAAACCCAGGGCTGAAATTGCGACGCGAAGCCCAGCGTGTTTATCCCAGCGGATCTATTGCCTCGCATGTCGTCGGGTTTTCTAGTACCGATATGCGGGGCCTGATGGGGCTGGAGCGGCGCCTGGACCAGCAGGTACAAATGTCACCCATATTCGCAACGACCCTCGACATCCGCGTTCAACATGTGGTGCGCGAAAGCCTGTCAGCGGCGATCGGCAAGTTTTCGGCCAAGGGTGGGGGTGCCATTTTGATGGATGCAACCAATGGTGAAATTCTCGCACTGGTTTCGCTGCCCGATTTTGACATCAACCGCCCGTCGGCGACCCCCCTGTCGCGCCATTTCAACTCCATGACCATGGGCGTCTATGAATTGGGGTCGATTTTCAAAGTCATGACCGCGGCCATGGCTCTTGAAAGCGGAGAGGTCAGGCTCGACGAAACCTTCGATACGGGCGCGCCGCTGAAGATTGGCGTGGCAACCATAAATGATGTGCATGGTGAAAAACGCCCGCTCACCCCGCGCGAAATTGTCATCCATTCGTCGAATATCGGATCGGTGCAATTGGCGCTGCGCGTGTCGGATGTCGCCCATTACGACTTTATGAAAAAACTGGGCTTCACCCAGCGCCTGCAATTTGAGTTGCCCGAAACCGGCGCACCACTCATGCCCGCACGCTGGACGGATATAGAGCGGGCAACGACCTCCTTCGGTCACGGTTTTTCTGTCACGCCGTTGCATGCACTGGTTGCGGGCGCAGCGATGGTAAATGGCGGGGTGTTATACCCGCCGCGCCTGACGCCCACCGACATGCCCGTTGGAACCCGTGTCATATCGGAGCCGACCAGTCTGGTTTTGCGAGACATGATGCGCGATGTCGTTACAATCGGTACTGGCAAGAAAGCCAATGTGCCGGGCTATGATGTAATCGGCAAAACGGGTTCGGCCAACAAGCCTGCGCACGGCGGATATGACGATGACGCGCTCATTACATCCTTTCTCGGCGCGTTTCCCTATTCCGATCCGCGTTATGCGCTGTTGGTGATGCTCGACGAGCCGCAGGGTATTCCGGAAAGCCACAATCTGACTCTTGCGGGCTGGAATGCGGCACCAACAGCAGCTGAAATCATAGCCCGTGCCGCCCCACTCTTGGGTGTGCGGCCTGCCTCGCACAAGCCCCTTCAAGCGCATGAAAAAATGGCAGTGCAGGCGGGCGTGCCGACCTTGGCTCTCAAAGCGGAGGTGCCCCATGCGCCTTGAGGCTTTGCTATCCCAAAACATGCAATGCGATGCGGCCCACGCCGATGTGGAAATCACCGGCCTGACGGCTGACAGCCGAATTGTCGCGCCGGGATATTTGTTTGCCGCCCTGCCGGGTGAACATGTAGACGGCAACAGATTTGTTGCTCAAGCCGTCGCGCAAGGTGCGGCTGCGATTTTGACCGCGCAACCAGATGCGGGTCTGTCGGTTCCGGTTCTTTACGATGAAAACCCACGTCGGGCGCTGGCTGAGCTGGCAGGGCGCTTTTTCGCCTTCCGCCCCGAATGCACGGTCGGCATAACTGGAACGAATGGTAAAACATCAACGGCGGCGTTTTTGCGCCAGTTCTGGACAGAAGCCGGTCTGTCGGCGGCAAGCCTCGGCACATTGGGTGTGGTGACGCAAGAATTCACCCGCCCGATAGACCACACCACACCCGATCCGGTAACACTGCATGCGGCCCTGCGCGATCTCTATGCCCGCGGCATTGACCATTTGGCGATGGAAGTTTCCAGCCATGCGCTGGCCCAGCATCGTGTTGACGGGCTGGATTGCGATGTTGCGGGCTTTACCAATCTCACCCGCGACCATCTGGATTATCACGGCGACACGGCACGTTATTTTGAGGCTAAGGTGCGCTTGTTTACAGAAATTCTGAAACCGGCCGGCGTAGCTGTTGTGCAAATGCGCGGGCGAATGGCCCCCGATCTGGCGGAGGCCGCGCGCGCTAAAGGGCGCCAAGTTTATCCGGTCGGCGGTTTACATGCGGCGCTCAAAATTTTGGTCGCCACGCGCGCGCCCGACGGCATGGTGCTGGTCATTGAAGAAGCTGGCAACAGGGTCGATGTACATGTGCCACTGATCGGTGATTTTCAGGTCGAAAATTTGGAAGTTGCCATGGGGTTGGGTCTGCATAGTGGGCTAGATTTCGAGCAAATGGCGGGTGCCTGCAACAGATTGCAGGGTGTCGCCGGTCGCATGCACCTTGCTGGAATTTTCCAGGGCGCGGCGATTTATGTCGATTACGCCCACACGCCCGATGCGTTGTCGGCGGCACTTTTGGCCGTGCGACAACATGTGAGAGATGAAGGCCGCGTATTGCTGGTGTTTGGTTGCGGCGGCGACCGCGACACTGGCAAGCGTCCGCAAATGGGGGCGATTGCCGCTAAAGGGGCCGATCTGGTTTTCGTGACGGATGATAATCCGCGCTCCGAAAGCCCGGCCGATATCCGCCGCGCCATCATGGATACCTGTCCCGACGCATTGGAATTTGACGATCGCCGCGAAGCTATATCAGCCGCCATCGACGCGGCGCGGGAGGGCGACATTGTTCTGGTTGCGGGAAAGGGGCACGAGCAGGGTCAAATTATCGGGGACACAATTTTGCCCTTTGATGATGTCACTGTCATTGCCGAGCATGTCGGTTTGGAGGTACGCCCGTGATCCCGCCTGTTTTGTGGACAGATGAACAAATTTCAGAGGCGACACAGGCCCATTGCACCGCGCCGTTCACGGTCAGCGGTGTGTCGATTGATACGCGCAGTTTGGAGCCGGGCGATCTTTTTGTTGCATTGCCCGGGTCGGGGCGCGACGGCCATGATTTTGTGGATGCCGCCTTTGCCGCCGGAGCAACGGCCGCACTCGTTTGTCGCGGCAAGATTGACTTTATGAAAGCGGCCGGGCCGCTGGTTGAAGTCGATGATGTTCCAGCCGCCTTGGAAGCACTTGCCCATGCCGCGCGAGCGCGCAGTGGCGCCTATATTACCGCTGTTACAGGAAGTGTCGGCAAAACGAGTGTTAAAGAAGCGCTCAGGCTGGCGCTTTCAAAGTCGGGCGAAACCTTTGCTTCGGAAAAATCCTTCAACAATCACATCGGTGTGCCGTTGAGCCTTGCGCGCATGCCTCAAGATTGCGCCTACGGGGTTTTCGAGGTCGGCATGAACCATGCCGGTGAGATTGATGCACTGGTGCGCATGGTGCGGCCGCATTGCGCCATCATCACATATGTTGGAACGGCGCATATTGAACATTTTGACTCGGAAGCCGATATCGCGCGCGCCAAGGGCGAGATTTTCAATGATATGGCCAATGATGTGGTCGAGGGTGGCACAGTTGTCATCCCCGCAGACAACCCGCATATCGATCTGCTTGTCGAATTGGCTGAGGCTCGAGGCATTGCAGATATTCGCCGCTTCAGCACGAATGAGATGGCGGCGGCATCCGAGCCACCGGATATTGTCACCAGCAAAATTTACCTGCACGAAACATGCAGTTGTGTCAGCGGACGCATTGGCAGTGCGGAAGTCACCTTCAAGGTCGGCACACCCGGTGCTCACCATGTGAGTAACAGTCTGGCCGTTTTGGGCGCTGTTCAGGCCGCTGGTGCTGATCTTGCGCTCGCCGCCTTGTCACTGGCCGAAGTCGAGGCACTAAGCGGGCGCGGGCGACGTCATATGCTGGATGTTGCCGGTGGCCCATGCGTGTTGATCGATGAAAGCTACAACGCAAATCCGGCGTCCATGTCGGCGGCCATTAAAGCACTGGGTCTTGTGCCGAGGCTCGGACAGGGCCGCCGCATTGCCGTTCTTGGTGACATGGCGGAACTGGGCGAGTCCTCAAAAGATCTGCATATGGATATTGCCGGACTTATGGATTCGGTGGATATCGATCTGGTTTTCAGTTGCGGCCCGCAAATGGCGCACATGTTTGCCAATCTGCCGCCCGACCGCAAGGGCATACACGCCCCTTCAACCGATGCGCTGACAAATATTCTACAGGCGGAAATTCGCGCCGGCGATATCGTTATGGTCAAAGGCTCGCATGCTAGCCAGATGAACCGAGTTGTCGCTTCGCTGCTCGGGGCCAAAACCGTGCGTGCGGGTCAACAAGGGGAGCAACGCGATGCTGTATGAATTGATGATGTCGCTAAAGGGGTCTGTTCCCGGTGCCAATCTGTTTTCCTATATCACCTTCAGGGCCGGCGGTGCCGTTATGACGGCGCTGATTATCAGTTTTATTCTGGGGCCCTGGGTTATCGACAATCTGCGTATGCGCCAGGGCAAGGGCCAGCCGATTCGCGAAGACGGGCCACAATCGCATCTCGTCACCAAGGTCGGCACGCCGACCATGGGGGGCTTGCTTATTCTGCTTGCGGTTTTGGCCTCGACATTGCTGTGGGGTGACCTGAGCAACTCTTATCTGTGGATCGTGTCGTTGACAACGTTGGGTTTCGGACTTGTCGGTTTTGCCGATGATTTTCTAAAAGTGCGCGGCGGTTCAAGCGCCGGGGTGTCGGGCCGCGTCAAAATTGTGCTGGAGGCGATGATCGCCCTTGTCGCGGTGTTGGCAATCTCAACAATTTTGCCGCAGCCGCTGGCCACCAGCTATGCCATCCCATTTTTCAAAGATGTGCTTTTGCCCTTTGGCCTACCCCTGTTTGTACTGGCCGGCATGTTTGTCATTGTCGGGTCTTCCAATGCGGTTAATCTGACCGACGGTCTGGACGGCCTGGCGATTGTGCCAATGATGATTGCTTCGGCCAGCTTCGGCCTAATTGCCTATCTCGTCGGCCATGCAATTTTTGCCAATTATCTACAGGTGCATTTTGTGCCGGGTGCAGGTGAACTGGCCGTGCTGTGCGCGGCACTCATCGGGGCCGGTCTTGGTTTCCTCTGGTACAATGCCCCCCCCGCTATGGTGTTTATGGGTGATACGGGCTCATTGGCGCTCGGCGGCGCGCTGGGCGCCATTGCTGTGGCGACAAAACACGAAATTGTGCTGGCGATTATTGGCGGCTTGTTTGTTCTGGAAGCCGTGTCGGTGATTGTTCAGGTCGCCTCTTTCAAGCTGACAGGAAGGCGAGTTTTTGCGATGGCACCTCTGCATCATCATTTCGAACAGCGCGGCTGGGCCGAATCCACAATTGTGATCCGCTTCTGGATCATATCCGTGGTGCTGGCGCTGATCGGGCTGGCAACGTTGAAACTGCGATAGGGCGTCATGATTACACTTCCCAAATATCACGGTGAAACCGCAGTGTTCGGGCTGGGGCGCTCAGGCCTGTCGGTCGTGCGTGCGCTTGTAGCCGCCGGCAACAGGGTGAGTGCTTGGGACCAAAATGGCGACCAGCGGGCGGAGGCCGAAAAAGCCGGTGCCCAAATCAGAGATTTGGAAACCGAATTTGGTGCCCCGGCCCGCTTGGTTCTAAGCCCCGGTGTGCCGCTCACCCATCCGCAGCCGCACGCCGTTGTAAAGGCGGCTCGCGCCGCTGACGTACCGGTGCTGGGCGATGTTGAATTATTTGCCGCCGCCGTGTGCAATATGGCGGAACACCCCAAAATCGTCGCGGTCACGGGCACGAATGGCAAGTCGACAACTAGCGCGCTCATCGCGCATCTTCTGGCGACCCGCGGGGCCGCGGTGCGGCTCGGCGGTAATATCGGCCATGCGGTGCTGGACCTTGATATGCCGGCGCAAGGCGCGCCGACCGTCTATGTGCTGGAGCTTTCTTCCTATCAAATTGACCTGGTGGAAACGCTCACACCTGATGTTGCGGTGCTGACAAATCTCAGTCCCGACCACCTCGACCGGCATGGCGACATGGCCGGATATGTCGCGGCTAAATCTCGTCTTTTTGACATGCTGGCGCCACATGCCACCGCCGTCATTGGGTGCGATGACGCTGAAAGCCGCATTATTGCCGATGCATTGCATGCATCGGGCCAGCAGGTTTGCCGCATTGCGGCCTCCGGTGATGCAGATATCTGCTGGCGCGATGGTGCGCTGGTGGCGGGTAAAGATGTTCTTGCCAATCTAGAATATGCACCCGCTTTGCGAGGGGCCCATAACGGGCAAAACGCTGCCGCCGCCACCGCCGTGCTTGGGGCTTTGGGTCATGGCATGAAAGACCTGCAACAGGCTTTGGAAGATTTTCCGGGGCTTGCCCACCGCCTGCAACCGGTTGGAAATTACAAAAATTTGATCTTCGTAAATGACAGCAAGGCGACGAATGCCGAGGCGACGCGGCAAGCGCTCGCCGCATATGAGAATATTTACTGGATTGTCGGCGGTCGCGCAAAAGACAATGGCCTGTTGGGGCTTGATGCGTTTTATAAAAATGTGCGCGCGGCCTTCTTGATCGGCGAAGCCGCCGCGCAGTTTAAAAGTCTGCTTGAAGGCCATTTCGTTTGCCATATCAGCGGAACGCTTGATAAAGCCGTTTACGATGCCGCCAACCATGCGCGCGCAGATGCCGCCAAAAGGGATGTCACAGGTAGCCCGGCACAAGCGGCGGTTTTGCTGTCGCCAGCCTGTGCCTCGTTTGATCAGTTCCCTGATTTTGAGGCGCGAGGCGATGCTTTTTGCGCTGCGATTGCTAAATGGCAGTCTGAGCAAACTTCAGCTTATGAGGGCGCGCCATGTTGAGATTTTTCGCCCGCACCGATAAAAGCCCACTTGCGCAATGGTGGTGGACCGTCGACCGCTGGCTTGTTGCCGCCGTGGTTGTGCTGATCGGTTTGGGATATCTGATGGCCCTTGCCGCCAGCCCCGCCGTGGCCCAACATATCGGCAAGCCGATTTATTATTTCGCCAACAAACAATTGACATTTCTCACACTGGCGCTGGGTGTGTTTTTCGCCGTCTCTATGCTGAATCCGCGCCTGGTGCGCATGTTGGCGCTGGTGAGTTTTATCGCAGCTTTTGTCGGTGTTGTGGCCACTCTGTTTGTCGGCACTTCCGCCAAGGGTGCCAGCCGTTGGTTGATTATCGCCAGTGTTTCGGTTCAGCCTTCTGAAATTCTGAAGCCTGCTTTTGTTGTCGTGACGGCGCAACTTTTTGCCCTTCACAAAACCCGCTTCGACAGCCATGCGCTGATAGGTGCCTTTACTCTCCTCGTAATGTGCTGTGTGTTGCTAGCAGGCCAGCCCGATATTGGCCAGTTGACGCTGATGGGTCTTGTCTGGATGTGCATGTATTTTCTTGCGGGTGGCTCTTTGCGCCTGTTGTCCGTGTTGGGTATTTTGGGTATTGCCACGGGCGTGTATCTTTATGCCACCGAGCCGCATGTCTCCAGCCGCGTTGATCGATTCATCACCCCGTCGAGCGGCGACACTTATCAGGTCGACAAAGCCATGGATGCGATCAAATCCGGCGGCATTGTGGGTGTCGGGCCAGGCGACGGGCGCGTCAAATCAATTTTGCCTGACGCACATTCGGATTATGTGTTCGCGGTTGCCGCCGAAGAGGGCGGCTTGCTGATCGGCGGCTTTATTATCTGTGTGTTCGCCGTAATTATCTTGCGCGCGCTGTCGCGGCTGCGCGCAGAGCGCGAGCATTGGATTCAACTGGCGGCGGCGGGGCTGACCTGTCTGTTCGGATTGCAGGCCATTATCAATCTTGCTGTTAACCTCAATCTGATGCCGTCCAAAGGCATGACACTTCCATTTATTTCCTATGGTGGCTCGTCGCTTATCGCCTCGGCGTTCACCATGGGCATGTTGGTGGCGCTGTCGCGGCGCAGATCACACGACCAGATGCTGGCGCGCCCCATAAGCGGCGTGACGCTTCACGCGCAATTCGGAGGTCGCTCTTGAACCAGAAGCAGAACATCCGAAGCGAAGTGGTGCTGCTTGCGGCCGGTGGCACAGGCGGACATTTGTTTCCGGCCAGTGCCTTGGCGCGCCGCATGAAGGAAAAGGGCCATGAAGTACATCTGGCAACGGATGCGCGCGGTCTGACCTATCTTTCTCAACTTGAAGAAATGCCCGTTCACAAGCTCGCGGCGGCAACGATATTTGGCGATAAAATATGGCTTTTCCCGTGGAATATATTGAAAATAATCTTCGCTTTCGTTCAGGCGGTTCATCTCGTGCTGAGGCTCAAGCCCTCGATTGTTGTAGGTTTTGGCGGTTACCCGTCGTTTGCCCCGGCACTGGCCGCGCAAGTACTTCGGCGACAGGTGTTAATCCATGAACAAAACGCCGTATTGGGACGAGCTAATCGCGTGCTGTGTGGTCTCGGCGCGCATCTGGCAACAAGTTTTGGCGGCACGCGCGGTATATCAAAATCGACAAAAACAAGAACCCGCAAAGTCGGCAATCCTGTGCGCAATGATGTTCTGACAGCGGCGCGTGGCGGCTATCGTTACCTTAATGCCTCGCGCCCGTTTGAATTGCTGATTTTCGGTGGCAGTCAGGGTGCAAGCGTTTTTGCCGATACGGTGCCTGCGGCGATCGGCGAATTGCCGGCAGATTTGAAAGCGCGCCTGCGTGTTGTGCATCAGGTACGCCGGACAGATATGGCAAAAACACTCGCGGCCTATGGGGAAATCAGCGTTTATACCGAAATTCGAGATTTTTTCGATGATTTACCCGCCCGCATGCGGCGCGCGCATCTGGTCATTTGTCGCGGCGGTGCCTCGACAGTGTGTGAGCTTTCGCTGCTGGGTGCGCCGGCCATTATTGTGCCCTTGCCGGGTTCTCTGGATCAGGATCAGGCACATAATGTGCGCGAACTGAACGAAAAGGGCGGCGCTTGGATGGTCAGCCAAACCGAATTTACGACCGAATGGCTGTCGGGAAAACTGAATGAATTGATGGTGAATATTGAGCTGTTGAACACCGCCTCGGCGCGGTCATTGTCGCTGGCGCGGCCGGATGCCGATTTGCGTCTGTGTCGCTATGCCATGTCGCTCATCAAAAGCGACAGTTCCGCCGGCAAGGAGAAAAGACAATGACCCAAAGCCCTGCCGCACCGCCGCGCACATTGCGCCCCTTCGGGCGGGTGCATATTGTTGGCATTGGCGGCATTGGCATGAGCGGCATTGCCGAGGTGATGCATGTCATGGGTTTTGAGGTGCAAGGCAGTGATTTGGGAGAGAATGCCAACACGCGCAGGCTGTCGGATATTGGTGTGCCCATAATGATCGGTCATCGCGAGGAAAATATTGCCGGTGCGGGTGTCGTCGCCGTGTCGTCGGCGGTTGCACAAGACAATGTCGAGATGCGCGCCGCGCGCGCGCGCCACATTCCCGTGGTTCGCCGCGCCGAAATGCTGGCCGAACTCATGCGCCTGAAACCCTGCCTGACGGTCGCCGGTACGCATGGCAAAACGACCACAACCTCGCTGGCTGCCGCTGTGCTTGATGCTGCGGGGCTCGATCCTACCGTTATCAATGGCGGCATTATCAACGCCTATGGTACCAATGCGCGGCTTGGTTCGGGCGACTGGATTGTAGTTGAAGCCGATGAAAGCGACGGCACTTTTGTGTGCCTGCCTTCAACCATAGGCATTGTCACCAATATTGACCCTGAACATTTGGAGCATTACGGCAGTTTTGAAAACTTGCGCGATGCGTTTGTGCGCTACATGCAGAATATTCCGTTTTATGGTGCCGGCATTGTGTGTCTCGACCATCCAGAAGTGGCGGCGCTGATGGGTCAGGTGCAAGACCGCCGCATCGTCACTTATGGGCTGAACGAGCAGGCTGATATTCAGGCAACAAATATCACCACACGCGGGTTTGCACAGGAGTTTGACGTTATTTACCGAGACCGTCAGAACGATACGCAAGCGGTCATGTCGAAGTTGTACCTGCCTATGGCGGGGACATATAATCTGCAAAATGCGCTGGCGGCGATTGCCGCAGGGCTGGAGGTGAGCGCCGAACCGGAACAAATCCGCGCGGCATTTTCAGGTTTTGCCGGTGTCATGCGCCGTTTCTCGCATGTCGGCAAGGTGCGTGATGTCGATATTTTTGACGACTATGCTCACCATCCGGTCGAGATTGCTGCTGTTCTGGGCAGCGCCCGCAATGCGGCAGGCGGACGCGTCATCGCTGTCATGCAACCGCATCGCTATACGCGCCTGCGTGATTTGTTCGCCGATTTCTGTAGCTGTATGAATGCCGCCGATGTGGTTTTTGTTCTGCCGGTTTTCACCGCCGGAGAAGAGCCGATCAAGGGTTTTGATGCCGAGCGTCTTGTTGAGGGCTTGCGGGCACATGGACACCGTCATGCCTTGGCTTTAGCCGATGATGATGCGCTCGCACCCGCGTTGTCCGAGATTATCGCTGCTGGAGACATTGTGGTGTGCATGGGCGCGGGCAGCATCACGCGCATTGCGCATGAACTTCCGACACGTTTAGCGGAGGTGGCGGCATGAGTTCGCATGCGAATAATCCAAAGCCGCAAATAACACGCGCTTATGTTAAGCCCGACGATTTGCCTGAGGTAAACGGAAAATATATTACCGAGAAGTCTTTGAGTGGGCTCACATGGTTTCGGGTTGGAGGCGCAGCGGATGTCATTTACCTCCCGACAGATGCTGATGATCTGAGTGCATTTTTGAAAAATCTGGCGGCGGATATTCCGGTCACTGTTTTGGGCGCGGGTTCCAACACACTGGCGCGCGATGGCGGTGTGCGAGGTGTTGTCATTCGCCTCGGTAGTGGCTTTGCCGACATTGCCTGCGATGGCGAAACGGATATTCGCGCTGGAGCTGGCGCGCTTGATGTGCGGGTGGCCTCAACAGCCGCCGGTGCCGGACTTTCAGGGTTTGAATTTCTTAGCGGCATCCCGGGTAGTATCGGCGGCGCGGTGGCAATGAACGCCGGCGCCTATGGTCGCGAGACTGCAGATGTGCTGGTGCGGGTTGAAGCCATCACTTTGGACGGGGATAAACGCGAACTGACGCCCGATGCGCTTAACCTTGGCTACCGCACAAACGGCTACCCGGATCCGATTATCTACACGGCGGCGGTTTTTCGGGGGGTTCCTGCCGACGCAAACGTTATCACGGCGCAAATGGACGAGATTGCCGACAAGCGCGGCACCACCCAGCCAGTCAAATCGCGCACGGGCGGCAGCACATTTAAAAATCCGGGCGGGGCTAGCCCTAACGGGCCAAAGGCCTGGAAACTTATTGATGATGCCGGATGTCGGGGCTTGCGTGTCGGCGAGGCGCAAGTTTCCGAACTGCATTGCAATTTCCTTATTAATCACGGCAACGCCAGCGCTGCCGACATTGAGACACTGGGCGAAACCGTACGCCAGCGAGTACTGGAAACCAGTGACATTGATCTCGATTGGGAAATCCGGCGGATCGGGGAGGTGGCTGATGGCGCCTAAATCGCATATCGCGGTATTACAGGGAGGCTGGTCGCCGGAGCGTGAAATCAGTCTTATTTCCGGTCAAAAATGCACCGAGGCACTGCAACGCAGTGGTTATCAGGTCACACCAATCGATGTTGACCGTGATCTGGCCACGCGCCTGACAGAGCTTGCCCCCGATGTTTGTTTCAACGCGCTTCACGGCGTAGGAGGGGAAGATGGCGAGGTGCAGGGCCTGTTGGAAGTTTTGGCCATTCCCTATACACATTCTGGCGTTCGCGCTTCGGCCATGGCTATGGACAAGCACTTGTCGAAAAAGATATTTGCCGATGCTGGTTTGCCGGTGGCCCCCTCGCTATTGGTCATGCGCGGGTCATGCATCGACCATCCGCTGGACCCGCCTTATGTCGTCAAGCCGGTCAATCAGGGTTCCAGTGTCGGCGTGCATATCGTTCCTGAAGGCGCAAACGATTTGCCCGACACGCTGACCGACTCTGGCTGGGGATATCACGATGCCGCAATGGTCGAAGCCTATATTGCCGGTCGCGAATTAACCTGTGCCGTGCTGGATGATGCGCCCACAGATGTTATGGAAATTGTGCCGACCAACGGCTTTTACGATTATCGCGCGAAATATGATGAGGGCGGCTCGGCGCACATTTTGCCCGCTGACATTCCCGCTTCCTTATCCGGCGAAATTCAGGCGGTCACACTGATGGCCCATCGTGTGCTGGGGTGCCGTGGTGTGACACGGGCCGATTTCCGCTTCGACCCTGACGGGCCGACATTGGCGCTGCTTGAAATCAACACCCAGCCGGGCATGACGCCCCTGTCGCTGGTGCCAGAAATGGCCGAAGCACGCGGCATGTCATATGACAATTTGGTGACTTGGATTGTGGAGGATGCCTCATGTCCAAGGTGAGATCGTTTATAAAAAAACGTACTCCTAAAGAACGCTTGATGCGTGCGACATCTTTCGTGCTGATCGCACCATTAAGTAAGCTTGTAGCAAGGATTTTCCCAAATTGGCGGCTCGGTCTGGCGAGTTTGATCGGTATTCTGGTTTTGGTTCTGGTCGGTATTTTCACCGCCGAGTTGACCCGTCCGACGGCGAATTATTTGCGTGATGGTTTCTTTGAGGCATCCGCCAAAGCTGGCCTTCATGTCATGGACATTACCGTGGAGGGGCGTCGCCGTACTCAGAGAGAAGACTTGCTGGCAGTCACACAAATTGATGCCGGCATGCCAATTTTGCAGGTGGATTTGGACGCAATGCAAACGCGTATCAAAAAATTGCCATGGGTACATAATGTAACGGTGGTGCGACGCCTGCCGGGCATTATTCATTTGCAGATTCGAGAACACGAACCCTTCGCGCTGTATGAAGAGGGGCGCAAAATCGCGCTGATCGACAAAAATGGCGATGTCATTATCCGCAATCACCTTCAAACCTTCGAACATTTGCCGGTGCTGTCCGGTTCGGGTGCGCCCATTCGTGCACAAGCGCTGATGGATATGTTGCAAGATTATCCGGTTATCCGCAATCGGCTAGTTGCCGCCGAATGGATAGGTGGTAGACGCTGGAGCTTGACATTGGATCATGGCGGGGCCGTGCATTTGCCAGCCAAAAACGTGAAAAATGCCCTCAGCCGCCTGATGGACCTAGAAGGCGAGCGGCGAATTCTGGCGGTCGAGAAACAGAGTATCGACCTTCGTTTGCCCGACCGCATCTTGCTGCGCCCTATAGGCGAAACTTCGCGCGCGGCACCGCCAAGGCCCAAATGGGAGAAGCGCTCGTGACCCGTCCTGTAAAACATAACCAATTCGGCAGGCACGGAGCCGTTTCAATGCGGCGCGGGCCCCTTGCTGCCCTCGATATCGGTACCAACAAGGTGGCCTGTTTGATTGCCGAAACCGCCGAAGACAATGCGCCCAACCGGATGATGCGCATCGCCGGTTTCGGGCATCAAATATCGGAGGGATTGCAGGCTGGGCAGATTACCGACATGCGCGCCGCCGAAGACAGTTTGCGCGCCGCTGTGGATGCCGCCGAGCGCATGGCAGGTGTCGAGGTACGAAGCATAATTATAGGTGTGTCGGCGAGCCGGATTTCAAGCCAGATTTGCGAGGCGCATGTGCCGTTACACGGGCAGGCCGTCAATGCCGACCATATGGGACTGGCCCTGCGTCACGCATGCGAAAAATTCTGGTCGGAGGACCACGAAATTCTGCACGCCATTCCGGTAGCCTATTATGTCGATGACAGCGCGGTGATAACCGACCCCAGAGGCATGTATGGTCAGGAATTGCGTGTGACGTTGCATCTTATTAGTTCCCCTGTGGGGCCGATTAGAAACCTGTTGGCATGCGTTGAGCAATGCCACCTTGTTTGTGACAAACTCGTGGTCACGCCTTATGCTAGCGCGCTGTCGACCTTGATGCAGGATGAAATTGACCTAGGCACATTGCACCTTGATATGGGCGGCGGCACCACTAGCTTCACGATATTCTATGAAGGTGCGCCTGTGCATACGGGCGTTGTGCCGGTGGGCGGTCATCATATCACCACCGATATCGCCCGTGGATTGAATGTAGCACTGCCGATTGCCGAGCGTATCAAAACGCTTTACGGCAGCGCGCTGGCTTCGTCTGACAATGAACGCGAACAGTTTGAGCTGCCTGTAAATGACGGTGAGACTCAGATGTTGCCGCGCAGTGAGCTGACGAAAATTATTCGCCCGCGTCTTGAAGAAACTTTCGAAATGATTGAGGCGCGGGTCGCAAGCTCGGGTATGGCGCATCTGGCGGGTCGCCGTGTGGTGTTGACTGGTGGCGCATCGCAGCTTTCCGGCGTGCCAGAATTGGCGCAGACAATACTTGACCGGCAGCCACGCCTCGGTTTTCCGATGCGGCTTTCGGGTCTGCCAGAGGCGGCGGCCAGCCCATCTTTTGCGGCATGTGCTGGTCTTTTGAATTATGCCGGGCGTCAACATGCAGACGCCGCACTTGTTTCTGAAAATGTCGGCGGGCCGCTTGGTCGACTGGCGACTTGGCTGAGGAGGAACTTTTAATGCAACGCATATTTGTATCAGCGTATTTAAATGGCCTGGGGCCACCTGTGACGGGCGATGAGAGCTTGTCGGGAGCATGCACTACCTGGATATTGGGCGCAGGGCCGCATGCTCTTTCAACTTTGGAAAACATGCCCAACACGAACGAGTAGAAAAGGAGAACGCCATGAGTATTCATCTTACCGTTCCACCGAAAAGGGAACTTAAACCCCGTATTGTCGTGTTTGGAATCGGGGGCGCTGGTGGCAATGCAGTCAATAATATGGTGAGCGCAGGGCTGGAAGGCGTCGATTTTGTCGTCGCCAATACCGACGCACAGGCACTTGCGGCCAGCGAGGCCGATCGCCGAATTCAGATGGGCAGCAAGCTCACTGAAGGATTGGGTGCCGGCTCAAATCCGGAGGTCGGGCGTCAGGCGGCCGAGGAGTCGATGGCTGAAATCGTCGACATGTTGCAGGGCTCGCATATGGCCTTTGTGACAGCCGGCATGGGCGGGGGCACCGGCACCGGTGCGGCACCCGTGATTGCCCGCGCCGCACGCGAATTGGGTGTGCTGACCGTCGGTGTGGTGACCAAGCCCTTCGATTTTGAAGGCACACGGCGCATGCGGTCGGCCAATGAAGGCATAAACGAATTGGCCAAGGAGGTTGATACGCTAATTATCATCCCGAACCAGAACTTGTTCCGTATCGCCAATGCCCAGACGACATTTGCCGAAGCCTTTGCAATGGCTGATGAGGTTCTGCATTCGGGCGTGTCCGGCATTACCGATTTGATGATCAAGCCAGGTCTTATTAATCTCGACTTTGCCGATGTCAAAACCATTATGGACGAAATGGGCAAAGCCATGATGGGCACGGGCGAAGCCGAAGGCGACAACCGTGCCATCGAGGCTGCTGAGGCCGCGATTGCAAATCCGTTGCTTGATGATGTTTCGATGAGCGGGGCCAACGGTCTGTTGATCAGTATTTCTGGCGGTGAAGACTTGACGCTGTATGAGGTTGATGAGGCCGCCAACCGCATCAAGGATGAGGTTGACGAAAACGCCAATATCATCATCGGCTCAACCTTCGACGATAATCTGAAAGGCATGGTGCGGGTCTCCGTTGTCGCTACCGGTATTGAGGCGGGGGCAAAATCCAAATTGCGCCCCGTCACGCGTGGCGAGGTGATCAATATGGGTCAACAAATTCAGGATTATCCCTCTGCCGAGCCGCAAGAAATCGAGGGTGACGGGGCGAGCAGCGAATTGCCATCCTTCATGCAAGCCGATGCTGCGCAACCTGCGGTTGAAGATGTTGCGGAAATTGCAGAGCCGCAACCTGCGGCAGAAGCTCAGGAGATTGCCGAAGAAGCTGATGATGGGGAACTTCCGGGTTTTCTGCGTGAGCCGAAACTGGCGCCGCGGCGCGAAGTGTCAAAACGCTCGCGTTCATTTCTTGACCGTGTGTTGGGCACCAACCGCCAGCCACCGAAGGAAGAAAGCCATCTGGCTACCGACCCGACAGATGAGGCAAAGCCCTTGGAGGATAATGAGCGGATCGAGCCGCGTCTTGAGGAAACGGCTGAGACTGCCGGACGCGATATTGATGATGCGCCGACACCGGATCAACGTCCGGCAGCAATTCTCGATGCGCCTCAAGCGATACCCGCTGAACCGATGCCAATGGTGGCTGCGGCACCTGCGCAGAAGGAACCGACACTGGACCTCGATACACCTGAAGCAACTGCTCCTGCGGCAAAAATCGAAATGCCGGAACTGCCGGCACCACAAGTTTCAGTGAATTCTGTGGCGCCGACACCGACGATTGCCGAGCAAGCACCCGTGGTGCAAACGCAGATGCAGACCGCGCCGAGCATGAATACGTCTTACGAGGCCGACCAGTTAGATATTCCGGCCTTCTTGCGTAGGTAAAATATAAGGGGAAAGTTCGGACCTTGTGTCCGGGCTTTTTTCGATCCTGAATTCTTTTTTCGACCTCGGTGAGGCGATTTGGTTAGCTTTGTTACAAGGCCGTAATATTAGGCAATAATCTGTTATTTGAACTTGGTTAGTTGCTTTTGTAGAACACGCTTCAGTAAAGTAATTGAAACCAAGGATAAACGCAGTATGGCACCACCCCCTGCCACAATTGCTCAGATACACGAGCGCTTCCCAGCTGTTGCTTTTGCCGGAGCACCAGATATTCAGCAGTTTAAAGCGCAGCAGACAACAGTGGGCGCGGCTGTCTCTTGTCGGGGCGTTGGGTTGCATTCGGGCGCGGAATTGACCATGCGGCTAGTTCCGGCAGCTGCAGACACTGGCATTGTTTTTAACCGTACAGATATTGCCGATCGTGATGAGGCATCCATTCCCGCCCTGCTCGGCAGCGTATGTGATGTCACCCTGTCAACCAAAATCGGCAACAGCCACGGGCATGTGGTTGGCACGATTGAACATTTGTTGGCGGCGCTGGCCGGTATGCGGGTCGATAATATCATCGTTGAAATCGACGGGCCGGAAGTGCCGATTATGGATGGCAGCGCCAAACCCTTTGTCGATTTGATGCAAAGTGTCGGTATTGTTAAATTAGACGCAGTGCGTCGGGCCTTGCGCGTCAAGAAGCCGGTACGAGTATCGCAAGGTGACGGCTATTGCGAATTGCTGCCCGAAGACGGATGTGTTTTCGAATCTGAGATTGATTTTCAAAGCGGCGCAATCGGGCGTCAGGCCTATCAGCTTGACCTTATGACCGAAAATTTTGGTGTGAATGTCGCTGGTGCGCGTACTTTCTGTATGTTGCATCAGGTTGAAGCCATGCACAGCGCGGGGCTTGCACTGGGCGGCTCCATTGAAAACGCCATTTTGGTTGATGGTGATGTCGTCATGAATGAAGAAGGTTTGCGGTCCCCAAAAGAGTTTGTGCAGCACAAACTTCTGGATGCCATTGGCGATCTTTATCTGCTTGGCCTTCCTCTGATCGGTCGGTATCGAGGGTATAAATCGGGCCACGCACTACATAACAAGCTTCTGCACGCTCTGTTCCTTGAGGCGGACGCCTTCGATCTTGTCAACCTGTCTGGTGCGGACAAAATCCTCGCAGCCGAATAGAATCGCGTTTTTTACGCCTTCTCTCTACTGGCATCCGTTCCTTCAATGCTGTAAAACTATCGCTCATTGGCTCTTTTTGGACCGTGGTACGCTATCTCATTATGACGTGGAAACAATTATTAACTGTATGTGCTGTGTGCGGCGTGTTGTCGGCTTGCGGTGCGAATAATTCGGAAATCGCAGAATATATCGAACGGCCTGTCGAACAGATATACAACGAGGCTTTTGACGAATTGGAGCGCGGTAATTTCATCAGTGCAGCACAGCAATTTGATGAAGTTGAGCGTCAGCACCCCTATTCCATTTGGGCGCGCCGTGCCATGGTTATGGCTGCCTACACCTATTATTTGCAGAATAAATATGACGAAGCCATTCTCACAGCGCGCCGGTTTATTGCGCTTTACCCTGGCAATAAGCGCGCGGCCTACGCCTATTATCTCATCGCCATGTGCCAGTATGAGCGGATCTCGGACGTCAAGCGCGACCAGTTGATAACCGAATTGGCCCAGCAAGCGCTGGTCGACGTAATCCGGCGTTTTCCAGAATCGGACTATGCCCGTGATGCTATTTTGAAACTCGACCTCACCAGCGACCATTTGGCCGGCAAGGAAATGGACGTGGGCCGTTATTATCTGAAGCGCGGGCATTATTCTGCGGCCTCGGTGCGGTTTTCCAATGTTATCAGAAACTTCCCCCGCACCTCCCATGTGCCAGAAGCCCTGCATCGGCTGACTGAGGTTTTTCTCTCGCTCGGCGTTTACAATGAGGCGCAAAATGCCGCCGCAGTCCTGGGGTATAATTTCCCCGACAGTCGTTGGTATCGTGACAGTTACCGGATTCTGGTTGACAGCGAGCTAACCCCTGAGGAAGACCCCTCATCCTGGATTAGCAGGGCTCTCGACAAGGTCTTTTAGGGGCCGCGAATGCTGCTATCACTGTCGATACGCAACATTGTTCTTATCGATAAGCTCGATCTAGATTGGCACGGCAATCTGTGCACGCTGACTGGCGAAACCGGTGCAGGAAAATCCATTTTGCTGGATGCGTTGGGCCTAGCAATAGGCGCGCGTGGCGATGCCGGTCTGGTGCGCAATGGGGCCGCTCAAGGCACCGTTACGGCGGTGTTCGATATCTCGGAAAATAAAGCTGTGCTCGCAGTTTTGGAGGAAAACGGAATACCAACCGACACAATGGAACTCATTCTGAGGCGTATTCAGACAGCCGACGGGCGCAGTCGGGCTTTTTGTAATGATGCGCCTGTCAGCGTAGGTCTGCTCGCCCAGCTCGGCAGCGCTTTGGTGGAAATTCACGGGCAGAACGAAAGTCAGGCATTGACCGACACCGCCACCCAGCGTCGCTTGCTCGACCAGTTTGCCGGTATTGACGAAGACGTGCGTGCGCTCGAACAATTGCATAGCAGCAAATTACAATTTGAGAGGCGCCTGGCATCACATCGCGAGGCTTTGGCGCGGGCTGCGGAAGAAGCTGATTATCTGAAAAATGCCGTGGCCGAGTTGCAGACGTTGGAGCCGCATAACGGTGAGGAAGAAACATTGGCCGATCAACGTACATTGCTGATGAATGCTGAAAAAATTACCGCCGATTTAGATGAAGCGCGCAATTTTTTGGGGGGTGATGGTGGCGTGGAAACAGCACTGAACGCGGCATTGCGACGGTTGGAAAAAGCGGCACCGGAAGCCGCCGGAAAATTGAATGGTGCCGTGACGGCGCTTGACCGCGCATTGATTGAGGCGGCAGAAGCACGCGAGGCTGTGCATGCGGCGGCCAGCGAAATTCGGCATAATCCGTCAGAACTCGCGCGCGTCGAAGACAGATTATTCGCCTTGCGCGCGGCGGCGCGAAAACACAATGTTGGCTGTAATGACCTGCCGGATGTTTTGACCCAACTTGAACAACAACTAAATGACATTGACGACGGTGCTGATCGGTTGGTGGAAATGGAAGCGGCATATGATACGGCGACCGTCGCCTATCGCGAAGCCGCTAAGAAAATATCAGAGGCACGCATCAAGGCGGCAAGCGAGCTTGATCATTGCGTGAACAGTGAACTTGTGCCCCTGAAATTGGATGGCGGACGTTTTGAGACCCGTGTCGATGTAAGGGATATCGAGGCCGGCGGAGCGGATGGTATCGACCGAGTATCTTTTGAAGCATCGACAAATCCTGGCATGGCGCCGGGTCCGATAGCGCGCATCGCATCGGGGGGCGAATTGGCTCGGTTCATGCTGGCCCTGAAGGTGAGCCTTGCAGGCAGCGGGCATGTTGGCACGTTGATTTTCGACGAGGTGGATGCCGGCGTCGGCGGTGCTGTGGCCGAAGCCGTTGGCGTACGTCTTCATAAACTCGCCGAGCTTGGTCAGGTGCTCGTTGTGACGCATTCGCCGCAAGTGGCCGCACGTGGTGATTTTCACTGGAAAGTGTCGAAAACCAGCCAGTCGGAGGCGACCGTAACGCGCGTCAATGCGCTAGACGCCGAAGCTCGTCTTGAAGAGGTTGCGCGCATGCTGTCGGGCGCAAGCATTACACCGGAAGCACGAGCTGCGGCAGGTAAATTGCTGGAGGCCGAAGCGCGATGAGCCGTAGCAAACCGGTCGTGGATCTTACGCGCGAAGAGGCGGCCGAGGAACTGAAAGCTTTGGCACGGGAAATTTCCGTCCACGACGCGGCTTATTACCAGGAAGATGCGCCGCGCATTTCCGACGGTGACTATGACGCTCTGCGGCAGCGCAATATTGATATCGAAGAACGCTTTCCTGGCTTGATGCGCGATGACAGTCCCTCTGAACGTGTCGGGGCGGCGCCCGTGCGGGGATTTGCCAAGTATACGCATAGTGTGCCCATGCTGTCGCTCGGCAATGCGTTTGACGCTGAAGATATTGACGACTTTATCCTACGTGTTAGGAAGTTTTTGACGCTGGGCGAGATTCAAGAGCTTCTCTTCACCTCCGAGCCCAAAATTGACGGTCTGTCGGCGTCATTGCGCTATGAAAACGGCTTGCTGGTAAGTGGTGCAACGCGGGGCGATGGACGCGTGGGCGAAAATATTACCGAAAACCTGAAAACTGTTTCTGGCATTCCGCACACGCTGCCGGAAGGTGCGCCAGAAGTCGCGGAAGTGCGTGGTGAGGTTTATATGAGTGCGGAAGATTTTGGCGCGCTCAATGAACGCCAAAAATCATTCGGAAAAGCCGAATTTGCCAATCCCCGCAATGCGGCCGCAGGCAGTTTGCGCCAACTTGACGCGACCATCACAGCCAGGCGGCCTTTGCGGTTTTTTGCTTATGCGTGGGGTGAGATGTCCGACCTGCCCGCGCAAACCCAATCCGGCATGATTGGGATACTCGCCGCTTGGGGGTTTGCCGTTAATCCAGAGTTACGCGTGTGTTCTGGTGCGCAGGAATTGATGATGCATTGGCAGGATATTGAGGGGCGTCGGGCGCTTTTGGGATATGACGTTGACGGCATGGTCTATAAGGTTGATGCGCTCGACTATCAGAGTCGGCTAGGCTTTGTATCGCGAGCGCCGCGCTGGGCGATAGCACATAAATTTCCGGCAGAGCAGGCGACAACTGTGCTGCAGGATATCGACATTCAGGTGGGTCGAACAGGTGCGCTTACGCCGGTTGCCAAATTGCAGGAAGTCACGGTTGGGGGCGTGCGCGTGAGCAATGCTACACTGCATAATGCTGATGAGATTGCGCGCAAGGATATCCGCATTGGCGATACGGTGGTCGTTCAGCGCGCGGGCGATGTGATACCCCAGATTGTGAGCGTGGTGGATGATGCGCGCCCAATCGGAACCGTGCCTTTTTCGTTTCCTAAAACGTGCCCGGCGTGCGGCTCGCCGACGATGCGAGATTTGCGGGAAGACGGTGAGACAGATGTTGTTTTGCGCTGCACGGGCGGTCTGGCGTGCGAAGCACAGGCGCGAGAACGGCTCAAACATTTTGTATCGCGTCAGGCCCTGGATATTGAAGGGCTCGGCAATAAGCAGATTGACGATTACTGGGAAGCGGGTTTGGTGCGTGCCCCCGATGACATTTTTACACTGCGCGCGCGTTACACCGACGATCCACCCGATTTCTGGCGCTACACTTCCGGTGCGCGCGACAAAGTTGGCACGCTGAAAGACAGTGTCTTGAAACTTTTCGATGCGATTGACCAGCGGCGCGACATTACGCTCGACCGCTTCATTTTTTCCTTGGGGATTCGCCATGTGGGCGAAACCACGGCGCGCATATTGGCGCGGCATTTCAAAACACTGACTGCATTCCAGAAGGCTGGTGCGATGCTCGCCTCAGAAGGGGGAGAAATACGCGAGTCGTTAGAAAATATTGACGGCATCGGGCGCACGCTGGTTGACGGGTTACAACAATTTTTCGCTGTGGATGAAAACCGAGCCATGCTTGAGGCACTGGTTGCCGCCGGTGTTGTGCCCAGTTCGCTCGCTGAATCCGAAGGCTCCGGCGTGCTTTCCGGAAAAATCATTGTATTCACCGGAACGCTTGAAACCGTCTCGCGCGCAGAAGCAAAAGCGCGCGCTGAAATGTTGGGCGCGCGGGTGGCCGGTTCAGTATCGGCGAAGACAGATATTGTTGTCGTCGGTCCGGGGGCAGGTTCAAAACGAAAAAAAGCCGAAGAGTTAGGCCTAACTATTTTGGATGAGCAGGCTTGGCTGAAACTCGCCGAAAAATCATAATCCTTCTCGACGTTAACGTTTTTGCAACCGCTGCCGCCGAGCGCCTTAAACTTTGGCATTGCTGGCTGGGTGGCGTGGGTTTTCAGCCAGTTTTTCTTCCGGTATCGGCCAGCCCTTCCCCATGTCCTAGGCGAAGCATAGCATCTGCTCTTTCTTGATAAAGGTCACGATATCTTTTTCCGCAGGCGCGCTGTCTCCCTATGTGCGGGTGATTTGCTGGTGACGGCGCATGGTGTGTTTGCTGGTTCCAAATTCTTTGCGCGCAACAACGAGAAATGAGAATACCAGCTTGCCCCTGCGACGGGATTTGTTTGTCAGCTGTTCGAGGTGGTGTATCAGAAGGCTAGATGCAAATGACTAGTCCTGGTCAGCAATCCCTTGTACTTGATTAAGCTGCAGATAGGAAATGAACTCGCGTCGACGCGCGGCCCACATAATTTTTTCGAGTATTATCTCTGTCTGAGAAAAATGATGCATGATTTTCTCTTAGTCTTTTAGACCATTATAATATAATTGAAGCAGGTGTTTCTAGCACCAACAGGTTGTATACGCATCCAGTCATCATATCTGACGACAAGCCTTTTCAAGCCATCTTGCCGTGCGCGTATCGACAAGCGGTTTAACTTTGCCAAGAACGTCCGCGTGATAGGTGTTGAGCCATAATTTTTCTTCCTCCGTGAGGGCTGATCTGTCAATAAGACGGTGGTCAATTGGGGCGAGGGTCAATGCATCGAACTCCAGCATATCGCGGTGTTTGTCACCGACATTTTTCGCTGCACGAACATATTGTAGGTTTTCAATTCTTATCCCAAAACGACCTGTGGCATAGTATCCCGGCTCATTTGACACGATCATACCAGGTGCCATCGCTATCATCCCGCCCTTTGAGATGCGTTGTGGACCTTCATGCACGGAAAGATAACTGCCGACACCATGGCCAGTGCCATGGTCGAAATCCTGCCCTGCCGCCCATAGTGGCGCGCGGGCAAGCGTGTCCAATTGCATTCCGTTTGTACCGGCCGGAAAACGCGCGGCGGCCAGCGCAATATGGCCGCGAAGAACCCTCGTAAAAGCATCAATTGCACCTCTAGGTGGAGGACGCCCTTCAATAAGCACTGTGCGAGTCACATCCGTAGTGCCATCGGCATATTGTCCACCACTGTCGATGAGGTAGAGATCACCGGGCCGCAAACGGCGATTGGTGGCGTGGGTTACCCGATAATGCACAATCGCACCGTTCGGCCCACTTCCCGATATGGTGTCGAAGCTCAAGTCACGTAATTTTCCCGTGTCAGCACGAAAGGCTTCCGCTTTGCGTGCGGCATCAATCTCATTGATTTTTCCCGTGCGCCCATAAGCGTCTAGCCAGCACAAAAAGCGGCACAGTGCTGCGCCGTCGCGCAAATGAGCGGCTTTGGCGCCTTTTATCTCGGCCTTTGTTTTGCAGGCTTTTGCCGCGGTGCACAAATCCTCGCCATGCACGATCTCAGTACCTTTCACAAGGGCCGCAAACCACATCGGAGTGGTTTCCGGTTCAAGGCGCACCTTCCCTTTCAATTTGCCAAGCGCGGCTGCGATTTTATCGCTGGCGTGAATATGCAGCTTGTCGCCTATATGCCTTCGCGTTTTGGCATCAATGCGGGCCGGGTTAATAAACCAGTCGAACCGACCGCCAGCTCTCAAAATGCCGAAAGACAGCGCGAAGGGCGTGTGCGGCACGTCATTGCCACGAATATTTAATAGCCAGGCAATGTTTTCCGGCTGAGTTACCAGCATGGCGGACTGGTCTGCCTCGGCAAGCTGGCGACCAATGTCACGGCGTTTGTCAAACGAGGTGCGTCCGGCCAATCGGTTGGGATGCGCAATAACTTGTGTTTCCGGCATGGTGGGCCGGTCAACCCAGATGCGGTCAATCGGATTGTCCGCCACATATTCAATGTCGAGGCCATTGCGCTGCCCCAGCTTTTCAACCGCGCCAGCAAAAGCAAGCGTGTGCAGTTTCGGGTCGATGCCGATACGCTGGTTTTTCCGTAGTTTTTTTTCGAGCCATTTAAGCGGGCTGGTTTCGGCAATCGGCACAATTTCAAAAATATTCGTATCCACCTGATCGGGCGCCTGCAGAATATACCGCCCGTCGACGAAAACAGCCGCCTGACGCGTCGTGACCACAGCGACACCAGCCGAGCCACCAAAGCCAGTCAGCCATTTCAAACGTTCGTTGGCGGGCGGAACATATTCGCCCTGAAACGCGTCTTCGCGCGGCACAATAAAGGCATCGAGCCCGTTTTCGGACATGGTGCGGCGCAACAGCTTTACATGCTGCGCTGTATTTTTAGCATCTTTTGGATCTTCGAAATCTTGAAACATAGCGTTAAGTTTAATGCCGAAACATAAGGCTCGTCCACGGGCCAATGCGGATATCTTTTTGCAAGGTCAGTCCGGCGTGGCGATAGCGTGCAACGACACGCTGTCTTTGCGTGTTCAGCAGTCCCGAGAGGATGAGCTGTCCGGCCGGGGCCAAATGCGTGGCCATGGTAGACGCCATGGTAATGAGGGGCACGGCTAGAATATTCGCCATAATCAAGTCAAACGGTCCGGCTTGACGCGCCGCAGGATGGGCAAATCCGTTGCACCATATCGGCCTGATATGCGCGGGCAGGTTGTTGATCTTGAAATTTTGCTGCGCCGCACGCACCGCGTCGGGGTCATTATCGCAGGCAAAAACATGTCTGCACCCCGCCTTGGCAAGCGCAATTGTAAGTGTGCCGGCGCCCGTGCCTATATCGGCGGCCCGGGTTGGGCAATGCTTTTTCAGCACATGCGCCAGCAGGTGCAAACACCCTTGTGTTGTCTCATGATGGCCCGAACCGAAGGCAAGCCCGGCATCCATTTGAATATGGTGGCGCGCACACTGCGCATGTGGCCGGTCGTGACGCCCAAACAGAAAGAACGGCGGCACTTGCACGGGCGGCAGATTTTGCTGGCTTCGTGACACCCAATCTTCATCCGGAACATGTTCAAGTTCTAAATCCTCATGGGCAAACGGCAAGACACCAAATTCGGGGGCTTCGGTGAAATAGGCCTCAATGCGCTTCCCGCCGCTTTTGGGCAGTCCGATGGCTTGGGCGACGGCACCGGCATTGTCGAAAAACGCTTCGGCCAAATCAGGGGTTTGGGTGGTCACGCAGGCTTTGAATAGGGCGGGCATAATCGGCGTTCACTGCTTTTCAACATATGCATCGAGCACTTTTTTGCGTCCTGCCTTTTCAAAACCGACTGTCAGCTTATTGCCTTCAATGTCTTCGATGCGTCCGTAGCCGAATTTCTGGTGGAATATGCGCTCGCCGCGCTGATAGGGACTGTCGGACATATTAGAGGCAACAGTTTCGGCGCGCGACTGTATTGTTGGTGGATCGCTTGGGTCAAAACGATTGCGATTGGCCTGCGCGCGCTGCCAGCCCGGACTGTTATAAGTTGAGGTGGCAAAATCATTGGCAAACCGGCTCTGGCTGGCAAAGCTATTGCCGATCTGGTCGCTATCCCCGACCTCGACATGCTCGGCAGGCAATTCGTCGATAAACCTCGAGGGAATGGCCGAATTCCACTGGCCGTGTGTGCGGCGGTTGCCGGCAAATGAGATGGTGGCGCGCTGGCGCGCCCGCGTCAGGCCGACATAAGCAAGGCGGCGTTCCTCTTCCAGCCCTTTTGTACCGCTTTCGTCCAAACTGCGTTGATGCGGGAAAAGACCTTCCTCCCAACCGGGCAGAAAAACTGTATCAAACTCAAGTCCCTTGGCGGCGTGCAGGGTCATCAGGGAGACCTTGTCGTCATTTTCCTGTGTTTGAGCGTCCATCACCAGCGAGATATGTTCTAGATACCCTGCCATGTTTTCAAACTCATCCATCGAACGCACAAGCTCTTTCAGGTTTTCCAGCTTGCCGGGTGCTTCGGGCGATTTGTCGGCCTGCCACATGGCGGTGTAGCCGCTTTCATCCAGAACCAGCTCGGCCAGTTCGGTATGCGTCATGGACGGGATCAATCCGCGCCAGCGTTCGACAGACTGGATAAAACCGTTCAACGCGCGCCGTGCCGCCGGCTTCAACTCTTCCGTTTGCACCAGTTGGGTTGCGGCGCGGTAAAGCGAGGTGTTCTGGCGTCGGGCGGCATCGTGGAGTGTCTGCAAGGCCACATTGCCAAGCCCACGTCGGGGCTTGTTGCAGATGCGTTCAAACGCCAAATCATCGTCGGCTTGTGCGATAAGCCGGAAATAGGCATTGGCGTCACGAATTTCGGCGCGCTCATAAAATCGTGGCCCCCCAATCACCCGATAAGGCACGCCCAATGCGATAAACCGGTCTTCAAATTCACGCATTTGAAAACTTGCACGCACCAATATGGCTATTTCGTTTAATGGATCCCCGGCGCGCTGATAGGCTTCGATATCGTCCCCGGTCAGGCGCGCTTCTTCGTCGCCGTCCCACACGCCGCGCACAACAACTTTCTCGCCTTCGGTCAGGTCGGTCCAAAGCTCTTTGCCAAGGCGCCCCTCATTGGCCGCGATCAGGCCCGATGCGGCGGCCAGAATATGCGGCGTCGAGCGGTAATTGCGCTCCAGGCGGATAACTTGCGCGCCCGTGAAATCGCGCTCAAAACGCAAAATATTGTCAACTTCCGCACCACGCCAACCATAGATCGACTGGTCGTCATCGCCGACACAGCAAATATTGTTGTGCGCTTGTGCCAGAAGGCGCAGCCACAAATATTGCACCGCATTTGTGTCCTGATATTCATCGACCAATATGTGTTTGAACTTGTTTTGATACTCTACCAGCACGGCGTCATTTTCACGGAACAGGCGCAAACATTCCAATAATAGATCACCGAAATCAGTGGCGTTGAGAATTTTCAGCCGCTGTTGATATTGTGTGTAAACCTTGCCGCCCCACCCATTGGCAAAAAAACCGGATTCGCTGTCGGGTACGTCTTCGGGGGTCCAGCCACGGTTTTTCCAGCGGTCAATGAGACCGGCCATCTGACGCGCCGGCCATCTTTTTTCGTCAATGTTTTCAGCCTGTATGATTTGTTTGATGAGGCGTATCTGGTCGTCCGTATCCAAAATGGTGAAATCGGGGCGCAGGTCGACCAGCTCGGCGTGGCGGCGCAGAATCCGCACCGATATCGAGTGAAAGGTGCCGAGCCATCCCATGCCTTCAACGGTCTCGCCCATCAGCGAACTGATGCGCTCTTTCATCTCGCGCGCGGCTTTATTGGTAAAGGTCACAGCCAGAATTTGGCTCGGCCATGCCTGCCCGGTGGCGATTTTATGGGCAATGCGTGTGGTCAATGCCCGTGTTTTACCGGTGCCGGCACCGGCCAGTAACAAAAGCGGGCCGTCTTCTGCCAGAACAGCCGCGCGTTGCTCGTCATTAAGGCCGTCCAGCATAGGCCCAGCGCGGCGCGCATCCATATTGGCGCGCGCGGCAGCCGAGATTGAGCCTGACTGCGCTTGCGACGGGGGCGGTGTATCGGATCCTAGATCAAACGGATCATTTTCCATCATACTTGCTACTCAAGTGATTCTGTCTGTGCTGAAGCCAATATATCACGTGTTTCGCAGCGTTTCTGCCGCTGGCAACACATAATATGTTACTATAGCCTTTGTTTCGAGTTTCATGGAGATTTTCGCAATGCGCATGCGGTTGCTGACTTTTCTGGTGCCGATCACGCTGGTGATTGCTGCGGCATTTCTCGTGCCCTTAATAGTCGATATTGACGCACGCCGCGACCAAATTACCGCGCAAATCAGCCGCGACATGAATATTGATATAAATGCGCACGGACCAGTGACCTTGCGCCTTTTGCCCAGCCCGGCCTTGCAATTTGAAAACATTATATCGGTCATCAATCTGCCAGAACGGAGAAAGCTAGAAGGGGAGCAGGAGGCACCAAGCGAGCAGGACGAGCAAAGTGCTACCCCAAGGCCCTCTATGGTAGTAGCTGCCAAGCAGGTTGATGCTGGCGTGTCGTTGGTCGCCCTGTTTGACGGTAGTTTGACGGTCCACAATCTGGCTTTACGTCAGGGCGAGATACGCATTATCGGTTTGGATAATGCACGCACCGCCACGAATGCGCTTCGGCTTTCGCCAGTGCCGGAAATCACCTTTGTTGATATGCAGCTGATTATCCAGCGCAAACGCGCCGCGCCACTACGCCTGGCCGGGTTGAGCGGCAGGTTTCAAGCCGACGCTGCCGACGGCCCGTTCCGTATCACCGTGCAAAGGCAGGGGCGAGGCCTGCGGTCTGTATCGCTTGACGCTCGTATTGGTAGTTTTGTTACCAACCGGCTGCCCTTGCGTTTGTCAGCGCGCATGGGAACCGATAGTGGTCTGCAATTTAACGGATTTTTCAACCAGCGCCCAAAAGCAACTGTGGAAGGCGAAATATCATTGCGCGACAAGCGTCTTATACCCAATATTCTCTCCAAACTGGCCCTTGAAACAGTAACTGTGACCTCTCAGACAGCAAGCGTCGACGGCCTGATCCGCCTCACGGAGGTTGGGTTATTCGGGGACAATCTCGAAATCGGCGCGCTTCAGACCCAGTTTCAATCCCAGGTCGGCATTATCTGGCCCCGTACCGAGGCCACGGCTTTGCAGATTAATTCGCGGCTCAGTGCCGATGAGATTGACTTTGACCTGATCAGGCCGATGCCCCAAGCCCAAAAGCCTGTTGAGACAGAAACTGCCGATGATCCGTTTCACCAAATCTGGCCGGCAGTCGACTTTGACGCAAGTATATTGTCAGGACGTTTTTCGTTGGGCGGGGAGGTCGGTCGCAATTTTGTTATCGATTTGAGAGCCGGGGAAAACGGCGCACGCATCAACCGCTTCAGTGCGGATTTGCCGTTCAATTCATCCATCTTGGCTGCTGCCGAGCTTGCTGGCCCTCCGGGTGCGATGAAGCTGTCGGGCGACATGGCGTTGCGTAGTTCCGACAGTGTCGCCGCGTTGCTCTGGCTGGGCGCGCAAGCTGGATATGATTTGTCGGCTGTCGCCGAAACAGTTGATGAGCCGCTACTTCAACGCATGGGGCTGGTGACCGAGTTTAGTATTGAGTCCGAACAGGTCAAGCTGCGCGGCCTGACGGGGCGCATTGGCAGCGATCAGCTTAAACTTGACCTTGACCTATCGCGAAGGGACACGCTGCGGGGGCATTTGGATTTGCATCTGTCGCAAGCGAATTTGCAAACCTTCGGGTTAATGGAGAATGTCAAATTGTCCCACCAAGCTCCGTTTCCGCTTTTGGATTTGCCAATTGGAAACTGGTTGCAGAACCTGTTGCGATCGGGTGCCGCCGCATCGCGCGATTTCACTTTTAACCTACGCAGTGAAGACATTCGCGCCGACAATATCCGACTGGGACCTGTGACGATCAACGGACGCATTATTGACAACACACTGGAATTGGATGTTTTACAGTTAGACGATTACCTGAATTCGACATTCACTATAACCGGCTCATTGCGTCATGACGGTCAGGCCAGTGACGGCGCGCTGGATATTGCGGTGGATACGCCAAATGCATCGCGTATGCTGTCCCCGCTTTTGGAAGCTGTTGAACCCTTGTATCTGGATGTTTCCGGTCCGCTGTCGCTTGCGTCCAACCTGCGACTTCCCGCACGCAATGACCCTGATTGGCCCAATGTTAAGATTGCCGGTAAGGGAAAATTGGGAAATCTTGATATTGACTTGGACATTCGCACACCCGTCCGGGACTTGGCGCTCGATGCGGCCGGCACACGCCTTGATTTGACGCTGAAGGGATCAGCAAATGAAATGACCGCGCGCCTCGGCATGCCGGTAACGCGAGCGCCAGAACAATCGGCCGTGGTGTCCTTGTCCACCAATGCGCAGCCCGGTTCGGTGTCCCGTCTGGAGGCTGAATTGGCCGTGGACAAAGATTTGTTCTCCCTGTCGGGCACGGTGCGGCCCGGACCTGCGGGGCGGCGCATTGAAGGATTGATGCGTGCCGTTGGCACAGATGTTTTACCCTATATAGGGCTCGTGCGTGGGTCGGAAAGTAAGGTGGCATTTTCCGGCACCTCACAAATTGTGATGCAACAGGAAGGGATAAGTTTTTCAAATATCGATCTGGGGCTTGGCGCTGGACTCCTTACTGGAGAAGGCGTCATGGAATTTGCTGGCGAAGTTTCCGGCACCCGCAATAATCTGACAGCTAATCTGCTGCTGGATGCGCTTGACCTTGACCCGTTTCTGCCCGCATTTGACCCCGAAACTGGATGGTCGAAAACCCCCATTGGTTGGCAACTTCTTGGTGCCAGCGATGCCAATTTGCAATTGCGTTTGACCAATGCCGCCCTGCTCGGCGTGCGGGTGGATGCCTTACGGACAAATATCAAACTGATCGAAGGCGTGCTGGAAGCCCAGGACATCACGGCCAGTATTTTGGGCGGCCAGTTTGAATTTGATGCCCAGGCTGAGGGCGGCGAGTTGACGCCATCCTTTCAGTTTATCGGCAGTTTTACCGATTTTGACTTGGACAGGCTGTTGACACATGCCTATGCGCGGTCGACCCTGCGCGCTCTCGTTTCGGGGAACTTCTCGTTTCAGGGGCGCGGCACATCAACCCGCAACATTGTTGCGTCGCTTTCGGGGGCGGCACAGGTTGAAATCCAGTCTGGCACTTTTGAGGCGTTTAACGTAGTCCAGCTACGAAACGGTTTGGGCGTTTTTAAAGACAGAACCCAAGACGAACTGGCCGATGCATATTTCTGGAAAGGCCGAGAGAATTTCAGTCGCGGATTGGGCCTTTTAGCCTTGCGCGAAGGACACCTTCAAACAAACGCATTGGAGATTTTACGCCAAGACGACCGTCTGCTTGCCAAGATGAGTGGCTATATCGATTTCGTGGAACAACGCCTTGAAGTCCAATCCCTGTTTTTTAATAATCTGGGGCGTAAAGCGCTAAGCTTGGACTTGACGGACGCGCTTGATGCGCCGCGTTATGCGGTTTCGCGGGTGGACGCGCCTTCGACGCAATAGTTGTTCAGGTCCCGCGCGCCCAGATTAACACGGCAACCCGCAAAGCACTCGTCAGACTGCTGTTGCGCGGGCGCGCATCAATTTCTGCAATCTTGTCAGCAAGCGACATGTTGTGTGCCGCCGCCATGTTGGACAAGGCCGTCCAGAAACTCGGCTCCAAGGAAATGCTGGTCGCATGTCCGGCGATGGTAATCGAGCGTTTGGTCGGCTTTTCCAAAATTACCTCGCGAGCTTATTTTGGCGCGATCATATCTTCGGGCTGAACAATCTTGTCAAATTCCGCGTCGGTGACATAGCCGCCTCCAACCGCTTCCTCCCGCAAGGTCGTGCCGTTTTTATGCGCGGCTTTGGCAATCACCGTAGCATTGTCATAGCCGATTTGCGGTGCAAGTGCGGTCACAAGCATGAGAGAGCGTTCCATCAGCATTGTGATATTGGACGTGTTCGGTTCAATGCCAACCACACAATTATCGGTGAAACTTGTCGCCGCATCGCCGATCAACCGCATGGACTGAATAAGATTATAGGCCATAACTGGTTTGAAAACATTCAGTTCCATATGGCCTTGCGCACCGGCTACCGAAATTGTCGTATGGTTACCCATTACTTGCGCGCACACCATGGTCAGTGCCTCGCACTGGGTCGGGTTTACTTTACCGGGCATGATTGAGGAGCCTGGTTCGTTTTCTGGCAGGCTCAACTCGCCCAGGCCGGAGCGTGGGCCCGACCCCAGCAGGCGAATATCATTGGCGATTTTGCTAAGAGATGCGGCAACCGTGTTCAACATGCCCGACATTTCCACAAATGCGTCATGGGCGGCCAGCGCCTCGAATTTATTTTCGGCCGTGACGAATTCAAGACCTGTGAAGCCGGCGACCTCGGCGGCAAAAGCTTCGGCAAATCCGGGCTTGGCGTTGAGGCCCGTGCCGACCGCCGTGCCGCCCTGGGCCAGCGCCAGCAATCGAGGCAGGGAGGTGCGAACACGCTCAAGCGCATATTTTATTTGTGTCGTATAGCCGGAAAATTCCTGACCCAGTGTCAGCGGTGTTGCGTCTTGCAAATGCGTGCGCCCGATTTTAACAATGTCGGCCCATGCGCCTACCTTGTCCGATAGCGCGGCGTGCAAATGTTCCAGCGCTGGCAACAGCCTGCCGGCGGCTTCTTCGGCGGCCGCAATATGCATGGCGGTCGGAAAAGTGTCATTGGATGACTGGCTGCGGTTGCAATGGTCATTGGGATGCACGGGCTGCTTGGAGCCCATTTTTCCGCCCAACATTTCAATAGCGCGGTTGGAAATAACTTCATTGGCATTCATATTTGACTGTGTGCCCGAACCGGTTTGCCAGATAACAAGTGGGAAGTGTTCATTGAGCGCGCCATTGGCAACTTCTTGTGCCGCTTTCACAATCGCTTCGCCGGTTTCGGTGTCCAGATTGTTAAGCTGCATATTGGCTTTCGCTGCTGCCATTTTCACAATTCCCAGCGCGCGAATTAGTGGTAAGGGCATGGTTTCATTGCTGATTTTGAAATTACTGAGAGAGCGTTGTGTCTGCGCACCCCAGTATTTATCCGCTGGCACCTCTAGGGGACCAAAACTGTCGGTTTCCGTGCGTGTCGCTGTCATGATGCATCTCTCCTAACCTGTTTTTCGGGTCTAGCATGAGATGGCATACGCGCCAAGCGGCCTCGCGCCTGTTTTACCTATTTGTCGCGAAACGTATCGAGATTTAAAACTTCACCGGTTCTCGGCTCTTTGGCTTCGGGCGCATCTGGCTCATTTTGGTCAGATGTGTTCTCAGATATGTCTTCCCGCGCAGAAGAGGGCGCGGAGGGTGCCTCATCCAACATCTGTTCCTGATTAGCGGGAAAGCGCAATCCATATTCGACAGAGGGGTCGAAGAAAGCCAAGACGGTGGCAAACGGAATGCGAAGTGTCTGCACCACACCATCAAAAGCCAGATCGACTTGAAAGCCGAGATCTGAAACGCTGAGATTTTCAAACTGGTGCTGTAACACAATCGTCATTTCGTCGCCCTGACGCGCGCGCAAATCATCCGGCATGTCAACGCCCGGATGTTGCGGGGCAAAGGTGATATAGAAATGATGTTCGCCAGGCAGCCCGTCTTTCGCTACGCTTTCAAGTGCGTCACGAACAATGCTCATCATGGCATTGTGGGTCATGGTCTGGTAGTCGAGCGCTTCTGTCATATCTGAACCTGGCCCCGCGAACCTGGCATTAAAAGAAATGGAAGGCTTCTGTTGCCAGGTGCCTTCCGGACCCCGCCATCACCAGCGACGGCAATGGACTTTAATTGAAGTTGAGGCGCTGACTAGGCAGCGACTGCTACTTCCGCGTAGTTGTCATTTGCAACTATCAGATTGGCCCGATAACGGTGGGTACCATGCCGAGCGACGGAAACAACCTTTACGCCCTCGTCGATCCTGGTTCGCCCCCATAAGCCAGCGTGTTGCCGGAATTGGAAATGGTGGAGGCGCCGGGTACTGCCCCCGGGTCCGATGGGTTTATTGCGAAGTCCGTGTATCGCCATAGTCGGCAAGCCGACACCAGTGATATAGCATTCTTCACAGCAAAATCATAGTGTTTCGCCAAAAGCCGTTGCGTGGCCCACGCAGAATCGTGAATGATGCGCTCATGCAACAATATCTCGATCTTCTCCAGCGCGTTGTTGATGATGGCGTGGAGCGTGGCGACCGGACAGGCACCGGAACGCGCTCTATTTTCGGCCACCAAATGCGGTTTGACCTTGCGCAGGGTTTTCCGATGCTGACTACGAAAAAACTCCATTTGAAGTCAATCATCCACGAACTGTTGTGGTTTTTGTCGGGCGATACGAATATTGCCTATCTCAACGAAAAAGGGGTTTCCATCTGGAATGAATGGGCCGATGAGAACGGGGATCTGGGGCCAGTTTATGGTCGCCAGTGGCGAAGTTGGCAGACTTCGGATGGTCGCCACATCGACCAGATTTCGCAACTTGTCGCGCAATTGACTTCAAATCCGGAATCGCGGCGTCACATTGTGACAGCCTGGAACCCTGCCGATGTTGACGAGATGGCGCTGCCGCCATGCCACTGCCTGTTTCAGTTTTATGTGGCCGACGGCAAACTGTCATGCCAGCTTTACCAGCGTTCAGCGGATATTTTTCTGGGCGTCCCTTTCAATATTGCCTCATATGCGCTTTTGACACTGATGCTGGCGCAAGTTTGCGATCTGGAGGCTGGCGATTTCGTGCACACGCTGGGCGACGCTCATCTTTATTTGAACCATTTGGAACAAACCCGCCTGCAACTTGAACGCACTCCCGGTGCCCTGCCGAGTTTGCGGATAAACCCCGACAAGAAGAATATTTTTGGATTCGTTTTTGATGATTTCGAGCTGCTGGATTATCAGGCGCAGGCGCATATTCCAGCGCCAGTGGCGGTGTAGCCCCCGTGCAGATTATGCACATCGAGATGATTGTGGCGGTTGCCGAAAACGGGGTGATCGGCAATCAGGGCGATATGCCGTGGCGCTTGCCGGGCGATCTTGCCCATTTCAAAGAAATCACCATGGGGTGTTCGGTAATAATGGGTCGCCGAACATGGAGCTCAATCGGGCGTCCGTTGCCGGGGCGCAAAAATATTGTTCTGTCGCGCCAAATATCAGGTTTCGAGCCCGCTTTGCCGCCGGGGGTGGCTTGCGTGGCCTCGCCGGAGGCGGCATTGGCCCTGTGCGCGGATGCCCCGCGCGTCATGATTATCGGTGGTGGAGAGATTTATCGCATTTTCGAAGCTCAAGCCATGCGTATTCATCTGACGCAGGTGCATGCGAAGCCGCCGGGGGACACGCATTTTGCGCTGGCAGATCCTGTCGCTTGGCAAGAAACAGAGACGATATTCCGCGCCGCTGGTGAAGAAGATAGCGCCGATTACAGTTTCGTGACGCTGGAAAGAAAGACTTTGTAATGGAGGAATTTTGTTCAGGCCTACTGTTTCCCGAAGGGCCGATTGCCATGTCGGATGGCAGTGTCATTTTGGTCGAGATTGCCCGCGGAACGCTGAGCCGTGTCACGCCGGGCGGTGTGCTTGAAGTGGTGGCCGATCTCGGCGGCGGGCCGAATGGTGCCGCCATCGGGCCCGATGGCGCAGTTTATGTCTGCAATAATGGCGGCTTTTCATGGCTGGAGATTGGCGGTCGCATTTATCCGCATGACAGGCCGGATGATTATTCCGGCGGGCGTATTGAACGCGTTGACCTGGCAACGGGCGCGGTTGAGCGGCTCTACGATAGGTGCGACGACCATGCCCTAGTTGCCCCGAATGACATTGTGTTCGACCGCACGGGCGGTTTCTGGTTCACTGATTTGGGCAAATCCTACGACCGCCTCAAGGATAGAGGCGCCGTCTATTACGCCAAGCCCGATGGCAGCCATATCGAGCAGGTGGTTTTTCCCATTGAAACGCCTAACGGAATCGGCCTGAGCCCCGACGAAAACACCGTCTATGTGGCTGAAACACAGGGTGGACGGCTGTGGGGGTTTGATATTGAAAGCCCGGGAAAACTGAAACCACCGGCACAAGCATTGCCGTCTGCCTTTGTCGCGTCCCCTGTCGGGCTCAACTATTTCGACTCGCTCGCCTTAGAAGCGGACGGCACCGTAGCTGTTGCGACCATTGCCAATGGGGGCATTTCGCGTATCTCGCCCGAAGACGGATCGATATCACATGTGCCGACCGATGACGGCATGACAACCAATATTTGTTTTGGCGGCGATGATTTACGCACCGCCTTTATAACCCTGTCATCGACGGGGCGTCTGGTGAAAGCGCAATGGGACGCGCCTGGCCTGCCGCTTAATTTTTTGAACCTGTAACAGCGCTTTTCGCGGATACAAATTCGGGCAGCACAACCGCCTGCCCGCAATGCCGATTACCCTGCTCGTTCACCTGCTGAAGCGGCGGGCCGTCAAGCAAATAGCCGTTGCGCAAGGCACCGCTCACCCGCTGGCAAAAAGCGACATCATCGTCACCGGTCAAGAGGCGGTAGGCTTTTTATTTGTCACACGTCATGTTTTTGCACCCTCCAGCAGTCCAATTAATTTTTGCGCAAGCTCAACAAAGGCAAGTGACGCCGCGCTTTGCGGCGCGTCAATGACCACGGGCACACCGGTTTCGGCAGCGGCATGGATTTCCGCGTCCAGCGGTAAGCTCATCAGCGCATCCTTGCCGGGATTGCCGAAAGGGTGCATTCGCGTACCATCCGGCGCCGTCATAAAGGCCATATTTTCAACAAGGCCGAGCACTGGCACATTGGTTTTTTCAAACATGGCCCTTGCGCGCCGTACATCGGCCTGCGCCAGCGCGCTGGGAGTTGAAACCACAACCGCACCGTTGACCGGAATGCGTTGCGCCGTGGTGAGCTGAATGTCGCCCGTTCCCGGTGGCATGTCCAGCACCAAGACATCCAGTTCCGGCCATTCAACGTCATCAAGCATTTGAATGAGGGCGGTCTGCACCATTGGTCCACGCCAAATCATCGCCTGTTCGGGCGGTACCATATAGCCGATCGACATCGTGTGCAGGCCGTGGCACTCGACGGGGACGAGCTTTTTTTCAGCCGTCGTGGCGGGGCGCCCAGTCACATTTAATAGCTGCGGCAGTGACGGCCCGTAAATATCCGCATCAAGCAGGCCGACACGTAAGCCCTGGGCCTGCAATGCTGCGGCCAGATTGACGGCGACGGTGGATTTTCCGACCCCGCCCTTGCCGCTGGCCACCGCAATTACGCGCGTTATTTTGGCAAAAATCTCAGGTGCATCTCTATTTGGAGGCGCTGTGTCGCCCGGTTTTTGCATGCTTGGCGCCTCATTATGCGCGGTTAGTACGCAAGTTACGGACGTAACCCCAGCCACGCCGAGCGTTGCGTTTTCCGCCGCAGATTGCAAATCAGCCAAAGTGCTTTCCGGCAGGCCGGCCACATCCAGCGAAAACCCCACATTCGACTCGCGTAAGACAAGCCCCTGCACACGGCCAGAGGCGATTATATCGGTGTCTCCCGACGGGTCGCGCACTTGCGAAAGTGCCGCGCGAATGTCGGTCTCGGATAAATCGGTCATGTGTTTTTCTTTCGTCGCCCGCCTTGAAAAAAGGCTGCGCCCTGCCCACATTTAAATGTGTTACTTCACTGATATATAGACATGTAATGAGACGGGGCAAGGTCTCATTGTGATTGGCGGCGCGGTGACCTATATAGAGAGCGAGTTCATGAAAACACGCTGAACCGCGCGGCATAAGGAGAAATAAATGCCTTGGGAAAATAATTCGGGTGGCGATCGCGGCCCTTGGGGTGGTGGTCCAAACCGTGGGTCACGTCGCGGTTCGGGTCCAAACGAGCCTAATATTGACGAACTTATCGAGCAAATGCGTAAGCGGATGCGCGAAATCCTGCCAGGTGGAGGCGGGTCGTCCATATTGGTCGTGTTTGGTGTTTTGCTGACATTTTGGGGGCTATCGGGTTTTTACCGGGTGCAAGCGGATGAGCAGGGCGTTGTGTTGCGCTTCGGCAAGTTTTTGACGCAGACCAGCCCAGGCCTCAATTACCATCTGCCATGGCCCATCGAGACAGCTATCACGCCCAAGGTTACAACCGTTAATCGCGTGGATATCGGCATGCGTGGCGGCCTTGAAGACCGGCGTGGTTCCAATGCTGTCACCCGTGATGTGCCGGAAGAAAGCCTGATGCTGACAGGCGATGAAAATATCGTCGATGTCGATTTTTCCGTGTTTTGGGTTATCACTAATGCGCCGGACTTTTTGTTCAATATTCAAAACCCGACTGGCACAGTGAAGGCCGTTGCCGAAAGCACCATGCGTGAAATTATCGGGCAAAATGACATCCAGCCGATTTTGACCGAGCAACGTCAGAAAAACGAGGAACAAGTCAAGGCTCTGATGCAGCAAACGCTGGACAGCTATGACGCTGGTATTGGCATCACGCAGGTGAAAATGCAAAAAGTTGACCCGCCTGCAGCTGTCATTGACGCTTTTCGCGATGTGCAAGCCGCGCGCGCCGACCAGGAACGCGCGCGTAATGAAGCCAACAGTTACGCCAATCGCGTGGTGCCTGAAGCGCAAGGCGAGGCCGTGCGTATCCGTCGTGAGGCGGAAGCCTATCGTGCCCAAACTGTCGCCGAAGCCGATGGTGAGGCCACCCGCTTTGCCTCGATTTACGATGAATATCGCAATGCGCGCGGAGTTACGCGCCAGCGCATGTTTCTTGAGACGCTTGAGCGCGTTCTCGGCAACACCAATAAAGTTATCATTGATCAGGAAGGTGGCGGGTCGGGTGTTGTGCCCTATTTGCCGCTCGATCAGCTGAACCGTAAGAAGGAGGCCAACTAATGGGTCGTCTAACCGGAATTATTGGAGTGGTTCTTGTGGTAGCGCTGGGCATATTGGCGTCGGCTTCTATATTCACCGTTCATCAGACACAGCAGGCACTGGTTCTGCAATTTGGTGACCCGCGCCGTGTCATAACCGAGCCGGGGTTGAACTTCAAAGTGCCGTTCGTGCAGAATGTAATCTCTATCGACAAGCGTATTCTCGATCTCGACAGCCCGGCCGAGGAATTGATTGCCTCTGACCAGAAGCGTCTGGTTGTCGATGCATTTACGCGCTATCGCATTATCGATCCGCTGCAATTCTACAAAGCCCTGCGTGACGAGCGCCGCGCGCGTTCAAGACTGGCCGCGATTGTGTCGTCTTCGATGCGTTCTGTTTTGGGTGAGGAGGAGTTTCAGGCAGTCGTGCGCGACAAGCGAGATGATTTGATGACCCGCATTCGCGATTTGGTAAATGAACAGGCAAGCGATTTCGGCATTGAAATCGTCGATGTCCGCATTCGTCGCGCTGATCTGCCGGAGGCTAACTCGCAGGCCATTTACCGGCGCATGCAAACCGAGCGTGAGCAAGAAGCCGCCGAGTTTCGCGCGCGCGGGCAGGAGGTGTCGCGTGCCATCCGCGCCCAGGCCGACAAGCAGGTGACCGTTTTGCTCGCCGAAGCGACCCGTGACAGTGAAATTATCCGCGGTCAGGGTGATGGGTGCCGCAACCGGGTATTTGCGAAAGTCTTCGGGCAAGACCCCGACTTTTTCGCCTTTTACCGGTCTATGCAAGCCTATGAGCGCGCGCTCGAGGATGAAGGCACAACTATGGTGCTGTCGCCTGACAGTGCGTTTTTCCAGTTTTTGCGCGACCCGAACAGTGTGCTGGCAAACAGTCGTCAGGGTTCGGTCAAACGCGGAGAGCGGGTCAATATCAACAGACTGACCGCCGATGGCAAAAGCCTGAGCGGTGCGCTATGCCCCGAAATCGAAGAACAGGCTTTGGCTGATGCCGCCGCATCTGCTGAAGAGCAGGCGGCCGAGTAGAGCTGGGCATTTAACCGGGGATTGGCGTAACACTTGCTGATTGACACAGTTCTTCTGGCATTTGGGCTGGTATTGGCTTTTGAGGGTGCCGTCTATGCCCTTTTTCCGACATTTTTGCGGCGTATTATACGGCAGCTCGACATGGTCAATGATGCACAGCTTCGTCTCGGTGGTCTTGCCGCTTTAGTTGCCGGCGTCGTTTTGGTCTGGTTGGTAAATTGAAAGCAGGTATGCAATGACAATTATCTCATCTTTTTTTCGACATTCTCGATCCGTAATAGTGGCGGCAGCCCTTTTGGGGCTTGCGACCCCAGCGCTGGCGCGCGGCGTTCCGGACGGATTTGCCGATCTCGCAGAACGCCTGATGCCCGCCGTGGTCAATATCTCTACCAGCCAGACCGTCGACACCAATGCGACTCCGCCGAGTCAGCCACCCTTTAACGATTTCTTCGAAGAGTTTTTTCGCCAACGCCAAGACCCACAAGCTCCCAGCCGCCGAAAGGTGTCATCGCTGGGTTCGGGCTTTGTGATTGACCCTGAGGGCATCATCATTACCAATAATCACGTCATAGAGGAAGCCGACGAAATTGTCGTCAATTTCTCCGATGGTTCGAAATATGATGCGACCGTTATCGGGCGAGACCCGAAAACCGATATTGCAGTGCTCAAAATAAAAGCCGACAAGGCCCTGCCATTTGTGCCGATGGGAAATTCCTCCTCCGCCCGCGTGGGCGACTGGGTAATTGCCATTGGCAATCCGTTCGGGCTAGGCGGGTCATTGTCGGCCGGGGTCATCTCGGCGATTAACCGCGACATCAATGCTGGCCCATATGACAGCTTCATCCAGACTGATGCCGCGATTAATCGCGGCAATTCGGGTGGCCCGCTGTTTAACCTCGACGGCGAGGTTATCGGCGTCAATTCGGCTATTATTTCCCCATCGGGTGGCTCGGTCGGTATCGGATTTTCGATACCTGCGGATCTGGCAAGTTCGGTGATCGCACAGCTTCGCAAATTCGGTGAAACGCGGCGCGGTTGGCTGGGTGTGCGCATTCAGGCGGTTACGGATGACCTTGCCGAAAGTCTGGGTCTTGATAAGCCTCATGGTGCGCTGGTGACGGAAGTTTCCGAAGATGGTCCAGCGAAAAAGGGCGGTATTCGTGTCCGTGATGTGATTGTTCGCTTCAACGGTACAGACGTGCCGCAAATGCGTGATTTGCCGCGTATTGTTGCCGATACGGAAATTAACAAAAAGGTTAAGGTCGAGGTTATCCGGAGCGGTAAAAGCAAAACACTGACCATTGTTACCGGTCGCCTTGAAGAGCCGCTGGCGCAAAAAATAGATGCTGAGCCGAAAGAGCAGGAAAATAACAGCGATAATCTTAGAGTTCAGGGGCTTACGCTAGCCGATATTGATGATACGCTACGCGAGCGGTTTCAACTTGACCCCAAGGTTAAAGGCGCGGTGCTGCTAAAAGTGGCCTCCGACAGCCATGCGGCTGAAAAGGGCCTCCGGCCCGGCGACGTCATTTCCGAGGTGGAACAGCGCGAAACCAAAGGCGCAGCAGAAGTTGTCAAAGCGATCAATGACGCCGCTGCCGACGGCATGAAAAAAGCGCTGTTGCTGGTGACATCGCGCGCCGGCATTCGCTATGTCGTCATTGATTTGACGCCGTAAATCTCTGGGCAGGCTTCGGTCAACCTTTGACAAAGTCCGATTTGGCGTAACCTTGCAAATACAGCAGTGCAGTCAGGTCGCCATGCTTCACCGTATAGCGTGCGGCAGCTGCCACGGCGGACTTGGCCCGAAATGCAACCCCCATGCCGGCGGCCTCTAGCATTGCCAAATCATTCGAGCCATCGCCCACGGCTAAGGCTTGAGCTGGTGAAATGCCAAGCTCTTTGCTCCAGACCCGCATAATGTTGGCCTTGGCTGCGCAGCCCAATATTGGGTCTGTGACGGTGCCGTCGAGCTTATTATCGGCAATGCCTAGATCATTGCTCTGAAAGCGGTCAAAGCCCAGCCTGTCAGCAATTTTTTCTGCGAAAAACCGAAAGCCCCCGGAAACAAGCCCACAAGTGGTCGCGTTAGCGTTTAATGTCGCTAACAGGGTCGCCGCACCGGGCATGAGCGAAATACGATTGTCATAAAGCGTCTGCAAAGCGGAAACGGGCAATCCGGTTAACATGGCGACGCGTTCGCGCAAGGACGGTTCGAAATCAAGTTCGCCGCGCATGGCGCGCGCCGTAATGTCGACCATTTTTTCCTGAACGCCAAACTCGACCGCCAACTCGTCCAGACATTCCTGCTCGATAATCGTGCTTTCCATATCTGCGACCAGGAGTTGTTTGTGCCGTTCGGCGGCGGCCACGATATTAATGTCGACTGGCGCGCTGCACAGACACTGCCGCACCGCTTTTTTTATGTCCTGTCCTCGCGTTTCGTTGGTGTCCGATAATCCAAATTCCACGGCCTCTGCATCGCCCAGCACATTTGGCGACGTGGCACCCGCTAGAGTATCGGCAATCCGGCTTACCAAGTCGGCCGTCAAAACACCCGCACCTGGCGGCGCGGTTAGGACCAGAAATTCTTTTGTCATGGCACGGAAACTATTAAAACTGGAAATATGAAACCCAACATGTCATCGGCTCCTTCGGCCTTTCTTATCGCAGGCGCGACCGCCAGCGGCAAGTCGGTATTGGCACTTACAATTGCTGAGGCCTTTAACGGTGTCATTATTAATACCGATTCAATGCAAGTCTACGACACATTGCAGGTGTTGACCGCGCGCCCCGATGCGGCTTTTTTGGCGCGTGTGCCGCACTATCTTTACGGACATGTCAGCCCACAATCCGACTATAGCGTGGGGCATTGGGTAGCAGATGCGGCCGCGGCGTTGGCGCAGGCGCGCGCCAACGGGCAAATTCCGGTTTTCACCGGCGGCACTGGGCTTTATTTCAGAGCACTGTTAAACGGGCTGGTGGATATTCCCGAGATCCCAGCCGCGGTGCGCGAAGACTTGCACGCACGCCATGAAAATGAAGGCGTTCTTGCGCTTCACGCTGAATTGAAGACCCGCGACCCGAAACTTGCCGCCCGCCTGCATCCAAACGACCCTCAGCGCATTTTGCGCGGGCTGGAGGTCGTCGAGGCGACGGGGCGCCCCCTGTCTGACTGGCAGGCCGACACGCAAGAACCGCTTTTGCCAGAACCGGCCGCATGCCTCATGCTTGCGCCATCGCGCGACTGGCTTTATGCGCGATGCGATGCGCGATTTGTGGCCATGCTGGCGGATGGCGCGGCACAGGACGAGGTTGCAGCCCTTTCAGCCCTCCATTTGCCCCCCCAGGCGATGGCGTTGAAGGCACTGGGCGTAGCCGAATTACAGGCCGTTGCGCGCGGTGAAATGGAGCTCGAAACGGCAATCGCGCAGACACAAATGCACACACGCCGCTATGCAAAACGGCAAATGACCTGGTTTCGCAATCAAATGCCCGATTGGGCGAGCTTCACAGAGCAAGATTACGAAGATAATTTCGCCAATATCTTTTCATTTATTTCAAAAAAACACTTGACTTGGTAATATTCAACCTCTAATTTGCCTTTAAATGGCAAAAAAGGCGGGCGCCAGGCAGAACGCACGTCCTTTTTTCCGTGGTTTTTGAGGAGACATGATATGTCTGCGACCATGACAGGCGCGCAAATTGTTCTGAAGGCTCTGCAAGATCAGGGCGTGGAGCATATTTTCGGCTATCCAGGTGGTGCTGTTCTGCCGATTTATGATGAAATTTTTCAGCAAGATGCGGTCGAGCATATTCTGGTGCGCCACGAGCAGGGTGCGACCCATGCCGCGGAAGGTTATGCGCGCTCTACCGGCAAGCCGGGCGTTGTGCTGGTTACATCTGGGCCTGGTGCGACCAATGCGGTGACGGGACTGACGGATGCGCTGATGGACTCAATACCGATGGTATGCATCACTGGTCAGGTCGCCACACATCTTATTGGCAATGATGCGTTTCAGGAAGCCGATACGGTGGGCATTACGCGGCCCTGCACCAAGCATAATTATCTGGTAAAATCAGCCGATGATTTGCCGCGCATTCTGCATGAGGCATTTCATGTGGCGACAACCGGACGCCCGGGCCCTGTTGTGGTCGATATTCCTAAGGACGTTCAGTTCGCCGAAGCAAAATATATGCGCCCCACAGCCGTTAAGCACAAGACCTATAAGCCCCAGATCAAGGGCGATATAGAGGCGATTTACACAGCGGTTGACCTGATTTCTAAGGCCAAAAAACCGGTATTTTATTCTGGCGGCGGGGTCATTAATTCCGGCCCGCAGGCAAGCCAGCTATTGCGCGAGTTTGTAAAGCTGACAGGCTTCCCTATTACATCAACACTGATGGGGCTTGGTGCTTTTCCGTCTGCCGACCCACAATGGCTAGGCATGCTCGGCATGCACGGAACTTATGAGGCAAATCTGGCGATGCATGATTGCGACGTCATGATCAATATCGGTGCGCGTTTCGACGACCGCATCACAGGTCGGCTAGATGCGTTTTCGCCCAATTCCAAGAAAATCCACATTGATATCGACCCGTCATCGATCAACAAAAATGTGGCGGTGGATCTGCCGATTGTTGGCGATGTGGCGCATGTTCTCGAAGACATGTTGCGCGTCTGGAAGTCGCGCGCCGTCGAGCCCGACAAAAAGGCACTGACCGATTGGTGGGCGGAAATCGAAACGTGGCGCCGGCGCAAATGCCTTGCCTATCGCAAAGATGACAAAGCCATCAAACCGCAATATGCGGTTGAGCGGCTTTACGAGCTGACCAAAGGCCCGAACACCTATATCACCACCGAGGTCGGCCAGCATCAGATGTGGGCGGCGCAATATTACCGTTTTGAAGAACCCAATCGCTGGATGACCTCCGGCGGGCTGGGCACAATGGGCTATGGCATCCCCGCGGCGGTCGGTGTTCAGGTTGCCCATCCGGATGCGCTGGTGATCGATATTGCCGGCGAAGCTTCTGTTCTGATGACCATGCAGGAAATCTCCACAGCAGTGCAATATCGCTTGCCGGTCAAAATATTCATTCTGAATAATGAATATATGGGCATGGTACGCCAATGGCAGGAACTCCTGCATGGCGGGCGCTATTCGAGCAGCTATTCAGAAGCGCTGCCCGATTTTGTCAAGCTGGCCGAGGCTTATGGTGCCACCGGCATTCGCGCCGAAAAGCCGGACGAACTGGATGACGCCATCCGCAAAATGATAAAAACAAAAGGCCCGGTTATTTTTGACTGCATTGTCACTAAGGAAGAAAACTGTTTCCCCATGATACCGTCGGGCGCGGCGCATAATGATATGTTGCTGGCCGATGATCAGGGGTTGGATATTGAGGTGTCCGACGCTGGCAAAGTCATGGTGTAAAGTCGAACTGTGAGGCAGGGGCTTCCATAAAACATGCGCCTCAGTTATGAATAGCGCGGCGTTGATACCCAGCCCATGTGAGGAAAAATGACCATGCAAGACCAGATCAATACCCATACCATTTCGGTTCTGGTGGATAACGAAGCTGGCGTGCTGGCGCGGGTTATCGGATTGTTTTCTGGGCGCGGCTACAATATTGATAGCCTGACAGTGGCCGAGGTTGACGATGGGGCGCACACATCGCGCATAACTGTTGTCACCACTGGCACGCCCATGGTAATTGAGCAAATAAAAGCCCAACTGGGCCGCCTCGTGCCGGTACATCGCGTAGTCGACCTCACAGTGGAAACCGACAGCGTTGAGCGCGAATTGGCTCTCATCAAAGTATCCGGCAAGGGCGAAGCTCGTGTCGAGGCATTGCGCATGTCGGAGGCGTTTCGCGCGCGCGTGGTTGACGCAACGCCGGACAGTTTTGTTTTCGAGCTGACTGGACGAACGGGAAAAATTGATGCCTTTATCGGCCTCATGCGTCCCCTGGGGCTGAAAGAAGTTTCGCGAACCGGTGTCGCGGCCATTGCGCGCGGCGCCGAGGCCATGTAAACCCATATCCGAAAAACCCTATGGCAACCCAATTTCTGGAGTGACTTTATGGACATGCTTTATGACCGCGATGCGGATATCGAACTGATTAAAACCAAAAAAGTGGCCGTTATCGGCTACGGTTCACAAGGCCACGCCCATGTGTTGAACCTGCGCGACAGTGGGGTCGAGCAAATTTGCGTCGGCCTGCGTGAGGGCTCCAGTTCGGTTGCCAAGGCTGAAGGCGAGGAGCTTGAGGTCAAGAATATTGCTGAGGCGGCCAGTTGGGCCGATGTGGTTATGATGCTGACACCGGATGAATTGCAAAAAGACATTTACAACGCCAATATCGGGCCAAATTTGCGCGAAGGTGCAATATTGATGTTTGCCCACGGCCTGTCTATTCATTTTAATCTAATTGTGCCGCGTGCCGATTTGGATGTGGCAATGGTGGCACCCAAAGGTCCAGGTCATACAGTGCGCGGTGAATATTCCAGAGGCGGCGGCGTGCCGTGTCTGATGGCGGTGCATCAAGACGCCAGCGGCCGGGCCCGTGATGTTGCCATGTCTTATGCTTGCGGTCTGGGTGGCGGGCGTTCCGGCATTATTGAAACCACTTTCCGTGATGAATGCGAAACCGACCTGTTCGGTGAGCAGGCCGTCTTGTGCGGCGGCGTAGTAGAGCTTATCAAGGCCGGCTATGAAACGCTTACCGAAGCCGGATATCCGCCGGAAATGGCCTATTTCGAATGCCTGCACGAGGTCAAACTGATTGTTGATCTGATTTACGAGGGCGGCATCAAAAACATGAATTATTCGATCTCCAACACGGCGGAATTCGGTGAATATGTCTCCGGCCCGCGCGTGGTAACAGATGAAACCAAGGCGGAGATGAAAAAAATTCTTACTGACATTCAAAGCGGCAAGTTTACTGATCGCTGGATGCAAGGTGGTCAGGAAGAGATCAAGGATTTTCGTGCGAAGTCCGACGCGCATCCCATCGAGCAGGTGGGCGCCGATTTGCGCGCTAAAATGCCATGGATTTCTGCCAATAAACTGGTTGATCAGTCGAAAAACTAGCGGTTTTTGAGGGCAAACCCTAAAAGCCCGATTATTGCAACCAAACATTTGCTAAATTGCAATATTGCATATGTGCACGTAGAGTATTGCAATTATGAAAAAGCTTGACTGGGACGACTTGCGCTTCTTCTTGGCTGTAGCTGCAGCAGGTAGCCTGTCTGCAGCCGCACGCGAGTTGGGCGTCAACACCACAACTGCCTTGCGGCGCATTGCCAGTCTGGAAGAGGCATTGCAGGCGCGCTTGTTTGAACGCCTGCGTTCGGGCTATGCACTCACCCAAGAAGGTACCCGCCTGATGGAGACGTTAGAGCCCGTTGATCAACGTTTGACCTCGTTATCGCGCGATTTTCAGGCAGGCGCCACCTCACTGCAGGGCACGGTCAGATTGGGTGCCAGTGATATTATTGCCAGCGGTTTTGTAGCTCCGTCTTTAGGCCGGTTTCGCGCCGAAAAGCCCGATATTGCGCTGGATGTTGTCACCGACCCAAGCCTTACTGGGCCGGGCGCCGCCCCACGGGTTTTAAACGCCCTGCGCGATGTCGATTTGGCCCTGCGGCTGGCGCGCCCCACACAGGGCGACATGCTGGTGCGTAAGTTGGGCGATGTGGCCTACGGGCTTTATGCCACACCGTCTTACATTGAACGCTTTGGCACGGTGCCGATTAGCGGCGATTTGAGCGGCCATCAGATTGTTGGATTTTCGCCCGATGACCGCCCCTTGGGGCCCGTCTGGTGGTTATCGCGCGCCGAGCGTAATGCCCGTGTGATCATGCGCTCGTCAAATGCGGCTGTTAGGCTGGGCACCGCAATGGCAGATGAGGCGCTCGCCGCCTTGCCTTGTTTTGAGGCGGATCGACTGTCGGGGCTTGAGCGCATAGCCGGTCCCGATCTAATCGGCGGCTTAGAGTTGTGGTTGCTGACGCGTTCCGATCTGGCCCAGCTCGGTCATGTGCGCGCAGTGATGGATTTTTTGGTCGGGGAAGTCAAGGCGCGAATGACTGAGTTGTTGGGGCGGTGATCTTGTTGAATTTGCTTGCTTCTCGGGCCGCGCTTAGATAAACAGATAGAGGTTAATACCAAAGCAAATACAGGTAGTGCGAAACTAAATGGCATATATGGGTAACACGATGATGCAATGGGGCTTGCAGGCGCAACAGCGCAATGTGGCATGCCTGCCCGCACGCGTGAAAACCGATCTGGAAATCCTTCTCCTTATGTGCCCCTGAGACCGGACATTCGATGCAATGGCGCGTTCTCAGGGGATTAAAAAAAGAGATTAATCTATCCGGAAAGACCCGGGCTTTGAGAAGGATAAACACATGACCAATCAGTTAAAAAAGCAGGGATCCAACGCTGACCGCGTCTTGATTTTTGACACCACCTTGCGCGACGGCGAGCAATCGCCTGGTGCCTCTATGACTCTCGACGAAAAATTAAGAGTCGCCGAGACTTTAGACGCTATGGGCGCAGATATTATCGAGGCTGGTTTTCCGATAGCCTCTAATGGTGACTTCGAAAGTGTAAGCGAAATAGCAAAACTAGTCGAGCGGGCTCAAGTCTGCGGCCTAGCGCGCGCTGGTGAGAAAGATATCGACCGTGCCGGTGAAGCGCTGAAGCATGCCAACAACCCGCGTATTCATACGTTCATTTCAACTAGCCCGGTTCATATGAAACACAAGTTGCAAATGCAGCCGGACGAGGTGATGGAGGCCATTGCCTTCAGCGTTACGCGCGCGCGCAAATACACCGACAATGTCGAATGGTCGCCCGAAGACGCCACCCGCACCGACCCCGATTTTCTGTGCGCGGTCGTGGAAACGGCGATTAAAGCCGGCGCGACGACTATCAATATTCCCGATACGGTGGGCTACACCATGCCGCAAGAGTATTTCGAGACCATCACTATGTTGCGAAACCGTGTGCCCAATATCGACAAGGTTATCATTTCTACCCACTGCCATAATGATTTGGGGTTAGCAGTAGCCAACTCGTTGGCAGGTGTTCAGGCTGGTGCCCGGCAAATCGAGTGTACGATTAACGGCATTGGCGAACGCGCTGGTAATGCCGCATTAGAAGAAATCGTTATGGCAATGAATGTCCGTGGAGATCTAATGGGCGAATGGACCAGTATAGATACGACCATGTTGGCGCGTGCTTCGAAGCTCGTATCTTCGGTCACTGCGTTTCCGGTGCAATATAACAAGGCGATCGTCGGCCAAAATGCGTTTGCCCATGAAAGCGGCATTCATCAGGATGGCATGCTGAAAAACAATCAGACATACGAAATTATGACGCCGGAAAGCGTTGGCATTTCGCAATCATCGCTGGTTATGGGCAAGCATTCGGGCCGCCATGCGTTCCGCGAAAAAATCCGCGAATTGGGATATGAGCTGGGCGACAATCAGATGCAGGAAGCCTTCGTGCGTTTTAAAGATCTGGCCGACCGCAAGAAACACGTGTTTGACGATGACCTCATCGCATTAGTTGATGATGAAGTTGCCAAGGGTGTTGATGCTATCAAGCTGGTTTCCCTGCGTGTAATATCTGGTTCCGAAGGGCCGCAATCGGCCGATCTTGAGCTGGAAATTAACGGCGAAAAAAATGCCGTACAAAGCACCGGGGACGGGCCCGTAGATGCCACCTTCAACGCTATCAAAGCCCTGTTTGAGCATGACGCCGTGCTACAATTATACCAGGTGCATGCGGTGACCGAAGGTACCGATGCGCAAGCCGAGGTCAGTGTGCGGCTGGAAGAAAACGGCAAGACCGTTACCGGACGCGGTGCTGATACTGACACCATGGTCGCTTCGGCGCGTGCCTATGTCAGCGCCTTGAATAAATTAATTATTAAACGGCAAAAGACAGCACCAGACTCTGAGAGTGCCTGGTCTTCTGTCAAGGGAGTGTCTGATGCTTAACAGTCTTTTAGCCATGTTTTCGGCCGATATGGCCATCGATCTAGGAACGGCGAACACGCTCGTCTATGTTAAGGGGCGCGGTATTGTTTTGAACGAGCCGTCGGTGGTGGCGATTTTCGAATCCTCCGGCCGCAACCGTGTGCTGGCTGTTGGCGATGAAGCGAAAATGATGCTTGGGCGCACGCCAGGCAATATCAAAGCCATTCGTCCAATGCGTGATGGTGTGATTGCCGATTTTGATGTCACTGAAGAGATGATCAAACACTTTATCCGGAAGGTGCATAATCGGCGTTCTTTTGCCAATCCGCAGATCGTCGTGTGTGTGCCATCGGGGGCAACAGCGGTGGAACGCCGCGCCATTCAGGAAAGCGCCATGTCTGCAGGCGCGCGGCGCGTGTTTTTGATTGAAGAGCCAATGGCGGCGGCCATTGGTGCCGGTTTGCCAGTCACCGAACCGACAGGCTCCATGGTAGTTGACATTGGCGGTGGCACTACGGAAGTTGCTGTTCTGTCACTCGGTGGCATTGTGTATTCGCGCTCCGTGCGTGTTGGCGGCGACAAAATGGATGAAGCGATTATCGGACACATCCGGCGAAACCACAATTTGCTGCTCGGTGAGTCGAGTGCAGAGCGCATCAAGAAAGAAGTCGGCACGGCCATGATGGCACCGGGCGAAGATGGTGCAGCTGTCAAAATCAAGGGCCGCGACTTGATGAACGGCGTGCCGCGCGAAGTATCTTTGACCCAGCGTGAAATTGCCGAAAGCCTAGCCGAGCCCGTCGGGGCCATCGTCGAAGCAGTCAAGGTGGCGCTTGAGGCAACGCCACCGGAACTCGCGGCAGATATTGTCGATAAGGGTATTGTCATGACCGGCGGCGGCGGGCTGCTGCATAATCTTGATGCTTATTTGCGCGAGGCGACGGGTCTGCCAGTATCAATTGCCGATGAAGCACTTTCTTGTGTAGCGCTGGGAACGGGGCGTGCTCTTGAGCACATCAAAACCATGAAGCACGTGCTTTCTGCAGCCTATTAACTCTCTATAGGGGTGGGGGCCCGTGGTGGCGAGTTTTAAATCAAAACGAAGCGAACTTCGTGGCATCAGCGTTTCCGGCGTCACCATTATTTGCCTGGTTTTTGCGGCCATCTGTCTGATATTTGTCTCCCGTAATGATCGCGTGATCGGCGATTTGCGCCAGCTAATGTCCGATGTGTTCACCCCAACTTATGATCTGATTTCCCGCCCCGGTGCCGAATTGCGCAAAATGCGCAACATGGCGACTAATTTGGTTGATTTGCAAGCTAGTTATCAGAATCTTGAAGCTGAGAATGAGCGTCTGCGTGCGCAAGTGGGGGAATTGCGCCGCAATCGTGTGTTGCTGGACCGTTATCGCGAATTATTGGCGCTGCCCGTTGAGCCAAGTTTGCATGTCATTTCGGCCCGCGTGATTGCGGATTTGCAAAGCCCGTTTGTGCGAACTTTGGTGGCTAATACCGGACGCCTCGCTGGTGTTAAGGAAGGTCAAGCGGTCACGGGTGGCAGTGGTCTTGTCGGGCGTATTGTATCTGTTGGGCGGGTTTCCAGCCGTTTGCTGCTACTCACGGATTTTAACAGCCACGTGCCTGTGCGGATTGCACCCAACAACACTCGTGCCATTTTGTCCGGCAATAATGCCGACAATCCCGTATTACGGTTTTTGCCCAAAAATACGAACATTGAGGAGGGTGCTGAAGTGGTCACCTCCGGTGACGGCGGGCAGGTGCCCATTGGGATTCCAGTGGGGGTTGTCCGTGTTGATGATGACGGGCGCCCCTTCGTTGATTTGCGGGAAGACCTGCACAATTTGAGTTATGTCCGAATTATTTCAACCCGTAACATTGAACAACCACCACGCGAAACAAATGCCCGAACATTGCCGGACTTGGGCCGATGAGCGGTCAATCTCCGATCAGTGTGCAAACACCCGGCCAGCGTCTTCTGGTCAATGTGCTGCCGCTGTTTCTGATTTTTTTTCTCATTCTGACTGGTCATGTCCCCTCCGGTTTTGAATTTACCGCGCATTTTGATTCGGCGCTTTTTCTAGTTCCGGTATTTTTTCTGGCTCTATACGGGCAGCGCACAATTACCCCCGTAATCATTATGGTTCTCGGGCTTTTCAAGGATATTGTCGACGGCACGCCGATAGGTTTTTGGGGTTTACTCATCACCTTCTTCTTTTTCGCCGCGCAAGGCCAGCAGCAAGTCTTGGTGCGAGCCAGTTTCCGCGGGCGATGGCTGGGTTATTCCGGCATTTGTTCACTGACCTTCCTGGCCGGATATTTCATTGCAGCGGTGCGCGATGACATGTTGAGCCTGTTCTGGGTCAGCATGGGCTCGGCGGCATTGTCATCTTTATGGTTTTTGCCAATTAGCCTAATATTGGGATTGTTAATTGCTGAAGATCAGGAGTAGACCCGAAAATGGCTGGCTTTGAAGATGATGCAACAACCTTTACCCGCCGCGGGCTGGTGTTGGGCGTGTCTCAAATCGCCCTGTTTTCTCTGCTGGCCGGACGGTTGCAATATCTTCAGGTTGCGCGCAGCGACCTCTACGCCACGCTTGCCGAAGACAATCGGGTAAATGTCAGATTGATGGCGCCGCCGCGCGGTCAAATTTTCGACCGCAATAAAGTTAAGTTGGCCGACAATGACCAGGACTTTCAGGTTGTTCTAATACCCGAACAGGCAGGCGATCTTGGTGCGACGGTGGCCAAACTTTCACAATTGCTTGGTTTCTCAGACCGCCAGCAAAAAGATTTACTGCGTCGGGCGCGGCGCGGGCCAAAATTCCGTCCCCTAACAGTGGCTGAAAATCTTAGTTGGGAAACGTTTTCGCAAGTCAATTTGAACCTGCCGTTTCTCTCCGGCGTACAGCCGCGTGTCGGCGATCGGCGCATTTACAGCTTTGCCGATGCCACAGCGCATTCGGTCGGTTATGTGGGGATTGAAACCAAGCGCGACATTGAAGTGCACGGCAATGCACCCTCAGATATGGTCGGACGCAGTGGGATTGAACGCTATTTTGAGAATGTGTTGCGCGGCGAGGCAGGCGTACGCCATGTGGAAGTAAACGCGCATGGGCGTACCGTGCGTGAGCTCGCTTTCGATCCCGGGCGACCGGGGGCGGATATTGAACTGACGCTGGACATTGGTTTACAGAAATTCGCCCACGAACGCATGGCCGGACACAGTGGGTCGGCCATTGTAATGGATACACAAACAGGCGATTTGCTGTGCATGGTTTCGACACCCGCTTTCGATCCTAACAAGTTGTCGCAAGGGGTGGATACGAAAAGCTGGAACGAAATGGTGACACATGAGCGCAAGCCGCTGATGAATAAAGTATTGCGCGGGCAATATTCTCCCGGCTCCACCTTCAAAATGCTGGTCGGGCTGGCGGCACTCGAGACAGGAGTGATAACGCCCGATGAATCGATCGAGTGCACCGGAATGTATTCATTTGGCGACGAAGATTTTCACTGCTGGAAAGATGAAGGCCATGGCCCAATGCGCTTTGAAGATGCGATCGCGCAATCTTGCGACACATATTATTACGAAATCGCGCGACGGCTCGGCATCGACAATATTGAAAAAATGGCGCGCCGCTTCAATCTCGGCCAGCCGACGGGCATTGAAATTGGCGGCGAAAAGGCCGGCATTGTGCCGGGGCGCGACTGGAAGCGGGCAAATTATGACGCCGGCTGGCGCACGGGCGAAACACTGATTACTGGCATCGGGCAGGGCTTCTTGCTGGTCACACCTTTGCAATTGACCGTTATGACAGCATCGCTAGCAAATGGCGGCTTTATTGTTCGTCCGCGCCTTATTCGCGACACCGAACCAGTGCCGGCCCAGCCGATCGGCATTGATGCCCAGCACCTCGCCCTGGTAAACAGCGCTATGTATAAGGTTGTCAACCGACCCTCGGGCACGGCTTATGAATCGTCAATTCTGATCAACGGCAATCGCATGAATGGTAAAACGGGCACCGTGCAGGTGCGCCGTATTTCCAAAGACGAACGGGAAAGCGGTGTTTTATCGAATAAGGAACTGGACTGGCACTTGCGCGACCATTCGCTGTTTGTCGGTTATGCGCCGCACAAGAATCCACGATATGCCATTTCAATCGTCATTGAGCATGGCGGCGGCGGTGCTTATGTGGCCGCCCCCATTGCGCGCGACATTATGGCTGAATTACTGCGCAATGAAGGCCGTGCGCGAGAAGCGAGGGCATCATGAGCTCCACAGGAACAGGAGGTTCACGCGAGGGTGCTTTTGCTTTCGGTCAGGGCCTCAATTGGGGTTTGATACTGACGGTACTTCTGCTCGGCCTCGTTGGTGTCGGCACATTATATTCAGCCGCGGGTGGTTCGTTTGAGCCTTGGGCTTGGCGTCACGGATCGCGCCTAATAGTCGGGTTTTTTTTGATGCTGGCGGTGGCTGCACTGGATGTTAGGCTTTTGTACAGTGGTGCCTATCTGGTGTTTGGAGGCTTGCTGCTTTTGCTGTTGAGCGTTCAGCTCTTTGGTGATGTAACCATGGGGGCAAAACGCTGGCTTGATCTGGGCATCGTGACGGTGCAGCCGTCGGAATTTATCCGCCTTGGCATGATATTGGCGTTGGCACGGTTCTATCAGTCAATCCATCAAGATGTCGTATCGCATTTTCAAAATCTTTTTGTGCCGGCACTTGTCATTTTGGTTCCGGTAGCGCTTATTATCAACCAGCCGGATCTCGGAACAACCATTATGCTGGCGGTGAGTGGAGTTGGTGTCTTATTTCTTGCCGGGCTGAATTGGCGGTATTTCGCCGCTGGTGCCGTCGGCATTGTGGCGACTGTTCCGCTGGTGTGGCAACGCCTGCTTGATTATCAGAAAGAACGCGTGCTTGTTTTCCTTAATCCGGAGCGCGACCCTCTGGGTGCGGGTTATCACATTATCCAGTCGAAAATCGGCATTGGGTCGGGCGGCTTGTTCGGCAAAGGGTTCAGCGAGGGCACTCAAAGTCGGCTGAACTTTCTGCCGGAAAAACACACCGATTTCGTGTTTACCATTTATGCTGAGGAAATGGGCTTTGTCGGCAGTGTATTATTGTTGGTATTGTTCATGTTGTTGCTGGTGCAATTGGCCTTAATCGCCAAACAGATGCGCAGTCAGTTCGCCCGCCTTGTCGTTGGCGGTATCGGGTTTTCACTGTTTGTTTATATTTTCATCAATCTAGCGATGGTGATGGGGCTGGCACCGGTGGTCGGCGTGCCATTACCATTTATATCATATGGTGGGACTTCAATGCTCACATTTTTGTTAAGCATTGGTGTCGTCCTCAGTCTTGAGCGTCAGGTAAGGGTAGAAATGTCGCGCGGCTAGGCGCCGGTGTTAATTGCCAGCAAAGCGTTCAGCTTGCCGGATTCTTCCAGCATAAAAAGATCGTCGCACCCGCCAACATGTGTGCCGTTTATAAAGATCTGCGGCACGCTCGTCCGCCCGTCTACACGCGCGCTCATCGCTGCACGTTTGTCCGGGTCGGTGACGACAATTTCCTCAAACGAAACCAGTTTGGCACGCAACAGGTCTTTTGCTGCATGGCAAAACGGGCAGGTCGGCGTTGTGTAAATTTCTATTGTCACCAAAGGCTCCTGCCATCAACATATGGATAACGGCGTTTTTGGCAAGAGTGTGGCTAAATTATTCGGCAGCCGCGCCTGCGGCGGCGTCCAGCATGGCCAAATTGCCGGCAACCATTCGACCGTTCCGACCTTCCTGCATTTCAAACTCAACACGCTGGTTCTCGAGCAATTGCTTGTAACCCGACGCCTGAACGGCTGTCACGTGGACAAAACAGTCATCTGAACCATTATCCGGGGTGATAAACCCATACCCTTTGGCAGAATTAAACCATTTTACAGTACCTGTTAACATACTCGCCTCCATTCTTCTGAAAGCGCGCCGAAGCAGATATGCCGTCCAATCGAGTAAGGCGCATGGATTGAACGCAAGGCTTCCTGATTAGAATTAGGTCGCTGTTACAAAAAAACCAGAAATTAAACGCGCACATTTGCAGAACGGGTACTAGCTTGTGTGGACAAGATTTGCCAAAAACTAGTCTGTTCATGCGTTTTAACTGTATTTTTCAGTGTGCCCGCGGGCTTACTAGGCCCGTGCCTGCGATGTCTGATCAACCGTTTTTGACAAATTTATAACGCCTCCATGTTACTAATATTTTTTACCAATCCTCCTCCTCATCATCGTCAATGCGAGGCGACAATTCCAATGTTGCTGGTACGACCTGCATATTTGATTCGTGAAACGGTTCAACCGCCACAACGCGAACCGTGCCATAGCGTGTGCCGACGCTTACCTCGCGCGGAGCCATGAATCCGCTATTGGCAATGCTGGCAAATTCAAGGTTAAGGGGGTGCATCTCTTCGGCGCGTTGATAGGTTTTTTCCGGATATCCGGCAATTGGCTCCCAGCGCACGCGGCAGGCAATGTGGCCCGGCGCGGCAACAAATGGCGTACTTTCCATATCTTCAGGATTAAGCCTGGCAAGGCGGCGCCCGTCATACAAGCGCATGGGCGTGCGGCAAAAAGCATCGCCTCTTTCCGGGCCTTGCCGCACGAGCATAGACAGAAACGGGTCACGGGTGCCGGACCCGACATTTTCCATGCGTATCTGCACCATCGCTTCAGGCGATCTTTCCGATTTGTAATTGGTTTCATAGCTGACCGGCGCACCGTCGGCATAATTAAGCCTGGCAAAATTTATGCTGTCTTCACCTGTCCAGCTATAGTGCAACGACACCGGTTCGAGATTGTCGCCATGCAATTTCCCCGTGGTTTTGACGAGGCCGCTGGCGTCTGAGAATGCAACACCCAGACCCGACGGACGTAGCAAGGCCGATAGTTGATACTGCCAGTTAGTTATAACTAGTTCCACATCGGCGCGCGCGAAAAGAATGCCGCGCAGGTAAATCTTATAGACGGAAATATAAGTGGTTGGCGTAAAGGTCTTAGGCGCCGCCGCAACCGGCGCAGCGGCGATTAAACAAGCTAAAATGGGGGCAAAACGGATGATTGCACGTTCCTCTCATTAAATTTCACGACAGTGTTACGCAGTCTTACCCATATTTTCAATATCGGCTCGCAGGGTACGCGCGGCCAGCCACAAATGAAATGACGCCCAGACTGCCAGAAGCGCCGACGTTACCATAGCGTAAGGCAGCGCGCGCGCGCCGTAGTCGGCTGAAAAATAATCACTCAAAACACCGATCATGAGCGGCCCTAAACCTAAACCGATAATATTGTTGATGAACAACAATATCGCCGAAGCAAGCGAGCGCATTTCGGGTTTCACCAGCGTATGCAACATTGCAAGTGTCGGACCGAAATAAAGCGCGCCGACGCTGACCGGAAAAGCCAGCAAAACAATGGCCGATGTGGTGTCAGTGGCAAGATAGGCACCCACCGAAAACGGCAGCCCAACCAGTGCCAATAGAATAATCAGCCACAGATTCCAGCGAACATCGCGCTTGCCGAGCCGGTCGGCGAAATGCCCGCCCAGAGCTGTTCCGATGCCACCGCCAATGCCGATGAGTAGGGCCAGGATTTGGCCGACCTCAATGGTTGTCATGGCATGAACACGCACGAAATATGTTGGTAACCAAGCGATCGCACCATAGCCCACCGTGACAACCAAGGTTGAACCGATGATCAGTTGGCGTAAGGTTTTATTTTGCAGGATGTAGAGTGCGACGTAGCTCAAAGGAGGCGCTTTTTGGGCTTCATGCTTGTCGCTCAGCCCGCGCGACGGGTCGCGCAGGGTGAACATGGCAACAACGGCCAGTAACAGGCCGGGCAGGGCGACAACCTGAAAGGCGGTGCGCCAGCCATAATTATGGTTCACCCATCCACCAACCAGAAAGGCAATGAGCAGGCCGATATTGATGCCCAGCGCGAAAATTGCCATCGGCGTGGCGCGTTCACTAGGGGCATACATATCTGCAATTATGGCGTGCGACGGCGGGCTGGTGCCAGCCTCGCCGACCCCGACGCCGATGCGCGCTAGGAGAAGCTGCGCGAAATTTTGTGCATAGCCGCAAGTAATCGTCATCACGGAAAATAGTGACAGCGAGACAATAATAATTTTTTTCCGGCTCGTGCGGTCGGCTAGATAGGCGATTGGAATACCCAGTGTTGCATAGAAAATGGCAAAGGCCAGGCCCGACAAAAGCCCCAATTGCGTGTCGGAAAGCCCCATATCAAGCTTGATCGACTGCAACAATATGGCGACGATCTGGCGGTCAACATAATTCGCCGTGTAGATGAAGGTCAACAAACCGACCGTGTAGGCCCTGACAGCGGGCGTAAAATTCATATCGGTCATTATTAGTTAGAGCGGGAGAAAACCCGTTTTTTCCTTCTCCTGCTGGCGATAAATCGAGTGGCCGAAACCAGTATTAAAGCGGCCACAAAGTAAATCAGCAGGCTACCCAAACTACTCACCAAGATGGCGGTAAAAAAATCCGCAGCGATGAAGCGCTCGCTGCCTGTCAAAATCGGATAGAGTTTTTCACCAAAGACACTGGAAAATGCAACAAATAAAGACAATGTCACGGGCGAGGCAGTTTGAATCTGCGCACCGAGCCCAATAGCTAAAACGACCAGCCCAACAAATGCACTTATATTGGGCGTGAAATTCACGACTTGAACAAAGTTTTCCACACGCACCACCTTGTAACAGCGTCACCCTGCGGCAAGAATTCTTTTAGGTCAATCCATTACCAAGAAAATCTCACATTACCAGCCGGAAATTTCGCGTTTGGCTAATTTTTCCAGCAGGCTTATCGCACTGTCGGTTTCATTGAGGCAGGGTACAGTGGTGAAATGTGTGCCGCCCGCATCGGCAAATGCTTCGCGTAGCTCAAGATTAATTTCTTCCAGCGTTTCCACACAATCCGACACAAAGCCTGGCGTGATAACGGCAATTTTCTTGGTGCCATCGCGCGCCAGGGCCTCTACGGTCTTGTCAGTATACGGCTCAAGCCACTTTGTCGGGCCGAAGCGCGATTGAAAGGTCAGTTTGAACCCGGTTTCGGGAAGTTTCAGTTTTTCGCGCAACAGTCGGGCGGTCTTTGCGCAATGGCAGTGATAGGGGTCGCCCTTGTCGAAATATTTTTGTGGTAGCCCGTGAAACGAGGCAACCAATACATCCGGTTTCCAGTCCAAAGTTTTGTAATGCGCACGCACCGAGCTTGCCAATGCTGTAATATAGGCTGGCATGTCATGCCACGGCGCGGCCGTGCGCACCGCTGGTTGCCAGCGCATGTCGAGCAGGGCACGAAATACCTCATCATAAACGCTGGCCGATGTTGATGCGCTATATTGCGGGTAAAGCGCGATGACACTTATGCGCTCGCACCCGCGCGTTTTTAATTCGGCCAGCTTATCGGCTATTGAGGGTAGGCCATACCGCATGGCCCATTCGACTTCCAGTGTGTCGCCAAGCCGGTATTTAAGTTTTTCCGCCTGCAGGCGAGTAAAATAGCGCAAAGGGCTTTCATTTGTCTCGTCGTTCCAGATTTTAGCATAGGCACGGGCAGATTTTCGCGGTCGGGTGTTCAAAATAATGCCGCGCAAAATCGGCTGCCAGACAAGTGGCGAGGTTTCAATCACTCGCCGGTCTGACAAAAACTGTTTCAGATAGGGCCGCAAGCCCTTCGTGTCAGGGCTGTCGGGGGTGCCGAGATTGACTAAAAGAATCCCCGTTTTCCCAAAGGCCACAGACGGATGCGCAACGCCAGACATGGGGTGCCGCCCTATTGGGCGATGGCCGTTGCGGGCGGCAGGGTATACTCGCGTGAGATGCCCAATGTGCCCCAAACCTCGGTAACGGCGGTAACAAGCTCATCAATCATGGCATCGGTATGCAGTGGCGTGGGTGTAATCCGCAAACGCTCCGTACCGCGGGGAACAGTCGGATAATTAATCGGCTGGATATAGATGTGATGCTTTTGCAGAAGACGGTCTGAAGCGGCTTTGCACAAAACTGGATCACCCACCATAAGTGGCACAATATGTGTTTCGGTTGGCAAAACTGGCAGATTTGCTTGGCGCAAGCACGCTTTCAGCGTTGCCGCACGCTCCTGATGGGCCGAGCGCAGGTAATTGTCCGATTTCAGATGTCGCACGCTGGTAACCGCACCGGCGGCAATAGCGGGTGGCAGTGATGTTGTGAAAATAAAGCCCGACGCGAAAGAGCGGATGGCGTCCACAAGATTGGCTTTGGCGGTGATATAGCCGCCCATAATGCCGAATGCTTTTGCCAGCGTTCCCTCGATAATGTCTATGCGCGACATCAGCCCTTCACGGTCAGCAATGCCGCCGCCGCGTGGCCCATACATGCCGACTGCATGCACTTCGTCAAGATATGTCAGCGCATTGTATTTCTCAGCCAGATCACATATTTCCTTGATTGGCGCAATGTCGCCGTCCATCGAATAGACGGATTCAAAAATAATAAGTTTGGCGCGCTCGTTGCCGGCTTCGCGAAGCAAGCTTTCCAGATGCTCCAGATCATTATGCCTCCAAATGCGCTTGCTGCACCCGCTCTGGCGCACACCTTCAATCATCGAGGCATGGTTCAATTCATCTGACAGAATGAGACAATCGGGCAGCAATTTGCCCAGTGTTGAAATGGTGGCCTCATTCGAAATATAGCCGGAAGTGAACACCAAAGCGGCTTCTTTGTCGTGTAAATCAGCTAGTTCGTTTTCGAGCTCAACAATGACATGATGCGTGCCGGAAATGTTGCGAGTGCCACCAGCACCGGCGCCCATAGTGTCGATGGCACCTTTCATGGCGTTCAAGACGTCGGCCTTTTGACCCATGCCAAGATAGTCGTTTGAGCACCAGACAGTAATCTCGCGCGGTGTTACACCGGAATGATCCCAAGCGCGGGGGAATTGGCCGGCACGGCGCGCCAGATCGGTAAATACTCGATAGCGGCCCTCGTCGTGCAGCGAACCCAGCGCCTGATCGATACATTCATCGTAATCAAACGACGAGGTATCAGCGACAAAGCCTATGTCTCGATATTTGAATGCCATAGTTTCTTCCTAGAGACTAAATTTAATGTACTTATAACATGATAAATACAGCGTTGGCACATTGTAGCTAATTCGGTTAATTTGCCGCAGGGCTATTCCTTAGCGTCTTTGTGAACAAAGGTGACAGCATAATATTCCTCGCCGTCGAACAAATCCGACGGTTCGCTCGGCCCATCAATCATCATATAGCGCCGCGGGGTTATCTGGCCTTCCATGCGATAGCCACGGGCACTCATATTCCGACGATGAAATTCCATAGCAGCCGGCGTAAATTCTTTTGCTAAAACGGTAATTCTTTCTGGCAGTTTGGTGTCGTCGGCCATCAGCTCTTCACCTCTTCTGATTTGGATATTTTTTCGAAAATATCGCTTTAACGCTGAAATGTCGAGTGGATAAGGCCGCAAATGCCGCTATTTTGCCCTGTTCAATATCCGCCAAGGTCGGCATAGCGACTGCGGTGAAAATTGGCGTCGCCTAGCATTTGCGCCTGCACACGCGCGCGTTTCAAAAAAAGCCCCATATCCACCGCATCGGTCATGCCGATACCGCCATGCATCTGGATACCCTCATTGGTAATCAGGCGCGAGGCATCGGACAGGCGCGCTTTGGCAAGGCTTGCTGCACGCGGAATGTCATTGCGCCGTTCTTCAAGCGCAGACAGCGCATCAAGCACGACAGACTGGCAGATTTCCACCTCGCAGAACATTTCCGCCGCGCGGTGTTGCAAGGCCTGAAACGTGCCGATAATCGCGTCAAACTGCTTGCGTTCCTTGAGATAGGTAAGCGTTGTGTCAAACACGGTCTCAATACCGCCAAGCATTTCCGCAGACAGGCAAACACGGCCCATATCCAGTACATTTTCAAGCTCAGGATAGGCGCCATCGGCACTGCCCAGCAGGGTATCGGATTGCACTTTCACCCCATCAAACGAAATATTGGCCGCATTGCGTGTGTCCACCATATGCGTGCGGGTGATGGTGACGCCGGGTGTGTCAACGTCGATTAGAAACGCCGAAATGCCTTTTGGGTCGCCTGCTTTACCTGAGGTTCGTGCGGCAACAATCAACTTATTGGCAATGTGGCCGTCAATGACGAACTTTTTTTCGCCGGACAAAACAAAATCATCGCCGTCACGGGTCGCCGCCATTGCTATATTTGCTGGATTGTGATGATTGGTTTCGTCCATCGCCAGTGCCAACAATAATTCGCCAGCGGCAATTTGCGGTAAAAGGTCTTTTTTCTGTTTTTCGGAACCAGCAGCCATAATCATGCCCGCACCTAGCACCGCCGTTGAATAGAGCGGTGAGGCGGCCAGCGTGCGGCCTGCTTCCTGCATGACAATGCCGACGCCCATCGGCCCGAAACCAGTGCCTCCCATTTCTTCCGGAATCAAAATTCCCGCAAAGCCCAGCTCGACAATCTGCTTCCAAACATCGCGGTCAAAGCCGTCTTCGCTACCGTCATCACGCAATTGCCGCAAATTTGTGACGGGCACTTGCTCGCTGAAAAATTGTTTTGCCATGTCGCGCAACATGATTTGCTCTTCGCTCAACACAAAAGCCATCGGGTCTTCTCCAGTTGTTCAGGACGGGCAATCAGGCCGTCGGTAAGCCTAGCACACGCTTGGCAATCACGTTCAATTGTACTTCCGAGGTGCCGCCCTCAATGGAATTGCCTTTCGAGCGCAACCATGAGCGTGTTACGGCAAGTTCTTTGCTGTCGAAACCGTCGCCTTCCCAGCCCAAAGCCTGTGAGCCCATTACGTCTAGAAGAAGCTCAAAGCGCCGCTTGTTCACCTCGGTGCCGTAATATTTGAACATTGACGCCGCCGCGCCCATGCCATGGCCAGCCTTAGCTTCTTCGCCCGCGCGCTTCATGGTCAGACCAAAAGCCTGCTGATCCATTTTATGTGCGGCAATAGCGCTGCGAATGGCCGGGTCTGCAATGCGGTCGCCGTCAGTGCCGAAGTTTTCCTTGGCAACGGCTTCCATGCCGCCCATGGAGGCTGCACCAGCGCCCATGCCCATGCCCGAAATCATGCTGCGCTCATGCTCCAGCAGACGTTTGGCTATCGTCCAGCCCTTGTTCAGTTCACCGACAAGGTTTTCTTTCGGCACTTTGACATCTGTCAGGAAGGTTTCGCAGAACGGCGATGAGCCCGAAATCAGCTTGATGGGGCGTGCTTCTACACCCGGATCATCCATATCGATCAGCAAAAAGGAAATGCCGCCATGCTTGACCGAATTATCGGTGCGCACCAAACAGAAAATCCAGTCGCACTGATCGGCATAGGAAGTCCACACTTTCTGACCGTTAACCAAATAATGGTCGCCTTTGTCTTCGGCTTTGGTTTGCAGACCGGCCAGATCAGAGCCGGCACCAGGCTCCGAATAACCCTGACACCATCGGATCTCGCCGCGGACGATTTCACCGATATATTTTTTCTTTTGCTCCTCGCCTGCAAATTCCAACAACGCTGGGCCAAGCATCCAAAGGCCAAAGCTTGTCAGTGCAGGCCGAGCTTTGATGCGGGCAAGCTCTTCCTGAAGAATTTTGTTTTCTTCCTTGGACAGCCCGCCACCGCCATATTCGGCCGGCCATGTCGGTGCCGTCCAGCCGCGTGAGGCCATATTGTCCATCCAGGTTTTAGTGTCCGGATTGGGGTAAGATGCATTTCGCCCGCCCCATGGCATTTCGCGCTCGGGCATGGGTGTCCGCATGGAAGCGGGGCAGTTTTCTTCAAGCCAGGCGCGGGTTTCCGCGCGGAAGGTCTCAAGCTCTGACATGTTTTTCTCCTCGGAAAACGCTTTGCGTCAGACTACCACGTCCCTTTGCCAGCGCAAGACCCTCGCGTGTGTCGGCGCGTGGCACGTGGCCGCAGTAATTACGGCCCGTAAATTCAGCTCATGGCAGTTTGAAATCGCCCAGATTTTCGCCTGTACCGGTAGCCACAAGGCGCTTTGGGGTGCGGCCTTGTACATATTCGCGCAAGCTCTTCGCAATCGACGCATAACGCCCCTCATCGGCATCAAAAGTGTGGGCTGAGCTATGCGGTGTCAGCAAAACATTGTCAAGCGCGTTGAAATCATATTGAGACCCCTGAAACGGCCCGCCGCGATCGGGGTCCGGCTCGGCATTTTCAACAGACCTCGGATAGCGGTACCACGTGTCCAGCGCTGCCCCGTCAATGCGCCGTTCTTTTAGCGCCGTATACAGCGCTTTTTCATCAATCACTTCGCCACGCGCAACATTGATGAGATAGGCTGTCGACTTCATAAGCGCAAAAGCTTCGGCGTCTATTATGCCTTCGGTTTCAGCGTTCAGGTCGCAAGTCAGTGCAATATAATCGCTCTCGTTTAACAGGCGTGGTAGCTCGGCCTGCGTGCCTATCCAGTCCAGCCCATCGGGTGTTTGTTTGCGTGCCGACCGCGCAATCGCGCAGCAATTCATATCGAACGCGTTTGCCCGGCGGACGACCGCTCGGGCAATCTCGCCAAAGCCGATAAGCCCAAGCGTTTTGCCATTCAAATGTCCATGGCGCGCATCCGGTGCGGAATTGCGGCCGCTGCGATACCATCGCCCATCCAGCATCTCGGCATGCTGGGTGCGCAATTCAACTGCGTGCTCCAAAATACTTGCCATCACATGTTCTGCCATGGATGCGGCATGACCACCCGCATTGCACACCATTAGGCCCTTGGGCAGAAACCCGGGGTCGAGCCAATCGGTGCCGACCCATGGTTGGGCCACGAGTTTGAGATTTGGAGCCGCCATCAAGGCGACAAAATTACCAGGTGTTAAAATGAAATCCGGGCCCATAACTGCTGCCTCGCAAGTTTCCAGCATGGCATCACGCGCCGCCAAATTATCGTCGCATGGCCATACATCAACCTGCCAGTCGGCAATGTCATCAAGGGCGGCCTCAATGAGATGCCCGTAGTTGAGCCCCATCTTGCCGAAGACGGCAATATGGCGGGTCACGCCTGTTTGGCCACCTCCTCGATGGCGAACTCAGTCACACTTTTATAATCAGCCTTGCCATTGGGGGCACGGAAAGGCGGGCCACCGGCAAATACATGTTTGGGAGATTTATAGCCTGCGAGTTTCTCGCGCACGAAAAGTTGCAATCTTTTGTCGTCAAATTCAGCCCCGTCCGAGAGTTTGACAACCGCTGTCACGGCCTGACCCCATTTTTCATCCGGTACACCGACAACCAGCGCGTCTTCCACGCTGTCATGCAGTTTGAGAACTTCTTCCACTTCTTCTGGGTATATTTTTTCGCCCGCCGAGTTGATGCACACCGAGCCACGCCCTAGCAAGGTCAATGTGCCATCTTCGGCGACGAGGCAATAATCGCCCGGAATTGAATAGCGCACGCCACCAATGGTTTTAAAAGTTTTAGCGGTTTTTTCTTCGTCTTTGTAATAACCAAGTGGCACGGGTCCTCCAAAGGCTATAAAGCCAGGTGTTTCACCGCCGCGCGGAATTTCATTGTCGTTTTCGTCAAACACTTTGCAAAAATCATTGGTGGTAAATTTGGCCGTGCTGACCGGCGCATCTTTAGTCGTGATTGATGAGCCGAAACCAACCGCTTCGGAGGAGCCGAAACTGTCGGCCAGCATTACTTGTGGCATATATTCCAGCATCGCCTGTTTGACTTCCATCGACCACATCACGCCCGATGAAATCATGCTGACAAGGCTCGACAAGTCATAAGAACCTGGATTTTCTTCCAAGGCCGCCAGCATGGGCTTGGCAAAGGCATCGCCGACAATTGCGATATTTTGCACACCGCGGCGTTCCACCGTTCGCCATAATTCATGCGCATCCAGTGAGGCCGCTCCTAGCGTCACAATGGTGCCGCCATTCATCATGGCTGCCATGGCTGTGAACAGGCCGGTGCCATGCATCAGCGGGCAGGCGGGAATATAAACCTCGCCCGGCCCATTGGTTTGTAGATGCGCCTCTAACTCATCCAGTGTTTCTGGCACATCGCCCAGCGCGCGCAAGGCCATGGTCTGGGTTTCGCGCAAGGCATCATGTTCCCACATAACGCCTTTTGGCATACCGGTTGTGCCGCCCGTATACAAAAACAGCAAATCGCCCCCCTCGCGCGCAACGTCCAGATTTTCGCCTTTCCCGTTAGTTGCCAATTTTTCGTAATCATATGTTTCGGCGGGTAAATTGGCTCCGTCACCTACTTCGATCCATAGTTTTACATTTGGCAGGCGCGGGCGCAGAATTTTCACATTGTCGCGAAACTCATTACCGTAAACAACAACAGCGGCATCGGAATTGTCGAAAATATAATGCACCTCATCGGCAACATAGCGGTAATTCACATTCACATGAGTCAGGCGCGCCCGAAAACATGCAGCCAATGTCTCCATATATTCAGGCCGGTTGCGCATGTAAAAACCAACTTTGTCCCCAATGGTCGCGCCGTTTTCCAGCATGAAGCGGCCGAGATTGTTGGACCGGCGACCCATCTCGGCCCATGTAATTTCGCGATCTCCATGCACTAGCGCCAAATGGCCTTCCGGCAGAACCGGAATAATCGTATCCAGAATATCGCCAAAATTCCACGCCATCAGCTTCCCTCCCTGACTGTGTCGATAGGCATAAAGTTAGAGCAAAAGAAAATGACAGACCAGCCAAAAAAAATAGGTTAAGACTGTCAGCGATTGATCGTTCGGCTTGCCGGCGTGTTCGCGGAGGGCTTCTTGGATATTCCGTTTCTTTACTGTGTTGCCGGTTTTATTTTGCTGGGTGTATCCGGCGAAGCCCTGCTTCGGGGTGCCGTCACCTCCGCTGATAGGCTGAAAGTTCCTCCGCTTTTCATTGGTCTAACGGTTATTGCCTTTGGCACGTCTATCCCCGAACTCACCGTATCGCTTAATGCCGCACGCAGCGGCAATCCCGATATCGCCGTGGGCAATGTTGTTGGTAGCAATATCGCCAATATTTTGCTGGTGCTAGGGGCGATGGCTCTGTTCCGCTCATTCACAATTGATGCTGGCACGCTGAACCGCGATGGTCGGATCATGCTAGGCGTATCAGTGTTGATGGTTCTTATGGCCCTGAACGGTGTCATCACGCAATGGATGGGCTTTGGCCTGCTCGCCATTTTGGCCTGTTTTACTTTTTTACTTTATCGCCGAGCACGCCAAGAAGCCGATGTCGATGAGACGGCGGCCAGTGTTGACGAAAATCTGCTTGAGGGCAGTCTGTTTTTGGCACTAGTTATTCTAATTGCAGGACTGGCCGGGGTGTTGTGGGGTTCTGATTTGATGGTAAAGGGCGCCGTCGGCGTCGCGCAACAGGCTGGTATATCGCAAGTTGTTATCGCCGTGTCCATTGTTGCTATCGGTACGTCTCTGCCGGAGCTGTTTATTTCGCTTTTTGCTTCATTGCGCGGGCATGCAAGCCTCGCAATCGGCAATATTATCGGCAGCAATATTTCCAATATACTGTTGATACTTGGTGTCGTGGCCAGCACGGGTCCCCTTAATGTCAGCGTGGAGATTGCCAATCGCGATGTCTGGGTCATGCTCGGCGTGGCAATTCTGGGGCTGGTACTGATGCGCAGTGCGCGGCGCATGTCGCGCTTTGAAGGTCTGTTCAGCCTTGTGCTTTATGCGCTCTATGTAAGTTATCTTTATTTTTCGTGAGTCGCCAGCCGCTTCAGTATTTTCTAGACAGGCCGGAGTAGAGGTGCTAATGCGCCTTCTTCGAAGCTCTTCCGTTGGAGTTATGTGTTGAAATATTTCGTACGACGACGATAGAAATTTTTGAACCTGTGCATCTTTCGGTGCTATCGGGGTTTTTTCGTTTCGTGCCGAATTTTTTCTTCCGGACAAATAGGTTCCGGCTCATTCTGCGGATAAATCATGATTAGTCTTCACCCTACCCAACCATCCCACGCCGATGATATTTCCGCCTTGCTGGACAGGGCGTTCGGTCCCGGTTTTCGAGCGCGCACGGCAGAACGGTTGCGCGAAGCCAGCCGACCCATTTCGGCGCTTTCCTATATTGCGCACGACGACCAGGATGCACTGATTGGCAGTATTAGCTACTGGCCGGTGCGCCTCGGTCGGGCGGCAGGGCTATTGCTAGGGCCGCTGGCGGTCGATGCAACCGTGCAAAGCAAAGGTGTCGGCCTTCAACTCATGCAGGCAACGCTTGATTTGGTGGATCCGGCGCGCTTCAGTTTCGTCATTCTGGTGGGTGATCTCGATTATTATGACCGTGTCGGCTTCGGCGTTGCGCCGGCCAGTGTTCGACTGCCCGGGCCGGTGGATCCGGCGCGGCTGTTGATACGTGCGGAAAAAGCGGTATTTGAACAATTGTCGGGCACGCTTCGCCCCGCTCCGGAATTGTGCTAATTTCTGTCACAGGGATTTATGGCATGAACGACGACGCACCGACACAAAACGCATTGCAAAATGTAATTGCACAAGCCCAAAAAGCCGATGCTGGCTCTGACGGCTTGCCGCCAGTGCATTTGTGGGAACCGGATTATTGCGGAGATATCGGCCTGCACATTGCGCGCGACGGCCAGTGGTATTACGCCGGTTCGCCGATTGGCAGAAAGCGGTTGGTGCGGTTGTTTTCCACGATTTTGCGTCATGATGATGATGGCGAGCATTATTTGGTAACGCCGGTCGAAAAAATTCGCGTGGGGGTGGAAGACGCCCCCTTTATTGCCACGCTAATGCATGTGACGGGCAGTGGGCGCGACCAAGTGTTGAGTTTTGAAACCAATGTGCATGACTTCGCCACTGCAGGTGCCGAACACGCGTTGCGCATTGAACTGGACCCCAAGGACAAAACCCCGTCGCCTTACATTCACATTCGCGCGCGCCTTGAAGCGCTTATCAGCCGAGCAGTGTTTTACGATCTTGTGGCTTTGGGCGAAACAGTCGACGACCAGTTCGGCGTGTGGAGTGAAAATGTTTTTTTTCCGATTGCGCTCGCCGCAGATGTTGAAGCCTGGCTGGAGGATGACGTGTGAGCACGGATTACAAAACGCGCATTCGAGAAGCCATTCTTGCCGACCTACCTGACCACGACACGCTTTACAATGCGCCGGGTCAGATCGGAGACGGGCGTCTTGACGGTGGTCTTGACAGTAGACTTGATAGAAGACCAAGCCCCAATGGCGATCGCGCGCTCAAGCTCGCCGCTGTGCTGGTGCCAGTGGTTGATTATAAGAACGAGCCGAAAATTCTGCTGACGCGGCGTGCAGACCATCTCTCACAACATTCAGGCCAGGTGGCGTTTCCCGGCGGCAAGGTTGAGGCCGAAGATGGTGGCCCGGTGCGCGCCGCCTTGCGCGAGGCGCAAGAAGAGATCGGGTTGGCCGCTGAATATATCGATGTTGCGGGTTTTTTGAGCACCTATGAGACCGGATCCGGGTTCAGAATTTTGCCGGTGGTTGGCTTTGTTCGCCCTGGTTTCAAGCTTGATATTGACCATAATGAGGTTGCCGAAACTTTCGAGGTGCCGCTGGAGCTCATGATCAATGAGGCCAATTACAACCGGCACGAAATTGAATGGGAAGGCCGCATGGAGGCTTACTATGCGGTTGAGTATGAAGGCTACAACATATGGGGCGCGACCGCTGGCATGTTGCGCAATCTCAGCAGGAGGATGCAGACATGATGCGCGTGATTATGTGGAACCTGTTTTTGTTTCTCCTGCCCTTCGTGCTGACCGCGTTGTGGGCCATGTGGGTGCGCCGCACCAGCCCGCGCGAGGCGGTTTTGCGGAGCCGGTCGCAAGCCACCCTTGTCGGGGCGATTTTGGTGATAATCAGCCTTCTGGTCTGGCGGTTTTCGACCGGCGATGCTCCTGAAAAAACCTATATCCCGCCCGCGCTAAAAGACGGTCAGGTTGTGCCTGGCCGCTTTGAATAAGCCAGCTTGAATGACCCGTTCTTCATTACAATCGCCGAACTTACAGGGCGCGCCATGGCTTGCCAAACCGCAGGTTCAGCGGCTGTTTGAAGTTTTGTCGCCAGATGGTGAGGAAACGCGCTGTGTTGGCGGTTGTGTCCGCGATACGCTAGCGGGCGCCGCCGATCCAAATGCCGAGGTTGATATGGCAACCACGTTGACACCGGGGGCTGTTCTGGAACGTCTGGAAGAAGCTGGGATCCGGGCCATCGCCACGGGGCTAACACATGGCACGGTAACGGCTATCATGCCAGAAGATGACCACACGCCGGTCGACAAAGCTCAAAAGCCACGCAGCGAGAATTATGAAATCACCACCTTGCGTCGCGACGTAAGGGGCGATGGGCGCCATGCCGAAGTTGTGTTCGGGCGCGACTGGCAGGAAGATGCGACGCGCCGCGACCTCACAATCAATGCGGTTTATGCTGACCGCCACGGCACGGTTTATGATCCCACCGGTAGCGGCCTTGAAGATATTGCAGCGCGGCGGGTGCGTTTTATCGGTGATCCGGCGCAACGCATTAGGGAAGATTATTTGCGTATTTTGCGTTTTGTGCGATTTTACTTCCGGCTCAGCCCAGATGTCCCGCCCGATGCCGCAACGGTGCAGGCTATAAAAAGCGCCGCCGGACAAATTGCATCACTTTCTGGGGAACGCCGCCAAACCGAGTTCATGAAAATACTTGCGCTGACGGAAGTTGAAAAGGCAGTGAATTTTCTCACCGAGGTCGGCGCGCTTGGCACCACTCTGGGAGATGAAAGTAAGTCGGGTGACGGGGTATGGAATTTAACCCGCCTTTCGGCGCTGCTGACTCACGAAAAGGGTTTGCCTGCGGCCTCCGATGCCCTCTTGCGTTTGGCGGTACTGATGCCCGATACGCAAACTGCCGATGGCGTTGCTTCGTCATTGCGCCTGTCGCACCGCCGCACGCAACGACTGCGCGCAGCGCTTGATCATCCTGGTGCCGATCTCGCGCAAAGGCCGCAACGTTATTTGCATTATAATGGCGCCCACTGTGTGTCTGATCAGGCGATTATGGCGCTGGCTGACGGGCAAATCTCGCTCGGTGAGGCTGGTTCAGTGCTGGCAATGGCCGCGGAATGGGTGGCGCCGCATTTTCCTTTGCGCGGCGCTGAAATGGCCGCCGCCGGCATGCCCGAAGGTCCGGCGATGGGGCGTTTGCTGGCCGAGCTGGAAGCCTGGTGGGTGGCGCAGGGTTTTCCGGCCAAACGGGCAGTTGAAGCGGAATTTCACAGACGCTGGCTTTCTCAGAAAAATTAACATGTGGTGCTATTATGGCCAGATGAGATTAAGGCCATATGACACTGGGCGGCATGGAAGACAAAATGCTGTCGACGTTGCCGCCGGTTTTAAGCCCAAACATCGTTCCGCGATCATAAAGCAGGTTGAATTCTACATAACGCCCGCGCTGGCGCATTTGGTTTTGGCGATCTCCTTCCGTAAAAGGCTCGGCGAGCCTGCGGGCGGTGATTTCGGGATAAATATCAACAAAAGCGCGCCCAACATCCTGCGTAAAGGCAAAATCGGCCTCCCAGTCGCCGGTGTCGAGGTGGTCGAAGAAAATGCCGCCGGTGCCCCGCGTTTCCTTGCGGTGAGGAAGAAAAAAATAATCGTCGCACTCGGCTTTGAAGCGCGGATAGTACTCCGCATTATGGGTGTCGCAGGCGGACTTGAAAGCGGCGTGGAAATCGCGCGTATCGTCGTGGACTGGCGTGCGCGCGGCGGCCAGCATCGGGGTAAGGTCGCCGCCGCCGCCGAACCAGTTTTTGGTGGTCACAACCATCCGGGTGTTCATATGTGCGGTAGGTGCATGTGGGTTGGCGGGATGGGCGATGACGGAAATGCCCGCCGCCCAAAAGCGCGGGTCTTCCTCAGCACCTGCGACTTGGCCTCTGAACTGCTCAGAAAGCTCGCCGTAGACTGTGGAGATATGCACGCCCGCTTTTTCGAAAACTTTACCTCGCAACATCGACATTTCTCCGCCACCCAAATCGGCTGACCCGTCGCCGCGCTGCCATTTTTCGCGGGCGAAAGTTTGGCCCTCCGGCTCTAGGGCCTCAAGGCGTGCGCACAAATCGTCTCGTAACGTGCGAAACCAATCGGCAGCGCGCTGCTTGCGCGGAGCCCAAGGGTCCTCGTCGGTCGAGGCACCCATTCCGGTTGGTGTGTCGGTTCGCGCGTCGCTCATAATGATCTCGCATTCGTGTTGTCGCGGTTTTATCAGATTTACTTTTGCAGTGAAAGGGCGTGGCGCTGCTCCAGCCCGAGACTGTTTATATTTGAAAAGTCGACAACAATCTTTAGGCTGGGTTGCGCGGCACCATAAACTTGGCTTGCTGGAAGGAGAGTGCCTTATGAGCGACATTCGTATCGTTTCCTATCTGCCGAACCCGCGTGTTTACAAAGCAACCATTGTGGCTCGCCATTCTGGTGCCGAGATTGAGGTTATCGGCGACCAACCCCCCGAAATGGCAAATTGGCTCTGGGATTATGACGCGTTCAAAATGACTGACGCCAATAAGGAAGCCCATGGCGCCGCCCGCCGAATGGCCAAAACTGGCTTTTCCGGCGCTTTGTATAAAACAGATGCTTTTTTGCGCGCCAATCCGTTCGGCGATATTCCGGCGGCCTTTGCTGAAGACGGCACAATGGGCATATTTGAATCAAACAGTATCATGCGGTTGGCGGCACTGACCGGGCCCAATGCGCCCGCGCTTTACGGTGACAGCGCGGCCGCGCGCGCCCGCATTGACGGGTTTTTGGACAAGACCTTGTTGTTCGCCGACATTATCCAGAAATATATTCTCTCCGGTGCCTCTCTTGACGCCGCGCTGCATGGGCAGATGGCGACTGCGTTTCAAAACTATTGCGCAGCACTTGAGTTGGCCCTTGGCCATCACGCCCATGTTTCGGGCGACGCGCTCAGCCTGTCGGATGTGGTGCTGGTATGCGAACTCGCTTTAATGAGCAATGAAAGGCGCATGGCTGACAAGCTGGCGGCGGAAGGACTATTGGCCATTTTGCCGGAGTTGAAAAATTATCCGGCACTTTATTCCCATGTCACCGACCTTTTGGAGCGCATAGAATTTGCCGAGGATCTCTCGGCATATGCGGAGAGTATTCTCGGCTAATTTTTATCGGCTTCTTCTAACAATTTGGCTATAAAAGAAAAAATTTCCGCATTACACGCCACCGACGCGGGCGCCTCGGGCGCAAAAGCGTTGAACCCGTGATAGGCGCCAGGAAACACATGGAAATTCGTCGGGATGCCGCCACGTGTTAGTTTATGAGCGTAGGCAATGTTTTCATCTAGAAACAAATCAAGGTCGCCGACTGGAAGATAGGTTGGTGGCAGGCCGGACAAAGCTGTTGCGCGTGCCGGTGCCGCATAAATCGGAATGTCACTACTCCCGAATAAATCGCCCAAATAGCTCTGCCAGCCGAACAGATTGGCTGCCCGCGTCCACACTAGCGTGTCGGCAAGTGTGTCAGATGTCGCGGCGATATTTCTGTCATCAATCATCGGGTAGAGTAAAAGCTGGCCGAGCAAGGAAAATGCGCTGCGGTCACGCACCAGCAGCCCAAGCCCTGCACACAGGCCGCCACCTGCGCTCACCCCGCCAATGATGATTTTGTCGTTGTCGAGATTAAGCGCATCAGCGTTTTCGGCCAGATGCGTGAGACCTTCGTAGCAGTCTTCCAAAGGGCCGGGATAGGGCGTTTCGGGTGCCAGCCGATATTCGACCGAAACAGCAAACATTCCAAGTTGGCTTGCCGCGCGCAAGGTAAATGCATCACCCTGACGCGCCGAGCCCATAACATAGCCACCGCCATGCATCCAGTAAAAAACAGGCTGGGGACCAAAGACATCTGCCGGACGACAGATACGTAAATCAATAATATGTCCATGGCGAGAGGTGATAGACAATGTTTCCTGCACAACGCCCTCCGGTATGTAAAGCTTAGTTAGCAGCGCATCGTCGCGCGCCTCCGAGGCGCGGCGTGCGCCTTCAAGATCCATTGCCACATCAAAACCGCCATTGGCTTGGGCAAGGCGTTCAAGACCGGGTAGTAGGTCGGGGTCAATATATGAGTGCCTATTCACCGAATTACCTCATTGGATCACTAAGGCCGAAAACCTGATTGTGAGTCAGAGTACTTTCGAAACTGAGACTTCCAACAACAAAGATTTAAACCTTCGCTTTACCGGGACCAATTTAAAAGAAAAAAGCGAGTTGACATGTATAATCATTGTTATTATTAAACGAAGCGCAATTAATAATTATTTGCAACTTCTGAAGGGATTATTATGAAATATTTATTAAAGGGAGTGTCACTCCTAGCCATAGCTTCACTTAGCGCTTCGCCAAGTCTGGCTGATGGCCATGACGACAAGGCAACCGATGAGGTGGTCGTTGAAGGGAAGGTGCTTTACTCTGATCAAGTCAATGCGCTGAAAATACCAACGCCTATCGTGGACGTACCACAGAGTGCGCAAATTACGACAAGTGCGGAAATTTTTGATCGTGGCTTTGATGAAATCGGCGATATCATCAGGTATACACCCGGTGTAAATACTTCCCAAGGCGAAGGGCACCGTGATGCAGTCGTTATTCGGGGTATCCGTTCAACTGCGGACTTCTTTGTCGATGGTGTGAGAGATGATGTTCAATATTATCGCTCTTTGTATAATCTAGACCAAGTTGAAGTTTTGCGCGGACCTAATTCATTACTCTTCGGTCGCGGCGGTACTGGTGGCGTCATAAATCGTGTCACCAAAAAAGCCACCATTGGTGAAGAATTCGGAAGCTTTGGCGTAACTGGGGATTCATTCTCCCAGTCCTATGGCGCATTCGATTATAACTTCAACCTTGGACCTAATTCAGCTCTTCGTTTTAACGCTCATGCAGACAAACTCGATGGAGATCGGGACTTCATGGACGGTGACCGCTTTGGATTTAATCCTACATTGCGCGTCAAATTGTCGCCAAGGACGACTATGGATCTCTCATATGAGAACGTTGATCACGAACGCTTTATCGACCGTGGTATTCCGACCGGCGACAATGGTCTTCCGAAAGAGGCACTCAGTGATGTCGTATTCGGCACGAAGTCGACTAACTTCCACACTGTCGAAGCGGATATTTTCAAGATTAGTTTCGAAAGTGAATTGTCTGATACCCTCAAATCGAATTTTGTCTTGTCGCATAGCCAGTTTGATAAGGTTTATCAGAATCTCTATGCGAACGGCTACAGCCAGGCTGATAACGAAGTCCAACTCAAAGGATATTTGGATCCAACTGGACGTGATAGCCTGATTGCTTCGTACAGCCTTATTAAAGAGTTTGGCAATCACACACTGCTTGTGGGCGCTGAACGTGTTGATCAGGAAAACACAAATCATCGTTACAGATCTAACTTTGTTAATGGTGTTTTTGGTGCTCAACAAGAAACGGCTTGGTTTGATATTACCCGATCAGGTGTATTCAATGCTGGTTCAACAGCTGCTGGAGGGGCAAAAACAGCTAATACTTTTGTCGAGTTTACCTCTCGCCTTAAGACCAAGACAGAAACTGATATTGAGGTGAATTCGATTTACTTCCAAGACCAGTGGGATGTTACTGATAACCTGATCATCACTCTTGGTGGTAGGTTCGATGAGTTTGACATCACTCTCAGAGACTTGGTGGGTAACGCGACACGTGAAGCAGATATTGAGGAGTTTGGACCGAGAGGCGGTATCGTCTTTAAACCAAATTCAAATAGTTCTCTGTATGCGAGTTATAGTGAATCGTTCCTTCCGCGGTCGGGAGAACAGTTCAAAGCTATGAGTGACTCCGAAGCGATCACTGACCCAGATGAATTTGAAAATTCTGAAATTGGTTACAAATATGATGACGGAAATACAGTATTTTCCGTTGCTTATTTCGAGCTTGAGTCAACACGCTTTGAAAGAGCTAATCTGGCGTCTGACCAGACCGAAGAGCGTGATATGGACGTTGATGGTTACGAAGTTGCGTACAGCGGTAAGCTGACTGATAACCTGTCTTTGGCTGCAACTTACAGTAATGTCGACGGAAAGAACGGAGCAGCTGACGCCCGTGAAATTCCAGAGCAAACCTGGACTTTGTGGATGGACTATCAAGCCAGCCCTCGCCTGAGCTACGGCCTGGGTGTCACCCATCAGGGCGAGTCGCTCATTTCGGATGGTAGCACTAGGAAGTTGCCCGAATATGAGAGAATTGACTTCTCACTTAACTATGATGTGCGAGATGATCTAACGCTTCAATTCTTTATTGAGAATTTGGCGGATGAAGATTATTACCCACATTCTCACGGCAGCCATCAGGTTACCGTTGGAGAGCCTGTCAATGCCAAGTTAGGCTTCTATAAGAAGTTCTAACGACATCTCTCCGAGTGGTCAGAGAACCTCCCCTCTTTGACCGAAAAAAATGGCCGTGCCGGGTTTTACTCCCCCGGCACGGTTTTTTTTTAGCTGAAGCTATCTGCCTATTGAGCGGAAATAAGAACAGCGGCGCGACACGGTGACACATAGGGGTTTGGTTCTGGCGGGTCTAATTTGCGATCTCTACATTGACTCGGTTACGAAGCCAAGATTTGAGGGAAATAAGGAGCAACTGATGACTGATGAACAACAACCAGTCTCGGACGAGCCTACACGCCGCGATTTCTTATATTTGGCGACGGGTGCTTTTGCTGCCATTGGCGCGGCCAATGTGGTCTGGCCGCTAATTGATCAGATGAACCCAGACGCTTCCGTCAAAGCACTCGCGTCAATTGAGATCGATCTGTCTGCCATAGATATAGGGCAAAGCATCACCGTGTCGTGGCGCGGTAAGCCAGTGTTTATCCGGCGGCGCACACAGGACGAGATTGCCGAAGCGCGCAGCGTTGCCTTTGCCGCTTTGCCCGACCCGCAAGGCGATGAGACCCGCGTTACCAAAGAAGAGTGGCTTGTAATGGTCGGCATTTGTACACATTTGGGATGTGTGCCGCTAGGTCAGTCAGGCGATTTTAACGGCTGGTTCTGCCCTTGTCACGGTTCGCATTACGATACGTCAGGCCGCATTCGCAAAGGACCTGCCCCGAAAAACCTTGAAATTCCGCCATATGAATTTGTTGGCGATACACGCATTAAAATCGGATAGGACTGTTTTATGAGTGGAGAGAGCACATATAAACCTAGTAATGGCTTCGCGCGGTGGATGGATACACGCCTGCCCATCATGCGGCTTGTGCATGACAATATTACTGATTATCCGACCCCAAAAAACATCAATTACTGGTGGACCTTTGGCGGTATTTTGACCTTCTGTCTGGTTACACAAATCGTTACCGGCATTATACTCGCCATGCACTACACACCGCATGTCGACCATGCCTTCAATTCGGTCGAACACATTATGCGGAATGTGAATTATGGTTGGCTCATCCGCTATATCCACTCGAATGGTGCGTCTATGTTCTTCCTCGCCGTTTATATTCATATTTTCCGCGGCATGTATTACGGCTCCTATAAAGCCCCGCGAGAAGTGCTGTGGATTTTGGGCGTCATTATTTATCTGTTGATGATAGCTGCTGCTTTCTTGGGTTACATGCTCCCTTGGGGGCAGATGAGCTTATGGGGCGCAACGGTTATAACCAATCTCTTTGGAGCTATCCCAGTAGTGGGCGACAGTTTAGCTATTTGGCTGTGGGGCGGGTTCTCGGTCGATAATCCGACGCTCAACCGCTTCTTTTCATTGCACTATCTCCTGCCGTTCCTGATTTTCGGCGTGGTAATCCTGCACATCTGGGCTCTGCATGTGCCGGGCAATAACAACCCAATCGGTATATCCGTCAAAAGTAAGCAGGATACCGTACCCTTTCACCCCTATATCACGGTGAAGGACGCGTTTTCGTTGTCGATATTCCTGATCCTGTTTTCCTATTTCATCTTCTTCGCGCCAAATGTACTTGGCCATGCCGACAATTACATTCCAGCTAATCCGCTGGTCACGCCCGCGCATATTGTGCCCGAATGGTACATGCTGCCTTTCTATGCGATCTTGCGTGCGGTACCTGACAAACTGGGCGGAGTAATTTTAATGTTCAGCGCCATATTCATTCTATTCCTGCTGCCCTGGCTTGATACATCGAAAGTGCGCTCGGCGCGTTACCGACCGCTGTTCCGGCAGTTCTTCGCGCTGTTCATCATCGACTGCCTGTTGCTCGGGTATTTGGGTGCCATGCCGGCAGAAGGCATCTATGTGGTTTTGGCACGCGTTGGCACGGTCTATTATTTCGCGCATTTCCTCATCATCTTGCCAATGCTGGGGATTGTTGAAAAACCAAAAGAAGTGCCAGCGAGTATATCCGCGTCCGTTTTAGGCGGCTCGGCACAGGCAGCCGAATAAGCTTCGAGGGGGACTACCAGATGATCGGACGCACACCAACCCTGCTGGCGGCGTGGTTGCTGCTGGTTGGTCTTGCCGCACAATCAACGGCCAATGCCGCGGGCGATGCCAAACATCCCCAAGCTGTCGACTGGAGCTTTGGTGGCCCGTTCGGCACCTATGACCGAAGTGCGCTACGCCGCGGGTTTCAGGTTTATAAGGAAGTTTGCGCCAGTTGCCACGGTCTGAACCAAATCGCGTTTCGCAATCTGGCACAGCCCGGTGGTCCCGAGTTTTCCGAGGCCGAAGTCAAGGCGATCGCAGCCGAATATGAAGTGACAGACGGTCCGGATGATTATGGCGACATGTTCGAGCGCCCGGCGCTGCCGAAAGACCGCCTTATCGAACCCTATCCGAACCAAAAAGCGGCACGCGCAGCCAATGGCGGTTCATACCCGCCGGATCTGTCATTGATAACCAAAGCGCGCTCCGGCGGGCCCGACTATATTCATGCCCTGCTTACCGGCTATGAAGATGCACCCGAAGGTGTCGAAATGCGTGCCGGACTTTATTATAATCCCTACATGCCTGGCGGTAAAATAGCCATGCCTGCGCCGCTTCTGGAAGATCTTGTTGAATATGGCGATGGCACATCGGCTACGGTCGAGCAGATGTCTCTCGATGTCACACATTTTCTGAATTGGACGGCCGAGCCTGAGTTGGAAGCACGCAAAAAGACTGGCACAATGGTGCTTATCTATCTGACGATTTTTGCCGGTCTTCTATACTTCTCAATGCGCCGCATCTGGGCCGACCAGCACTAGATAAGCCTCAAACGTTGAAGCGGAACAGCATGATGTCACCGTCCTGCACCACATAGTCTTTACCTTCTTGACGCAAGCGACCCGCGTCTCGGGCGCCTTGTTCGCCATTCAGCCCGGTATAATCTTCATAGCCGATGGTCTCGGCGCGAATAAATCCGCGCTCAAAATCAGTGTGAATAATGCCTGCCGCTTGCAATGCGGGTGTACCCCGCCTTATGGTCCAGGCGCGGGCCTCTTTCGGGCCGGCGGTGAAATAGGTGATGAGTTCCAAAAGGTCATAGCCCTGCCGTATAAGCCGATTAAGACCGGGTTCGGTCAGCCCCAGCGTGTCAAGATATTCAAGCCTCTCGCCCTCGTCAAGCTGAGCCAATTCCTCTTCAATCCGCGCTGAGATAATTACAGTTTGGGCACCCTCGGCGGCGGCTTTTTCAACCACTCTTGCCGACAGGCTGTTGCCCCCCGCCGCGCTATCTTCTTCGACATTGCACACATAAATCACTGGTTTGGCGGTGATGAGTTGCAGGTTTTTGAAATCGCGCTCGCGGCCCTTTGGAATATCGACCCATCGGGCCGGGCGTCCAGCCTGGAGTTCCGCCAGCGCAAGATCTACGAGTTCCAGTTCGGCAATGGCGTCTTTGTCTTTGGTGGTGGCTTTTTTGCGTAAATTCGAGTCGCGTTTTTCAAGTGCTTCTAAATCCGACAGCATCAGTTCGGTATCCACCACATCGGCATCTGCCAGCGGGTCAACACGGCCTTCAACATGGGTAACATCGCCATCTTCAAAACAGCGCAAAACATGGGCGATCGCGTCAACTTCGCGAATATTCCCGAGAAACTGGTTGCCGAGCCCTTCGCCCTTGGAAGCACCGCGCACCAGACCAGCAATATCGACGAAACTCAGGCGCGCCGGCACACGCTGGGCGGAGCCAGCAATATCTGCCAGCGCATCAAGGCGCGGGTCGGGCACGGCGACATCGCCAATATTCGGCTCGATGGTGCAAAACGGAAAATTGGCGGCCTGCGCGGAGGCGGTTTTTGTCAGCGCATTAAACAAGGTGGATTTACCGACATTCGGCAGACCCACAATACCGCATCTGAATCCCATTAGCTGTCCTCTTCGCTTTCGGGCTGGTGTATATAAGGTGCCATGGCTTCATGAACCCGGTTTTGAAATGTGGCATCTGCGCCGGCCACCAAGAGGTCGGCATGGTCGCAGATCGCGCCCAGAAAACTGCCAACCCAGCCGCTGTCGGTTTTGGAAAAATCACCTAGCACATGGCCGGTCACACGGTCTTTGGAGCCGGGATGCCCAATGCCCAACCGCGCGCGGCGGAAATCAGCTCCCATATGCGCCTTAATTGAGCGCAAGCCGTTATGTCCGGCCAAACCGCCGCCGCGCCGTATTCGCAATTTTCCCGGCGGCAAATCCAGTTCATCGTAAAACACAATGATCTGGTCACCGGATAATTTGTAAAAACTGGCGGCTTCGGCAATGCTTACGCCGGATCGGTTCATGAAGGTTTGTGGCTTGAGCAACAGCACTTTGGTGTTGTCGATCAGGCCGTCGCTCACCAGCCCGTGAAACTTCTCACGATAAGTGGGGAAGGCAAAATAGCGCGCCAGCGCATCAACCGCCATGAAGCCTATATTGTGCCGGTTTTTGGCATATTTGGCCTCAGGATTTCCGAGACCGGCGATCAGCAACATACAAATAGCTCCGTTACCGAACGGGTGTATCCGGCAAAAGCGACGAGGTTATTCCTCCCCGCCCTCTTCGGTCTCTTCCGTTTCTTCGCCTTCTTCACCTTCTCCGTCCTCGGCGCCCTTTTCATCTTCCGCCGCGTCACTGCGGATGGCCGCCGGTGCTGCAATGGTGGCGATGGTGAAGTCACGGTCGGAAATGACTGGCTCGCAGCCATTGGGCAGGGTTACCTCGGAAATATGCAGGCTGTCGCCCATTGAGGCTTCGATCAGGTCAAGCTCGATGTACTCGGGAATATTTTCGGCAGGGCAGTTCAGCTCGACCGTATAGCGCACCACGTTCAAAACACCGCCCGATTTAAGACCAGGACAGGTTTCTTCATTCAGGAATTTGACAGGCACCTCAACGGCGATTTTGGCACCCTTGCCAAGCCGCAGAAAGTCGGCATGCAAAATCGTTTCGCGTACCGGATGCAATTGCACATCACGAGCGATAACACGGTGTTTTTTGCCGTCAATATCAACATCAAGCAACGTGCTTAAAATGCGGCCTGTATTATACAGTCTGGTAATGTCGTTAATCGCGATGGAAATCGACTCAGGACCTTTTTTCTCGCCATAAATTACAGCCGGAACCCGGCCTTCGCCACGCAATGAACGGGCGTTCCCCTTACCGGCCCGATCCCGCTTCAGCGCAGCAATGCTTTGAATATCTGCCATTGATTGTCTCCGTTGAAGTTCCCTGTACAGCCCGTGCCGAACAGGTCAAACCGATTTTCCTCCAGGGGGGTAAAACCGGACAATGGGCGGGTTATAGACCCCAAATTTGAAAGTTTCAACCGCTAAAGCTGGGCATGTAACGCCAGCCGTTTCCAGGCTTAGTCAAACAGGCTGGAAACAGAATGCTCATCGGCCGTGCGCCGCATGGCCTCGCCGATAAGCGGTGCAATTTTAATGATCTCGAACTTATCCGACGCTAAAATCGCCTCTGTCGGTGCGATGGTATTGGTGAACAGCAATTTTCCGAGTTTTGAAGCATTGACGCGGTCGCATGCCGGGCCTGACAACACGCCGTGCGTGACATAGGCCGATACCTTCAGCGCCCCAGCCTCGATAAGTGCGGCGGCTGCGTTGCACAAGGTTCCCGCACTGTCGACGATATCGTCGACTAGCAGGCAATGACGTCCCTCGACATTACCGATAATATTCATCACTTCGCTTTCACCGGCACGCTCACGGCGTTTGTCGACAATGGCGAGGTCGGCTCCGATACGGTTACCGAGTGCACGGGCGCGCACCACACCGCCAACATCGGGTGAGACCACCATAAGCTCTTCATTGCCGAAACGCTGATTAATGTCGTTCACAAACACTGGCGCGGCGATGAGATTATCGGTCGGAATGTCAAAAAAACCCTGAATTTGACCGGCATGCAAGTCAAGGGTCAACACACGGTCGGCACCCGCAGACTGGATGAGATTTGCCACCAGCTTGGCTGAAATGGGCGTGCGCGGCCCCGGTTTGCGGTCTTGGCGTGCATAGCCGAAATAGGGGATGACGGCAGTGATGCGCCGCGCCGATGCGCGCCGCAAGGCGTCGATCATAATCAGCAATTCCATTAAATGGTCATTGGCTGGATAGGATGTCGACTGGATGAGAAACACATCTTCGCCGCGCATGTTCTCCAATATTTCGACAAATACTTCATTATCGGCAAACCTGCGCACAGCGCATTCCGCCAATTGCAGGTCGAGATAGGTCGCAATTTCCTGTGCTAGCGACAAATTACTATTGCCCGAAAGAATTTTCATAACCGTACCCCCAGTCAACCATGGATATTGCGATACCTTTGGATATCAAAGCCGAAGGAGAGTCGCAATTTTTGTTTTCGGGTTTTTCCTCTTTGTTTGTGCGCTGGAAAGTCAATCCATAGTCGGTGGTAGTGCGATGGCAGATATCTGACGGCCATAATCGTGTTCGCCAAGATGGGTTGCGCGCCGATAGGAGAAAAAAAGATCGGCTCTCTCATAGGTGCAAATATCCAGCGTTTGAGCCGCAATGCCGCAACGCGCGAGTTGGCGCTGTACGAAAACTGGCAGGTTGAAATAGGCGTGCCCCTCTTTGGTAGCCGGCATGAAAAGGTCTACATCGGTCAGATAGAGCTTGGCAAAATCGGCCACAAAATCTTCTCCAACCTCATAAGACCGAACTGAAATTGCTGGTCCAACAACGGCGCGGATGCGTGCGGGCGCCGCGCCTGTCTCGATCATGGCATCGACGCAAGATTTGAGAATATTATCGAACGCTCCGCGCCAGCCGGCGTGGGCGGCACCGATGACCCCTGCTTGCGGGTCGGCCAGCAATACTGGCGCGCAATCGGCGGCCAGCACGCCCAAGCCAATGCCCGGCTGGTCGGTCACCAGCGCGTCGGCTTCAATGGCTGGCATGTCGTCTTCAGCGTCTTTTATATAGACAGTCTTTGCGCTGTGACGCTGGTGCGGGGTGACAAGCACGCGCGTGCTCAAATACGCACATACGCGCCGGCGATTTTCGGCAATTGCGGCGGCGGCATCATTCGACCCGCGTCCAGTGTTCAGGCTTTCGTATATGCCGGTCGACACTCCACCAAGGCGGGTAAAAAACCCGTGCGGAAGCGGGTTCAGACTGTCATGCGTCAAGGGCTTCGGGTCTTGGCTTGGGCGATCATGTGTCACGATTGCACCTGTGGAGCCTCAAATCCTGCAAGAGGCGGCATGTCGGGATGGCGCAACCCCAGAACCTTGAACAAATGCCCCATTTGGTCGGTGGCGGCCAGCCGGTCGCGCTCGCCCATAATTTTGCCGACGGCATCGGGGCTTGCCTTGGCAAGTTGCGCGGCGCGCTGATCAAGCCCCAAGCGCTGCAAGAATTCCCCCTGTTGTGCGATCGGGTAAGCTTTAAGACCCGTCGCGGCGGCCAGTTGCGATAGCACGGCGAAATTCACATGCGCTGTCAAATCGGCTTCTCCGGGGAGGGCCAGCGGATTTACGAATTCATGGTGTTTCATAGCCTGAAAACTGTCCCCCGCCGCAGGGCGGGCATAGCCATAGTCAATAATCAGCGCCGCACCGCAGACACGCATCAGGTGGGCGCATAAATCTTGCATGACTTGCTCGCGCGCGGGACTTGCCTCAATAATCTCACCGGGTGCGGCGTCGGGCAAAAGCGCGGCCTGCACAGTTGAGAAAGGATTTTTCTGCTCGGGCCCGCGCGCGTAAGCCAATTCATTATTTTCCAGGGTAACGGTAATTTCTCGCCAGCCTGTTTGTGTGCGCGCATATTGCGTGATGGGCAAAGCGTCGAAAAATTCATTGGCAATCACCAGCGTCGTCGCATTTTCGGGCAAGGTTGCAGGACTGTCGTGCCAGCTTGCGTCGGGTACACGCTGTTTTTGTTCGGCGCGCAGGGCTGGGCTGGTTTCGACGAAGTGTACGCTTAAATGCTGGGTGAAGTCCGAATTTTGGCATGTTGTGCGGCATATATCGGCCATCAGCGTGCCGCGTCCGGGCCCCAATTCAACCAAATTTACTGGTTGGGGGGGGCCGGAACGCGCCCACAAATCAAGGCACCAGGCACCAACAAGCTCGCCGAACATTTGGCTGATTTCGGGTGCCGTGGTGAAATCGCCGCCGCCATCATGGGGCGTACCAAACGGCGCGCGGCGCATATAATATCCCTCTTCCGGATCAGACAGGGCGGCGTCCATATAATCGGCCAGTGAGAGCGGGCCGTTTGCTTGGATTTGGGCGACAAGTCTGGCTTTCAGCTTGCTCATTTTGACCGCATACCCAGAACTACGAAGACAATGCCGGCGGCAATCATTGGTAGGGACAAAATCTGCCCCATAGTAATTCCTGAAAAAATGTAACCCAAATGTGCGTCGGGCTCGCGCACTTGTTCGATGAGCGCACGCGAGGCCCCATAGCCTGTCAAAAACACGCCAATGGTAAGGCCGGGACGGGCCAATATGCCTTGCCGCCATATCAAAAAACCCAGTAAGACAAACAATAAAAGCCCTTCCAGCCCCGCCTCGTAAAGCTGGCTTGGATGGCGCGGCAGCGGGCCGCCATTGGGGAAAACCACCCCCCATGGGCTTTGCGTTACGCGTCCCCATAATTCGCTGTTGATGAAATTTGCCAGCCGCCCGAAAAACAGGCCAATCGGCACGGCGCCGGCGACCATATCACCAAGGCTCAGCATCGGAATATCGTGCCGCCGGGCGAAAATAATAATGGCAACAATAACCCCCAAAAGACCGCCATGAAACGCCATGCCGCCTTGCCAGACGGCCAAAATATCGCGTGGATGAACAAGAAAATAACCGGGATTATAGAAAATCACATAGCCCAGACGCCCGCCCAATATGACTCCAAAAGTGATCCACATGAGCAGGTCGTCGATCGCCTCGCGGCCGGCCGGCGGGCCTTGCGGCCAAAGCCGCGCGGACCGGCTCAGCATAATGACATAACGCCAGCCCAGCATCAGACCGGCAATATAAGCAAGCGCATACCAGCGCAAGGCAAACGGTCCGATTTCGAAAATCACCGGATCAAGGCTTGGAAAAAGCATGCGATCTCCTGTTTGCGCGGCATAATGGCACTTGCATTGTGGCCAGCGCAACGCCAATCTATAAATATGAGTAAAGCACGAAACAAAATTTTGGACGATGTAAGCCAACTTGTTTCCGGTCTGGGCGTCGCCGCTCAAGGCGTGCGTGAAGAACTTGCCCAAACCCTGCGCGGCATGCTCGATACCATGCTGGCTGACGGCGCATTGGTGACGCGCGAAGAATTTGAGGTCGTGCGCGAAATGGCCGAAAAAGCGCGTGCAGAAAATCGGCGATTGCAGGAAGAAATAGACGCGCTGAAGTAATCTGATTGGAGGGTGTTGCCCGAAATATTCGTGCTTCCCCCGATTTCTTGATCTCTCCGTTACTTTAACCTTTTAACGACTCAGTGAATCAGGCACCTTCTTGTTGTGGTCGGGTTCTTCTCGACCAACTAGATGTAGTGTGTGCGACAGGATAGGTGACATGCAGATAAATGTGTCGGCTGAAAACCAGTTTATCGACCATCCGATTGATCTGATCGAGACACTTGCCGCGTCGCGCGAGTGGCCGTTTGAACGCGGTACCGAAGACGACGTGAATGTTTGCGTCTCGGGAACATTTTGCGACTATCATCTGGCCATTAGCTGGCGTCCTGATTTGGGCGGCTTGCACGTTGCCAGTGTGTTGGACACGCGCGCGCCTCAATCCAAGCGCGCAGAAATTCACGAATTGCTGGCCTTGATAAACGAGCAATTATGGCTGGGTCATTTCGACATTTGGTCGGGCGATGGTGCCATTTTGTTTCGCAACACCATGTTTGTCAGCGGCAAAGGGCTTTCCGAGGGCCAATGCGAGGAATTGCTTAACCACGCAATCGAAACCTGCGAACGCTTTTTTCCGGCCTTCCAGTTTTTAATTTGGGCGGGTTATACACCACAGTCAGCTCTTGAAAGTAGCCTTTTTGAGACCCGCGGCGACGCTTGATGTTGCGGGCGCGAAATGGATAAGAACAAAAAAATATTACTGATTGGCGGCGGCAAAATGGGCAGTGCCCTGCTTGGGGGCTGGCTGAAAAGCGGTCTGTCGACAAAACAATTCTGTGTGCAGGAGCCAAATCCGGCCGCCGCGCTCATTGCGCTGGGCGTGGATGTTGTGCAGCAAGCCGGCCCCGATTTTTCACCCGATATAGTGGTGCTTGCCATCAAACCGCAAATGGCCGCGCAAGTGATACCTGATGTGGCGGTAACCCTGCTGGAGGCCTGCTTGGTCATATCGTTGATGGCGGGAACATCAATTGCCACATTAAGCGATTTGGCCGGTGCCAAGCATTATTTTATCCGCACCATGCCCAACACACCGGCAGCGCTGGGGCGTGGTATTTCAGCGCTGGTTGCTGAGGCAGAAGTGCCCGCCGACTTGCGCGATGCCGCCGAATGGTTGATGCAGGCGGTGGGCGACACGGTATGGCTTTCGCGCGAAGACCAGATTAATGCCGTAACCGCGATTAGCGGGTCGGGCCCGGCTTATGTGTTTCAAATGGCCGAAGCCCTGGCGAGCAGTGGCGAGGCGCTGGGGCTTGAACCAGCCATCGCCAAGCGGCTTGCCTATCAGACTGTATCGGGCGCCGGCGCCATGCTGGATGTTGCCGTTGCCGGCCCTGATGTTGACGCCAGACAATTGCGTCGCGATGTGACTTCGCCCGGCGGCACGACTGAAGCGGCACTTGGAATATTGGCGGGTGAGACCGGTCTTGGCGATTTGATGCGGCGGACAACGTCAGCCGCGTTTCAGCGCGCCAGCGATTTGGCGGGGCCGGAAGACGACAAGAATTAGGCTTGAACTAAGCGGGAATTGAAATGCGCGCCTGCAGGCCGCCCAGATTGCTTTGGTCGAGGGTAATGTCGCCGCCATGTCCGCGCGCGATGTCGCGGGCAATGGCCAGCCCAAGGCCAGTGCCGCCCATTTGCGCTGTGCGTGCATCATCCAGACGATAAAATGGCCGGAACACATCTTCTCGGTTTTCCGCCGGAATGCCAGTACCGTTGTCATCGATCGTGATTATAACATTTGTGCCGTCCGGGTCACGTCGGGCGGCGACATGCACCAACTTTGCATGCGCGCAGGCATTATTGACTAAATTAGTGACACATCGGCGCAGTGCGTTGTGCTTCACTCGCAATGTTTCGTCAAAAGGGTCATTAAATCGCAGTTGAACATCCGGCCATCGTCGTTCAGCATCTCTACAAAGTTGCTCTAAAAATAAACCAAAATCGATGTCGGTGGCTTTCTCCCCCTGATATCCTCGAGCGAAGTCAAGGTAATCTTCGAGCATGTCTTCCATTTCGACAATATCCGAACTCAGGTCCTGAATTTCAGTGGCTTGCGGCAGCATGGCAAGTTGCAGTTTCAGGCGGGTGAGGGGGGTACGCAAATCGTGGCTGACTCCGGCCAGCATGGTTGTGCGCTGCTCGATTTGGCGCTGAATGCGGTCGCGCATTTCGATAAAGGAAGCCGATGCGCGGCGCACTTCCGAAGCCCCGCTCGGGCGAAACTCCGGCGTGTCGCGGCCTTTGCCGAACTCTTCGGCGGCTTCGGCAAGGCGCTGGATCGGGCGAATTTGATTGCGCAGAAAAATGCCTGAAATCATCAACAGAATGACCGATGTGCCGACCATCCATATGATGAAAATATGGGTATTGGTCGCATAGACGCGTTTTTTCTGAGTCAGCACCCGCATCACCTCGCCTGGCAGTAAAACGCGAATATCGACGTAATTTTCATAAGTTGTCGTGTCGACCCAGAAGGGGCGCCCGATTTGCGAGGCAAGCTCGCGCGACAGCGATTGGTGCAACAGCGCGACAATCGGCGGCGGGTCGGCTTCGGGCAGGGTTTCACCGGGCAGAAACGCGACGCTCATAGACAGTGTGTCGCCGGCAAGTTGGCTCAGCAATTCGCTATTGCTGCCCTGCTCGCGCATGCGTAAATCAGCGAGAATCGAGATGTCCGATACAGCCGCGCGTGACAGTCGCTGTGTCACCGTTGTCCAGTGGCGCTCCATAAACACAAACGCCACGATGATTTGCGTGATAACAACCGGCACAACCACGATAAGTAGCGAACGCGGAAACAGACCGGTCGGCATATAAGCTTTCACAAAGGCTGCTGGGTTAAACCACATTTTTCTGGTCAACTCTCAATACATATCCGGTGCCGCGTACGGTTTGCAAATAAAGCGGGTCGCGCGGATCAGTTTCAATTTTACGACGCAAACGGTTAATTTGAACATCAATGGCGCGCTCGGAAATGTCCTCGCCATCGGCGAGTTTTAACCGCGAGACTATGCGCCCTGGCGCGGCTGTCAAATGACGCAGCAATTCGATATCGCGCGTTGTAAGCGTCACACGGGCACCAGCTTTTGTTAACTCGCCGCGGGCATAGTTGAACACAAAATCTCCGAAACAAATTTCTTCCGGTGGGTCCAGCAAATCGTCCTCGGTGATGCTTCGACGCAGAATATTTTGAATCCGCAATAGAAGTTCTTTCGGGTCAAAGGGCTTGGGCAAATAATCATCTGCACCCATTGCTAGGCCTTCAATACGCTGCTCAACCTCGGCGCGTGCTGTCAGGAGCAAAATGGGTACCGCGTTTTGTTCTTTGCGCAGATGTTCGGTAAATTCCAGCCCGTTAATGCCTGGCATCATGACATCCAACACCAAAAGATCATAGGTTAGTGCACCCATTTTTTCTTGCGCCTGCGTAGCATCCGCCGCTGCGCTTGTGCGATACCCATTATCGCTGAGATATTTTTTCAGTAATTCACGAATACGCGTGTCATCATCCACAATCAAAATATGCGGCGTTGCCTCGTCCGGAACCGACATTATTCTTTTTGCTCCGGAGCAAGGCTTTTTGCCTTGCGCGAGGTTGCAATTAGATGATCGACATTCTCCCTGTCGGCTGGATTAATCACCATTCGCATAACCTGCTTCCAGCTATTGAAAGTGGCTGTGTCTACCTCGGCCGCCACCTGCTCAAAACGTCCGATTTGCGGGGCGATAAGGTTGTCATGCAGCTTATGCCCTTTGGCTGTAAGGAACAAAAGGCGCTTGCGCCGGTCGTGAACGCCAATTTTTTGGTTGATATAGCCCTCGTCAATAAGTTCACGCAGAACGCGCGCCAAACTCTGTTTAGTAACCCGCAATATGTTCAAAAGATTAGCAATGCTCAACCCGGGATTGCATCCGACAAAATGCAATACGCGGTGGTGCGCGCGTCCGAAACCGTGTTTTTGTAATATGGCATCTGGATCTGAAATAAAATCTCGGTACGAAAAAAACATCAATTCAATGGCGTCTTTAAAATCGTGTGATCCCGACTGTTCTTTTACCTTTTTCATCGGCGTCTTTCGGTGTTAACCATCATAACCACGCCTCAAAATAAGTCAGCTTTATTGACATATAATGAGCACGTTGATAGCTTAAGAATACATAAAAAAAATGTTTTCGCCAAATATACGAAATTCCGGTTAAAGGACAGCTAACTCTATGGATGGTGCGTTTGACCAACGTGACGGCTTTATTTGGATGAACGGGGCGCTCATCCCGTGGACGGATGCGCGTGTGCATGTTCTTACCCATGGTCTGCACTATGCCTCGAGCGTGTTCGAAGGTGAGCGCGCCTATGCGGGGGCGATTTTCAAATTACGCGAACATACAGAGCGTCTAATTTATTCGGCCAAAGAGCTGGGGTTTGAAATTCCTTATACTGCCAGTGAAATTGATGCGGCCTGCATTGAAACACTTGAAGCCAACGGCCTTGTTGACGGTTATCTGCGTCCGGTCGCGTGGCGCGGCAGCGAAATGATGGGTGTGTCAGCACAAAATAACCGGATTAATCTTGCCATTGCTGCTTGGGAATGGCCGTCTTATTTCGCCCCCGAAGAACGGCTCAAGGGTATTCGCCTTGATATGGCAGACTACCGCCGACCTTCACCCGAAACTGCACCCTGCCACGCCAAGGCCGCTGGCCTATATATGATTTGCACGCTGTCCAAGCACGCGGCCGAAAGCAATGGATATGCCGACGCGCTTATGTTGGACTGGCGCGGCCGCGTGGCCGAGGCAACCGGAGCCAATGTTTTTTTTGTGGATAACGGTGTTTTGCACACGCCTGAGCCCGACTGCTTTCTGGATGGTATCACGCGACGCACGGTGATGGATCTGGCACGCGCCCGTGGGCTGGAAATTATTGAGCGCGCCATCATGCCTGAAGAGATGGAAAATTTCAGCGAATGTTTCATCACTGGAACGGCGGCAGAAGTTACGCCTGTTTCCGAAATCGGTCCGTATAAATTCAACCCTGGCGATATCAGCATTAACCTGCTGAATGACTATCTCGCGCTGGTCGGCGGAGACACTGCGTAAAAGGCTTTTTTTCCGTTCGCGAACATGGCACAATTTGCCCAACAGAGGGGTGCGTCATGGGTTTTTACAATAAATATGTTTTGCCGCGGTTTTTGAACGCAGCCTGCGGTACCAAACCGATTATCAAGCAGCGCGAAAAAGTTGTGCCTGCTTGCACCGGACGGGTGCTGGAGGTTGGCATAGGGTCAGGGCTGAACCTGTCCTTTTATGATCCCGACAAGGTGGATATGGTTTTCGGACTGGAGCCAGCCCCTGAAATGGTGGCGCGCGCCAAGCCGCTGGCTGAAAAGGCTGCTTTTCCGGTTGAATTTATCGACCTGCCCGGTGAGGAAATTCCGCTTGAAGACAACAGCGTTGATACTGTTCTTCTGACCTATACGCTCTGCACCATCCCCGAAACGCTGGCCGCAATGGAAGGCATGCGGCGGGTGTTGAAGCCGGGCGGCACTTTGCTGTTTTCCGAACATGGCCGCGCGCCCGATGCCGCGGTGCAAAAATGGCAAGACCGGCTCAATGGCGTTTGGGGCCGCATTGCCGGCGGGTGCAATATCAACCGCGATATTCCGACATTGATTGAAGAGGGCGGGTTTAAAATCATCGATATGGATGCCATGTATGTGCCTTCCACCCCGCGCATACTCGGCTTCACCTATTGGGGCACGGCGCAGATCCGCTAAATTTTCCAAAATTATATGCTGTAAGCCCATCTTGGTCTTGACTCTGGCTGTTGCTTAAAATAGAACAAAACAAGAACAAAACTCTGATTACAGTCTTGTAGATTAATGCGTGAAAAAAAATATCAGGCAGAGCAGCGCCGCCTGGCGGTTAACCGTCTACGGCACAAGCTCCGGAAGTTTGAGCTGGTGCCGACGGCGGGGGAAGCCGTACCCAGCGGCTTTGAGGCCATTGATGCCTGCCTGTCGCCGCATCACGGCCTGTTGCGCGGCGGTTTGCATGAAATCTGCGCGGCAAAAACCGGTGATTTTGCCAGTGCTTCGGGGTTTGGCGCGCATCTGGCGGCGCAATTTGCCGATGGCAATGCCGTGGTGTCCGGCCAGACCCGACAATCTGTCGGTGAGCATGGCCGGCCCTATGCGCTGGCCTTGCCGACGGTTGGGCTTATCCGGCAGCAGCTCATTCATATTAACGGGGCGGATCTGCCGGATTTGTTGTGGGCCACGGAAGAGGCGCTGGGTTGTCCGGCGGTTGGGTGCGTGGTGCTGATGAGCCTTGAGCAGGCACCCGATTTTACCGCCAGCCGCCGGTTGAGCATGGCGTGTCGTGCGGTCGGGCGGCCATTGGTGTTAGTGCTGGGTGCCGAAGCGGGCCAAGCCTCAACAACGGCTACAACGCGCTGGCAAATCTCCGCAGCCCCGAATAATAGCTGGCAGGTGCGCCTGCAGCGTTTGCGCGGCAGTTTTGAGCGTCCACCGCCCATGGCAGGTTGGCAGGTTTTTCCATGGCGCGAAACCTTGCCCGTTTCTGATGATACTGTTTCCGATAACACGGCACCTGAAAGCGCGTCCGTGCATGCCACAGCCGCTTACAGCAGTTAGATTGGGGTGCTTGTATCATGCCACAATCCACGCCACACGTGCCACCACAAGTGCCTGTTCTGCCCACCCTCGATACTGCGCCGACCGGACGGCGTATCGTGGCAATCTGGTTTCCCCATTGGCTGAGTGAAATCGTCATGCCGGCTGAAAAGCGCGATATGCCTTTTGTGCTGGCCGAACACCAGCGCGGAACACAACGTCTGGCGGCGGTCAATATCGCTGCCGAGGCTTGCGGCCTCCACACCGGCATGGCGCTGGCCGATGCGCGCGTGCTGGTGCCTGACATGCATATTGAGATGCTCGATCCGGCGCGGGGTGCGGCCGCGCTCGATAAATGCGCCCGCTGGTTGCGCCGCTATACCCCATGGGTCGGTGCTGATACGCATCCCGACAGCCACGGCTTGTTGCTCGACATAAGTGGTTGCGCACATTTGTTTGGCGGCGAACGCCGCATGCTCGACGACATGCGGGCGCGGTTCAACCGTCGGGGTATCACTTGCTGTGTCGCCGTGGCTGATACAATCGGCAGCGCCTGGGCATTGGCGCATTACGGGCCGGACAGCCTAATCATCGCCCCGTCCGGCCATGGCGCCGATGCGGTGATGGATTTGCCGCCAGGTGCTTTGCGCCTGCCCGAAGATGCGTGCGATCTGTGCCGGCGTCTGGGGCTTGATAGCGTCGCAGCGTTGGCGGCGTTTCCACGTACATCCCTGACGCGCCGCTTCGGACCCTATCCGGTGATGCGGCTGGAGCAAGCGCTGGGGCAGGCGGGTGAAATGCTCAATCCATGTGTACCGGCGCCGGAATTTATCGTGCGGGAAAACCTTACACAGGGGATAACACAACTCGATGTTATTGCCAGCCTCACGCAAAATATGTGCGCGACGCTGGCCGCGAAACTTTTTACCGCCGGTCAGGGGGCTACGCGGCTCGATCTTGTTTTGACCCGTGCCGACAATGAGATGCAGGCACTGTCGGTGCGTCTGGCGGCACCTTCAGCTGAGGCTGACCATTTGGCGCGATTGCTGGCGACGCGCCTTGAGCGTATGTCGCGGGGGTTTGACGCCGGATGCGGGGTTGAAACCTTATGTCTTGCGGCCAGTGCCACGGCTAACGTCATCACGCCTCAAGCCCCGCTAACGCTTGGGCACAAGGCTTTCAAAGCACCTCCTGTTGCGGTATTGGCTAGCCTGTTTGATCGGCTGGCCGGGCGTTTGGGGCCGCAAGTTGTCGTGCGTCCTGTCGTGCATGCGTCACATATCCCAGAACATGCGGTCGGCTATCGGCCGGTGCATGCTGCCCCGCTTTCTGGCGAGGCCGATGATGCGGGACTGTCGACCGCTACCGCACCAGAGCCGCAAATGCGCCCGCTCTTCATGTTGTGTGCGCCCGAACCCATTGAGGTGATTGCCGAGATTCCCGAGGGTGCGCCCTACCGGTTTCGTTGGCGGCGTGTGCTGCACGAAGTGGCCCGCGCACAAGGGCCCGAACGCATCAGCCCGGAATGGTGGCCCTCGGCGCGCCGGCATAACAGCCTGACCCGTGATTATTTCCGCGTGGAAGATCGTAACGGGTGTCGCTTCTGGATTTATCGTGACGGGCTTTACGGGCGCGAAACCGGACGTGTGCGCTGGTTCATGCACGGGATGTTTCCGTGAGTGATGAAAATACGGGCTTTGCCGAGCTGACAGCGATTTCCAATTTCAGTTTTTTGCAGGGCGGCGCGCATCCTCAGGAAATGGTTCAGCGCGCTGCGCATCTTGGCTATCAGGCCGTCGGGCTTGCCGACCGCAACACGCTGGCCGGTGTTGTGCGCGGCCATGTTGCCGCGCGTGAGGCGGGCATTCGTTTTGTGCCCGGTGCTCGTCTGGTCACGCAATGCGACTTCGAGGCGGTGTGCTATCCGCGTGACCGCACGGCCTATGCTGCCCTGTCGCAATGTTTGACGCGGGGCAACCGGCGCGCCGTGAAAGGCCAGTGCCTGTTACAGATGGAAGACATTGAAACGCTGGCAAAAAACAGCACCCAATGTTGGATTGTGGTGCCACCAGCTTCCACACCGGCTTCCGCAGATGACGGGTTTCGTGAAAAGCTGGTACGGCTTGTAAAGGCCGGTGCAGCAACCGGCGGGCATGTCTATCTGTTGCTTGCACCGCCTTATGGCGCCGATGACGGCGCGCATTTTGACCGCTTGGCGGCGCTGGCAAGCTGGGCGGGAGCACCGCTGGTTGCCGGGTTCAACCCGCTCTATCATGACCCGGCACGCCGCCGCTTGCAGGATGTGCTGACATGTATTCGCCACCACTGCACGCTGGACACGGCCGGTTATCGTCTGGCGGCGAATGCCGAGCGTCATCTGAAACCTTTGGCCGATGTGACGCGGCTTTTTCGTGCGTTTCCCCAGGCGGTGGCGAATATTCAAAATATTTTATCGGCCTGCCAGTTTTCGCTTGATGATCTGGTCTATCAATATCCCGAAGACGCTTTTGATCACACGCTTTTGCCCCAGCAATTGCTGGAAAAGCTGGTTTGGGAGGGTGCGCGCGAGCGGTTTTCCGACACGGTGCCGGAGAAGCTGGAAAAGCTCATTCGCTATGAGTTGAAGCTCATCGGCGAACTTTCCTATGCACCGTATTTTCTGACCGTTCACGATCTGGTCCAGTTTGCGCGCCGCAAGCGCATTTTGTGTCAGGGTCGTGGCTCGGCGGCCAATTCCGCCGTGTGTTATTGCCTTGGCATCACGGCAGTCGATCCCAGTCGGTTGGATTTGCTGTTTGAACGCTTTATTTCTGCCGAGCGCAATGAGCCGCCGGATATTGATATTGATTTCGAACATGAGCGGCGCGAAGAAGTCATTCAGTATATTTACCAAAAATACGGGCGTGAACGCGCCGGCATTGCGGCAACGGTGATCACCTATCGCAGCCGCTCGGCTGTGCGAGAAGTTGCCAAGGCGATGGGGCTTTCCGGCGATGTGGCCAGTGCGCTTCTGGCGTTGAACTGGGGTGGCGGCAGCCGACCGCCGCCGCCCGAACATATTCGCGAAGCCGGACTTGACCCGGAAAAACCGGCGCTTGCGGTAACACTGGATATGGCCGCCGAACTGATCGGGTTTCCGCGGCATTTGTCGCAGCATGTCGGCGGCTTCATCATCACCAATGAACGCCTCGACAAAATGGTTCCAATCGGAAATGCGGCCATGGCAGACCGCACTTTCGTCGAATGGGACAAGGATGATTTGGACGCGCTGGGCATGTTGAAAATCGATGTGCTGGCATTGGGTATGTTGAGCGCGATCCGTCGAAGTTTTGACCTTATTGCCGCCCATCACGGCAAAAATTTTGAACTGGCGACCGTACCTGTCGAAGACAGCAATGTTTACGACATGCTGTGCCGTGCCGAGGCAATCGGGGTGTTTCAGGTGGAAAGCCGCGCGCAAATGAACATGTTGCCGCGTTTGAAACCGCGCGATTTCTACGATCTGGTTATTGAGGTTGCCATTGTGCGGCCGGGACCCATTCAGGGTGATATGGTGCATCCATATTTGCGTCGGCGCAATGGTGAGGAGACAGTGAGTTTCCCCTCACATGAACTGGAAGACGTGCTCGGCAAGACGCTCGGCGTGCCCCTGTTTCAGGAACAGGCCATGCGCATCGCCGTGATTGCGGCAGGCTTTACCCCCGCAGAGGCTGACCGTCTGCGTCGCGCGATGGCGACGTTTCGCAAAATCGGCATTATCCACGAATTTGGCATGCGGCTTATTGAAGGCATGGTGGCGCGCGGCTATACGCAGAATTTTGCCGAGCGGTGTTTCCGCCAGATTGAAGGGTTTGGCGAATATGGCTTCCCCGAAAGCCATGCGGCCAGCTTTGCCTTACTCGTTTACGTGTCGGCATGGCTCAAATGTTATTATCCCGCCGCTTTTTGTGCGGCGCTGATTAACAGCCAGCCCATGGGCTTTTACGCCCCCGCCCAGCTTGTGCGCGAGGCTCAACGACAAGGCGTACACGTTTTGCCAGTGTGTATTAATCGCTCGGACAGCGAAGCCGACCTTGAGCGGCACGAAGACGAAATTGCCCTGCGGCTTGGCTTCAACCAGATCAGTGGTCTGGCGGTGACCGATTATGAGGCGTTGGTTGCCGCGCGGCGTCTTGGCGGGCCGTTTGACAGTGTTGCCGATTGTGCCAAGCGCGCCGGGCTTGGCCCGGGTGCGCTGGAACGTCTGGCGCGGGCAGATGCGTTTGCTGGTCTTGGATTGTCGCGGCGGCAGGCTTTGTGGGCGGTGCGCGCGCTGGCACCGGAAAGCCGCGCGGCGGCGCTGCCTTTATTTGCCCATCGTGGGCTTGACGTATTACCGCCCGAAGACGAACACGCCGCGGTACTGCCCGCCCTGCCGCCGGGCATGGAAGTGCTGGAAGATTATGCCAGCCTGCGATTGTCGCTGAAGGCGCATCCCATGTCGTTTTTGCGCGAAGATATGCACGCGCACAACGTTCGGCCGTTGCAGACGTTGGACACGGCGGGTAATAGTCGGCGGATTGGCGTTGCCGGTCTAGTGATCTGCCGCCAGCGTCCGGGAAGTGCCCGTGGTGTCGTGTTTTTGACGCTGGAGGATGAAACCGGCACCGGCAATATTGTCGTCTGGCCCGACAGGTTTGAGAAATATCGGCGCATTGTTATCGGCGCGCGCCTTATCCATATTGAGGGGCGTGTGCAGCGTAGTGGCGCGGTGGTGCATCTTGTAGCCGAACGCTTTACCGATTGCACCGAACAGCTTTTGACATTGATGGCGCAAAAAGGCATGCAGACGACGGCGCATCTGCCCAAAATATTGCGCCCGAAAAAACAAACAGGCCGCAAAACGCCGCGCGAAATGGCCTGGCGCGGCCTTCAATAGCTTTAGAGGAAGGTTTTACTCGGCGGCTTCTTTTTCGGCTTCCAGCGAGGCAAGATATTTTTCCGCCTCCAATGCCGCCATGCACCCCATTCCAGCGGCGGTAACGGCTTGGCGGTAAATATCATCCGTAACATCACCAGCCGCATAGACGCCCTCAATTGAGGTTTCGGTGCTGTCTGGGGCGGTAACCAGATATCCGCCAGATTTGGTCTGTAATTGTTCGGTGAATAATTCTGTCGATGGCGCATGCCCGATGGCGATGAAAATACCATCGGCGTTCACCTCATGCGTTTCGCCAGTCTGGGTGTTGCGCAGGCGCGCGCCCGTCACTCCCAAAGGATCATCCGTGCCGAGCACTTCATCGATTTCGCTGTTCCACAATACCTCGATCTTGTCGTGGGCAAGCAGGCGTTGTTGCAGAATTTTTTCACTGCGCAGGCTGTCGCGGCGGTGCACCAAGGTCACTTTCGAGGCAAAATTCGTCAGGAACAATGCCTCTTCAACGGCTGTATTGCCGCCGCCGACCACCAACACTTCTTTGTTGCGATAAAAAAACCCGTCACAGGTCGCGCACGCCGAAACCCCAAATCCCTGAAATTTTTGTTCGCTTTCCAGCCCCAGCCATTTGGCTTGCGCGCCGGTGGCAATAATCACCGTATCGGCGGTGTAAATCTGCCCGCTATCGCCAGTCATGGTGAAGGGGCGGGTGTTCAAATCGGCTTTGGTGACGATGTCGGAAATAATTTTTGTTCCCACATGCGCGGCTTGGGCTTCCATTTGCTCCATTAGCCATGGGCCCTGAATGGCATCGGCAAAGCCTGGATAATTCTCGACATCCGTGGTGATGGTCAATTGGCCTCCCGGTTGCAAGCCGCGCACCAGCACCGGCTCTAGCATGGCGCGCGCTGCATAGACGGCGGCTGTATAACCTGCCGGACCCGATCCGATAATCAATAGTTTCGTGTGCTTAATCTGGCTCATCACGCGCTCCACCTGGCCGAATAGACCTAATGTAATGCCGATTCCGTCCAACCCAAGAGCACCCTTTGGTGCGGAGCAGATTTATTCAGAGGTTTTTAATTTTTTTAGCGCAAAACAGCGCGTTTGATGTCCCATGCCTGCTGCAAGGCGGCCGCGATTTCCGGCGTCGCATTGGCCGGTGTCGACAAACGGGCGTCCAATTCTCCCGCGAACGGGCGGGTCAGGCCCGCGGCCTGCATATCACCGTGAAAAGTGCGAAACTTGCGATTGCCACCTGCCAGTTCAAAAACTTGCACTGGCGCGCCGCTAGTACACGCTTCACCGACCATATTGACGCTGTCGGCAGTCACGATGATGTGTTTGGCCAATCCCAGTAGGGCGGCATAGGGGTTCTCGCTCTCATCGTCCCAGAAAAAATGTGGCGCGTGGGCAAGGCGCGCGCGCAAATGCGCTGCAAAAGCGGGCGGTGAGCGCCGCGAAACCGTTATCAAGGGAAATATATTTTGCTCTGTGAGCGTCACAATATGGGTGGCGAGGCGCTCAAACTCGTCCATGGTAAAAGCATAGGCACTATTCGGGCCGCCGACCAAAACAGCAATGGGCGTGCGGGTTCCGCAATCAGTCAGCGCGCGTGCGCGCCATTTTTCGGCTTCGTTGAGGAGGGTTTCTTGCGTCAGCAAATGCGGTGACAAAAGCGTGCTCGTCACATTTGACCCATGCAGGCGGTCATGATTCGGCGCCCAAACAAAATCGAAATGTCGCGGATCAATGGCCGGTTTCTGGAAAAAAGCAATAAAACTGCGGCCGCCGGAGCGATATCCGATATAGCGCGCATGCGCCGCGGCCTGCCGCCCGCTTGCCAGCACAAGGTCTGGATAGGGTGGAGCAATGGCAGCGTCGCGTCGCACGCCGGGAAACGCTGTCCGATAGGGGCTTAGCCAGCGCCATGGCGGTTTTAGGTGCGTGTGGATCAACTGCGGCTCAACGCCCAGAGCTTTGGCTACGCCCAGCACAAGCACATCATTACCGCGCCGCCCGCCTGTAATCGCCCAGACCCGCATGTGTTTTCCTATTCAAACCTTGTCAAACCGCGTAATAATATTACGTATTATTTAGGAAATTGGGTAATGAAAAAACCACGCCTTGATGATATCGACCTGCGGATTATTGACGAATTGCAACGCCATGGGCGCATAACAAACGTCGATTTGGCGCGTCGCGTTGGCATTTCTGCGCCCCCATGCTTGCGCCGCGTGCGGGCGCTGGAACAGGCCGGTTTTATTGCTGGTTATCACGCCAATGTAGAACCTGCATTAATGGGTTTTGGCGTGACGGTTTTTGCCATGGTCGGCCTAGACTCGCAGGCCGAGGCTGATTTGCAGGCCTTTGAAGCGCGGGTGGAAAGCTGGCCGGAGGTGCGCGAATGTCACATGCTAAACGGCGATATTGATTTCATTTTGAAATGCGTTGCGCCCGATTTGGCGAGTTTTCAGGATTTTTTGACGCAAAAACTAACCCCGGCCCCGAATGTCGCCAATGTCAAAACATCCCTGACCATCCGTCAGTCGAAAAAACTGCCCGGCGTGCCAGTGGATTTGGTCAAACAAATTTAACGTCAAGAATTTCGTAGGATTTGCCGCCGCCCGGCGTGTTTACCTCCACGCTGTCGCCGACCTCTTTGCTGATCAGCGCGCGTGCAATCGGCGAGGCAATTGAAATTTTTCCTTCTTCGACATTGGCCTCATATTCCCCGACAATCTGGTAGGTCATTATGGCTTCGGTGTCTTCGTCTACGAGGTTGACCGTGGCGCCGAATTTCACCTGCGCGCCATTGAGCGCGCCGATATCAATCACGTCCGCCCGGTTTAAAACATCTTCAAGTTCCATCACACGGCCCTCATTGTGGCTTTGCTGCTCTTTGGCGGCGTGATATTCAGCATTCTCAGACAGATCGCCATGCGCGCGTGCTTCAGCAATGGCCTTGATAATGCGTTGGCGTTCCGGCCCCTTTAGTTTTTTGACTTCTGCATCAAGAGCAGCATAGCCGTCGGCTGTCATTGGAACTTTTTCCATTTTTCCCTCATTTTCGCGTTTTCCGACTGGAAAAAGCGATATACTCGACATGTTCCACAAATTCTCGCAAATAGGCAATAGCCAGGTGGCGCTGGTTTGGTGCTTGGCCTAATTACTGATACCGGCATAATCCTGCAACGACCTGACACCCAGTTCCTGGGCTGACAGAGCCCGGATCGCAGCAATCGCGGCTTCTGCTCCTGCCATGGTTGTGTAATAGGGAATTTTCATGACCAGCGCCGTGCGCCGTATTGATTTACTGTCGGCCAGTGATTGCTCGCCTTCGGTTGTATTGACGACAAGTTGAACCTCGCCGTTTTTCATGGCATCGACAATATGCGGGCGACCTTCAAGAACCTTGTTGATTGGTGCGACATCAAGACCCTGTTGGGCCAGAAAAGTAGCCGTGCCGCGCGTGGCAATTACCTTGAAACCCATGTCGAGAAGCGATCGTGCCGGAAAAATTGCCCGTTGCTTGTCGTTTTCCCTGACGGAAATAAACGCCGTGCCGGCTTCTGGCAAAACCGTACCGCCGCCCAGCTGACTTTTGGCAAAGGCGAGTGCGAAATTTGTGTCCAGTCCCATCACTTCGCCCGTCGAGCGCATCTCCGGGCCCAGCACCGTATCCACGCCGGGGAAACGGGCGAACGGGAATACCGCCTCTTTGACGGCGATATGGTCGTAAGGTTGCAAGTCGAGGCCAAATTCTGATAATTTGCTGCCGGCCATCAAACGCGCGGCGATTTTGGCAATCGGGCGCCCCAATACTTTCGCCACAAACGGAACGGTGCGGCTGGCGCGTGGATTGGCCTCAATCACATAAATCATGTCGCCCTGCACAGCAAATTGCACATTCATAAGCCCCACGACATTCAGCGCCTTCGCCATGGCACTGGCCTGACGGGTTAGCTCGTCAATAATGGTTTGCGAAAGCGAATGCGGGGGCATGGAGCACGCACTGTCGCCCGAATGCACACCGGCTTCTTCGATATGTTCGAGAATACCGGCCACTACAACCTCATCGCCGTCGCACAGCACATCGACATCCAGTTCCGTGGCGTCGCGCAAATAGCCGTCAATCAAAACCGGGCTGTCGCCCGATACAATCACTGCTTCGCGCATATAGCGGTCAAGTTGAGCGTCGCTGGATACAATTTCCATCGCCCGTCCGCCCAACACGTAAGACGGCCGTATGACGACCGGAAAGCCGATATCGGCGGCAATGGCGTGGGCTTCTTCGGCGCTGCGGGCAATGCCATTGGGGGGTTGTTTCAAGCCGAGCTGGTCGAGAAGGTCTTTGAAGCGATCGCGGTCTTCTGCCAGGTCGATAGCGTCCGGTGACGTGCCCAGAATGGGGATACCGGCGCGCTCAAGCGCTTGCGAAAGTTTGAGCGGTGTCTGCCCGCCAAATTGCACAATCACGCCCATTAATTCGCCCGATGCCATTTCACACGCTAGCAATTCAAGAACATCTTCTTGCGTCAATGGTTCGAAATACAGCCGGTCTGAAGTGTCATAGTCGGTGGAGACGGTTTCCGGATTGCAATTGACCATAATGCTCTCAATATCGGCATCGGCTAGCGCATACGCCGCGTGGCAGCAGCAATAATCAAACTCGATGCCCTGACCGATGCGGTTCGGCCCGCCACCCAGAATGACGGCCTTCAGGCGCGCTGTCGGCTCGGACTCGGCTTGTTGCGCGAAAGGCGAAGGCGCGTCATAGCTTGAATAAAGATAGGGCGTACTGGCGGCAAACTCGGCGGCGCAGGTGTCAATGCGGCGGAAACATGGGTGAATGTCCAGCTTGTGCCGTTCTGCGCGCACCGTGTCTTCATCCGTTCCGGCCAGTTCACCCAGCCGCGCATCTGAAAAACCCATGGCTTTGACATGGCGCATGGCTTCGGGCGTGTCAGGCAGGCCGCGCGCGGCCACCAGTGCTTCTGTATCGACGATTTCTTTGATTTGGCGCACGAACCACGGATCGAAATGCGACAGCGCACAAACTTCGTCAACCGACATGTTTTGCCGCAAGGCATGGGCAACCATGAGCAGGCGCGAAGGCGCAGCCGTCGTCAAAGCGGCTCGTAACTCGTCCATGTCGCAGCTTTCGTCGGTCATGGGCGCGCCTTCCGGCGTGTTCAAACCGTTCAGGCCGGTCTCCAGCGAGCGTAGGGCTTTTTGCAGCGATTCCTTAAAATTGCGGCCAATGGCCATGGCCTCGCCGACCGATTTCATCGCCGTTGTCAGCAGAGGCTCGGCGCTCGGGAATTTTTCAAACGCAAAGCGCGGAATTTTCGTTACCACATAATCAATGGTCGGCTCAAAACTGGCCGGGGTAACGCCGGTAATATCGTTCATTAACTCATCCAGCGTGTAGCCGACGGCAAGCTTTGCGGCGACTTTGGCTATCGGAAAGCCGGTTGCTTTTGATGCCAATGCCGATGAGCGCGACACACGCGGATTCATTTCAATGACCACAAGGCGACCATCTGCTGGATTAACAGCAAATTGCACATTTGAGCCGCCGGTTTCGACGCCGATTTCGCGCAACACCGCAATCGACGCATTGCGCATGATTTGATATTCGCGGTCGGTGAGCGTCAGCGCTGGTGCGACGGTAATGCTGTCGCCTGTATGGACACCCATGGGGTCGACATTTTCGATTGAGCAAATGATGATGCAATTGTCGGCCCGATCGCGCACTACTTCCATTTCGTATTCTTTCCAGCCCAGAACGCTT
>CACNWB010000004.1 GCA_902624095.1 uncultured PS1 clade bacterium
CGCATAACCAAAGGCTTTTAGGCTTCATTCCGATACAGGAAAGCGGTAGGAAATGCTTTAGGGTGATTATATTTTGAAATATCTTTTATTAATGAAAATTCATTTCTTATCAGTATCTCGGAAAAAAAACTCCTATCCCAAGACTCAACATCATCGACATAATAGTAAGTAGTCAGTGGATATTTTTTGTCGATAAGTTTCTCCTTTCGGCGACCAACAGCAGGCATGAATAAGATTGCACCTCCAGGATTAAGCATAGATTTCATTTCTATAATCCACTTGTTAAAATCGAAACCTTTTATGTAGTCTTTTGACTTGCGAACAATATTTTTTGCACCGTTGTTGACGTCAACACAATTCAATGCGCCTTTTGACCAAATAAAATCGACTCCACCAACTTCAGCCGGAAAAAATCCGCTAGTTAATCGAGAGGTTGTGTAATTCTTTAAATATGCTTGATATCCCCTAAGTAAAAGAAGCTTTATAAAAAATGGCTCCATGTCTACGGCCATGCATCTAACTGCGCCCATTTCCTTAGCCACATCAAGAGAGTCCCCTGTTCCTGGACCAATATCTAAGAATACTTTTCCTCTCAAATTTATATTAAGGTGGGAAATTGCATTGCGAAACGAAACACGTTTATGGTCTCGTTCGCTATAATAGTTATTAAAGTAATTAAAGTTTCTTTCTTTTGCTAATTTAACTAAATCAGCTTCGTTATTAATCAATTTAAATAAAGGATCGTAACTAATTTTTGTAAACATTATTTGACAACCCTGCGAAACAAAAAAATGGAAAAAAATATCTGGATACTATTTTAGAAAATTTTCAACATACCGTAACAAAATGATAATTTAGGTCAACGCTTAAAAAAATAAATGCATCTAAATTTTCGAAGTCCTCTTACAAGCTATTAATCTGAAAAAATTATTTAATTCGAGTGCATTAGCAATGATGCTTTTTGGACTTCTCGCATCACCTGCATTAACCCAGACCTGCCGCAAGGATGCGTTTGTCCATATCACTGCTACGCAGTTAGTCGATGTTGCTGTGGCTCATGCCGGGGCGTTTTCGAAAGTGACGCTGACATCGTAATGCTAGGCGGCGGTTCTCCCAACTAAGTCAGTCATTACCGCCAGCTTCACCTAGCCCATAGCCCCCTGCCCGTCTCCGTTCTGGGTGGGGGGTTATTTTTTGCATGGAAATATTTGCGGTAAACCCATTACTACAAGCATACTTATTGGGTATTTAACCATGTCTTCAGGATTAGCGTCGTAAGCTTGTTCAATTGCTGTCTCTACGAGAGCGGGAGACATCACTACATTATCTGGCGCGCAAAAAAAAGGTTTAGCACCACCCAAGTTTACAAAATGGCTCTGAGTAAAACCGATACTGTTCCCAATTCCCCGAAGATAGAATTTTACGACTGAAGGGGATTTTTCTTTTAAGTTTTTGTATTTGTCATAAGTGAAATAATTGTCCGCCCAAGCTGGCGTTGCGAACAGCAGTGAAAAGATAATGGCTAGGCGGGTCATTTTGAGATCTCCGTTTCCCATTGTGGTGGAGCATAGAAAAGCACTATCGCTAGACGATGATCAAGCCTCCGCTCACCCACGGGCGGCTTCTTGCCCGGAAGAACCTAATCAATTGTTTGCTATCTACTGGAAATATTAAGTATTGGTTAATACTAAAGATAGGCCTATTCAGTTTTAAACACTGAGGAATAAGTTTCTCGAATTTCGTTCATGTAATTCCAGTTTCTTTGGACGTTTGTACATTCGATATCGAAAACGTGAGCCATACCTTTGATGAAATCTGCCCAGGGATCTCCCTCTTTTACATATCGCGGAGGAGAGAGGTTTATAGGATTTTTTTTGTTAGCGCGGAGCTTTAAAAACCCAGCATCGATAACCCACATCAATGCTACTAGTTCTCTGTTAGTCCATTTTTTAAGGTCGTATTTATCAGCCGCAGTAAAACCATCGGCTACGGCAAGACGCAGTTTTTCCTGTATTTCTATCAGCTCAGATTTTAGAGGCTTATGATCAGGAGGCGGCTTTTTTAATCCCAGTTCCTCAATTTGGTGTGGTTGCATCGCATTCCACATTCCCCATTGCATAGCGCTACGGACTTCATGGGGTAGGTTATCAATGCTGGCAATCAAATTACTGATAAGATGTTTAATACGATCTAGTTCTTCGAATATCTCTTTTGGACTAGAAGTTAATTCAAAGACAATTTTTCTCCTTACTTTGAACGAACTGTCCACAGTGTTCAAAAAGTATTGGGCGACCTCATATGGATCAGCCCCCAGATCAGTGTGGTCGTCCGCCAAATCGCCTAAAAGCCATCTAACCGCGTCTATGCGTGCGTCGTACACCCTAGCCATGTGCTTCTCCCGTCAGATAATCTTCCCATTGTGTGAGGACTTTGCGCGTCCGGTCGTGTACCTCATGGCTTCCATAATGCCCCGCTATCCCCGCTTCTTTATGCCCTAGGGCAAACTCCAGGACTTGTGGATCTGCCCCTGTATGCCGCCCCCAGCCGCGCATGACGTGTCGCCAACCATGTGGGCTCTGCTTGTTGCCAAAACTGGTCTTATGCGTCTGTACGCGCACGCTATCAGGCGTTATATGCCCCTCAGAGCGATTGTCGGACGGAAAGACGTAATGGTTTGAAGCACGAAGCCCCTTCCCTGCCTTTCGCGCGTCCTCGATCAAAGCTAAAACCCTCGGGGTCAGGGCAATGTCATAAATGTCCGGCGTCTTGCCATCATATTCTTGCTGATACCAAACGCCCTCGTGAAGCTGATCCCATCGTAAGGCCACTACCTCGCCGACCCGCTTGCCCGTAAACATGACAACCTGGGCAGCAATGTTCGACATAGCCTCACTGTCGCGCTTCTCGACAAACTCCGAATAAAACTCCGGTGCTTTGTGATGGGGAATATGAGGTTGTTTTTGCGCCTTGCTCTGAGGCTTGCCGTGTCGGTTTCTAAGTAACTCGGTAAACGAAGCCGCATTGCTCACCGCCGGCAGATAGTCACGATTGCTGGCGGCATAGCTTAGGCAGACTGCCTTTAGAATGTGTGATGCCTTTTTTGCTGTTGGTTGCTGGTTGAGCCAGCAATCCTTCAGAGCATCTACATAGTCATGGATTGTCAGATCGACCATCGGGCGATTGTAGATGCTAGCGAAGTGGTTTTTTGGGATTCTGAGATGTTGCCGAGCCTGAGCCTTGTGCTTTCGGTGTTTGCCATCCTTTTCGTACCAATCCATGTGGACATCGCCAAATGTGACGGCGAACCTAATTTCTGGTTCCAGCGAACTTGCGTTGTCGGCAATTGCATCGTTAGTCAGGTATCTCGCAATATCGCTAGGAATAGCAGAATAGCAAATAGCAGTGCGTAGGTGCTTGGAAGAATATCCCTGTGGGACAAGCAAAGAGAGAGCCGAGGCATACTGGCTAGCCTCCGCCAGTGACATTTCGGGATACTCCCCGATCTTTATGACAACCAGTTTTCCGTCTCGCCGCTTGCGGTAATAGAATGTTTTAGCCCCGCTACTAAAGCACCGGACAATCAAGCCAGGAACCTTGCCGCAACTTTTGTATTCCGGCGCGCCAGTGTGCTTATATTTTTTAAGCTGCAGATCGGTTAGCAGTACAACCAAAGAACCTAACCCCCTAGTGTTATACTAGTGTTATACTAATTCGCCGATATTTGGAAATACTAATTCATAGCCGCAAAATATTAAAAAATGCTAATACACTGTAATATCTGCGTTAATTACGATTTATAGTGCAGTAAAAATGACCGTAAATATAGGTGGTTATGAGCTCTCCCTCTCCGCCATTATCCGAGGAAAACCCAGTTTTTTATCACAGCTGTCTGTTTGGCATTCTATTTATAATGAATTGTGATGAAGTTTCGATTAGGGAAGCTCAACTATATAAAAAGCTAAGGTTATTTATCGACATAACAATCATTAGTTGATTACCATCACAACGGTAAATTAAAATTGTGTTTTGGTAGAGGGCTTATGTCTAACCAGCTTGAATGGTCACCTTCTGAAATTAAGGCAGCTGTTGTTGCCTATATGAAAATGCTGAAAAAGCAACTTGAAGGGGTCAACTTTAATAAAGCAGCCGTAAATGCTGAATTGAGGGACAATGAGCTTAGCGCGAGGACAAAGAGTTCTGTTGAATTCAGAATGCAAAACATTTCGGCTGTATGTGAAGAATTAGACATGCCGTGGCTTAAGGGGTATAGGCCAGCAGAAAATGTGGGGGAACGAGTAAAACAGTCAATAGCTGGGTTCATTAATGAAATTAAGAGCTCGGGTGATTTTGATGGCCTACTAACAAATGATATTCAAGAGGCTCAAATTGGCAGATATCTATAAAGACCACGTCTCATTCCGACAGTATTTAGTTGACGATCTGGTACGGAAGCTCTTTGGCCCAACTAGAAATGCATCCTTAGAAGTTAAGCGAGAAACGCTAAATATACCGCCGTTGCAAGTGTACTCAACTGGTGTCCTCTTTCCGCAAAAACTGATTCAAAATAAGTTGGAAGACACTCCAGAGGATGAGGTTAATGGTGCCTCTGATGACGACGAAGAATTAGAACCAGGACATACAGATCTCGCAAATTCGAAGAAATCAAATATCAATGAGGATGCTCCTGGCAGCAATGCAACTGAACCATTGAACCTTGCAAATGAGTTTAGTCCAGCAGCTGCAGGTATATCGTTTAGACTAAAAAAGCCGACAACTCTAATGATTGATGTTTCTTTTGGCACATATGAACGAACTAAAATACAAGAACCAAACCCAAAAGCAGGAAAGGTTTCTATGGATGGTTCTGTGGAGCCAGAGTTTAGAGATGCAACAGGATACAGAAGACACAATCATGAACCTGATGCCATACCTGTAAAGATCAGTGGTACGACAAAAAAACACGATCCAATTCAAGTCTCAGAAATAGCTCCACACCTTAAGTTGCATGTTGTTAGCAGATTAAGAAAAAAAGATAGCTCCATTGTCGTTTCTGCGATGTTGGTGAATTCTAAAATTTCAAGCGACGAGAAATTTTCTGCAGATACATCTGATTGTTTTTTTCAGGTCGAAATGTCTGTTTCAGCAAAAAATGGTGAAGCAGTATTTATGCCAATCGATAGAGCTGGTGGAGGCTCTGATGACGAGGAGTTGAAATCGTTAGACTTGCTTTACCGTCATAGAAGGGCGTTTGCTTTAGGGCATGGTGTATCTGGGGACTGGAACAGAGATGAAAAACTATCAGAACAGGAGGCTGTCAATTATGTGCGTACTGCCTCAGTTCCAACATACGAATTAAAACCAATTCGCCCTAGAGAATCAGGGTTCGGTGATTCCTTAATAAACTTGCGGATGGGTTATCTTTCAGGCGGAGACTGGTCTAAAAGGGAGAGCAAAGAAAAAATAATTGGGTCATTACGAGCTCTAGCTAATGATTACATGGAGTGGATTATTAGTATTGAGGAACAGTCTGAAACCCTTACTCGTGCTCAGCGTGATGCAGCCTCGAAGCACATTGCAAACTGCAAAGATTGCCACCGAAGAATAGAAGAAGGAATTGAAAAACTAGAAAGCGATCAACAAGCATTTGAGTCATTTTCATTAATGAATCGCGCGATGCTAATGCAACAAATTCATTCATCATTACCTCAGCGAGACCTTGAAACAGACTATCCTGTACCGCCTGAAGCAGAAGGCAAGGAAAGAGCCTGGCGTCCATTCCAATTGGCATTTGTTTTAATGAATATCCAAGGCATGACAGATAATGCCCATGCCGATAGAAAAATAGTTGATCTGATTTGGTTCCCAACTGGGGGCGGCAAAACAGAAGCCTATCTAGGCTTAGCTGCTTTTACGATTTTGTATGAACGCATGCATGGGCGAGCACATGGTACCACTGTCATAATGCGTTACACCCTTCGTTTGTTGACTGCCCAACAATTCCAGCGGGCTGCGGCATTAATATTAGCCTTAGAGACACTTAGGCGAAACTACCCTTCACCTGGAGGTTTAGGTGAAGAGGAAATATCAATTGGGCTTTGGGTTGGTGAAAGTCTTTCTCCAAATAAACGGAAAGAAGCTGTAGATGCATTAAACAAGCTTAAAAGGGAGAGGTTTGCTAAGAACCCATTTCAGGTTCTTTATTGTCCATGGTGTGGGGCAAAATTATCTGATCCTACAAATTTGGGTTATCATAAACATAATCTGGATAATGGGAGTAAAACCGTTCGTATATCATGCACTGATGCTAAATGCGATTTCTCCACAAAACGTTGTGGGTTACCAATTTATGTTATTGATGATGATCTCTATGACGCCCCCCCGACGCTACTCATCGGTACAGTTGATAAGTTTGCACAAATATCATGGAAAGATGAGGCTGGTTCATTTTTTGGTGTAAGAGATAACGGCATTCCACCTGTTTTGATTATTCAAGATGAACTGCATCTTATATCCGGACCCCTTGGAACAATGGTGGGTCTATATGAAACAGCTATAGATCGTTTGTGCTCTCGTGATGGATGTGTGCACAAAGTTGTGGCTTCAACCGCAACAATTAGGCGAGCTGAGAAACAGTGTTTAGATTTATATGCCAGAGAAACCAATGAATTTCCGGCTCAAGGTGTAAGGGCTGGGGATTCTTATTTCGCATATGAAGACAATGATAGCCCAGGTCGATTGTATGTGGGGGTTATGGGTTCAGCTGTCAAATCCCACCAAACTGCATTAGTCCGCACTTGTTCTCCTTTGCTGCAGGCCGTCCGTTACGATGACAAAAGTGACTCTGAAGATGAGGACTTAAAGACAGAGAGTGAACGCAAATCTAACATTGTTGATCCTTATGGAACTTTAGTTTGGTATTTTAATTCACTTCGTGAGCTTGGGCATGCAGCTACACTTTGTACCGGTGATATCCCCGAACATTTAAAAAGCATGTGCTCGCGTCTGCAAATTCCCTACGAAATGCGTCGCTATATTCGTGAAATCGTCGAACTAACCAGTCGTAGGAATGCTGATGAAATACCAGATATTTTGAGCAACCTCGAAACACCATGGAAAAATAAACCTCAACGAAAAAGCCCAATTGATGTGCTTCTTGCTACAAATATGATTTCTGTGGGCGTAGACGTTCCAAGACTTGGGCTGATTGTTATGTCTGGGCAGCCCAAAAGTGCATCTGAGTATATTCAAGCGACAAGCCGAGTTGGACGTTCTCATCCGGGTTTAGTTGTAACTGTATACACACAGACAAAAAGCCGGGACCGGTCTCATTATGAAAGATTTGTTGCCTATCATCAAAGTATCTACAGATATGTAGAACCGACCAGCGTTACACCTTTTTCTCCGCAAGCAAGAGAAAGAGGAATGAGAGGGTTGCTGGTAGCTTTGGCTCGACAATTAGTCAAAGTGAATAGGCCCAATGAGGTGGACCAATACCAGGCTGAATTGTTGTCTGAAATTGAATACATTCTGTCAAGAGTCGAGCTTCTTGATCCTGATGAAAGAGATGACGCAGAAGAAGAACTTTCAGATTGGCTCACACACTGGCAAGATTACAAACCTCAAGAATATGGTCGCATGGGCGGTAAAGTAGATACCGCAACACTAGCTTATCCTTTTGGTTCTGCACCTGACCCTGACCATCAAGAGCAAGCATGGCCATTAATGACCTCAATGAGGAATGTCGATGGAACGTGTACAGCTCGGGTTCTGAATATTTATCAGAATGATGCAGAAGAAGAATGTGAAGTAGAAGATTAGTTATGGCAGGCAGACCAGAATTCAGAGCCTCTCAAGGTGTCATTCCTTTTGGTGTTGGTGCGATTATAGATTTCCCAGATGATTCATTAATGATGGCTGGGCTGGATGTATGGCCCCATGTGATTGCAGAGGATGAAAAAAGAAATGCAATTTTATCATCCACTAAAGTTGTTGATGGTCGTCTGGCTCGGCGTTTGACAGCAAATCTGGGAAGGAAAATTTCTGTATTTCGATCCCCCACTCTTGCGCCTGATCAACATAAGTACCTTAGTGTTTTAGATCATGATGGTAATGCCTCTATGCCGTTTGTTAGGTTTCCTAATTGGCATTTCTGTCCCCGTTGTAGATCATTACGCCATGTGCCTTGGAATATCAGGTCAGGTGATAAGTTGCTTAAATGTTCAAACCGAGGCAGGAGAACAGAAGGCGCTGCTGATCCATGTGGAAAATTACCCGTAAATAGAAGGCCTCAACTCGTTCCAGTTCGATTTGTGGCCGCCTGTGAAAATGGGCACATAATGGATTTTCCGTGGAATGAATGGGCGCACACAAATAGTAAGGCCGAATGCGATGGAAAAGATAGTTTGTATCTATACTCAACAACTGCTGCAGGACTAGCAGGTGTTAGAGTGCATTGCTCTAAATGTGGAAGTGGTAGGTCCATGGCTGGTTCTTTTCAGAAGAGCAGTTTGTTAAGTATTTTTGCTGAAGGATGCCCGGGCACTCGGCCTTGGCTGGGCCCGGATAACAACGAAAGCAATTGTGATGCCTTACCTCAAACCGTCCAACGCGGCGCATCAAATGCGTATTTCGCTAAAGTAGTTAGTTCAATACTAATTCCACCATACTCAGCACTACTTCAACAAGCACTGGATGATCCAGAATTTTGGGAAGATTTTTATGCCAGTTATTCTGATGCTGGAGAAAAATTTCCTGAGAATATGGTTAAAAGAGAAGCTACTAAAAGACGTTTTGAGCCAGCAGTTTTCGTAAGAGCTGTAAAAGAGCGGTTTAACGAAATGACCGAAGAGGCAAACGACATTTCTTCTGAGGAGATATCTGAAGAAAGTTACCGGTTAGATGAATACAAAGCCTTTAAAGATAAAAGGCCCACGAAAAAGGAAAGACGCGACTTTGATATCGAAACTGTAAACATCCAGGAATACGAGTCTTGGGTTGCAGATTTCTTCCAACGGATTGTTCTAGTTAAAAAGCTCAGAGAAACAAGAGTTTTAACAGGCTTTTCGAGACTGGTTCCTCCTGAATCACTGGACAATGCTCCAGCGAGTCTGTCGGTAAAAAAACGTGACTGGCTACCGGGATATTCAGTTAGAGGCGAAGGAATTTTTGTTGAATTTAACACATCAACGATAGCAAGTTGGATGCATGATAACCTTGGTGTAGAGAAACGTTTTGCAATGATTGAGAAACACCTTCGCAAAATGGAACGTGAAAGGTCTTTTGGTAAACGTATTGTAAATCCAGAGTTTGTGCTGATTCATACATTTGCACATGTATTGATAAGGCAAATGGCTTTTGAAAGTGGATATGACAGCTCCAGTCTCCGTGAACGATTGTACGTATCTGCTGAAAATAAAACCGGAATGAACGGTGTTCTTATATACACTGCTAGCGGTGACTCAGAGGGGACGCTAGGTGGCCTTGTAAGACAGGGAGAGCCTGGACGCCTTGATAAGACGATAAAAGGTGCCTTAGACAACTCCTCTATATGTTCATCCGATCCCTTATGTATAGAAAGTGAGGGACAGGGTACTTTCAGTTTGAATTTAGCAGCCTGTCATTCATGTTCCTTGTTACCAGAGACGAGCTGTGAAGAAGGTAATTTACTTTTAGATCGTGGCTTGTTGATTGGTACGCCAGAAGACCCGAACGTAGGGTATTTTAGAGAGTTTAGCATATAGTATTTCATTGCGTATCGATTTGTAATTAAACGCCCAAAGTGACTTATTGCACTGTGTGGTTAGAAAGAAACTCATTACTAATGATGGCAAATAGTTTGGTGCGCGCACGCGTCATGCCTACGTAAAGCATTGACCTCTCCCAGTCAGATAAAGAAACTGCGTCAGGTAAATCCGTTAGAATAATGATTTCATTTTCTAACCCTTTAAAGGCAGAAACAGTTGACGCCGAAATCGATTTTTCATCCACATTATCGAAAGTGTCGTCCAACCAAACAATTGGTGCTGATAATTTTGGCTTACCTGTTTCAAGGCAGCTTTTTTCCCTTTTACGACAAGATAAAATAGATATTTCGCTAGGACTAACGCCATCATCAAGTAGTTCATTGATGATAGAAGAAATTCTCTTTCCTGCACCTTTAGAATCGGATGCCACCCTATATTCAACTTCAGAGGAAATATTGCGAACACATTCAGGAAGGGGAATGTTTGTTATGTTACACATCGCCTGAACTATGGGTTTAGGGTTTCGATAGTTCTTGTTAAGCGGTATTTTTGCAGCGCCAAAAGACGACAAGTTGTCTAGTGTCGACGTGTCCATTCTTCCATAAACCTCAGCTTGAATTTGGCTGTCTAAGAATAGTGCCCACCTTCCATTTTTAAATCCTCCATCAAGTAAAAGTTCTAAGCACTCCAACATCGGAGCGTTCAGTATGTCTTGCGCTTCATCAATAACAAGCGCGTCATATTGAGGCATGAGATCATCTTCGACTAGGTTAGCGGCAGCTTCCTCAAAAATTCTAGGATATATTTCTAAAAAAAGTTGCTCTTTTGTATACTCAGATCGCGCATGTTTTAGGCTCTCTTGTTTTCCCCCGAGCTTAATGAAATGGCCAAGCATTTTATAGATAGACCAAACATCTTGTTTGCGTTTTAGAGTGCTAAATTCACGCTTTAAGTAATTAGATATATTGTCGTTGAAGCAAACAAATAGAACTTTGCCACCTTCATCTGCAATACGCATTGCAGCCTCTCTTGCAAGCAGCGTTTTTCCAGTTCCTGCTGCTCCGTCGCATATTATCCTTGGATTATCTTTGTTGAGAACATAATCGAGAACTTGGTATTGGTTAGATCCCAATTGAATTAAGTCTCTTTTACTATCGCCGATTAATCCAGATATGGAGGGGATTTTATCAAAGTCTCCTCGCAAACAAGAAACGATCTGTTTCACCCTTTCTGGTCCCATAGTTGGAGAAGGTGTATATTCAGAGTTTTTGGCCTTATCTAGAAAGTAACGATTTAGGCGCTTAATATATTCTATAAATGATGCGTTTTTATCTCTCTGATCATATACAACATCCGAGTCCCACTCAGGATCTTGCACATCAAAAACGATGTTGGGGAAGACAACGCCCCATCCAGTGACAGCATTTTTACGTAAATCAATATTTGTTTGTTTCCGAATGTAATCGATCAATGGCCACTTTGTTCCTTGTGCTTGCTTGAATGGCCCTTCGCTAGAAGTGTAACTTCTGCCCGGCCATCCAATTTCCCACGTCCCACCATTTCGTTTTACTTCACCGCCTTTGACTTCAAGGCAAAAAATGCCGGCGGGACCAATTATTACAAAATCTGCTTCGGCATATTCTTTTCTGCTATGACGAGCAATTCCAAGAGAGTGCAGGCAATAATAACCCTCAGAACCACTTGCATTTTTGATTAGGTCAAAAACTTCAGATTCGCTTTTAGTGGTTTCCTTGCTCACGAAATTCGGCAGCATTTTCATTTAAATCACCAGGAGGAAATGTTTGATCTAAGAAAGTTTTAAGTTAGAGATGTCTTTAATAGTACTCATCTCACTCCGCGAAATACTAATTTCATCACCCAAATGATGAATTCTGCATAAGTCATATTCAAGGTTAACACCATCCAAACAGATAGATATCTCACGTTCTGTAAGGTCTACATCTTCAGCAAAAATGAATTCAGCTAAACTTGATATGGCTTTCAATCTAGCACGATATAGTTGCTCAACTGCTTTGAGAACTTCCTCAGCACCTTCGCTAAAATAGGTTTCACCTGTAATTTTTGCTATCACCGGGATTACTTTTGAATAACCTCTTGGTGCAATGATAGTGTCATTGTTCAGCCAATTTTTAATAGTAACAGAGTGTCGTGAAATATTATTTTCTCTAAGTTTTCGTGATAGCTGATCTATAGAACCGTTGTGTTGAGCAACATACTTCTGGAGGGCTTTCTTCCATATAATAGATGTACTTCTTGTCGCCGATGGGTTTTCTAAGAACTTGTCAGCTTGAATGTTGATGATGTCGGTGTTTCTATCTTTTGGAAATGCTACAAGCATACCAGGTTGCAACGATTTTACAGGCCGTTCGATTTCGTAGTTACCTGTTGCTTCTTGTTGGCTGCTGGTGTTGTCGACATCTGTTATATGACTTTGGTGTTTTTCTAACTCCGAAAGTTCAATAACTAAACCGTGAGTGGGTAGGGCAGCATAGCTTGATAGGTCATCAAAAAAGACAAGTTTTGCTTTGCCGATATCATCAGTATGTGAGCTGTTTCGTGTTAATCCTGCTGCGATAATCTTTGAGACAGATCTTGCTTCAAGGCTTTCGAACGGGGTTTCTTCGTGATCTGTGTCTTCGATATTGGTTGCTTCAAAATTAGATGGTTTTGAAATCTTCTGAATTATTGAATCAGCAACACCCCATATTCGTTTTCTTGATGGGGACAAGCTGTCAATTAATTTTATTTTTTTCTGCATCTCTTGTGAAGAGATGGCGCTAACCTGTTTTTGAAACTTGCTGGCAGCTTTATGCATCCTTTCCAACCAGGCAGATTCGAAAGGTAGCAAGATAAAGTCAATGTGGCGAGAAAAGGCGATATCATTACATTGGCGCATATCGGACGAATTTATCCAGCCAGGTATAATGAGGTGATCTACTGCGCCTAATCGTTTGATATCCTCAAGCGTCCTCCACTGGTAGCTTCTATAGTCTGTATTATTGGTGGCATATGCCCTACATAATTCAGCAATTCTTTGTGAACGACATAAAATTGTTGAGTGTGAAGCGATAATGTTTTTTTTCTTCGTTGTTATTTCATGGATTTTTGAGATTCGATCAATTTTGGGTGGGGCGTCACCCACCTCGGATAGTAAGTTGTAAAGATCCGATATGTTTGAATCATACATACGCAAAGAACTGGATTGAGACCTAATTCCAGAAAACATTTCAACAGTTGTTTTCCTGACTTCAGGGATGTCATCAAGTGAATTGCTTATTGTGTTGCGCAAGAAGGTGGACAGACTGTAAGCGAAAATCTGTAAGTCTTCATTATCATCATCATCATCATCATCAATGGTTGAATGAATTTTTTCTAGAATTGATGCGAGATTTTCGTAGAAAGGTGATCCAATTAAGTGCACCTCTTTTTGGATTTGATCTGACAAACCCTGCCTAGAGATTGTTCTTTGAACACCAGTGACTTTTTTAAAATGATTAGATGCTTTATCAGCTAATGTCTCAACATCAGTGTAATCGAGATGGAGAAAGTCTGTTCCCTCAGAAAGGTGCGTGCGAATGCTTGCTCTCTCATTTAATTCGCCAAAAGTAAGATACCTTGCAGCTAGTTGTAAGCCGCTATACGAACGAACCTCGCTAAGCAGCTTATGACCTTCTTTAGCACCATCAGAAATTACGACCCATTTTCTAACGTGATCGGGAGGGGAACTTATTAGATCAAATGCAACATCAGCATCACTGCATGTATAAATTATTGGCTCGTCTGTTTTTGAACCAGAAATGTCAATGTCCCTACCTGTATTAGTTCGGTACTTTGCACCAATTGTAAGCCCTAGGTCTGAACTGAATGGTTGAATATCTTTTACAAGGAGGTCGAGTTTGTTTTTACGTGTTAATAATAAAACACCTGTCTGTGTATCTAGACGTGTGCTTCCAGAGATAAGATAATTGACGGGACCTGGACGGGCCTCTTTTTTCCATTCTGAAAACTCACCAGGCTTAGAGAGTTTTTTATGATCTGTAGATGACGGAGCGGCCATTTTCATCAATTGATCATTAATTGTTATCGTCCCGCGTTCCTGGCCATTTCCTACTTCAATGCGATGAGACTTAAACCCCTGATATTCTAAAATACCTCTGTAAATTACTTTTTGAGCAGATGTCCCGTCACTTAAAACAATATGTTGGCCATCAACAAAGGTTGCGTTGTTCCCTTGTGAACTAGATGAAGCTTTAATCTCCATTGCAAGAGATATAGCTGTAAGTAATGGAAACGGTCCGTTTTCCCTAATAGCAATTAAAGTTGTATTCGAGTCAGAAGATGTGACTGCTGTTAAAGAATTACAAACGATGTGACGCGAATATCGATCGAGAGGAAAATTATCGTTCCCAGAAGTAATGACGAGCTGAGAGACGGATGGCCATTGTTTTAACATTTCCTCTTGAAGCGGCAGCCAAAGTGTTTGTCGTTTGATGTTCGCAAATTCATTTTCAACAACAACAATGTCATCCACAAGGCCGAGGATGCCCAAGTAGTCTGGAACTACGTCTAAATCTTCGGCAAGATAAAGAAGTGCTGCAGATGCGCTCTTAACATTTTCATTGTCACCATTTTCAATTGTTTCAAAAAGAAAATTTACTTTTTCAATTATGGTATGAAGATAATTGTCGTTAGATACTGTCTCTATATCTGACAATTTGTCGCGTACATCCTGTCTAAGTTTCGATATATCGACTTTAGGGTTTTGAGATAAAGAAAGTAAAACATCGACTAACTTCTCTTTTTCAGACTCGCTCAGAAACGTTGAGATGTTAGTTTCTCTTATTTCATTGACGATTTTCTCAGTGGTGCTCGTTAAGACCCAGTTTAAATCTGGATACATCTCAGATATCGCTTCATCGCGCGTATCAACAATGTATTTTAGAAATTGAACAGCTGCACCAACAGATTTTCTTACCACAATATTTGATGCAGCATGAATTCGATATTGCGATGCAAGCCAAAGCCATTTTTGAGTTTGGTCACTCGGAAACCTTTTCAATTTGAAGCTGGAAATAAGGATTTGTGAAAAATCTTGAACATCTTTCTCAATGTCAAATTCAGATGTATCGAAGATTTTGGAAAATTCTTGAAGAGAAATATCAATTTCTTCAATTCTCGGTTTGGCTGGAAACCACTTTGTCATTTCAAGTTACACACAATGCAATCATATGTTAAATCCTAGAGGTGAAATGAAACCCTGTTTTTTTCTTCCTTTCAACCTTATGAAGAGCTTTTTTAGGCAATGTCATATATATTTTGACCGCCTTTCTGCTTGGTAGTCTTTTTAAATTATAGAAGGTGCGTGATAGCTATTTGTTTGGGTGTTTATGAATGAAAAGTAAAAAAAACATATATACCAACATCACTAATGGCACTTCTTATATAGACTTAAGTGGCTGTTCAGAGAAAAAATTTATTGGCAAGACGATAAGCCTGTTTTCTGGTGCTGGAGGCATGGACATTGGCCTCGAATCTGCAGGCTATGACACTGTTCTTTGCGTTGAAATTGATCCAGATTGTAGAGAAACACTGAGAACTAACCGGCCTAATTGGCCACTCTTTGGGATTAATGATGCTGAGCTATCTAGAGATATTAGGAAACTTAGTGGAAAAGACGTTTTTGAGGCACTGGAATTAGGAACGAATGAAATAAGCCTGATTGCAGGTGGTGCCCCCTGCCAACCTTTTAGCCATATAGGAAAAAAAATGGGGGCGCAGGCTCCTGACAATGGCGACCTGTTTCTTGAATATGTACGATTGGTTAGTGAGGTAAATCCCAAAGCAATAATCTTCGAAAACGTTGCTGGTATTGCACATGCCCGTCACCAGGAAGTTGTCGAATATATGCAAGACCAATTACAGGGCTTAGGTTATGGTCTTTCATTCGAGGTTCTGAATGCAGCTAATTACGGCGTTCCACAACAACGAAAACGTTTCATTATGATTGGGCTGCTAGGTAAAACACCAGCTTTTCCGTTACCAACACATTGCAAAGATAAGCGATCCTGGACTTCATTTTGTGAAGACTTAGATAGGTTGCCAAAGTATGTCCCCAAAAAATGGATTTCAGTTAAGCAAACACTTAAAAAAATTCCAAAAAAGAATTATAAGCGCCAAGATTGTTTGGGAATGAATCATAGCCCCGAAATGCGTAATAGAATTTCTCTCATCAAAGTAGGAGAAAACTTTAAGAGCTTACCTCTGAATCGCCAGCCCAATTGCTGGAAAACTGGAAAGCACCAGGGGCACGATACGTTTGGTCGAATTGTTCCAGACATGCCTGCCCCAACAATCAGAACTGCTGCATATAACCCAACGAAAGGCAGATATATTCACCCATACGAGGATAGAGGCCTGAATACCCTCGAAATGGCAGCTTTTCAGGGGTTTCCTAGTGATTGGCAATTTTGCACTAAAAATGTCAAACCAAGTATGGTCAGCATTGGAAAACAAATTGGTAACGCTGTTCCCCCATTGTTAGCCCAAGCACTAGGTTCTGCACTAGCTCATCAGGTCTAATTCAATTAATTATGTGCAGTCTTACGTCATGAAATATTTTACGCTCTGGTATAATACCAGTAACGCAGATTCTTACTCCAACAAAACCTCTTGATTTCATCGTCTACAGCCGTGCTATCGTTCACGCTCGACGCTTGGGAGGACCGTCATGGATATGCCGAAGCACTTGGCAGAAGCGCTGGTTGACGGGCAGACTTATGCCGATTTCGAGAAACTTCATGCAGTTTTCACCGAACTGCGCACCACCGCGCCCGTGGCTCTGGCAAAGCCGGACGGCATTGAACCGTTCTGGTTTATATCCAAATTCGATGACTTGCAGTTTGTTGAAAAGGACAACAGCCTGTTCCATGCTGGCGACAAATCCACAGTAATGATTACGGAAGAAGAATTGAAAATCGTCATGGAGGAGACTGGCGGGCCGAACCGCTTCATCTCACTAGTACAGATGGACGGCGAGAAACACGCTGCTTATCGTGAACTTACCCAAAGCTGGTTTGGCCCCCGCTCTTTGCGAGAGCTTGAACCGCGCATTCGAGAACGTACGAAAGATGCTGTCTCCAGCATGCTGGCCAAAGGCAATGCTTGCGATTTCGCCGCCGATATCGCGCTTTATTATCCGTTGCGCGTGATTATGGACATTCTCGGTGTCGAAAACGAAGCCGAAGATATGATGTTGCGCCTGACACAGGAAGTGTTTGGTGCCACCGACCCTGAAGCCAACGCAACGGGGCGCGAATACACAAGTATTGAAGAACGCATGGCGGCCATGAATTCGGTGATTATGGAATCTATGGCCTATTTTACCGCGCTAACCGAAAGCCGCCGGAAGGAACCGAAAAACGACCTTGCCAGTGTGTTCGCCAATGGCAAGATCAATGGTGAGCCACTCGGCGATATTGAGACTTATGGATATTATGCGATCACCGCCACGGCCGGCCATGACACAACATCCAATTCCACCACAGCCGGCATGTGGGCTTTGTGCCAAAACCCCTATTTGCTGGCACAACTGAAGGAAGACCCGTCGCTTATCCCGGCCTTTGTTGAAGAGAGCATTCGATGGGAGTCACCAGTCAAACATTTTATGCGAACCCCGGTACGCGACGTGCAAATACGCGGGGTCGACATCAAAGCCAATGACTGGATGATGATAAACTTTGCCTGCGCCAGCCGCGATGAAGAGATTTACGAAAATCCGTTTGAATTTGACATTCATCGCAAGCCCAATCGTCACATGGCGCTGGGTTATGGCGCGCATGTGTGTTTAGGTCAGCATTTGGCGCGGATGGAAATGCGCATGTTCTGGGAAAAGCTTTTGCCTCACCTCACCCATGTTGAAATGGCCGGGCCGATCAAGCGCGTTGCGGCCAATTTCGTGTCGGGCCCCCATTCGCTGCCGATAAATTTTAAAACCCAATAAAGCCCTCACGAATTTCATGTCTGCGCGCAGAGCTTAAACGCCAAAAAAGGGTCGCAAAGTTTGTTGACAAAACAGAGGGTTCTGCTCATACAGAAGCCAACATTGGCGCGGAAAAAGCGAAAGAAACAGTGACCCTCACCCATTTACAACGGATTGAAGCTGAAAGCATTCACATTATGCGTGAAGTGGTGGCCGAAGCCGAAAATCCTGTCATGCTTTACAGTATCGGCAAGGACAGCGCTGCCATGTTGCATGTTGCGAAAAAAGCGTTCTATCCAGGCCCCCCACCCTTTCCGCTCTTGCATGTCGATACCACCTGGAAGTTCAAGGACATGTATGCGCTGCGTGAAAAAGCGGCGGCTGATGCGGGCATGAAACTTATCGTCCATAAAAATTCTGACGCAGAAGCCCAGGGCATAAACCCATTCGATCATGGCTCCCTGCATACGGATATGTGGAAAACCGAAGGCCTGAAACAGGCACTGGACCTGCACGGATTCGATGCGGCTTTTGGCGGCGCGCGGCGCGATGAAGAAAAAAGCCGCGCCAAGGAGCGCGTATTTTCATTTCGCACAGCAAGTCATCGTTGGGAGCCGAAAAATCAGCGTCCGGAACTATGGAATCTCTACAATGCGCGCAAAACCAAGGGCGAAAGCATTCGTGTATTTCCTATGAGCAATTGGACAGAGCTCGACATTTGGCAATATATCCACTTGGAAAATATCGAAATTGTGCCGCTCTATTTTGCTGCCTCGCGCCCGACTTTAGAGCGCGACGGGTTGCTGCTTATGGTTGATGATGAGCGCTTTCGTTTTGCCGAGGGTGAAAAGCCCGAAATGCGTTCCATTCGTTTCCGCACGCTGGGTTGTTACCCCTTGACTGGTGCCGTTGAAAGCAATGCCACCACCCTGCCGGAAGTTATTCAGGAAATGCTGTTGACCACGACTTCTGAGCGTCAGGGTCGGGCCATTGATCACGATGCTGCTGCCAGCATGGAGAAGAAAAAGCAGGAAGGTTATTTCTGATGACTGGTGCCGAAACTGTCTACGAAACCGATGCTTTGATCGGCCAAGATATCGAAGCCTATCTGGAACAGCATCGCCATAAAACCATGTTACGCTTTATCACCTGTGGTTCGGTTGACGACGGAAAGTCCACGCTCATAGGGCGTTTGCTTTATGACAGCAAAATGATTTTTAAAGACCAATTGGCCAGCCTTGAAGCTGACAGCCGTAAAATGGGCACGCAAGGCGAGAATATCGATTTTGCCCTGTTGGTTGACGGACTTGCCGCCGAACGCGAACAAGGCATTACAATTGATGTTGCCTATCGTTTTTTTGCTACCGAAGAGCGGAAATTCATTGTCGCCGATACGCCCGGCCATGAGCAATACACCCGAAATATGGTCACAGGTGCTTCAACCGCCGACCTCGCCGTCATTCTTGTCGATGCGCGCCAAGGCATTTTGACGCAAACGCGCCGCCACAGCTATCTGGTTCATTTGCTAGGCATTCGCCATATTGTACTCGCAGTAAATAAAATGGACCTGGTTGATTACGACCAGGCAGTGTTCGACCAAATCGTGACCGATTACGAAGCATTTGCCACCGAAATCGGCATTAAAGATTTCACGCCGATTCCCATTTCAGGGTTGGCCGGCGACAATATCGCCAGTAAATCCGATGCAACAAAGTGGTACACCGGAACAACACTCATTCAACATTTGGAAACGGTCGAGGTCGACGCAAATACGGCGGGCGAAAAACCGTTTCGTATGCCCGTGCAATGGGTTAATCGGCCCAATTTGGATTTTCGCGGCTTTAGTGGCCTAATAAGTTCAGGCAAAATCCGAACGGGAGATAATGTCCGCATTGTGCCGTCGGGGCGCAACACAACAATCAAGAGTATTGTCACACAGGACGGTACACTTTCCGAAGCTGTTGCCGGCCAATCGGTAACGCTGACCTTCAATGACGAGATTGATTGTTCGCGCGGCGATGTGGTTGCGCTTGCGGAGAGCCCACCCGCCAGTGCAGACCGGTTTGAAGCCACACTGGTGTGGATGTCGGAACATCCAATGGTTCCGCGCCGGGGCTATTGGCTCAAAATCGGCACCCAGACCGTGAGTGCCTCTGTCCAGCCGCCCAAATATCAGATTGGCATCAACACACTGGAGCATCTTGCAGCGAAAACGCTTGATCTGAATGCTATCGGTGTGTGCACATTTTCAACCGACAATCCCATTACTTTCGAGCCTTATGCCAGCAGCAAAACGTTGGGCGGTTTTGTGTTGATTGACAAAATGTCGAATAACACAGTGGCCGCGGGCATGATTAATTTCAGCCTCAGGCGCGCGCATAATATTCACTGGCAGGCCGCCGATGTTGATCGCGAAGCCCATGCCAGCCTCAAAGATCAGCAACCGAAAGTGCTATGGTTCACGGGGCTTTCTGGCTCCGGCAAGTCGACCATTGCCAATGAGGTAGAAAAGCGGTTGCACGCAATGGGCAAGCACACATTTTTGCTCGACGGCGACAATGTACGCCACGGCCTCAACAAAGACCTCGGATTTACCGATACCGACCGCATAGAAAATATCCGGAGGATTGGAGAGGTTGCCAAATTGATGACCGATGCCGGGTTAATTGTTCTCACGGCCTTTATTTCACCCTTCCGCAGCGAACGCCAAATGGTGCGCGAGATGATGCCCGACGATGAGTTCGTCGAAATTCACATTGATACCCCGCTGGATGTCGCCGAGGCGCGCGACGTGAAAGGCTTGTATAAAAAAGCCCGCGAAGGCACGCTGAAAAATTTCACCGGCATTGACAGCCCCTATGAAGCGCCGGAAGATCCCCAAATTCGCATCGACACCACCACATTGCCTGCCGATGAAGCGGCTGAAAAAATCATCAGCGTTATTTTTGACAACTAACCAGTTGCCTTACCATGCCGCCAGAGCTTGGCAGGCTGGCAAGCCCAGCCGCAATATGTCAAATTATAACTAGCGGTGTTGTAGGAGGCGCGAAATGCCGGAACAGTTTAACGGAAAAGTTTGCATTATTGGGGCCGGATGTTCGGGCTTCACAACGGCAAAACGCTTCAAAGAATTCGGCATCGATTATGACCATTTCGAAGCCTCTGACAATATTGGCGGCAACTGGTATCACAAAAACCCAAATGGGATGTCTGCCTGCTATCAATCGCTGCACATTGACACTTCAAAACACCGATTGGCCTTTGAAGATTATCCGGCGCCGGATAACTGGCCCGACTTTCCCCACCACAGTCAAATCCTGGCGTATTTTAATGATTATGTTGACCATTTCGATCTTCGACAGCAGATCACCTTCAACACCTATGTCGAGGATGCGCGCCGCGATGCTGCCAATCAATGGCATGTTTCGCTATCGACTGGCGAAAAGCGGGTATATGACGCGCTGGTGGTTGCCAATGGTCATCATTGGGATAGCAAAATTCCAACCGAATACGGCGACCGATTCGATGGCATACAGATGCACAGCCATGCCTATGACAGCCCTTTTGAGCCCTATGATCTGCGAGGCAAGAACATTCTCGTTGTTGGTGTCGGCAATTCGGCTATGGATATTGCCTCAGAAGTTTCCCAAAAACCGATTGCGGCAAAGTGTTTTGTGTCGGCGCGACGCGGTGTTTGGGTGCTACCGAAATATTTAAACGGCGAACCAGCCGACAAAGCTGTTATGCCTGCCTGGGTGCCAGCTGGCATTGCCCGCTGGCTTGGCCAGCGTGTTGTCTCGCGCGCGATCGGCAATATGGAAAATTATGGCCTCCCCCGCCCAGATCACAAGGTATTGACGGCGCATCCCTCCGTTTCTGGCGAGTTTCTAACCCGGCTTGGATGTGGAGACATTTCGGTTAAGCCCGGCTTGGAGCGTTTGGATGGCGATGGTGTTATTTTCACAGACGGTTCGCGCGAACAGGTCGATGTCATCATCTGGGCGACAGGCTATCGCATCAGTTTTCCGTTTCTCAAACAAAATGCATTGGCTGTCGACAATAACCGTTTCCCGCTCTATCGGCGTATGGTGAAACCCAGTTGGGAAAATCTTTTCTTTATGGGGCTTGCCCAGCCTCTGCCAACACTGGTCAATTTGGCTGAGCAACAGTCAAAATTCGTTGCGGCCGTTATTTCGGGTCATTACAAATTGCCCGCAAAAGACAAAATGGAAGCGCGCATCATCGCGGATGAAAAAAAATATCTCGGCCATTATTACGACAGCGAACGCCATACAATACAGGTTGATTTCAATCATTATGTGCGCGACCTAAAAAAAGAGCTGGGTAGCACCTGGCGCGTTTAAGACCGCGGCCGCCACATCGAATGATGATTTATGAAAACCCCAAGTTTTTTGGGGCTTTGTTTAACTGGCCTTGCGATAGGCTTTTTTTAGCATGCTTTAGTTGGGAATAGATAATGCATATTCGTACCAAACTACTTGGAATGATGATCTTTGCCGCTCTGGCTAGTGCGGTTCTCGTCTTCTCAATGTTTTTCTTTCTGCAAAGAGAAATTGCTACCTCCGCTGGCAAAAACCTGAGACAAATTTATTCGGATTCCTGGTATAATCTTTATTCTAGTGCAGTATTGGATATTGGCGACATTATGGTCGCCATCACCTCATTCGGCAGCGAGTTAGATGTCGAAGGAAAATATACCAAATTTTCGGAAGAAGATTTTGAGGCCTTCAATGTGCCCTATCTCGAAAGCGATACGATTTCATTTGTCTCTGTCTTTAGTCCAGACACATTTACATCGAAATTTTGCGTACAGTCGGGTTATGAGGCCAACGACCCTTGCGAAGTTCAGATTATCGAGGATTCGAAGCAGATAGGTCGCTACATTTCGCCCGAAGATGAGTATTTGTACTATGACCTAAACTATAATTTTTACGGCTACGATAGCCTCGAGGCCTTTTTTTCCGACTTAAAACCCAATGATCTTTATCAGGGTTTAATGACCTCGTTCAATAATATTGACAAAAATCCAGAGTTGGGTCTGGTCAGCTTCTATTTGGTCGTAGTTCATCCAATCTACATGGCCAATGAACCTGTAGCTTATGTTGTATTAGGCCGCTCTTTGGAAAATGTGTCCGGCACTATGGAGCTGGCCATTGCTGCAGATGTTCAGATTTTTGATCCGGATACTTATGACATGGTTACCACAGAATATCTCGAAGGCGAAGAGTTGGAGTTTTACCAAACAGTTAAACCCTTTCTTGGAGATTTAAATCTTTTTCACCTCATTGATGAAAAAGCTGGGCTAGACATGACTCTGATCGATCTGATCCCGGATATTACTCAATTTATAATTGGTACAGGTAACTTTAATCTCAAAACATCTCCTGTTGAAAATCCCTTTCGGCTTTTGATTTCTCGGGATATCACAGCTTCTCTAGAAAGACAAAATGAGCTGACCAACGCATTTTTGCCTTTGGGTGCGGGCGTTATGGGCCTGCTGTTAATTTTGTTGGGCTATGTTCAACGCCAATCATTCCAGCCGCTAAAAGAAGCCGTCGAAGTTTTGAACCGCATGGCGCAAGGTGAACGCGAGATTGAAATGCCCAAGCAAAGTGGGCTTTTGTCTAGCGAAACTGATGAGGTTGGTCAGCTAATAAACGCGCTTGAGAGCTATCAGAAAGAATCTAAGGAACTAGAGAGGGTAAAGCGCCTTACGGAAGAACTTGAAGTTGCCCGTGATGAAGCCAGCGAAGCAAATGCTGCCAAGAGTAAGTTCCTTGCAAACATGAGCCATGAATTGCGAACACCGCTCAACGGCATTCTGGGCTATGCGGATTTGCTGCTGGAGGAAGCCGAAGACGATGGCAACGATCGAATGGCCGCCGACCTGAATAAAATTTCGCACTCTGGAAAGCACCTTTTGTCGCTGATTAACGACATTCTAGATCTGTCCAAAATCGAAGCCGGCCGCATGGAACTCTATTTAACAGATTTCCGCGTCTCTGACTTGATGGAGCAAACCAAGACCATCTCACAGACACTAGCAGATAAAAACGGCAATAATTTGGTGTTCGAATATGCCGATGATGAGGATGACAACAAACATATTCGCGGCGATGAAACGCGCCTGCGCCAATGCGTGGTGAACTTGATTTCCAATGCTGTGAAGTTCACCGAGAACGGCACTGTAACCATCACATCCACGCCTTATGACAAAGACGACACCAAATGGCTGTCCATTGCCGTGTCCGATACAGGCATCGGCATGACAGAAGAGCAACTAGGTAAAATTCTACAGGAATACGCTCAAGCCGACACATCCACTGCGGCCAATTACGGCGGCACAGGCTTAGGTCTGACCATTACCACAAGTCTTGTCCAGATGATGGGTGGTTTTTTAGACGTCGAAAGCAAATACGGCACAGGCACAACCTTCACAATCAACGTTCCGCGTTACATTGAAGAAGCGGCAAATGAAGCAGTCTATTCCGACATTGTCGGCGACAGCGGACCACTGGTCCTTATTGTCGATGACGACACGAGCACGCAAGATTTAATCCGCCGCATGCTGAAAACGCAAAACTTCCGCATGGCCGGCGCTCTGAAAGGCAGCTCAGGATTGGAATTGGCGAAATCCCTCAAACCAGATGTCATCCTTCTGGATATCTACCTGCCCGACCAGGATGGCTGGAAAGTGCTCGATCAACTCAAATCAGATTCGGAACTAGCCGAAACTCCTGTTTTTATAATCTCGGTTACCGAAGCCGAGAAGGAGGCCGACTTGTCAGGTGTTCAAAAATTCCTGCACAAGCCGATCGACCGCGAAACTTTCCTTGATGCCATACGCGAGGTCGGCATAACGTTGGAAGAAACAACACGCGTACTGGTCGTCGATGATGATGCCGACGCGCGTGAGATTATCGGTCGGGTGCTGTCAGCTCAAGGGGTCGAATATGTTGAGGCCAAAAACGGAGCCGAGGCTCTTAATATGGTAAATGACGGCTTCTCAATGATCGTGCTTGACCTCGACATGCCCGTCATGAACGGGTTCGAATTCATGCGATCAATTGACGGGTTGGATAACCTGAAAGACATTCCGATCATTGTGTTTTCCGGCATGGAGCTTGACGCTGAGCAGAGCGAAACCGTGAACCAGTACACGGCGGGCATTATCAACAAAACAGACCTGGACCATGAAGACCGGCTTACCGAATTGCTGGGCAGCCTGATAGCGGTCAAGCCTGCATCTTAAAATCAGGTTTGCAAGAGCAGATCCAAAAGATTAGGCCTCAAAAGTCAGGGAAGAAGTTTTTCGATTTTCTCCAACAACCGGGGCATTTCAATCGGCTTTGTATCAAAATCGTTGGCACCGGCTTCCTCGGCCTGCTCACGGTGTTCGGCAAGCGCATGCGCGGTTAATGCGATAATCGGAATGGCACTGATGTCGCTGTCGTTCTTTGCCTGACGGGTCGCTTCCCATCCGTCTATTATTGGCAAATCCATATCCATCAGCACAAGATCAGGCCGCTTGGATTTGATCATGTCCAGACCCTCCTGCCCGTCAACAGCAATGCTGACCTCAAAACCACGTCGCTCCAACCGTCGCGAAAGCATGTCCCTATTGAGTTCATTGTCTTCAACGATGAGGATGTGAGCCATTTTATGCGTCCTTTGTATCGCTGTGCTGGATGCGATTGCGGCCGCCTTTTTTCGCGCCGTATAGCCTCTGGTCAGCAATATTGATCATCTCTTTGACGTTGGTTTCCAACTCGGAAGAAAAGTATGTGCCGCCACTGGTTGTAATTTTAATGATAAGCCCTTCATGGTCGCAAGACAAAGCCTCAACAGATATTCGAATCCGCTCGCAAATATTATGAAAATCCTGCACGGATGTGTTCTGTACAATAGCGATAAACTCTTCCCCACCCATTCGCCCAATGACATCCGTGCTCCGCATTATATTCTTAACACACTCTGCAAATTGCGTCAGCACTGCGTCGCCACCATTATGGCCATATGTGTCATTAACTTTTTTGAAAAAATCAATATCCAGCAAAAGCATGCCGAAGCTGATTTCGTCGGCAAAATACTGCTCCACGATTTCATCAAGCCGCGCCATAACAGCACGCCGGTTCATTAATTGTGTCAATTGATCGGTCGTCGCCAGCATATTCAACTCGCGCCGATAGGCAAATCGTTCCAGTGCCGAAACGACTTTGGCATCCAAAATCAACGGCTCAACCGGCTTTGCAAGATAATCCGTCGCGCCGTGCGACAGACATTTGGCAATTCCGCGCGCATCGTTAAGACCGCTTACGATAATAATTGGCAATTCGCGCCTGCCTGGGGTGGAGCGAATGGCGTGCAACACTTCAATGCCATTCATATCTGGCATAAGCAGGTCGAGAAGCACCAGATCAACCTCATGTTGTTCGATAATCGCCAGCGCCTGATTGCCATTATCGGCCAGCATGCAGTTGAAACCGTGTTTTTCTAACCGCCGTTTTAAAATATCTTGATTGGTTGGATTGTCGTCCACGATCAAAATCGGGCTACCTTGAATCTCCTCGCCGATGGTAATGCCTTCGCTGCTCTCATTGAGCGATGCAAAAAGACGCTCAATTGCCGCCTCTTCATCGGCTTGGGCTTCTTCGCTTGCAGCATGGCGAAATGCAGTGTCGATGGTTGCACTGATTTCGCCGCCAAGCTCAACGACATGTTGCAACAGCGAAATATGGTTTTTGGGTAATCCGCCTTCGCTTTCTTCAAGAATAATCTCGGCATAGCCGATAATCGAATTTAGCGGGTTTTTAAGATCATGACGTATCTTGCTCAAGTCTCCAGCATCGCGCGTATTGAGCAGAACCTGTCCGTCAATCAAATCTCCCACTTGCCCGCGCAGATTTTTGCACCCGTCGGAAATCCGCCCCAAATCATCATGCAGCATGTCATCGTCCGACAAAGATTGTGAAACTTCAGACACATAGTCGGAAATAGTCGCAATCGGCGTCAATAATTGCTGGCGTAAGGTAGCCCCTTCGAGTTGGATGACTTCGGCGGATTTACTCATGAAAAACTCCTAAAACATGCTAACTCTGATAGGCTTGAAAATAAGCCCAAAAAAGTTGGGGTTTCTGAGCGCCGCAGCGAGATGGCAGAGTTGCGATAGGAGAAATGAATGTCAGAACTTCATGATGAGTTTTTTTCCGCCTTAGACCAGGGAAACTGGTTTTTGGCGTCACAGAAAATTGTGTCGCTGGCTGACCAATCGGATTACGGCGCTGAAATTCTGATACGCCTTTTTGACGGCGACAGGTTTTTATCCAATGGCAAATTTTTCCCAGGCATTTGCCGCGACGAACGCTACCCACGCATCACCCAGCAAATTGTCGACCTGATATGCGAACAATTGGATACTGACGCAAGCGTGTTCGCAGAACGTGTATTCCTGAATGTTACACCAACCGATTTCTCCAACATTTTGACGGTCGAGAAACTTACCGAACTGGGTCAAAAATTCTACCAATCGGGCCGCGACCTTGTTCTCGAACTCTCAGAAATTTTTACACCCGATGAACTTTTTGCCTGCGAGGAGACAGTCGAAGTTTTTCGAAAAGCCGGCGTCATTATCGGGCTTGACGATTACGGTGCGGGTGTCATAAGCGCGGCAGATATAGCCGCATTTCCGTTTGATCTCGTAAAAAGTGACCGCTCTCTATGTGGATTTGAAGACGCCTGGGATAGCCCACTTCACGGCGAATTGATGCATGTTAGCGAAAGCAAGCCGCTTGTTTTAATCGCCGAAGGCATTGAAAAAGTTGAGCAGGCAGCCGGCCTTGCCGCGCTGGGCTATCAATATGTTCAGGGCTACGCCTTCGATCAGCCAACAAAGCTCATTCAACGCAATTAGACGGTGAGATGAACACGCCATGACAACACGCAAAAAAGCCCGCTTCAAAGTTCCGATTAATATTTTTCTGAACGGCGAACATTACCCGATTGTCGATTTGAGCACAGGCGGCGCCGGTGTCATTTACGAGGGCGATCCGCCCGAAATGGGCGCCGAGCTTGAAACCCAGATTGTGTTTCCCCACAAAACCGGCAATGAAGGCTGGATGATCGACTCGACCGTCGTCCGCATTGACGAAGACAAACACCTTATGGGCATCGAGTTTGGCGAAGATGCTGAGTTCAAGGAATTTCTATTGGAATTTCTCGCCCATATGCGCGACCAAAAAGTTATATAAATCGCGCCCACATAGATGTTGGTAATTGCGAGACGGGGCATTTTCTTCTAAAAACCTTACGCATGACATCTTCTCAAGCATCATCCAGCACTTGCGATATCGCCATTATCGGCGCCGGGCAAGCCGCGTTGCAAACCATTGCTAGCCTAAAATCTGGAGGTTTCGACGGTACGATTACGCTTGTCGGAGATGAGGCTTATCTGCCTTACCAGCGACCTCCACTGTCTAAAAAATTCCTGAACGGCACATTTGAGCGCGACCGACTGTTTTTGAAACCCGACAATTTTTACACAGATAACGCCATCAATATTATGCTGGAGACACAAGTCATTGAGATGGATGTCGCCGCAAAGTCGCTGACTTGCGCAAATGGCGGCACTATTGACTTCTCCAAGGCCGTGATTTGCACGGGAAGCCGTCCGCGCGCGCTGCCCATTCCCGGCCATGATCTTGAGAATATTTTTGACCTCCGCACTATTGCTGACATTGAAGCTATGCGCCCGCATTTTGAACAAGGTGCCAAAATGGTGGTGGTCGGCGGCGGCTATATCGGTCTGGAAACAGCAGCATCAGCGCGCCAGCTTGGGGTGGAAGTTACCGTTGTTGAGGCTGCAGAGCGTGTGCTTGCGCGCGTAACGAAGCCTGAGCTCTCTGCATTTTTCCATCAATTGCATCTTGACCGGGGGGTTGAGATTACCACTGGCGCGCAAGTGTCCGAATTTGTCGGAGAAACGTATGTGTCCGGCGTGACCTTGAATGATGGCACGTTTGTGCCGGCCAATTTGGTTGTGCTCGGAATCGGCATTGTGCCCAATACTGAACTGGCCGAAACCGCTGGCCTATCAATTGACGACGGCATTGTGGTTGACGCCTTCGGGCGGACCAGCCACGCAGATATTTACGCTGCAGGAGACTGCACCAATCATCCCAATGACCTGTTGGGCCGCCGCCTGCGGTTGGAAAGCGTTCCAAATGCCATCGATCAGGGCAAGGCGGTCGCCTCGGATATTCTGGGCGCGCCCGAGGCTTATTCGGCTGTTCCGTGGTTCTGGTCAGATCAATATGAAACGAAGCTGCAAATAGCCGGCTTGTCAGACACAGCCGACAGCCTTTGCCTGCGTGGAAGTTATGAGAGCGGCTCATTCGCAATCTTTCACTTTGCGGGAACAAAGCTCGTCTGCGTAGAGGCTGTCAATCGTCCGGCCGAATTTATGGCATCGCGGCAACTCATCAAGGAAGCTGCCGGCGGGCGCATTTATGAAGCCGATATGCTGGTTAACGAAAGCGTAAAGCCGAAAAGCTGGTTGGCCTAATCACTAGTTCCGATATTCAACGAAAATGGGTGACGACCATGCGCGCTCTTCCACGGGTCGCGTGCATTCATCACTGGCAGCCGTTCTGTCGTCGCCATAACACATATTGACTTCCAGGCAATTGCCTTCGGCATCATAGGTACATCGCAAATTATCGGCATTGATGCGTTCGGTCGGCTCTTGTATCGCTCGCGCGTAATAGGTTGCCATCCGTTCGCCCTCTTCAAAAGCTGGGTCGGAAAAACTAAACGAACATCCTTCCCCGTTAGCCGGGCATTCATTCACCATCCAAGGGTCGTCAATCAATCCGTCAACCTTCTCATCCGGCGTGATTTGCGGCCTGATACGAACGATCTCGATGCGCGTAATTCGCAAGCGCTCATCGCTGGGATTAAAACATTCATTGGCGCACAGCTTTTGCATCCGCTCAGCGCCCAAAAGGTCACGCGTGTCCTCCGGACAGCCTGGTTTTTGTTTGTGCGCACCAACTGCTTTGACTTCAAATACGGGACCTTTATTGGTGCGCACGGTGCCGCCCATGGGTGTGCCGTCCACCGTATTGAACCACAACAAAATGCGGGGCCCACTAGTGCCATATGTCTCGCGTCTTTCCAGCGCATCAAAAATAGCATCGCGCGAACGTCCTTGCGCATGCACGGCCGCCAAGCCGCCCGTTGTCCAAAAACTCGCCTGTCTCTCCATCTCAGTGGCGGCAAAGCCCAAATTCATCAACAATTCCGGATCTATGACGTAAGTTTCGGCTGCTGGCTCACCCTTGGGGAATATCCGCGGGCGCCATTGCCCCGAAACGCGGACCGCCTCTGTTTGGCGCAGGCGATCTATCGGCTTATATCCGGTGCCGGCGCGCGCGCGGTGGTTATCACTGGAAGCAATGAAACCCCATTTAAAACGCGTTGGCGCACCGTTTTTGTCAAAATTACTCAGCGCAAGAGCATATTGCGCGCTGCCGCCGGGGCGATATCCAAAGGATGGCAGGAAACAATCACGGCACTGGCCGGCATCCAGCCATTCTTCGATTTTTGTACCCGGCACTGTCAAATGCGCCGCCACACTGCTATTGGCGGCGTTCAGGCGTGCCGCCGCCGCGCGCGCTTCGCATGTCGCGCCATCTTCACCCGCTTCCAAACAACGGTCACGGATAATTTCGCCGGCCTGCCAACACATCGGCAAATAATCAGGCCGCGGTGCCGGACATGTAGCGGTCAAACCATCCTCGGCCGCAGTTACTGACCGCCAATCGCGAAATTCCTCGGAATTGCCGTGCCCGGACATGATTTCCAGCAGGCGATAGCGTTCCGAACGGTTTTCAGCTTTTAAGTGTTTGTCAAAAGTCGTGCCAGTTGGTGTGTAAAACCCCCAAGTTGTGCCGTGAGGAATAACCAATGGATCGACGCCTTGCGCATCCAGGCTTGCGAATAGCTGGGCCGGTGTTTCGGCCACTTCAAAACATGATGCTGGCAGGTCTGCGACAGGCGTGTCAAGGTCGCACAGTGTTGTATCGGCAGCATTTTGCAAAAACCGGCGAATGTCGAAATAATCCTTGCGATTGCTAAAATCCAAAACAGGAAGCGCTAACGGAACCAAATCCTTACCTTGCGTGCGCAGCGCCCGAACGGTTACACCGCCCGATGCGATCGGGCGTTTGGAAATTTTCGCATCGTCAAGGTCACGGAAAATGACATTTTTGTGCCCGTAATGCTCGTCCGGCGTTTGCCCGACTTGTGTCCACTCAAACCCAACAAAGCTGACAAGATCAGGGTCTGTTGCACCATCCGCCACCGCATTGCAGGCGCGGATACTTTGCTTGGCGTCCTGCCAGCGTTTCGGGGTTGATGCCTCTGCATGGTCGGTAATCGCCCAGAAATCAATCGCTGAACAATGGCGGGCAAAATCACATGCATCGGCCAGCGGGTGTGCGCCTTCCCCGCCGTAAATCGGCAGTGACCACAAAAAAGCATCCGTCGAATTGGTTGTATGAACATGCAAGTCCCCGAACAATATCTGCTTGTCGTTGCCGACCTTCATGCCCCGCGCGATAGCCTGTTGTTCGGCCGCGCGTGTCTGCACGAGAACGCTTGGCAACGCGGCCCCCTTTATCACGCCAGGCTCGCGCTCTTCGCCGAAAAGCTCAATCGCCATGGACAGAAAATAGACGCCCCCAACGATTATTGCCGTCATTACCAATCCCAGCGCCCCGCGCCAGATGCTTGTCTCACCGTTCATCTATGCTCCCCATCACGCCCGGTTCTGGGCCTTGATCTAATCGATTTTTCGCGGGCGAAGAATAAATGTCGCGCTCGCACTGCCAACCAATTCATTATCATTGTTATAAAGGGTCGCATCTGCAAAGGCGATAGATTTGCCTATTCTATGCACCCGGCCCTTTGCCAGATAATCGCCAGGCACACCGGCTTTGAGGTAGCTTGTTTTAAGCTCCAGCGTGGCGTGACCTGCATATTTTTCCATATCCAATCGGCTTCTTATGGCGACACCACAGGCCGTATCAAGCATTGTTGCATAAGCGCCGCCATGCAAAACGCCCTGCATGTTGATGAAAGCCTCAGTCATGGTGAACCCAACCTCGACCTGTCCGGTCTCGGTATCAAAGGCCAAAATTTTGCGGCCAATTAGTTTTGCAAGTTCCGAGTCCGGCGTGGCGGATGCGTCCATTGGCAGGTCACGCATTATGCCGTGCCCCCGACAATATCGTGCGCTTCAAGGCGCGCCATTAATTGGGCAAGGTTTTCCAGCGACGGGTCAAGCGGCTGTCCCTGTTGGGCGAAGAACCCGACTGTGACAAAAAATATTATATCCACATATGTCAGCTTGTCACCGCATATGAAACTCTGTCCGTCCAGCAAAGGGTCAAGCCAGGCAAGCCCTTCCTGTGCAATGGTTTTGGCTGGCTCGGAAATGCCATCATGGAGGGTAATGCGGGGGCCGAAAAACTTGCGCCCCTCGCCATGCCGGTAGCCCAGTACCATTGGCGCAAAAATCAAAAAATCGCATTGGCGCATCCGCATCCGCGTCATGCCGCGTTCGGCGGCGGTTTCGCCGGTCAGAACCGGATCGGGCTTAATCTCGTCAAGATATTCGGCAATCGCCGACAGCTCAGCAATCGTGACCCCATCATCCGTCACCAGACAGGGCAATTGCCCGGCCGGATTGATGCGCAAATAATCATCTTGCCGGTTTTCCAGCGCCAGCATATCCACCTCGACAATCTGCGGGTCTATGTCTTTGAGCGCGAAAAGAATGCGCGCAATATGAGGGCTAGGGCCAATCGGCGAGGTGTATAGTTTCATTGAATATTCCTTTGCAGACATAGCCCACCTAACAGTGGTACAAATTCTTCGCATAAAACAACGACAGAGTTCAACCGCCGACCGGTGCCAAAGCACTGGTATCCCACAAAAATCGCAAGATTTTTCAAGACAACCGCTCGAGAGACTATGCATGTCGCAAACCGCTACCAAACCATTTTTCGGCTGGTCTGTTCTCGCCGCCACCGCCTATTGCCTGATGATCGGCTCCGGTTTGATTTTCTATGCCATGTCGGTTTTTCTTGAAAATATCGTCAGGGAAACCGAATTTTCAGTGGCACAGGTTTCTGCCGCCAACACGCTGTTTTTGTTCAGCTCCGGACTGGCAGGCATTGCTGTTGGCGAATTAATCTCGCGCTTCGACATTCGATACACCATCGCGACCGGCACACTGGTAATGGCGGCGGCTTTCTATGCCATTCCATCAATGCAAAACCTAACCCATCTTTACGCGCTATATATTGCTTTGGGAGTCGGCTATGCAATGACTGCACTTGTGCCCGCGACTACGCTTGCGGCGCGATGGTTCGTGCGCCGTCGGGCGCTGGCACTGGCGCTCACCCAGTCTGGACTGTCACTAGGCGGCATTCTGCTAACGCCCATATTGGCAGAACTTATGGGCGCGGGCGGCCTCGCGGCCGTGCGCAGCCCGTTCACCATCATCCTCATTTTGCTGATGCTTCCAATTTCACTTTTCTTCATGCGCCCCGACCCAGCCTCGATGGGTCTAAACCCTGATGGGGACGCACGGACTGGAGGTGGCATAAAACCTGAAAATGACGGCATTAATGCGGGTCGCGCCGTCCGCTCACGCTTTTTTCTCCTTAGTACTTTTGCCTCCCTGTTTGCCCTGCTCACACAAGTCGGGGCAATCGCCCATATTTACAGTTGGGCCTTGGAGCGCGCCACGCCGGAAACCGCCACAATAAGCGTTTCGCTTCTGGCGGGATGCTCATTCGTATCACGTCTCATTTGCGGAAGTTTTCTGGACAGAGTCAGCCTTTACCCGTTTGTCCTCACCTTGTATTTTTTGCAGGGGCTGGCGATGGTGGTTATCGCCTTTGCCAGCGGCGAGGCTAATGTTTTGGCGGTCACCGCATTTTTCGGTGCAATGGTGGGCAATATTCTAATGTCTGGGCCGCTTCTCATAGGGCGCGCCTTCGGCACAGCCGATTTCCCTCGTATTCTGAGCTATAACCAATTGATTATGAATTTCGGAATGGCAGCGGGTCCGATTTTGATAGGGGCAATCTATGATTTTGGTGGCGGCTATCAAAATGCCTTCCTCGCCGTGGGTGGATCGAGCGCTCTGGCCTTTCTCCTTTTGCTGGCAGCTGGTTCGCCGGACACTTGCATACAACAAATCAGCAGCGATCGCGCGGCAAAATAACATCAAAACCTAGGTCGCAATGTCAGGGTGGACTTCCTACTTAAAGGTTGGTTAGGGGGGTAACGGCGCACCTCGCCCATTAACTGCGAATTCAACTTCACTGGTGTATGGACAAGCGTGTGAAAATTGCGAATGATGGTGATGTGATGATAGAGAAAAAAGCAAAATTCCAGATCGGCGAGGTAGTGAAACACAGGCTTTTCCCGTTTCGTGGCGTCATTTTCGACGTTGATCCGACATTCAACAACACCGAAGAGTGGTGGTTGTCGATTCCTGCCGAAGTACGCCCACGCAAAGACCAGCCCTTTTACCATCTTCTCGCGGAAAACGAACAGACTGAATATGTTGCCTATGTTTCGGAGCAAAACCTGTTGCCCGACACCAGCGCCGAGCCAGTTCGCCATCCGCAGGTCGAAGAAATTTTCGCCGAATTTGACGGAGCCCGCTATGTCGTTCGGGTTAATCAGACCCATTAACTCCAATGCCGCAAGGCACATTCCGGCATGATGCGCTACATAGCTCGTTTTCTCAGCCAAATTATTATCCGGTATATCGAAAAACCGGTTCTGAATTATCAGGCGCACCAATTCGTGCCGCTGACCGATTTGCGTGCCAGCCTGCAACCAGGCGATGTATTGCTAGTAGAGGGTAATCAGCGCATATCGACAGCCATTAAATATCTTACGCAATCCACCTGGTCGCACGCTGCCCTCTATATTGGCGACGACCACGCACTGAAAGACGAATTCGGCTACCCGGCCTGCCTCATTGAAGCCGATGTGTCGCGCGGTGCCATTTCCAGTTCGCTGACCAAATATCTGGGCTATAATACTCGTATTTGCCGACCGACCCTTATTACGACTAAGGATCGCGAAGCCGTTATCACCTATATGATCGGCGCGTTGGGGACAGCCTATGATGTGAAAAATGTGATTGATCTTGCGCGCTATCTGCTACCGCAGCCGCCCGTGCCGGTCAAATGGCGCCGCCGTATGATTGCGCTGGGTAGTGGCGAGCCTTCACAAGCCATATGTTCAACCCTGCTCGCACGCGCATTCCAGTCTGTCGGCTACCCGATTTTGCCCGATGTAACGGTCGAAAACCAACGCGAAGTTTTGCATATTCGGCATTATTCACTCTTCACGCCGCGCGATTTTGACGTGTCGCCCTATTTCGATATCATCAAGCCGCTTATTCTCAAAAACCCCGATTATAAGAACTTTAACTGGAACAGGCAGGCGATCGACCCCCATGAGACGTGATAACACCCCCTACTCCGTGCGATTGCTGATAAATGCGGTGCGAGCCTTTTACACGCGCTGGCGCATCGCTCCGCAATTTGACAGTGTTGGCTCCGGCCTTGAGATTGTTGGCGGGCATCGGTTGGAAATTTACGGCTCCGACATTCATTTGGGCGAAAATGTGCATATTCAAACCGCGCGCGGGGAGATGTCACGCCTGTGCACATGGCCGGATGGCAAAGGCGGAAACGGCACCATCCGCATAGGCGATAATGTGTTGCTGACGCCGGGCCTTCAAATTGTGTCGGCGGGTTCTGTTGAGATTGGCGATAATGTGATGGTCGCTAGCCGCGTTTACATTTCAGATTCGGATTGGCACGAAATATACGACCGGCTCGACACACCCGGACCTGTCGCCGCCATCCGGCTTGAGGAAAATGTCTGGCTTGGCGAAGGATGCAAGATCTGCAAAGGCGTTACCATTGGGCGCAACAGCGTCATCGGTGCGGGCGCGGTGGTAACGAGCGATATTCCGGCCAATGTTGTGGCGGCCGGAAATCCGGCGCGCGAGATACGAAAGCTGGATAAAACAATCGAATTCAAAACCCGCGCAGCCATGTTTAAAGATATGAAAACCTACACAAAAACAATGAATTACCTAAATTACCTGAACCATAAAGACAATAATTATATTAGCTGGATACGCCATCTCATTTGGCCCGGCAGACAGGATTAATAATGCTTATGCGCCGCTTTTTGCCTCTCACCCTTTTTTTGTGCCTGACCCCTATTTTGCCCGCCCACGCCAACGGGCTGGCCATGCATGGCGCGCCCAAACTGGCACCCGGGTTTTCGTCATTTCCTTATGCTGACAAACGTGCCCTGCAAGGCGGCAAAATGGTGCAAGCCCAATATGGCAATTTCGACAGTCTCAATCCGTTTTCCGTGCGTGGCAATGTCGCGCGCAATTTGCGCGAGCGGGTTTTCGAAAGCCTTCTCGAGCGCAATTATGACGAAGCCTTCGCCCTCTATCCCTTGCTTGCCGAAAAAGTGTTCACGCCCGACGATCGAAGTTTCGTAACCTTCACCCTCAATCCAGCGGCAAAATTTTCCGATGGCACACTGGTAACGACAGATGACGTTGCTTTTAGCTGGGAAACATTGCGTGACAGGGGCCGTCCCAATCACCGGTATTATTATGGGCTAGTGACGCATATCTCGCGGCCGACAGACAACAGCATCAGCTTTCATTTTGACCCCGAAAGCGCCGACCGCGAAATGCCGCTGATTATCGGGCTGATGCCAGTACTGCCGAAACACATTTATGAAACCCGCGACATACAGGCCGCGACGCTGGATTTTCCAATTGGGTCGGGGCCGTATGTGATCGATGAAATAACGCCGGGTGCGCAAGTCAAGTTCCAGCGCAATCCTAATTACTGGGGCGCAAATTTGCCAGTTATGGCCGGTAGGCACAATATTGCCACCCTGGTGGATGATTATTATCGCGACCAAAGTGCCGCCTTTGAAGCGTTTAAATCCGGCCTTGTAGATGTCTGGCTGGAAACTGACAGCCAAAGGTGGTTGGGCGGTTATAGCTTTCCGGCGGCGCGTGACGGGAGGATTGTGAAACGGGAAATCAAACTGAGCACACCGTCGGGGCTGCGCGCCATTGTTATGAACACCCGCCGACCGCTTCTCGCCACCGCGCCCTTGCGTCAGGTGATGGATTTGATGTTTGACTTTCAATGGGTCAATAAAATTCTCTATGGCGCGCTTTTCAACCGCACGCAGAGCTATTTCGGCAATACCGTTTTGAGCGCGGCGGGGCGCGTCGCTTCTTCTGGCGAGCGCGCAATTCTGGGCAATCACCTGTCAAAGCAAGCATTGGAAACTGGCTACCGCCCGCCCCTCAGCGACGGATCGGGCCGCGACCGCGCGCTGAAACGCCAAGCCCTCGCCATATTGGACGCCGCCGGCTATCGGCTTGACGGCAAAACACTGCGTGCCGCCGACGGCACACAAGTCAGACTGGAGCTTCTGGTGCAACGCCGTGAAGACGAACGCCTTGCGCTGGCCTATCGCCGCATGCTGGCCCAGATCGGCATTGACCTATCGGTGCGGCTGGTGGACGCCAGCCAGTATCAACGGCGTTTGCAAAATTTTGATTTTGACATGATTATTTACAGCTATTACGCCTCGCTGTCGCCGGGCAATGAGCAGGCCTATTATTGGGGTGGCGCGGCGGCCGATACACCGGGTAGCCGCAATTATGCCGGCATTAAAAGCGCCGCTGTTGATGCCGCAATCACCGCCTTGACCGCCGCGGCAACAGAGGATGATTTCACCGCCGCGGCACGCGCGCTCGACCGCGCACTGATGACCGGCCATTATTTCGTGCCGCTATTTCATACCAACAAGCAATGGGTGGCGCATTGGAACCAGCTTGAGCACCCTTACCGACACAGTCTCTACGGCGTGCGCCTTGAAAGCTGGTGGCTTAATCAAAACAACTAAGCCGGTAAAAATTCACTAAATTGCTTCAGCTGATTTCAGGCTTTCCAGTTCCACCTCATCAAAACCCCAGGCTTGCAGTGCGCTCTCATTATGCGCACCGATCTCCGGCGGTGGCCCCTGAATTTCACTCTCGGTGCGGCTGAAGCGCGGCGCGACATTGGGCTGGGTCACGCCATTGCGTTCCACAAGCGTTTCGCGCGCAAGATTATGCGGGTGCGACGCGGCCTCATCCATGTCCAGAACCGGTGCGTAGCACACATCAGTGCCCTCCATCAGCGCATCCCATTCGTCGCGGGTTTTGGTTTTAATGACAGCGGCAACTTTCTCTTTCAGCTTGGGCCATGCGCCGCGATCCATCTGCGCATCAAACTCTGCGTCCTCAAGACCGGCCTTGTCGCGCAACAGGGCATAAAATTGCGGCTCGATGGAGCCCAGTGAGACAAATTTCCCGTCGGCAGTTTCGTAAACATCGTAAAAATGCGCTCCACCGTCCAACATGTTTACGCCGCGTACTGTCGACCAAAAATTCGACGCCTTCATGCCATAGAACATGGTCATCAGCGAGGTAGCGCCATCGGTCATCGCGCAATCAATAACCTGACCCTCGCCAGAGCGTTGCGCCTCAAACAATGCGGCACAAATGCCCATGGCCAGGTAAAGCGCCCCACCGCCAAAATCGCCTACCAGATTCAATGGCGGCACAGGCGCGCTCTCGCGGCCAATGGCCGCCAGCGCGCCTGTCAGAGCAATATAATTGATGTCGTGGCCAGCGGCATGGGCCAGCGGTCCGGTCTGTCCCCAGCCCGTCATGCGCCCGTAAACGAGTTTCGGGTTGCGTGCCAAACACACATCGGGGCCGAGGCCCAAACGTTCCATCACGCCGGGACGAAAACCTTCTTGCAAAATATCAGCGCTTTCAACCAGTTTGAGACAGGCCTCAATGCCTTCCGGCTTCTTCAAATCCAGCGCAACCGACTGACGCCCCCGGCTGGTAACATCATTGGGTGAACCGCCACTTGTGCCTTTGCGATCAATCCGCAAAACCTCGGCCCCCATATCAGACAGCAACATGGCGCAGAAAGGGCCCGGCCCAATTCCTGCGAATTCAATTATTTTGACACCCTTTAGCGGTCCGTTTCCCATGAGCTCTCTCCCTAATCCCAGACTCGTAGCTTATGTGTTTGCAGCGCGACGGACAAGGTAGCGCGCGGCCTTTGGCACGGGTTTACGCATCGGTGCACGTCAACGAGAAGGCGCACGCAAAACATCAATGCCCAATTCGCGGATTTTTTTACGCAAGGTGTTCCGGTTAATGCCGAGCAAGTCCGCCGCGCGCACCTGGTTGCCGCGCGTTGCCTCCAGACTGAGCTCGATTAGCGGACGCTCAACTTCGCGCAAAACCCGATCGTATAAACCATTAGGTGGCAATGCCTGTCCGTGACTGGAAAAATAATTATTGAGATGAAATGTCAGGCTTTCGCCCAGACTTTCGGATGACGGGCCGGAGGCCATTGGCGCGCTGCCAGGCGTCTCGCTCAATTCCACGCGGATAATTTCCGGCGTCACCACATCTTCGGAATATAAAGCAGCAATACGTCTGACCATATTTTCGAGTTCGCGGACATTTCCCGGCCAATCATGCTCGCGCATGAGAGATAGAGCATCGGTATCGAAACTTTTCAGTGCAAGCCCCTCGCGCTGGCCCAGCGCAACAAAATGGCGCACCAAATCGTCAATATCCTCCAACCTTTCGCGCAAGGGTGGCACTCGCAAAGGCACAACATTCAAACGGAAATAAAGATCTTCGCGGAAAAGACCCTGCTGGATCAATTGCTGCAAGTCCTGATGCGTCGCGGCAATAATGCGTACATCCGTCTTGATCGGCTGTCGCCCGCCGACCGTAGTAAACTCACCTTCCTGCAAAACCCGCAAAAGCCGTGTTTGGGTTTCCATGGGCATATCGCCGATTTCATCCAGAAACAGTGTGCCGCCTTCGGCTTGGGCAAACCGCCCCGCCATGCGCTGGCTGGCACCAGTAAAAGCACCCTTTTCGTGCCCGAAAAGCTCACTCTCAACTAATTCGCGCGGTATCGCCGCCATGTTCAACGCCACGAACTGGCCGTGCCTGCGGCGACCATAATCATGCAGGGCGCGGGCAATTAGTTCTTTGCCAGTTCCGCTGTCACCAGTAACCAGCACGGACAAATCATTTTGCGTCAGGCGCGCTACGGTGCGATAAATCTCTTGCATGGCCGGCGAACGTCCGACCAATGGCAGGTTCTGGTCTTCGTCGCCGACTGTTTCGCCAATATCAGCCTGCGCTCGCGGCAACTCCATCGCCCGCGCAACCACGCCAGTCAGTTCTCCCAAATCAAACGGTTTGGGCAAATATTCAAAAGCACCGCGCTCCGCCGCCGTGATCGCGGTAGTCAGGGTGTTTTTGGCGCTGATAACGATAATCGGCAAATCTGGCCGCAACCGCTTGATGCGGGGAATAAGATCAAAGGCATTTTGATCCGGCATCATGACATCCGTGACAATTACATCGCCCTGGCCATTGCTTACCCATTTCCACAATGATGAGGCCGTGCCCGTCGCCTTTACATCGAAACCGACGCGACCAAGTGCTTGCACCAAAACAGTGCGTATCGCCCTGTCATCATCGGCAATAAGAACTGTTCCTTTGCTCATATTTCGAGACCCTCCGTTTCGGCATCGCCAACCGCCATGGGCAGTCGCACGCGGAAAATTGTGCGCTCGCGCGTGCTGTCGCATTCAACCGTGCCTCCATGGTCGCCCACTATTTTTGCGACAAGGGCCAAACCTAGACCCGTGCCGTTAGATTTCGTTGTCACAAACGGGTCGAACAAATGCGATTTGATGTCGTCGGGAACCCCTATGCCGTTGTCGATGATACTGAACTCAAGCGGCAGTCGGATTGGACGCGCGCGACCGGGCAATGACAGTCGGATGCCGGGGCGAAACGCGGAACATAATCTTATCTCGCCCTTTCGCTTGTCGACAGCTTCAGCTGCGTTTTTTACAAGATTGAGAAAAACTTGTGTCAATAAATCCCTGTTGCCCCGAACATCTGGCAAAGACGGATCATAATCTTCAATGAAAGATACATGCGCGCCAAATCCGTTCTTGGCAAGCATACGAACATTTTCCAATATCGCATGAACATTAATCGGGGTATCCAGGTCTACTGGTGTTTCCGAAAACTGCTCAAACCTGTCGACAAGGCCGGCGATGCGATCAGTTTCACTACAAATAAGCTGGGTCAACTCAGCATTTTCAGCACTCATATCGCTTTCCAGCAATTGGGCGGCGCCCTTGATGCCAGACAGTGGGTTCTTTATCTCATGCGCCAGCATTGCAGACATTGCACTGACAGAGCGCGCCGCACCACGATGGGTCAACTGCTTGTCGATGCGGTGCGCCAGTGATCGCGGTTGGACGATCAACAACGCCAAGGCCTCGCCGCCGCTATTTTCAAATGGCGCAACATGCAGATCAACAATACTATCCGGCCCAGTGTGCGGTGCACTCAAATCAATGCCGTATTCATTAAAACTCAGCCGGTTCGCCAGACAATTTTCAACCAGATTGACCACCGGGCTACCAAACGGCATGAGGGTCTCGAGCCTATGCTTGCGCAAGCTGGAAAGGCTTGCACTGAAAAATTCCTGCGCGGCGAAATTGGCATAGGAAACTTGATGCTTGAGCCCGACCGCCAATACGGGCTGGGGCATGCTGTCCAGAATAAGACGTTCGCTAATTGCGGCACTCATGCGGCTATTCCGGCTTCATGGCCACGCAGAAACATTTCTTGCATAGCATCGATGACGGCCTGCGGTTCCTGCAGGCGGCAAATGTGCCCCCGAAATTGCGCGGCGGCTTCGGGGTCACAATAATCATCAATAAAGCCGGCAAGGTGCTTGCGCGCCACACGCACCCCGTGGCCGGCATCGTAAAGCGCGAGCGTATCCTCATACCAAGCGCGGAAAATATCGAAACGCGCAGCAGCATTCGGCGAGGCTGGCCAAATTTTACGCTCAAGGTAGCTTTGAATTTGCGCCAACAACCAAGGCCGACCGACAGCGGCACGACCGACCATAATGCCCGCCGCACCCGAATGCTTGAGAGCCATGCGCGCGGTGCTCCCATCCACAATGTCGCCATTGGCAATTACCGACACGCGCACCGCCTCGACCACGGCACGAATGGCGCGCCAATCGGCGGAGCCTTTGTAGAACTGACACCGCGTGCGCCCGTGCACGGTAATCATCGCAACGCCCAAATCTTCCGCAATGCGGGCAAGGCGCGGCGCGTTCAAAGAATTGAGGTCCCAGCCCAAACGCATTTTCAGCGTCACGGGGCGCGGCGTTGCGGCGACTGTTGCGGCAATAAGCGCGGCGGCATGGTCCTCATCGAGCATCAAAGCAGACCCCGACAAACCGCCCGTCACCTGCCGCGACGGACACCCCATATTTATGTCAATAATGTCGGCACCGGCTTCGGTTGCCAGTTCCGCGCCCCGGGCCATCCATTGAGCCTCGCGACCAGCCAATTGCATAGTAAAAGGTGACAACCCGCGACCTTCGGCACGCAAAAGAACATCGCGGCGCCCCCGCACCAATTCCTCGCTTGCGACCATTTCAGAAACCACCATCGCCGCGCCGCAGGCGGCCACACTGCGTCTAAACGCCAAATCAGTAACGCCGGACATGGGTGCAAGCACCACTTGTCCTCCGAGATCAATGTCGCCTACGGAAATGACCATTTTTTAGGCAAGTCCTTGAATTTTAAAACTTGCCCAAAATGCAGGCAAATAGCGGGTAAGGCAAGCCGTGATAACAAAAAAACAATCGCGCCACAGCCCCGAACTCGCTACATTGCAGCCATGAAAAACGCCAAACTCCCTCCAAATGCCGCCCTGATAGTCGCAGGCGGGCGTGGGTCCAGAGCCGGTGCGGGCCTGCCCAAGCAATATCGCACTCTGCCAGGACATTACGCACTCGGACAGCCGGGTCAAACAGTGCTAGGCGCAAGCCTTAGGGCGTTTATCGCGCATCAGCAAATCAGCGGCGTGCAGGTGGTTATCCATGAAGATGATAAAGAGCTTTATCAAAACGTAATTAATAGTTTGGAAACACGAGATAAATTATACGAACCTGTGTGCGGCGGGGCGGAGCGCCAAGACAGCGTGCTGGCAGGCCTTGAAGCCCTGCAGGCCCATAAACCCAAACAGGTTCTGGTGCATGATGCAGCGCGGCCTTTTGTGAACGCGGGACTAATCGACCGGTGCCTGACAGCGATCGGCTCGGCACATGGGGCTGTTCCTGCTATTGCCGTGACCGAAACATTGAAACGCGCCGAAGCGGGCCTCATAACCGAAACTGTGTCGCGTGACGGCCTGTGGCGCGCACAAACACCTCAGGCCTTCAACTTTATGGCACTGTTGGCCGCTCATCGGGCGGCACCGCCGGGGCTAACAGATGACGCGGCGGTTGCGGAACTGGCTGGTATGCAGTTGGCACTGGTTGCTGGCGACCCCAATAATATAAAAATCACGCATGAAGCCGATTTTACCCCACGCATTGCGGTTCCGCGAACTGGACAGGGGTTTGATGTGCACCGCTTCGATGACGAAGGCACCGCCGAAACGGTCATGCTGGGCGGCATGCCAATACCCCACAACCGCCGCATCATCGGGCATTCGGATGCCGACCTTGTTTTGCACGCCATAACCGACGCGCTTTATGGCGCGATTGCGGAGGGTGATATCGGCGCGCATTTTCCGCCCTCGGATGCATCCAATAAAGACCGCGCCTCGGTAGACTTTCTGAGCCATGCCGCAGAGCGTGTCACCGCCGCCGGATGCCGAATCGTGCATATTGACATCACCGTGATTGGCGAAGCGCCGAAAATCCAGCCGCATCGAACCGCCATGGCGCAAAATATTGCCGGGCTTTTGCACCTGGACGCGCAGGCCGTTTCGGTAAAAGCAACCACCACTGAAGGGCTGGGCTTTACAGGCCGTGGCGAAGGGCTAGCAGCCCAGGCATTGGCAACCGTTGTGCCGTTGGAAGCGTCTTGAAAGAAGGCTTATCGGAAATGAGATTTCATTCCCTGCCCGCCAATATCGGATTTTTCTCGCCTGTCGCCCTTATCGCAACATTTTTCGGTAGCGGGCTTATTCGACCAGCATCGGGCACTTGGGGGTCGCTGGCCGCCTTCGGTGTTGGATTGGTCGTGCTCGCCGCACCTGCGTCCGCTTGGGTGCTTGCTGTCATGAGCTTGGGCGCCTATTGCCTCGGCCATTGGGCCGCGCTTCGCTGGACGCAGGAAGATGACACGGATGCCGACCCAAGCGCGATTGTAATTGATGAGGTTGCCGCCATGTGGCTGGTGATGGCTTTCGTGCCACCCACCTTTGCTGCACTCACGGCTGCATTTCTTCTTTTCCGGCTGTTTGACGTTTTGAAACCGTGGCCGGCAAGATGGGCCGACAAAAGCCTGAAAGGTGTCAGCGGCATCATGCTGGATGATATTTTTGCCGGCATCTGGGCGGTTCTTGTAATTTTGGCGGCACAAACTTACGGTTTCATTTAATTCATGCTAGTTAGGGATTGCGATGTTTGACAAGGAATTATTGGTAAAGGCGGAGGAAATTCTGAGCATTGGTCGCGAACGGCACTTGCGCATCGCCGCCGCCGAGTCCTGCACGGGTGGGTTAATCGCAGCTCTGCTCACGGAAATTCCTGGGTCGTCGAGCGTCATCGGACGCAGTTTTGTTACCTATTCAAACCGCGCCAAGCGCGAGGTTCTGGGCGTGAACGCGGATTTGCTGAAACAGAATGGCGCGGTCAGCGAGCCGGTGGTGTGCGCCATGGCGCAAAACACCTTTGACATGACAACGGCGCACCTCACTGTTGCGGTTTCCGGCATTGCGGGGCCAGGCGGCGGCACAGAAGAAAAGCCCGTCGGCACCGTGCATATGGCGACCGCGATGACAGACGATGTTATACACCAATGTTGCCAGTTTGGAGATATTGGCCGCGCGGCGGTGCGGCTTGCCACGGTTCACGCCGCCGCCGACATGTTGCTTGCACGCCTGAAAGACTAGTCTTTTTGCGCCCCGTAAACCTCATGCGCGCGGGCCTCGAAAGCATCTACAAATTTTGACACGGCACGGCTCATCAAAGGCGCAATTACTCGGCGCAAAAGCGGCACTGCAAAATTAAACTGCAACTCAAAGTCAACGACCGAACCTTCACTCGTGTCTTTGAACTCCCAGCAATTGTGCAAATGGCTGAACGGGCCTTTCGCCTGATTGACGGTGATTGTCAGCGGGTCATGGGTCAGCACAACCGCGCTGGAATATTTCTCGCGCAGAAACTTATACGCCACCAAAAGATCGGCCTGCATTTCATAACCCTGCTCGGTTTCGTGGGTGTGTAGCACGCGCGATGCTGTGCAATAGGGAATAAACTCGCTATAGCGGTCGACATCGGCCACCAAATCAAACATCTGGCGCGCACGATACGGACTGATGCGCTGAAGGCTTATATTTTGCATGAAATCTACCGAATGGCTGAAGCCCGCGCCGCCTTGAGCTTTTTAAAATCTTCATCGGCGTGGTGTGAAGATCGCGTGAGCGGTGTGGCCGAAACCATCAAAAACCCTTTGGCGCGAGCTGTCGTAGCATAGGCGTCAAATTCATCCGGTGAGACGAAACGGTCAATCGGCGCATGTTTGCGGGTCGGCTGCAAATACTGGCCGATTGTAATGAAGTCGATATTGGCGGCGCGCATATCATCCATCACCTGCATGATATCATTACGCGTCTCACCCAACCCGACCATAATGCCGGACTTGGTGAAAATGCGGGCATCAAGTTCCTTGACGCGCTGCAACAGCCGTAAGGAATGGAAATAGCGCGCCCCAGGGCGAATATTCAAATAGAGCGAGGGCACGGTTTCCAGATTGTGATTGAAGACATCCGGTTGCGCCGCAACCACGTTTTCGAGCGCACCCTCTTTGCGCAGAAAATCCGGTGTTAAAACCTCAATGCTGGTATCGGGCGCGACCTGTCTGATGGCGCGTATGGTACGGGCAAAATGTTCGGCGCCCCCGTCCTCCAAATCATCGCGATCCACGGATGTAATAACCACATGACGCAGACCCAGCCTGACAACGGCATCAGCCACACGCGCCGGTTCGTCTGCATCGACGGGCAACGGCACTCCTGTGCTCACATTGCAAAACGCACACGCGCGGGTGCAAATCTCACCCAATATCATGAAAGTGGCATGGCGCTGCGACCAACATTCGCCAATATTCGGGCACGCGGCCTCCTCGCAAACCGTAACCAAATTATGCGTTTTGACGATGTTGCGGGTTCGTGCATATTCGGGCGACCCCGGTGCCTTGACGCGGATCCAGTCGGGCTTGCGCAAAAGCGGGCTGTCCGCATTGCTCTGTTTTTCAGGGTGGCGCGGACGCTCTTTCAAATTGTCTATGACAACGACCATGGCTTTCTATACGCCATTTTTCGCGATGAATATAGGGTCAAGTTGAGGTGTCTATTCGGGTTTTGATGCCGGTGCATCATTGAAAAAGATGCGCTCGTCCATCCGGTTCAGCCCCAATATAAGGCGCGCGCGTTCGTCCAGAAAATCAAGGTCGAGCGATCCGTGGCTCAGCCGTAGCACCCGCGTCATGGTTTCGGCGTTTTCTTTTTCAAGCCCGGCCAGCACAATGGCGCGTTCTTTGTTTTTGGCGCGTAATTCCTGCCAACCGCGCAAGCCCCGATCCCCCTGCAAGGCCTGAAACACCAATCCGCCCATCACAAGAACCAGCATGAAAGTCGGCAACAGCCGCCGCAAACGCAGTGGCGCCTGCCCGACCGTGCGGCTTGAAACCCGTGATGAGAAAAAACGAATCATGCACCTAACGAATCACACAGTGATTCGTGCGGTCAAGCGCAAAGTAATTCGATACGTTATTTGAGGACTGATTTGCCCGGATATACGGCCTGATCGCCCAACATTTCTTCAATGCGCATGAGCTGGTTATATTTCGCCAGCCGGTCGGAACGCGCCAAAGATCCGGTTTTGATCTGTCCGCAATTGATCGCCACTGCCAGATCAGCGATGGTAGAATCTTCGGTTTCTCCCGAACGGTGAGACATCACGGCGGTGTAAGAGGCGCGATGGGCCATATCAACCGCTTCCAGCGTCTCACTCAACGTGCCGATTTGGTTAACTTTGACAAGGATTGAATTGGCAACGCCCTTTTCAATGCCCTCGGCCAGCCGCGCCGGATTTGTCACAAACACATCATCACCGACAAGCTGAACACGCGCGCCAATGGCATCCGTCAACGCGCGCCAGCCTTCCCAGTCATTTTCGTCCATGCCGTCTTCAACTGAAACGATTGGAAAGCGATCGCAGAGCGCGGCCCAATAATCGGCCATGCCGCCGGCATCCAGCTTTTTTCCTTCACCGGCCAAATGATAAACGCCTTTTTCGTGAAATTCCGTGGCCGCCGCATCCAGCGCTAGCACCACATCCTCGCCGGGCTTGTAGCCAGCTTTTTCGATGGCCTTCATGATATATTCAAGCGCGGCATCCGTGGAAGCCAGCGCCGGGGCAAATCCCCCCTCATCGCCTATACCAGTGGAAAGCCCATCATCGCTCAAAAGCCCCTTCAGCGTGTGAAAAGTCTCAGCGCCCATGCGAACTCCATCCGACAATGTGTCGGCACCAACCGGCATAATCATAAACTCCTGAACATCTATCGGATTGTCGGCATGCGCGCCGCCATTCACAATATTCATCATCGGCACAGGCAATATATGCGCCGAAACGCCGCCAATATAACGCCAAAGCGGTGTGTCTTGTGAGGCGGCGGCGGCCTTGGCAGCCGCCAGCGAAACACCCAGCATGGCATTGGCGCCCAGCCGAGACTTGTTATCGGTGCCGTCAAGGGTGCGCAAAGCGAGATCAATATGGGTTTGTTGGGTGGCGTCCATACCCGCCAGTGCCGACAAAATTTCACCGTTCACTGCATCCACGGCTTTTTGAACACCTTTTCCGAGATAGCGCTTTTTGTCGCCGTCGCGCAATTCGACGGCCTCATAGGCGCCCGTTGATGCGCCCGAAGGCACGCTTGCACGCCCCGTGCTGCCATCATCAAGAACAACATCAACCTCAATAGTAGGGTTGCCCCTGCTGTCCAGAATTTCCCGTCCAATAATGTCCCAAATCGCTGTCATGACCGCGCTCCGTTCTGCGAGGATAATGCAACGGGTTTACCTCGTTTCCGTAAGTGTTGCAAACGCCGCACCGCATGTGCGTCCCATATAAGGCTTACGCAAGCGTGGGCAGCAAATGCGGGCGAATCATACTTGACGGGGCAAAAGATATTGGGTCATGTCAGCACATGACACAGACCCAAAAAGCCATGGTGTTATTTTCCGGCGGACAAGACAGCACTACTTGCCTCGCGCACGCGCTGTCGCGCTACGAGCGGGTTGAAACGGTTGGCTTCGACTATGGGCAAAACCACCGCGTGGAGCTTGATTGCCGCGAAGTCATCTTGCATAAAATAGCAGGACTTGCACCCGATTGGGTGGCACGGCTGGGCCACGACCATATGCTTGACATTACGGCCCTGTCGGAAATTGGCGGCACGGCGCTGATTGGCGAAGGCGAGATTAAAATGCAGGCGAATAATTTGCCGTCTACCTTCGTGCCCGGCCGCAATCTGCTGTTTCTAACCTATGGCGCGGCACTGGCCTATCGGCGCGGGCTTGATGTGCTGGTCGGAGGCATGTGCGAAACAGATTACTCCGGCTATCCTGATTGTCGCCGCGCCACGCTGGATGCGCTTGAAACCGCACTCACGCTCGGCATGGATACGCAAATTTCTATCGAAACACCGCTAATGAATGTTGACAAGGCGGCAACATGGAAACTTGCAGATGAACTGGGCGGCGCGGTGTTTGTCGATCTCGTCATTGAACACACGCACACTTGCTATCGCGGCAATCGTAAATTACGCCACGAGTGGGGCTATGGGTGCGGTGATTGCCCAGCCTGCGATTTGCGCCGGCGCGGATTTAATGAATGGAAGGCCGCATGAGCTACGCCATAAAAGAAATTTTCTACACACTTCAGGGCGAAGGCGGTCAAGCCGGACGGCCCGCTGTTTTCTGTCGTTTTGCCGGATGCAATCTTTGGTCGGGGCTGGACCGCGACCGCGCAAACGCCCAATGCCGCTTTTGCGATACGGATTTTGTTGGCACAGACGGTCAAAACGGCGGCAAATTCGCCGATGCTAAAGCTCTCGCACTGGCCATTGCCGCACAATGGCCAGAAGCCGAACCGGGTGCCGATGCGCTAGTTGTGTTTACCGGCGGCGAGCCTTGCTTACAACTGGATACCGCCCTGCTTGACGCAATCTCGGGACAAGGCTTTGAAACAGCCATCGAGACCAATGGAACCCTGCCCGTGCCGACCCAAATCGACTGGATTTGTGTCAGCCCGAAAACCGAAAGTACGCTTGTGCAACAGGCCGGTCATGAACTGAAATTCGTTTACCCGCAGGAAACGCTGTCGCCCGAACAGTTTGAACACCTTGATTTCGAGCATTTTTTCTTGCAACCGATGGATGTCGATGACGAGGCAACGCGCTGGCACAACATTCAGGCCGCCATTGCCTATTGCCTGCAGAACCCACAATGGCGGTTGAGCCTGCAGACCCATAAAATAATCGGTCTGGATTAAACGGCAACAAAAACGAGTTAGATTGACCCGCCGCGGCTAATCAGGCATAAGCGCGTCATGAAATTAGCACGCGAAATTCTGTTTGATGCCGCACACAGCCTCGCACAGTACGGGGTAGGACACCCGAACACGCGAGTGCACGGGCATTCGTTTCGGGCGCGGATAACGCTGTCCGGTGCACCTGACGCAAACGGTCAGATTATGGATTTCGAAAGTTTCGGTGCCGTGTTGGAAACCCTCCGCAAACGCCTCGACCATAGTATGCTGAACGATATTGAGGGGCTTAGCACCCCGACGCTGGAAAATTTATGCCTGTGGATATGGGCTGAACTACAGGACGAACTGCCCCATATTCGTGCCGTCGAAGTGTTCCGGGACAGCCTCGGCCAATCCTGCCTTTATGAGGGAGAAGCATCATGACCGAGCCCAGCGACACGACTGGCGCAAACATGCTTGGGCAACAGACCAAGCTGCCCACCTCTCCAGACGCGGCGGCTTTGGAACGCGTTCCCAACCCGCACCCCGACACACGCTATGTTGCTCGCTTTACCGTGCCGGAATTTACGTCAATCTGTCCTGTCACGGGCCAGCCGGATTTTGCGCGACTGGTGATCGACTATGTGCCGGACGCCTATCTGGTTGAAAGCAAAAGCTTCAAACTCTATATCGGTAGCTTCCGCAATCACGGCGCATTTCACGAAGATTGCACAATCGCGATTGCCAAGCGTCTGGTCGACACATTGGCCCCGCACTGGCTCCGCATTGGCGGGTACTGGTATCCGCGCGGCGGTATTCCGATAGACGTGTTCTGGCAGTCGGGTGCAGTGCCAAATGGTCTTTATGTGCCCGACCCCGGCGTTGCTCCTTATCAGGGGCGCTAACCCGTAATTTACCATTTCATCGGAAAACTGGTTGAGCTTTACTACAGGTTCGGCGGCACGGCGCGTCTGCTCCATTTTAAGAAAACAGAATGCCGCCAGCCGGACCCAACACATTTCCTTGGCTTACTAGATTAAAGGGAAATCTTTTTTATCTGCCACCGCGCCGACACAGCTCTATCCGGCCATATCACAGCTTGTACACCCCGTCAGCAAACCGGGGACCCGAACAGCAAGGTTGGCGGTAGTCCGTGTTTAGACTTCAGGCAAACTGAACAGGGTCGATCAAACCGGCAAAATCCGGGGTACGAGATAAAGCGCCATCAGTGTTAACACACCGACGCCGAGCAGATTTATCCAAAATCCGGCGCGCACCATATTGGCGATGTTTACCTGCCCCGACCCGAAGACGATGGCATTGGGTGGGGTAGCCACCGGAAACATAAACGCGCAGCTGGCCGCAAGAGTTGCGGGAATAATTAACATCAAGGGCGGCTGACCTATCTCCAGCGCAAGTGCGGCAATAACTGGCAGAAATGTGGTGGTGGTTGCCGTATTGCTGGTTATTTCGGTCAGAAAAACGATCAAGGCCACAAGGCAAAGCAGAATGACTACAAGCGGCGCAGCGGCCACCACTGATAATTGCGCGCCGATCCAATTGCTCAATCCGCTGTCTGAAATTCCTGCCGCCAGCGCGAACCCACCGCCAAAAAGCAACAACACGCCCCACGGCATGCGGGTCAAATCGCTCCAATCCAGCAAAGCGCCATCGCGATCGCCCGCGGGCACGGTGAACAAAAGAAAAACCGCACCAATGGCAACCGTGGTGTCAGTAATACCGGAAATGCCCAGTACACCGATAATATATTTGCGCGATATCCATGCTAGCACCGTGACCACAAACACGCCCAAAACGCGCTTTTCATAGGTGCTCAAAGCACCCAGCTCATGATAATGGCGGCGCATTTCCTGTTGCGTGTCGGGCGTGATGGCAAACGAAACCGGGTTGGTGATGCGCGTGAGCACTAACCAGACAAGCGGTAGCATCACAAACATCAGTGGAACAGCGAACATCATCCAGTCAAAAAAGCCGATTTCGATATTATATTTTGTCTGAATAAAGCCGACGGCGAAGGCATTGGGCGCCGTGCCGATCATCGTCGCCATGCCGCCCAGCGTAGCCCCAAACGCCAGTCCCAAAAAAACCGACATGTCAAAATCATCTAATTGTTTCGCAGTCAAACCCGTCAGATGCTGGCGCATCATGCGGGTGACGGAAATGGCAACCGGAAGCAGCATTAGTGTGGTGGCAGTGTTGGAAATCCACATGCTCGTGACCGCGGCAACGCCCATCAATACAGCTACAAGATAGCGAGCTTGCGCTCGAATAAGGCTCAAGAACCCATAGGCCGCCCGAATGTGCAATCCGCACTGCTCAATGGCCAGCGCAAGCACAAAGCCGCCAAACAGCAAAAAAGTGACCGGATGTGTATAGCTGCCCGTTGTTTGCGCCATCGGCATAATGTCTAGCGCAGGCAGCAGAATAATCGGTGTTAAAGACGTTACCGCCAGAGGCAGGGCTTCGGTCGCCCACCACACAGCCATAACAATGGCAACCGCCAACATGTTTTGGCCCTCATTTGAAAGACTCGGAATGTCAAATTGCAGAATCAACAAGGCCAATGCCGGGCCGACCAGAAATTTTAAAAATGAAGTTAGAGACACAATTAAACCTGATTTATTATTTGGGTTGTAGGTGCATGTTGTCGCGATTTTCCGCGCTGCACAAGCATTGCCTTCTCCCAGCGGCTTGAAGGATGCGCGAAATCAGCCTTGCACAATTGCGTGCAAATCCTTAAGCGTGCTCAGCAGGGGGCGCGCCGCATCAAGCGGCAGACAGCTTGGAGCGTCGCACAAGGCCTCATCGGGGCGCGGATGAAACTCCAGAAAAACTCCGTCGGCACCGGCCGCTACTGCCGCCTTTGCCAGCGCTGGCACGCCGTTGCGGCGCCCGCCCGTGCTGGCCCCTGCTGTGCGCGGGTCAGCTCCAGGCAGTTGCACTGCATGTGTCGCATCAATCGTGACGGGCACGCCGAGCTTGTGCATTTCGGGAATGGCCAGCATGTCGACCATCAGATTGTTGTAGCCAAAGCTGGAGCCGCGCTCGCACAAAATAACTGGCAGGTCGGAGGCCGCCTCACGAACCTTTGAAATAATATTCGCGCAGTCCCACGGCGCGAGAAACTGCGCCTTTTTTGCATGCAACCAACCGCCATTGCGAGCCACAGCTTTGGCCGCCGCGACCACCAAATCGGTTTGGCGCACAAGAAAGGCAGGCAGTTGCACAATCTCGGCAATTTCGGCGACCGCGTCGGCCTGTTCGGGCTTGTGGATGTCAGTGACAATGGGCAGCCCGTGCGCCGCCTTAACAGACGCCAGCATAGCCAGTCCGTCAGCCTGTCCAGGCCCGCGATAGCTGGTAATGGATGATCGATTTGCCTTATCAAAACTTGCCTTAAAAACATAAGGCAAGGATAGTTCGCTACATATTTGCTTTAATTCAGCCGCAACTTCCAAAGCCAACCCTTCATCCTCAAGTACATTCAAGCCGGCCATGACCAGAAGCGGTTGCCCTGCGCCGATACTAATGCCGTCATAGCCCTTGAGCTGATACATTTCGATGTCTCCTAAACCAAACGAGCTTGCGCCAGCGCCGCTTCAATAAATGAAGCAAAAAGCGGATGCGGCGCGAAAGGCCGCGATTTCAATTCTGGATGAAACTGCACACCGACAAACCACGGGTGTTCGGGAATCTCGACAATTTCGGGCAATACGCCGTCTGGAGATACGCCCGAAAACACCAACCCCTGTTCTTCCAATTGCGCGCGGTATTCCATGTTCACTTCATAACGGTGGCGGTGGCGCTCGGAGATCACCCTTGTGCCATAAATATCGGCCACACGCGAATCTTCTGCCAAAAACGCCTCATAAGCGCCCAGACGCATCGTGCCGCCCAAATCGGATGTTATGCCGCGTTTTTCCAGCACATCCCCTTTGGCCCATTCGGTCATCAGACCGACCACTGGCGTTCCGGCCAGCCCGAACTCCGTCGAGGTGGCATCCTTGATGCCGGCCAAATGGCGCGCCGCCTCCAGCACCGCCATCTGCATGCCAAAGCAAATGCCGAAATACGGAACATTGCGCGTGCGGGCAAAATGCACTGCGGCAATCTTTCCCTCGGCCCCGCGTTCACCAAAGCCGCCGGGCACCAGAATACCATTGACCTTTTCCAGATAGGCGGCGGCATCTTCGCGCTCGAAAATTTGCGCGTCCATCCATTCCAGATTGACCCTAACCTGATTGGCAATTCCGCCATGTTGCAGAGACTCAATTAGCGATTTATAGGCGTCTTTTAATTCGGTATATTTGCCAACAACCGCGATATTAACCTCACCTTCGGGTTCACGCACCGAAGACAACACCTCATCCCAGCGCGACAAATCAGGCGGCGGCGCATCCATTATGCCAAATGCGTCCAAGACCTCGCGATCCAACCCCTCGCCGTGATAGGCATGCGGCACCTCATAAATCGTATCGACATCGCGCGCCTCTATAACCGCGCTTTCACGCACATTACAAAACAGCCCAATCTTGCGCTTTTCACCATCGGGAATGGGCCGATCGCACCTGCACATTAAAATATCGGGCTGGATGCCGATAGAACGCAGTTCTTTGACCGAGTGCTGGGTCGGTTTGGTTTTCATCTCACCAGCGGCGGGAATGAAGGGAAGCAGGGTCAGATGCACAAAAACGGTTTGACCGCGCTGCAAATCATTTTGTAATTGACGAATGGCTTCGAAAAAGGGCAGTCCTTCAATATCGCCTACCGTGCCGCCAATTTCGCACAGCACAAAATCCAAATCTTCCACATCGCGCTGGATGAAGGCTTTGATGGCATCCGTCACATGCGGAATGACCTGCACCGTCCCGCCAAGATAATCGCCGCGGCGTTCGCGTTTCAAAATGTCGCTGTAAATCTGTCCAGTCGTAACATTGTCGCCGCGACTAGCGGGCACACCAGTGAAGCGCTCATAATGACCCAGATCAAGGTCTGTCTCGGCCCCATCATCGGTCACATACACCTCGCCGTGCTGATACGGGCTCATCGTGCCGGGGTCTAGATTGAGGTAAGGATCAAGTTTGCGTAGGCGAACGGAATAGCCACGCGCCTGAAGCAATGATCCAAGTGCGGCTGATGCCAGCCCTTTGCCGAGAGAAGAAACCACGCCGCCGGTGATGAATATATAACGCGCCATGGGATGATAGAATACACGCAGGCCATGATTCTTGCGAGTCGAAAAATCGATTCGCCCGCCTCAAATGGGCAAATAATTATTTCGGTGTGGGTAACGCCGGGGCCGGAGCCACTGGAACCGGTAATGCGGGGGCCTGCGCTTCGAGCGGATTGGCGTCGGTCGGATCAACATCGTCAAGCACCGAAGAACGGTTTTCCATGGTGCCCAATACAGTCAGACCGATGCTGGTCAGAAAAAACAAACCAGCAAGAATACCAGTGGTGCGCGTCAGAGCATTGCCAAGTCCACGTCCCGACATTAGGCCGTCACCACTGCCGCCACCGCCAATGCCCAGCGCCCCGCCCTCAGAGCGTTGCAGTAGAACAAGCACGATCATTGCCAGTGCAATCATCAAGTGGACAACCAGTAAAATGGTGGACATAAACAATCTCCTTTTCGCGAGGTTCTAGCGCATTCGAACGAGGCTGACCAGCCCAAAGCAGCTAGCGCCGATAGGCACCGATAATTCTGGAAAAATCGGCAGCCTTCAGGCTCGCACCGCCCACCAGTGCACCATTTACATTGGCAATCGCCATCAGTTCCGCCGCATTGGAAGGATTGACCGAACCGCCGTATAAAACCCGAAAGGCCGCACCTGCATCTCCAAAGCGTCGCGTCAGTGCCTTTCTGATATGGGCATGAACGGCACCGATTTGCTCAACGCTTGGCGTCAAGCCGGAACCGATGGCCCAGACAGGCTCATAAGCAATGACAATGTCTGGCGCATTGCATGTATCGGGCAGTGATTGACGCAACTGCGCGCCGACGACCTTGAGCGTATCGCCGGACTTTCGCTCGGTCAGCATTTCACCAACGCAGACAATGCTCCGCAAACCCGCCATCTGCGCGGCAAGCACTTTCTCGCGCACCAATTTGCTGGTTTCGCCATGCCCGCCCCGCTTAACCTCGGTGCGCCGCTCGGAATGGCCGACAATCACCCATTTGGCTCCGGCGTCCTTTAACATTTGGGCGCTTACATCTCCAGTATGTGCACCTTTTTGGGCGCCGTGGCAATCTTGACCGCCAGTCATGATTTTTGCTCCAAACTTCATTGTCGACAGACGGTGAACAAGGGTCGCGGGCACACAAACGGCCACATCGCACCCGAACTTGTGCTTTGACAGGCCTGTGTTCAGACGGCGTAGCTCGCGCAAATGCGCACCCATACCGTTCATTTTCCAATTACCGACGACCAAAGGTCTAATTTTCTTGGCAGGCGCAGTCATGAAGCACTCCCTCTTGGCGTTTAACCACCTGTTTGACAATGCCTGTTTACCGCCATTTCAGGGAATGTCAAAAGCATAAGCGCAGTGGCTTGCCGTACCTCGCGTGCCGCATTATGATGCGCTTCACTCTGGCGCCGATGGAGGTTCCTTGTTGCCCAATCTGATCAACAGAAAGACTTATAAAAATGCTTGATATTTTGCGCAGATCTGCCGGTGGTATCGTTGGCATTTTTCTGATCGGTCTGCTCGTGATCGCCTTTGCCCTTTGGGGCATTGCGGACACGTTTACCGGCTTTTCGAATGCAACACTAGCAAGCGTTGGCGATGAACAGATTGAGCGCGATGAATATCGCCTGCGCCTGCAGCAGCAAATCCAGCAAGTCTCGCAGCAAATCGGTGAACCGCTCTCGGTCAGTCAGGCGCGCAGCCTGGGCATCGACCAGCGCGTGCTGATTGACATGCTAGGCATGGCGGCGCTGTCGGGCATGGCGAAAAATATGGGACTGGCCCATAGCGACGAACAGGTTGCGCGCCAGATTATTAATGATCCGGCCTTTTACGGGCCGACGGGCAAGTTTGATGCGCCTACCTTCCGCGCGATTTTAAGACAAAACGGCTTGACCGAAAAAATGTTCGTCACAGACCAACGCGAATTCCACCTGCGCCAGCAACTCATGGAAAGCAGTGTGCGCCAAAGTCTCGTCCCGGATGCTCTTTTGTCACAAATGTACAGGCACGTGCTGGAAAAACGCGTGGCGCGCTATTTGATTGTTTCACTAGATGCGACAGATGAGGTCGGTGAGCCGACGGAAGGAGAACTGGAGAGTTTTTTCAGCGAAACAAAGCTGCGTTTTACCGAGCCCGAACGCCGTGACGGGTCTGTCCTGCTTATTACGCCGGAACGTTTTGCCGAAACCATTAAAATCAGTGATGACGAAATTCTCGCTGAATATGATTTGTCGATTGATGAATTTTCAAGCCCTGAACGCCGGGGTATCGACCAACTTGTGCTGAACAGCGACGAAGAGATGGAGAAAATCAACACTCTGCTGGACGAAAACCGGCCGTTTGCCGAAATCGTCGACGCCGCCAGCCAGACACTTGACGACACCGATCTCGGTCTAATTACCCGCGACGGTTTGATTTCAAGCACTCTGGCCGATCGCGCATTCTCCATGCAGGCAGGCGAGATTAGTGACATTATTGAAGGCCCGCTGGGTGCGGTTATCTTGCGCGTCCGCAAAATCGAAGAAGGCACCGTGCGCCCCTATGATGAGGTGCGCGAAATCTTGCGCGACAGGCTGGCTTACGAGCGCGCCGTAAACGAGATGATTGAGTTTTCCGAAACCGTGGAAGACGAGCGCGCAGCCGGCATCGAATTGGAAGAGATCGGCCAGCGCTTTGACCTTGAAGTTGTCAAAATTTCCAATATTGACCGCGACGGCAATGCCGGCACAAAAGTCGATGCCCAAATCAGCGAGCTCATCAGCACCTATCCGGTATTGGTACAGAACATTTTTGGGGGCCCTGTTGGTGAGGACTTGCCAATGCTCGAAATGCCGGATGGCACATTTGCCTGGGTGCGCCTCGACCAAATTACCCCAAGTCGCGTGAAACCGCTGAATGAAGTGCGCGCCGATGCTATCGCCCAGTGGCAATTGGCCGAACGCAGCAAGCTGTTAGAAGCCATGGCCGAGCACTTTGTGAAAAAGGGAAATGAGAGCGGTAGCTTCAAAACAATTGCTAAAGAGTTCGGGCGGAACCCGCTGACATCGGAACCCATGACCCGTCAAATCTCCAACGAGACCTTTTCAGAGCAGGCCGTCGAAAAACTTTTCTCACTGCAATCAGGTCGTTTTGCGTGGGCACGGGTCGGTTTCGGCACGGATTTGATTGTAATGCAAGCCTCACAGGTGATACCGCCAAAGATGGATGATGATGAAACGACGGAAACGATTTATAGCGGCGAGCGCACAAAGTTCCAGTCAGACTTGACGGCACAATTTGTGCGTGCGCTGCAAAACAGCTACGGCGTAAGCATTAACCAGCAAAATATCGAAACGACGCTGGGCGAACTGGTCGCGCAATGACGAACTGCCAGCCCGACGTAGGCACGTTCAAACAAATATATGATGCCGGCACGCCGCAACTTCTGTGGACAGAGATGGTGGCCGATCTGGAAACGCCAGTGGCAACCTATCTGAAGCTCGCAAACTCCCAACCCAATTCTTTTCTGCTAGAATCTGTCACCGATGGAGATGTACGGGGCCGCTACTCGATGGTCGGTCTCGACCCAGATTTAATATTTCGGTTCAAAGACGGCGTGTGCGAACTGAACGCGCAATTTGACACCGCACCGGAGGCCTTTGAGAATCTCGATGACGCCCCGCTCGACGGGTTACGAAAGGTTTTGGATAACTCCGAGCTTGATATTCCGGACAATCTGCCACCCATGGCCGCCGGTATTTTCGGATATCTTTCCTATGACATGGTGCGCTTCATGGAAGAGCTGCCGGACACCAATCCAAATGTATTGCAACTGCCCGAATGCCTGTTCATCCGGCCACAGCTGATGGCCGTTTTTGACGGCGTAACGGACGTACTCAAGCTGGTAACGCCCGTGCGCCCGAATGCAAATATTTCGGCACAGGCGGCCTATGAAGCGGCCTGCGCGCGACTAGCAGCGGCGCGCGAGAAAATGTATCATAAATTGCCTGAAGCACGCCTCACGTCCGTGAGCGAAATGCAGACGCCACAATCAAATGTGGCGCAAGAAACCTATTTCAAGATGGTTGAAAAATCGAAAGCCTTTATTGAGGCAGGTGATGTTTTTCAAGTCGTCATCAGCCAGCGTTTCAAAACGCCGTTTACCCTGCCACCATTTGATTTGTACCGGACATTGCGCCGCGTTAACCCCTCACCCTATTTGTTCTATCTGCAATTTGAAGATTTCAGCGTTGTCGGTTCCAGCCCGGAAGTTCTGGTTGGTGTCAAGGACCGCGAGGTGAATATTCGCCCCATAGCCGGTACGCGCAAACGCGGCGCAAACGAGGGCGAAGACGCAGATATTAGCTCCGATTTGCTGGCTGATGAAAAGGAGCGCGCCGAACATTTAATGTTGCTCGACCTTGGCCGCAATGATGTCGGACGCGTGGCACAAATCGGGTCGGTTCAGGTTAACACCGCGTTCGGTCTGCAAAAGACATCGCATCTTATACACATTGTTTCCGATGTGACTGGCAAATTGCTGCCCGAATACGATGTGATCGACGCGCTGGTCGCAGGCTTTCCCGCCGGTACGGTTTCTGGCGCGCCAAAAATTCGCGCCATGGAGATTATCGACGAGTTGGAAACCGAACGCCGTGGTATTTATTCGGGATGCGTCGGTTATTTCTCCGCCGGCGGCGACATGGATACATGCATTGCGTTGCGAACGGCCGTGGTCAAAGACGACACGCTCTATGTGCAGGCTGGTGGCGGCGTGGTCTATGACAGCACCCCGCAGTATGAATATGACGAAACGGTCAACAAAGCGGCGGCTTTGTTTCGAGCCGCCGAGATTGCCGTGGAAGATGCAAAAATGAGAAAGAACCGCGGATAGTATGCTGACGCTGATCGACAATTATGACAGTTTCACATTCAACCTGCTACAATTCATCGGGGATTTGGGGGTCGGCTGCAACGTTGTGCGCAATGACAAGACCACACCGGCGGAGGTTTTCGCGCGAAACCCCGAAGCAGTCATTATCTCGCCAGGCCCTTGCGACCCCGACCGCGCGGGCATCTGCCTTGATCTTATCCACGAAGCACCCGCAAGCCTCCCGATTTTCGGCGTCTGCCTTGGCCACCAATGTATCGGGCAAGCCTTTGGCGGCGAGATTGTGCGGGCGCCCAATATCATGCATGGCAAGCTGAGCGATATCAGCCATGACAGCGCCTATATTTTTGAAGACCTGCCTGCGCCACTCACTGTAACGCGCTATCATTCGCTGACGGTTGCGCCCGCGTCCGTGCCGGACTGCCTTGAAGTTACCGCGCAGACATCCGACGGCGTGATTATGGGGCTGCGCCACATGCAGCGGCCCGTTTTCGGCGTGCAGTTTCATCCCGAGAGCATTGCGTCGCGAGCTGGTCATAAGATTCTTGCCAATTTTTTGAAAATAGCGGGTATAAATCCAAAAGCGGCGCCGCCCGCATCAACCTTAAACCTGAGTTCACAGCAATGAGTGTTTTATGAACGCTTTAAAACCATTTCTTACAACAATTTCCAGCGGCATGACGCTTTCGGGCGCCGAAGCAACGGAAGCCTTTGAAACCATTCTGGCAGGCGAAGCGACACCGGCGCAAATCGGCGCATTTTTAATGGCACTGCGCGTGCGCGGCGAAACAGTTGAAGAGATCACTGCCGGCGCACAGGTCATGCGCCGCCATGCCCTTGCCGTCAAAGCGCCCGACCACGCGCTTGATACCTGCGGCACAGGCGGCGACGGCACCGGCACCTACAATATTTCCACCGCCACGGCGCTGGTCGTCGCGGCATGTGGCGTGCATGTAGCCAAACACGGCAACCGTGCCTTGTCGTCGAACTCGGGCTCCTCTCAAGTGCTGGAGCAATTAGGCGTACGTCTCGATATCGGTCCCGCCACAATTGAAAACTGCATTCGCGAAGCAGGCATCGGTTTTATGTTCGCACCCAATCATCACGCTGCAATGCGCCATGTCGGACCAGCGCGCCAGGAACTTGGCATCAGAACCGTGTTTAATTTGCTGGGGCCATTGTCGAACCCCGCCGGAGCCAACCGGCAATTGCTCGGTGTCTTCTCCGACCGTTGGGTTGAGCCGATGGCGTATGTGTTGAAGCATCTGGGCTCGGAACGCGCCTGGGTCGTACACGGGCATGATGGAATGGACGAGCTGACCACCACCGGGCCCAGCAAAGTGGCAGAGCTCAGAAAAAACGAAATAGAAGTCTTTGAGGTTAATCCGGAAGACGCCGGCCTCGAACGCAGTGAGCCGTCAGACCTTGTCGGCGGATCGCCCGAAGAAAACGCCGCCGCCGTGAATGAATTGCTCGATGGTGCGCACAATGCCTATCGCGATATCGTTCTGCTCAATTCTGCGGCAGCCCTATATATATGCAATAAAGCCAGCAGTTTAAAAGAAGGTGTTGAAGTATCAGCTTTGGCAATTGATGATGGTGGCGCGCGCAAGGCTCTAGCAAATCTCGTCGATGTTTCCAATCGGGACTCTGAGTAAATGGCCCCAACCAAGGATGACATTCTCGCGCAGATAACAGCCTATAAGCTGGAAGAAATCGCCGCCGCAAAACAAAACACACCCGTTGCCGCACTTCACGATGAGGCGCAAAATGCGCCTGCCGTGCGTGGCTTTGCACATGCACTGACCGCCACAGCCGCGCAAAACAAACCCGCGCTGATTGCGGAAATTAAAAAGGCAAGCCCTTCCAAGGGGCTCATTCGTGCCGACTTCAACCCACCTGTTTTGGCACGCGCTTATGAGCAAGGAGGGGCGACGTGTCTTTCCGTACTGACGGATGCACCTTCGTTTCAGGGCACAGCGGAATTTTTGTTGGCGGCACGCGCGGCGACCGCCCTGCCGGTTCTCCGAAAGGATTTCATGTATGACCCCTATCAGGTTGTAGAGGCGCGGGCCTGGGGTGCCGACGCTATTTTGATCATTATGGCCGCTGTTGCCGACACGCAAGCCGCCGAACTGGCGGATGCGGCTGCCGAATGGAACATGGATGTTCTGTACGAAGTGCACAATGAAGAAGAGATGGCCCGGCTGCACGCTTTGTCGCCACGCCTCGTCGGTATCAATAATCGCGATTTGCGCAGCTTTGAAACCAGACTCGACACCACACGCGACCTTCTCGCCAGCGCGCCAGCAGACGCTTTTGTCATCAGCGAAAGCGGCATTGGCGAGCACGCCGATATCGCTGGCCTGATCGCAGACGGCGTCCGCGGCTTTCTGGTAGGCGAAAGCCTTATGCGGCAAAACGATGTTACGGCTGCTACACGGACGCTTCTCGGCATCTAAACGAATCAAAACAGACTTTTCATTAAATGAGTCTTGCCTGAGAAAGCGAATAAAAGTAGAACACAAATGTTGGTGATTCGTTCTCTTTTGCGCTGAGGTTTTCATGCTTACCAAAAAACAATTTGAGCTATTGCTTTTCATAAATGAACGGCTTAAAGAAACTGGTGTGTCGCCCAGCTTCGACGAAATGAAAGAAGCACTGAACCTCAAGTCAAAATCAGGTATCCATCGGCTGATAACAGCACTTGAAGAGCGCGGGTTTATCAAGCGCCTCGCCCATCGCGCTCGCGCGCTCGACGTCATCAAACTGCCTGACAGCATGTCGACCAGTCTTACCGCACCGTCACGCACCACTACCCCGCCGCCTGCGGCCAATGATGACCGCAGTGTCAGCGTGTCCGTCATGGGGCGCATTGCGGCTGGCACACCCATTGAGGCTTTGCAGGAAGAAATCAACCAGATCAGCGTGCCCATGGAAATGTTGCGCTCGGGCGAGCATTACGCGCTGGAAGTGCATGGCGATTCGATGATCGATGCCGGAATTTTTGACGGCGATACGGCGATTATCCAAAGCGGCAATACGGCCGAAAATGGCGAGATTATAGTGGCGCTAGTTGAAGGCCACGAAGCAACGCTGAAGCGGCTGCGCCGCAAGGGTGAAATGATTGCACTGGAAGCCGCAAATGCCAGCTACGAGACCCGCATTTTTCGGTCCGACCAGATCAGGGTTCAGGGTCGCCTCGTCGGGCTTATCCGCAAATATTGATTAAAAAGACTTGCCGCACTTGCGCGTCGTTTTTTTGCCAAATGCGCATTGCGTTTGAATCGGGTATGCGCGTTACAAATTTAAGCCTGCCTTGTGTTTGTTCGATACAAAAAAGCTTGGTCGCAAACGGTTTCAGAACACGCCGATTAACAAAATTGGCAGCACCGCGAGATAGTAAAGGCCCAGCTCGTTCGACCAGACAAAATAGGTCCCAATATCCAGCGCGATCGAAACCGGCGAAAACGGGAAAAATTGTTTCGCATTATTCTCTGAAAACCGCCTTATCTGTGATGCCGCACTGCACTGTTGAAATAAACCGATTTGTGCTACCTACGCTCAGGTATTGGCGACCTTGCATACGACGGACCAAGTATCACAGGTTGCAAATGAAATAGCTCTTAAAGGAGAAAAATATGGTTTCCGGCCCTGTTGTTACGCGCTTTGCGCCGTCCCCAACGGGATTTCTTCATATTGGTGGTGCGCGCACGGCGCTGTTCAACTGGGCTTTTGCGCGCCATCATGGCGGCAAGTTTTTGCTGCGCATTGAAGATACCGATCGCGCGCGCTCGACCGACGCAGCCATTGACGCCATACTAGACGGCATGGCTTGGCTTGGGCTGGATACCGATGATACGCCGGTTTACCAGCACAAAAATGCCGACAGGCATATCGAAATTGCCCAAAAATTGCTGGCATCCGGTCATGCCTATAAATGCTATTGCACACCGGAAGAGATTGAATCCATGCGCGAGACCGCGCGCGCCGCCGGAAAACCACTGCGCTATAACGGAACATGGCGCGACCGCGATCCAACCGAAGCACCCGACGGGCGGGCTTATGTCGTTAGATTCCGTGCGCCAAAGCACGGAGAAATCGAGATCGACGATTGCGTTCAGGGCGCGGTCACAATTGCCAATGACCAGCTGGACGATCTGATTATTTTGCGTTCCGATGGCACACCGACCTATATGCTGTCCGTGGTGGTCGACGACCATGATATGGGCGTCACCCATATTATTCGCGGCGACGACCATCTAACCAATGCCGCGCGCCAAATACAAATTTACAATGCGCTTGGCTGGCAGGTGCCGGAATTTGCCCATTTGCCGCTTATTCTTGGTAGCGATGGAGTAAAACTGTCCAAACGGCATGGCTCGTTGGGAGTTGATGCCTATCGTGATATGGGGCTTTTGCCAGAGGCCATGCGCAATTATCTGGCGCGTTTGGGTTGGAGCCATGGCGATGATGAAATTTTCACGACCGAGCAACTCATCACATGGTTCGGGCTTGAGGCGATCGGCAAGTCGCCGGCGCGCTTTGACATGACCAAGCTAGAAAATGTGAATGGGCACCATATACGCCGCCATGACGATAGTGCTCTCGCCACTTTGGTTTGTGCAAATGCGCCCGAATTGGCACCGGTGCAGGATGCGCTCGAAGACGCCATGCCGGCGCTGAAGGAACGCGCCAAAAACCTGCACGAAATAGCCGATATGGGTGGGTTTTTGATAAGTACGCGGCCGATTGATATTACGGAAAAAGCCGCCAAATCGCTGACACCTGATACGCGCGGGAGGCTGGCCGCACTACACCCGCGTCTGGAAACTCTCAATAACTGGGAGAAAGCAGCAATCGAGACAGAAATCCGGGCGTTTTTGAACGACTATGACCTCAAGCTGGGCGATATTGCACCGGCTTTGCGCGCCGCACTAACGGGACTATCTGTCTCGCCGAGCATTTTTGATGTTGTTGCGCTTCTTGATAAGGCAGAAGTTTTGGGACGTCTAAAAGACCAGATTTAACGAAAATTTAGCTGTGATTATTGGTCAAATTCCATGAATAAAACGCGCCAAGAGTAGCGATTTTCAGGGTGATGTGGTATGACACCGTCAAACTAAAACATTATAAGGAACAGGAGAGAATCAATGAGCGTGAATGATGCTAAATTGGCAGGTCTGAACAGTCTCGGCAAGACATATGATTTTGGCATCAATGAAGGGACTGTCGGGCCGAGCGTCATTGATGTTTCCTCGCTTTACGCCCAAACGGGGCAGTTCACCTATGACCCCGGCTTTACTTCAACAGCAAGCTGCCAGTCTTCCATAACATATATTGACGGCGAAGAAGGCACGCTTTTGCATCGGGGCTACCCTATTGAGCAATTGGCTGAAAAGGGCAATTTTGTTGAAACCTGCTATCTACTGCTCAATGGCCAGTTGCCGAGCCGCAAAGAGCTGGAAGAGTTCGAAACCGCCATCACGCGTCACACCATGTTGCACGAACAAATGAACAGGTTTTTCCACGGGTTTCGCCGCGACGCGCATCCAATGGCAATTATGGTTGGCGTGGTTGGCGCGCTGTCAGCTTTTTATCATGATAGCACGGACATTAACGACCCCGAACAGCGCAAAATCGCTAGCCGACGTTTGGTTGCGAAAATCCCGACCATTGCTGCCATGGCATATAAATATTCACTTGGTCAGCCCTTTGTTTATCCACGCAATGATTTGGATTACGCGTCAAACTTCCTGCATATGTGCTTTTCCGTGCCATGTGAGGAAATAGTTGTCAGCCCAACGCTGGCGCGCGCCATGGATCGCATTTTCATCCTTCATGCCGACCATGAGCAAAATGCTTCTACCTCAACCGTCCGGCTTGCCGGTTCTTCGGGCGCCAATCCCTTTGCCTGTATTGCCGCCGGCATTGCGTGTCTGTGGGGGCCATCGCATGGCGGCGCGAATGAAGCAGCGCTGGACATGCTTTCCGAAATCGGTTCAGTCGACAATATTCCTGAATTTGTTAAACGCGCCAAAGACAAAGATGATCCGTTCCGCCTGATGGGTTTTGGGCACCGCGTGTACAAAAACTACGACCCGCGCGCGCGTGTAATGCAGCAGACCTGCCATGAAGTGCTGGGCGAACTGGGCATTAAAGACGACCCGCTGCTCGATGTGGCAATGGAGCTAGAAAAAATCGCCCTCAATGATGAATATTTTATTGAGAAGAAACTCTATCCGAATATTGATTTTTATTCTGGCATTACCCTAAAAGCCATGGGTTTTCCAACAACCATGTTCACGGTTTTGTTTGCGCTTGCTCGAACTGTCGGTTGGGTGGCGCAGTGGAATGAAATGGTCGAAGATCCGAGCCAACGTATCGGGCGTCCGCGCCAACTTTATATCGGCTCGCCCAAGCGCGACTATATCGATATCGCCAAGCGCTAGGCTTGTTAAATTAATGAACGGATAATCTCCGCAGCGCGCGAGGCCGGAGTTTGATTGGCCCCACCCAGCACGTCGGCCAGCGGGGAAAGCTGGGCGCGTTTTTCACTGTTCAAAGCATTATCCTGCAACAATGCGTTTACCGCCGGCGTTATCAACTCCGCCGTACAACGATCTTCAAGAAATTCCTGCATCACAGGCGCATCAAGCACCAGATTGACAATAACCGCCGAGGGCACGCGCAACACGCGCATCAGCAGTGCACCCATAATCCCGCCCATTTTATAGGCGACCACGCTCGGCAGGCCCGCCATACCCAACTCAAGCGTTGCCGTACCGGACGCAGCAAGCGCGGCATTCGCGGCAGAAAAGGCGGCTATTTTATCCCTCTCATCCTCCACTAAAATCGGCTGAACCGGCCAGTCGGCGACGCGTGCGCGCACCGCTTCACGCGTATGCGGCACCACCGGAACAACCACGTATAAATTTTTAGTTTCACTTGCGATGCGCGCAATAGTTTCCTGGAACACTGGCGCCAATTTCCTTATCTCGCTCATGCGACTGCCAGGCAAAACGCACAACAGTCTCCCTTCGCCAGGAATATTAAATTTCGCCCGAAAATCGGCTCCGGGCGCATAACTCTGAAATCGGTCAACAATTGGATGGCCGACAAAATGGCAGGGCGGCCCGGAAAGTGCCTTAAAAATATGACTTTCAAACGGAAACAGGGACATTACAGCATCGAAATGCTGCGCCATTTTGCGCGCCCGCCCACGCCGCCAGGCCCAAACCGAGGGGGCTACATAGCAGATAACGCACATGTCTGGATATCTCTTTTTTATACGCGCGGCCACGCGATGGTTAAACTCCGGACAGTCAATCAGCACAACAATATCGGGGCATGTGTCACACGCATGGGCCGCGGTTAGGCCGACCAGACCGAAGAGCCGGCGCAAATTTGCCAAAATGGGACCAAGCCCCATGACGGCGATTTCCGACATATCGAAAAGAGATGGGAGCCCGGCGCGCATCATGGCCGGCCCACCCACGCCGCTAAAAGTGGCACCGGGATATAATGCACGAACGGCTTCAATTAGGTCTGCGCCTAAAAGGTCGCCTGATGTTTCGCCGGCAACGATCATGATATGCGGCGCGCTCACAATTCCTCCGGCGTCAGCCCATATAAAAACAGGCCGGCACGATTAGCTTGCTTTATGCACACGTCCGACGCCTCAAAAAGCACACCATCAGCCTCGAAAACAATACCCGCCAGCCCTGCCCGAGCAGCACCCGCAACCGTTTGTGGCCCCAGTGCAGGCAAGTCAATGCGTCGATCTTGTTGGGGTTTTGGAATTTTCGCCAGCACACCGGCGCGCGCAACGGGCGTGCCCCTCACTTCTTCCGATAATTTGCCCACTCGGGCAAGCATGGCATCCGTGCCCTCGACGCTTTCAACGCCCAGAACAATGCCACGTGCCACAATCGCGGCTTGACCGATATCAAGCGCGCCGATATGGCTGGCAATTTCAACCGCGCGCGCCATATCTTGCCAGTGCGGGTCCATTTTCGCCTCGGTCAAAAGCCCGCGCAAGGGCGCAACCTGCGACAACAGATCGACGGCAGACACAATGGCAAACCCCTGCGCCTCAAAATAGTCCAGCACATGGGTCAGCAGCGCATTATCGCCGCGCTGGGTTTGTGACAGCGCGCGCTCGACTACCCACTGGCCGCCGTCATCGAGTTCAAGCGTTGTCAAATTCGGTCGTTGCACGCCACCAACAATTACGACATCGCGCACACCCGCCTCCTGCATCAAATCACGCGCGAGCTGAAGCTGGCCGATACCAACCCACGCATCCATATTGCCAGAAACTTCGTCGGCGACCTCACCCAAAATGCCTAACGCGAAAACCGCGCGATCCGATTTGTTCAGATTTTCAATAATCCGGTAGGGCAACATGCCATTGCCAGCTATCAACCCCAAAGGCGTCGGCGCAACCAATCAAGCCCCCGACGGTGATGTGGATGGCAAACAATAGCCACGACTTTTTTCAACCAGAATAAAATCAATCATCTGATTGACCAGATCGCTTTCGGCATAAGTCTCGCGGGCGCGCAAAACGCGAGTTTGAAACGTCGTGTCTTGGGTCATGAAAATATCCTTAAAGGCCGCCCGCAGGGCGTTAATCTCGTCGCGCTCAAAATCGCGCCGCTTCAGACCTACAAGGTTAAGCCCGCCCAACACAGCGCGATTACCGCTGACCATGCCGAACGGAATGACATCTTCGGTAACCAGACTACCCGCGCCCACAAAACTGTGCGCACCGATGCGCGCAAACTGGTGGACGCCAACAAGGCCGCCCAGAATGGCGTGATCAGCCACCGTCACATGCCCGCCCAGCGTAGCGTTATTTGCCATAATGACATTGTTGCCAACAATGCAGTCATGCGCCACATGCACGCCGACCATAAATAAATTGTTGTCGCCGACGCGCGTAACGCCACCGCCCTGGCTGGTCCCGGGGTTCATAGTTACGTGTTCACGAATCGTGTTTCGCGCGCCAATCTCCAGGGACACGACCTCACCGTCATATTTCAAATCCTGTGAGATATGTCCAATGGATGCAAAAGGAAAAATTCTGGTGCCGGCTCCGATAGTGGTGTTGCCGGTTACGACCACATGCGTGTCGAGCTGGCAATTGTCGCCCAGCACAACATTGCCGTCCAAACAGCAATAGGGGCCGATGCAGACATCCCGCCCCAGTTCTACCGTATCAGCGATCACCGCTGTGCTATGAATAATCTTCATGAACCAATCCCAGTATTTTGTGTAAATTTGCCCGCGCGAATTTACAAATAAAGGATTGTGTCGGTTTATTACGTTATTCGCTGAAAGTCGGCTTGCCACTGGATTTGCCAAGACGCTTTAAGCTTGCCGTTTCGCGAAGAAACTCGCGCGCGGGGCGCGCCGGAATGCCCATAAGTTGGGTATTGTCAGGGAAAGAGCGCGTAACGCTAGATTTGGCGCCGACCACAACATGCGCCCCCAATGTTAAATGCCCGTAAATTCCGGCCTGCCCGCCAACCTGACAGTAATCACCAATATGCGTGCCACCGGCAATGCCTGACTGCCCGGCCATAAACACGTGACGGCCCAGCACCACATTATGCGCAAGATGCACCAAGTTATCGAGCTTGCTACCCTCTCCGACAATCGTGTCGCCCAGCGTGCCTCGATCAATGGCGCAATTGGCGCCCACTTCCACATCGGCCTGGATAATAACGCGGCCAAGCTGAGGCACTTTGACATGGGCCTTGCCGGGCGCAAAGCCAAAGCCGCATTGTCCGATGCGGCTTCCCGAATGAATGGTAACCCGATCTCCAATTAAGCTGTAACCGACCACCACGCCGGCACCCAGAGTGCAGTTACGCCCCAGCGCCACGCCCTCGCCTATAACGACATTGGCAGCAAGATACGTATTGTCTCCAATCTCGGCATTGGCACAGATCGTCACACTGTCGGCAATTTCGCAGTTATGTCCAATCCGCGCTGTCGGATGAACGGCTGGCGCGCCCGCCTGCATTTGACCGGGCATGGGTCGGGCAAGTGCGGCCTCCGGATAAAAGGCTTGCGCGGCCCGTGCCATCGCCATGTAAGGGTCATCACAGGCAAGAGTAATCACGTGCGGCGGGCATGCACCGACTTGCGCCTTGCCAACCAACACTGCCGCGGCCCTGGTTTCGATCAATTGCGGCAGATATTTTTTATTCGTCACAAAACAGAGGTTGCCCTCCGACGCGGTGGCGATATCTTCGATATCGTTGATTAGGCGGTCTGCATCCGCGCCGCTCGGCAAATGCGCACCAATTTGCAAAGCAATATCACTGATTTTAAATGGCCCGGCGCGGGTGAAGAAACGCGGGTCTGCCATAGCGGAGAATTATTCCTTCACCTCAATTGGCTTAACTTTAACGCTCGAAAGCTTTTTATCCATCGCACTCACCACCTCTTTCGTAACGTCGAGGCCTGGACTGTTTAATATTATAGCCTCTTTACTAATAACTAATGCAGCGTTCCGCTCTTTGGCAACTGCGGCTAACTCTTCACGCGCCACTTTTAATATTTCTTGAGTAGCTTTCTGACCTCCGGCCTGAATAGCGCGCTGGCGCTTACTAAGGTCCTGTTGTGTCTTAAGCTGCTCAAGACGCAATTCTTCCGCCTTGCTTTGTAGGGCGTCTGGAGCCATTAAAGACCGCTGTTCCTGAAGTTTTTCTAATTCTCCAGCAAAACGTTCATCAAATTTTTGGGCTTCATCAGTTACCACTTTCATTTGGCTTTCGATTTGACTACCCATACTTTTTCCAGCTTTTGACTGAGCAATGGCAGCTCTAAAATCAAATATTACAAAACTTTGTTCGGCAGCAACTGGGGATACAATTGCGGAAAACGCCACTGATATAGCAAAGACAAGGAAAAATTTTCTATAAAACGCAGACATCTAACAACCTCCTAAAAACGTGTACCGACTGAAAATCGAAAAGACTTTGCCTTATCATAATCTTCCTTTTTCAAAGCCGTCGCAAAATCAAATCTCACGGGCCCGAACGGTGATTTCCAAGAAATACTTAGCCCAGAAGTTGCTCGAAATGCAAACTCATCTTCAATGTCGTTTTGCGTTTCGTCAGTATCGCCGACAGCACCAAAGTCGACAAACAAATTGGCCTTCATGCCCACATCCTTTGGAATTCCAAGCGGCACTGAAACTTCTGTGGTTCCAATTAGGTACCGGTTAGCGCCGACTGCATAACCTGTGCTAATTTGTCGGGGGCCAACGCCGGACCTATCAAAGCCTCGAAAACTAGAACCTCCTCTGAAAAAACGGTCGCCGTAATAAACGATATCATTTTCGTAATCATCTATAAAACCAGCTGAGGCTCGGCCGTGAAACACCCAACCCTCAGTAATTTCATAGTAATAATTCGCGACAGCTGAGGTCCTGATAAATGTAACGTCGCCAGAAGGCCCCGCCAAATCCTGTCCAAAACCAAGATTCCATCCCTCTGTTGGATCGATCGGATCATCACGTTTGTCAATGGAATAATAATAGCCGATTTCATACTTTGAATACTCATAACTTCGGTTAATATCCATGGCAAAGAAGTTGTTCTCTAGTTCATCCTCAGACAAGTTTACCGAGAGAGATAACCTTCCATCCTCCGAAAGCGGAAAAGCTAATTGACCGCCTATTCCAATGGAAGAAAAAACATAAGCATCGTTGTCATAGTCGCTTTCAGTATTAAAAACACTAAATCCAGCTGCTACTCGTCTGTCCAGAAAAAAAGGCTCAGTGAAACTTATCTGGTAACGTTGTACTTCATCACTCACGCCAACACGCAAATTCAACTTCTGTCCACGGCCAAGAAGATTGCGTTCAGAGATGGCGAATTCAGTAGTCAAGCTTTCGGCCGAAGAATAACCAACACCAAAGGTCAACTCACCTGTAGACTGTTCGACAACATTCACATCAATAATGGTTTTGTCTGGCTCACTGCCCGGGCTTTCTTCAATATCAACCGAGCTGAAAAATCCCAATGCCCTCAAGTTCCGGCGCGAACGCTCTAACAGCACACGATTAAATGCATCGCCTTCGCTAATTCGCATTTCCCTGCGCAACACCTCGTCATGGGTGCGGTCATTACCGTTAATGTTAATCCGTTCGACATAAACGCGAGGTCCCTCCTCGATGACATACTCAACCCTGATCAAATTGTTTTCGCGATCACGGCGTGTTCGGGCGCGAATCTCGGCGAATGCAAAGCCCTTCTCGCCCAGCAGCTTAGTCAGCGCATCTTCGGTATCCTCGATTTTCCGGAGATCGTAACGGTCACCTTCAACATGATCTATAGCTGCCTGCAATTTCTCAATAGCAACTGTTTCAACGGTTGACCTGATGCTGGATTCTGCAAAAGTAAATAATTCACCTTCTTCAATGTTGAACGTCACAAAAAATTCTTCACCATCGCGGGTCAACTCAGCGCTGGAACTGACAACGCGAAAATCGGCATAGCCCTTAGTGAGATAAAACCGACGCAATTGCTGACGATCATAATTCAGCCGGTCGGGGTCATAATTGTCCGACGAGGCGAAAAACCTCCACCAGCGTGTCTCCGACGTAATAATCTCTTCGCGCAGACGGTTATCATCAAATGCTTTATTGCCGACAAAATTAATTGACCGGATGCCAGTAACCGGGCCTTCATTGATTTCAAAAATGACATCGATGCGGTTTTGCGGAAGTTGAATGACTTTTGGCTCGATACGCGCGGCGAAATAACCGCTCTGCCGGTAGATTTCTATAAAACGCTCAACGTCGTCCTGCACGCGGGCGCGTGTATATACTTGGCGCGAGCGCAATTCGGCTTCTTTCGTCAGCGTGTCATCATTGATGGCGCCATTGCCTTCAAATGAGACGCGATTGACAATCGGGTTCTCTACCACAGACACAACCAGTCCACCCCCACCGCGCCGAATGGTGACGTCGGAAAACAGGCCAGAGGCAAATAATGTTTTCACCGATTGGTCTACCATATCAACATCATCAACCATGCCTTCGCGCACAACCATGTAGGCGCGCACCGTTTCCTCTTCAACGCGCTGAGTGCCTTCGACGCGGATGAATTGAATAATCTCGGCTTCTGAAGTTGCGCTGTCTTCCGCCTCTTGCGCCCGAACATCGACGTTCAGCGAACACGCAAAAACACAGATGAGAGCAAGCCAAAAACCCTGAAAGCGCATAATCATACCTTTAAAATCTAAATTCGAATTAAGGTGCTGGTCTTACGGTAACGTGATTTATGGAAGCATTCATCTGGTAATGTCATTCCAAGTCACAAAAACAAACAATGCAAGAACAAGAGAAAGGCCGATGCGCATCCCAACCTCCTGCACTTTTTCCGGCATGGGCTTTCCGGCAATAGCCTCATAGGCGTAAAACATAAGATGGCCTCCGTCCAGCATCGGAATCGGAAACAAGTTGATTAGCCCAATACTGACTGAAAGGACAGCCGTCAAATTGATGAGTGCTACCAGCCCCAGCGAGGCAGCTTGCCCGGAGAGCTGGGCAATGCGAATTGGCCCTCCCAGACTTTCAGCACTTTCGCGCCCGGTGATAATGCGTCCCAAAACGGTAAAGGTTTGCTCGACAATAAAGTAGCTTTCCTTTACTCCCATCCAAACGGCGGTGACGGGATTATAGCGCACATGGCGCGCATTAGCCTGATCAAGACCCACCGAAACGCCCAGCCGTCCAATCCGGAACTCATTGCCGAATCTGTCAGTTTCCAAATACCAGTCGGGCGTTGCCGGCAAAACCAATAACTCACCGTCGCGCCTGATCTCAAACATCAACTCGGTGTCAGCATTCACCGTAACGATACGGCGCACCTCGGCAAAGGTTTCAACTCTGGTGTCATCAATTGCGGCAATGAGATCCCCGGGCTGAAAACCAGCGCGCTCCGCCGCACTGTCGGCAACCACCACACCAACCACTGGGTCAGTGACGCGTTGGCCCAATATGGCGTAAAGCCCCGCAAAAATAATGATTGCCAATATGAAATTGGCCACTGGCCCGGCGGCAACAACGGCGACGCGTTGACCCAGAGGCCTTTCTAACAATGTGGTTTTGCGCGTTTGCGGGTCCATTTTTTGAATCGCTTCGGTATCCGGCGCGCTGGCGGCATTTTCATCGCCAAGAAATTTCACATAACCACCCAGTGGCATCCATCCGATTTTCCACTGCGTGCCATGCTTGTCATGCCAGCTTGCCAGCGACCGACCGAAACCGACGGAAAAAACCTCAACATTCACACCACACCGACGAGCGACATAAAAATGGCCAAGTTCGTGAAAGAACACGACAATCGTCAGTACAAATATAAACGGCAAAATAATGCCGAAGCCGACAGAAAATATCTGTGAGACAAGCGCCTCCATGGGACCTCCCAAATTCAAACTGGACCGCGTTTCCGAAAAACACCGACGACCGGAGCCACAGGTCTGACCGCAAACGGAACTACTTCAGTTTCACGACATGTCTTTTATCAATTCTGAGCAGAAATGTCTGGTTTTTTTGTCGCAGGTTTCAAGCCCAGCAAGCGTTGTCGGGTCAAAGGGCGCGATAAGCTCGGCCTCCGCGTCCAGTGCGCGGGTAACCGTCTCAGCAATATCGGTAAATTTGAGTTTACCGGATAGAAATCCCGAAACCGCAACCTCATTGGCCGCGTTAAGCACAGTCGGGTAAATGCCGCCCTTATGCATGGCGCGTTCGGCATGAACCAAACAGGGAAAACGCGATCGCTCAATTGGCTCAAAATTCAACGCGCCAAGCGAAGCGAGATCAAGCGCGGTGCCGCCGTGATCTATGCGTTCGGGAAACCCAAGGCAATAGGCCAGCGGCACGCGCATGTCCGGCGTCGCCATATGCGCCAAAACGCTGCCATCGCGAAAATGCACCAAGGCATGCACTATGGATTGCGGATGCACGACCACATCAAGCATTTCCGGAACAACATTAAAAAGAACACGCGCCTCGATAAGCTCCAGCCCCTTATTCATCATCGTCGCACTGTCAACGGAAATTTTGGCGCCCATTATCCAATTAGGGTGGGCAATGGCCATTTCCGGCGTTACTCGTGCCATGTCGTCCAAGCTCATGTCACGAAACGGACCGCCGGATGCTGTGAGAACAATTTTAGAGGGTATGTCACCGTCGCGTCCGTCCAGCAGTTGAAAAACGCCATTATGCTCGCTGTCAACTGGCAAGAGCCGCGTTGCATAGCGCGCCGCTGTCTCCATCAGCATCGCGCCGGACACAACAAGACACTCTTTGTTAGCCAACGCAACGGCATCGGCATAGCGCACGGCGGCAAGGCTGGGTCCCAGAGCGGCAAAACCGACAATGCCCATGACCACCAGATCGACCGGCGCGCAGGCCGCATCTACCATGGCTTGTGCGCCTGCCTCCACTTTTATCGGCAGATCTGAAAGTGCTGAAGCCAATCTTTGTCGGCATTCAGGGTCTGACACAACCACAAGCGACGGTTTATGAATGCGCGCCAATGCCGCCAACTTTTCAATATTTTCGTGCGCCGTCAGCACCTCGATCTCAAATTTGTCGGGGTGCCTGCCGACCAGATCAAGAGTGTTGTCTCCAATCGTGCCCGTGGCGCCAAAAACCGAAAGTTTACGCATGCATCACCACACCAAAATGGATTGTAGCGGCGGCTGGCCGCGCAAAAGCACAATCAGATGCAAAAAAATCAAGGCGCCGATCAACCCGTCAACGCGGTCAAGCACCCCGCCATGCCCAGGCAAAATCGACCCGGTATCCTTCAGGTCATATTTGCGTTTGAGAGCAGATTCAAACAGATCTCCCATTTGCGAGACAACGGCCAGCAGGCCGCTCAGCAGCAAAATCACAGGCAACGTCGGCCTCAGCGAAACTAGCGCATTAGAAAAATAATAAGTTATGACCGCAACCATGGTAGCGCCGACCACGGCGCCCATAAGGCCCGCCCAAGTTTTATTCGGTGAAATACGTGGCGCCATGCGCGGCCCGCCAAATAATTTGCCTGAAAACATGGCGAATATATCAACTGCCCAGACGGTCAGAAAAACATACAAAAGCACGAACCCGCCTAAAGCGCTGTCACGAAAATACGCAATCGCCAGAAGCGGCCATCCAAGATAAACCATACCGCCGACCACCGGTGTAACACGCCAGTGGAACAACCAAAACAAGCCGCCCAGAATGAACAATAAAACCAACAGCAGGCGCAATCCGTCACCGGGCGAAGCCAGATAAGCGACCAGTAACAGGGTGAACAGCGCGCCGGACAATAAAAAACCGTCTCTACGCGGTTGGGTACTGGCAAGCAATTTCACCCATTCGTAACTCATTATAATGCCCGCAAGTGCCAATAATGCCAGCAGTGCCACACCACCGGCCCAGAGCGCCAGAAGCACTAACGGCAAAATGGCAAGTGCTGACCAGACGCGCCTCATTAGGCCGTCGCCCAATCTGCTTACTCGTTCGGAAAATGCCATGACCCGCTTCAGTCCGTTTTGCTCAACGCGGGCTCAACCTGGCCAAACCGCCGTTCGCGCCGTTGATAGGCTTGTAGCGCGGCATTTAGGTTTACGGCATCGAAATCCGGCCACAACACATCTGTAAAATAAAACTCCGAATACGCACATTGCCATAGCAGGAAATTGCTCAGGCGATTTTCGCCGCTGGTGCGAATGACCAAATCGGGGTCCGGTAGCCCGTGCGTCGACAATTCGGCATCAACCAGATCCGGCGTGATATTGGCGGCATCAAGCTCGCCTTTTGCCACCCGCACTGCCAAGCGCGCCGCCGCTTCCGCGATTTCCTCGCGGGCACCGTAATTAAATGCAATCTGCAAACGCATGCGTGTGTTTGCAGCGGTTACCTGCTCGGCATGCTCGATCAGTTTGACCAGCTGCGCGTCCAAGCCCTGCCTTCTGCCAATAATTTTCACGCGCACGTCATTTTTGTGTAATTCAGCCAAATCGGCTTCAATATAATGTTTAAGAAGACGCATCAGAAATTTCACTTCACCTGATGGCCGCTGCCAGTTCTCGGTCGAAAATGAAAATAGCGTGAGACAATCAATACCGGCATCGGCAATAAACCGAACCGCGCGGCGTACGGTTTCAACCCCGGCCGCATGCCCCTCCTGACGGGGCAGATTGCGTTGCCGTGCCCAGCGCCCATTTCCGTCCATCACAATGGCGAGGTGCGATACGGGCGCTATTGGGTCGACATCAGTTTCCATATCTTTTTCGATGTGTCAGACCTGACGGATCTCACCTTCTTTGGTTTCAAGTGTTTCATCGATCAGTTTGACGTAACGGTCGGTGGTTTCCTGCACTTCATCGGCGAACAGCTTGGCATCGTCTTGCGACATATCACCGTCCTTTTCACCCTTTTTAATTTGATCCATACCGTCGCGGCGCACATTGCGCACAGCGACACGCGCCTGCTCGGCATAGCGACTGGCAACCTTGACCAGTTCCTCGCGTCGTTCCTCGTTAAGCTCGGGCAATGGTATGCGGACAAGTTGCCCGTCTGCCATCGGGTTCAGCCCCAATCCGGACTCGCGAATGGCTTTTTCAACCTGAGCAACCTGCCCCTTATCCCAAACCTGCACCGACAACATCCGCGGCTCCGGCACCGAGATTGTGCCTACCTGCGCAATCGGCATTTGCTGGCCATAGGCCTCGACCATAATTGGCTCCAGCAGATTGGCGCTGGCGCGGCCGGTGCGTAAGCCTCCAAGGTCGGTTTTCAGCGTGGCGACGGCACCTTCCATGCGGCGCTCAATGTCATCTAAATCAATACTCATTTTTCTTCCCCCTAGCCCGCCCATCTAATCACGAACAACGGTGCTTTTGCCAGTGCCCCGCAGGACATTCATAAAGCCGCCCGATGTCCGGATTGAAAAAACAACAATCGGTATGCCGTTCTCGCGCGATAGCGACACCGCCGACGCATCCATCACCTTAAGATCTTTCGTCAGAACATCAATATAACTCAGCTGGTCAAAACGCTCCGCCGACAGGTCGGTTTTCGGGTCCGCCGAATAAACGCCATCCACATTTGTGCCCTTCATCAAGGCATCACAACCCATTTCTGCTGCCCGCAACGCAGCGGCTGTATCTGTTGTGAAAAACGGGTTGCCGGTTCCGGCCGCAAAAATAACCACGCGGGCTTTTTCCATATGACGGATGGCACGACGACGAATATAAGGCTCACACACGCTGGTCATTGGAATGGCTGACAGCACCCGCGTCTGCACTCCCGAGCGTTCAAGCCCGTTTTGCATCGCCAAGGCGTTCATGATTGTCGCCAGCATGCCCATATAGTCGGCACTGGCGCGGTCCATGCCATCGGCGGCACCGGAAAGACCGCGAAAAATATTGCCGCCACCGATCACCATGCAGACCTCGACACCCAGTGACAGTGCGTCTTTCACTTCGGAGGCGATACGGTCTACGGTTGCTACGTCAATTCCGTATTGGCCGTCGCCCATCAGCGCCTCGCCCGAAACCTTCAGCAGGACACGTTTATATTTTGTTTTCTCGCTCATGCGCTGCTCCTCTGGCGTATCAACGCTCCGAAGTCTGGCGCGATTCCCCGTTCGTCAGAGACATAAAAATTGCTAGGCGTTGCTGACCGCCGCCGCAACCTCAGCCGCAAAATCAGCCTCCTCGCCCTTATCGACACCTTCGCCCAGCTCAAATCTGACAAAGCTGGTCAACTCCACCGGTGCACCAACATCTCCGGCGGCATTTTCTAGCACTTTAGAAATACGGGTTTCCCCATCAATAACAAAAACTTGCGAGGTAAGTACAACTTCTTCATAGAATTTGCCCAGACGGCCTTCAACCATTTTCTCAATAATTTCTTCAGGCTTGCCGCTTTCTTTGGCTTCGGCAATCAGAACAGAGCGTTCGCGTTCAATGTCATCAGGATTCAAACTGTCGACATTTACCGCTAACGGGTTGGTGGCCGCCACGTGCATGGCAAGTTGACGCCCCAGCGCGTCAAGCTTTTCCTTGTCGCCTGTTGATTGCAAAGCCACAAGAACACCGATTTTGCCCAGTCCGTCGGCCACCTGACTGTGCATATAGCTGGCGACGACACCATCACTGACACTCAGCGTTTTTGAGCGCCGAACAGACATATTCTCACCAATGGTACCAACCATTTCCTGAAGATGGGCTTCGACCGACTTATCGGCACCGGGATAGTCAGCCGCAAGTAAAGCATCATGTTCGCCGCCCTTATTGAGCGCGATAGAGGCAATATCTGTGACCATGTCTTGAAAGGTTTCATTGCGGGCCACGAAATCTGTTTCGGAATTGACCTCAACAATAGCACCCGTGGTGCCGCCCGAAATCACACCAACCAGCCCATCGGCCGCAACGCGACCAGCTTTTTTTGCAGCCTTGGCTAGCCCTTTAGTGCGCAACCAATCAATGGCGGCTTCCATATTGCCATTATTTTCGTTCAGCGCTGTTTTGCAGTCCATCATGCCGGCACCGGAAGCTTCGCGTAATTCCTTCACCATGCTCGCTGTGATTTCGGCCATGTTACATCTCCATACCTTAAGGGTTGAAATTATTCTGCTTGGGCAGACGTCTCTTCTTCGGGCGTTGCGGGTTCTTCCACCAGGGCTTCCTCTGTAACAGGCGGTTCGGCTACTTCCTCAACGGGTGTCCCAGCAGCGGGAGGCTCGGAAACAGCCTCAACAGCTGCTTCTGCAGGTGCTTCGTTGGCCTCCTCAAGCACAGCCTCGACGCCTGGCTCTTCGGACGCGCCCAGATCGACGCCAGCGGAAATATTGCCTTCTTCGATACCAGCAATCGCCGCTTTCGAAATCAGATCGCAATAAAGCTCAATGGCTCGGGCCGCATCATCATTGCCGGGTATCGGATAATCAATACCATCCGGGTCGCAATTGCTGTCCAAAATGGCAACTACCGGTATACCTAGTGTCTTGGCCTCGGCGATTGCAATCGACTCCTTATTGGTATCAACGACAAACATCATCTCAGGCACACCGCCCATTTCCTTGATGCCGCCCAGCGCACGCTCGAGCTTTTCGCGTTCGCGCGTCAAGTTCAAAATTTCTTTTTTGGTCAGGCCACCAGCACCGTCACCGTCCAGCATAGTTTCCAATTCGCGCAAACGCTTAATCGAATTCGAAATCGTTTGCCAATTGGTCAGCGTGCCGCCCAGCCAGCGCGAGTTCATGAAAAATTGCGCGCATTGTGCAGCATGGCGCGACACCGGCTCAGCCGCCTGCCGCTTGGTGCCGACAAACAGAATGCGCCCGCCACCGGCGACCACATCGCGCACAGCGACTAGCGCCTGATGCAGCAGCGGAACCGTCTGGGACAGATCAATTACGTGAATACCATTGCGCTCGCCGAAAATGAACGGAGCCATTTTAGGATTCCAGCGATGTGTTTGGTGACCAAAGTGTACGCCTGCTTCAAGCAATTGACGCATATTATAATCGGGCAGTGCCATTGCGTTGCCTTCCTTTCTCTCGTTAGACCGCCACAGGGTGTCATCAGATCTCGTATCCGACACAAGAGGCGCCCGGCAAAAGGGCTGTCCCTGCGTGAGTAATGAGTTTGCTATAAGCAAAAATGCGCCCCAGTGCAATACCTAGTTGAGTGCAGGTTTTACATGGTAAAACTTAAGTGTCTGTAACGCGCTTTCAGAACGCCCGCGGGCTACAATTCTTCGACATGCAAGACGCCGGGCAATGCCTTGATGGCGCCGGTAACACGCGGTGTGATGACAAAATTATCGGCAAGACGCAGTTCCACCTCACGCGCCTGTGACATCATCACAAGCGAAACGGTGCCGCCTGTTTTATGGCCTGCTTGGCGCGCCTCCGACAGGCGCTTTTTAAGCCCCGCACACGCTGCCGGTTTTTCAACAAATATCCGCAAGCCCTCAGACGCATTGCCAACTACCTGATCAAGCGGTCGTAACCTATTGGCAATCATGCGTATTTGCCCGTCTTCGCGCTCAACCTTGACAGTAGCAACAATCAAGACACCGACATTCAAAAACTCACGGGCCTCGGAAAGCGCTTCCGAAAAAACCGTAATTTCGGACTGCCCGGTCACATCCGACAGCGAAACAAAGGCGAGCGGGCCGCGTTGCGACCTGCGCTCATCAATGCGTGTGACAACACCGGCAATCATCAACTCCTTTTCAACCCGCTTTTCCAAATTCGCAAAGGCCACAATGCGCGCGCGCTTCATGGCTTTTTGATAATCATCAAGCGGGTGCCCAGAAAGATAAAAGCCGATGGCATCAAATTCATGCGCCAACCTGTCCATGGCCGACCACGGGTCAGCGCTTGGCAAGACCGCGCTTTCCGCTATTTCCGCTTCGCCGAAAAGGTTTTCCTGCTGGGTTTTTCTCTCATTTTGGGCGATATTCGCCTCGCCCAGCAGTATGTCGACACCGGCACTCAACCGCGCCCTGTCGGGCTCAAGACAATCCAGCGCACCGGCGGCAATGAGGTTTTCCAGCAACTTGCGGTTCAGCCCGAGCCCCCCCCGTACGCCGCGCAAAATCAAACACATCCTTAAATGCGCCGGCCTCTTCGCGGTTGGTCACAATTTCGTGCATGGCTTGTGTTCCAACATTACGAATAGCCGACAGCGCATAAAAAATCGAGTTGCCCTCTATCGCAAACTGTACGTCAGATCTATTAATATCCGGTCTCAGAACATCAATGTCGCGGTCGTTGGCGTCTTGTTTGAAAACCGCCAGCTTGTCGACGCGTTCGAAATCAAGTGACATGGAAGCTGCAAAAAAGGCAACCGGATAATTGGCTTTCAGATAGGCTGTTTGATAAGCGATGAGCGCATAACCAGCCGCATGGCTTTTGTTAAACCCGTAACCAGCAAATAATTCTACTAAATTATAAATTTGCTTCGCCTTCTTTTTGTCTACGCCATTGCTGACTGCGCCTTCAATAAAACGCGCCTCCTGAGCTGCCATTTCTTCTTTCTTTTTCTTGCCCATTGCCCGCCGCAGAAGATCGGCCTCGCCCAGCGAAAAGCCCGAAAGTGTCTGCGCAATTTGCATAACCTGTTCCTGATAAATCATCACGCCATAAGTTTCAGCCAATAGCGGCTCTAGTGACGGGTGCATATAGTCTGGATCTTCTTCTCCATTTTTGCGTGCGATATATTTTGGGATATTGTCCATCGGCCCAGGCCGATAAAGCGCGACAAGCGCAATTATGTCTTCAAAAGCATCTGGTTTCATTTTGCGCAGCACATCGCGCATACCAACACTTTCCAGCTGAAACACGCCGACAGTGTCGCCACGCCCCAAAAGCTCAAAAGTCGCCGCATCGTCCAACGGCAAATTGTTGATATCAATGTCTACACCAGTGCCTCTGAGCAGTTCCACCGCTTTTTCAAGCACGGTCAGCGTTTTCAGCCCTAGAAAGTCGAACTTTACGAGCCCCGCCCGCTCTACCCATTTCATATTGAACTGCGTTACCGGCATGTCCGATTTCGGGTCACGATAAAGTGCCACTAGCTCCTTCAGCGGCCTGTCGCCAATCACCACACCGGCGGCATGCGTCGAGGCGTGTCGGTAAAGCCCTTCCAGCTTCAACGAAATGGAAATCAGCTCGGCCACCTGCGGGTCGCTGTCGCGGGCTTCACGCAAGCGTTCCTCTTGAGCAATTGCTTCTGCCAACGTTACCGGATTGGCCGGATTGTTTGGCACCAACTTGGCGAGACGGTCGACTTGACCATGCGGCATTTGCAAAACGCGCCCAACATCGCGCAGCACAAGGCGCGCCTGTAATTTGCCGAAAGTGATAATTTGCGCCACCTGATCGCGGCCGTATTTCGACTGTACATAGGAAATCACCTCATCCCGGCGCGACTGGCAAAAGTCAATATCGAAATCCGGCATCGAAATTCGTTCGGGGTTTAAGAATCGCTCGAAAAGCAAATTGAAGCGCAACGGGTCAAGATCGGTAATCGTGAGCGCCCAGGCCACCACCGAACCGGCACCGGAGCCGCGACCGGGGCCAACTGCTATATCCTGGGCTTTGGCCCATTTGATGAAGTCAGCAACGATAAGGAAATAGCCAGGAAATCCCATTTTTCCGATAACGTCCAGCTCGAAATCAAGCCGCTGAAAATAATCGGCTTCGGGTGCCGAGGCGGATACTTGTTGCAATCGCGCCCGCAGCCCCTCGTCGGCCTGGCGGCGCAATTCGGCCAGCTCATCACCTTCCGCAAAGGCAGGCAAAATAGGTTGGTGTTCGGTCGGCCTGAAAGCGCATCGCTGGGCAATCTCGACCGTATTATCAAGCGCCTCCGGCAAATCGGCAAACAGTGCCACCATTTCTTCGGCGCTTTTTAACCTATGGTCGGGCGTTAGCCGCCGTCGGTCTTCTTCATTCAGATAGCGGCCCTCGGCAATGCAAACGAGCGCGTCATGTGCGCGGTAATCATCTTCGGAGGCAAAATAGGTCTGATTGGTTGCCACCAGCGGCACCTCGCGAGCATAAGCCAATTGCACCAGAGCGTCTTCAACATCCGCCGGCGCACCGTCGGCATAGCGTTGCAGTTCAATGTAAAGACTGTCTGAAAATATGCCCTGCAATCTTGCCAGCACATCTTCGGCAAGCCCAGCACGTCCGGCGCTTAAATGCAGGTTCACCGGCCCTTCCGGGCCTCCTGTCAGACAGATAAGACCAGCACCATGCGTGCCAAGTAGGTCGGCATCAATCCCTACCGCGCCATGCGCACGGTCTTCCAGATGGGCGGCACTTACCAGCGCCATGAGGTTTCGGTAGCCAGTTTCATTTTTAACTAATAATGCAAGGCTACATGGCGGTTCGTCATCTGCACCGAAATAAACCGACAAAGTGGCGCCAATAATGGGCTGGATGCCGAGCGCGGCCATGGTTTCAGAAAATTCAAGCACTCCAAACAAATTATTGCGGTCGGTCACTGCCAGCGCCGGCATACGCATGGATTGGGCGGCGCGCGACAAAAGATGAATCGGCAACGCCCCTTCGAGCAGTGAAAATGCACTGTGCACACGCAAATGTATGAATTTTGGCACCAGGAGCTGACGATCTGACTGTATTATTTCCGCTTCCAAAATAATTCCCTGAAGCAACGACTCACATTAAATCACTATTTTAAAGATTGTGGCATTCCTGTCATGGTGAGGGAGCACCATTTGGGGGGATAAGTGGGTTTACAGGCGGATAAAGTTTTAAGCGGCCAGCGCCGCGCCAATGGTACCCCACAATAAAATCGCATAGCCCATGGCAAACAGAGCGGTTAGCGCCAAAATGTCTTCAACAAGATCTGTCATCGGTTTTCCTTCCGTAGTGAATACAAATATGTTCCTGTTTTGTTCACTTGTCAACAAATAAAATATCCTCGAGCAAAAAGGCTGTTTTTATTCGGGATCATTGAAGAATGCCGCGTTCCAAACGTACTATCCGATCGGCTCGCTCGGCCAGCGTCGTGTCGTGGGTTGCTAGCAATACGGCGGCCTGCACCTCGCGCGCCAAATTAAGCAACAATTCGGCAATGACGGCACCATTGGCTCCGTCCAAACTGCCCGTCGGCTCATCGGCCAGAATTACATCCGGTCGCGCTACAAGCGCGCGCGCAATCGCCACACGCTGTTGTTCGCCACCCGACAATTGCGCAGGCAAATGCTCCAACCTGTCGGTTAGACCGAGTTTTGCCAGAATATCCAAGGCCGCTGCACGCGCTGCGTTACCGGCCTGCCCGCGCAAGCGCAACGGCAACATAACATTTTCAAGCGCGCTGAATTCTGGAAGCAGATTATGAAACTGGTAGACAAATCCAATATGCTGTAATCGCCCGCGCGTGCGCAAGCCATCATCTTCGGTTGGCAGCACGCGGCCATTTACCAGAATTTCTCCTGAAGCGGGCTTTTCCAAAAGCCCCGCAATATGCAGCAAACAAGATTTGCCGGAGCCCGACGGGCCCAAAAGGGCAACCGTTTCACCTGCTGCAATGGTAAGGTCGACACCGTTTAGTACTTCAAGACGCCGACCGGCCTGATCAAAGCTCTGATAAATGCCGCGCAGTGAAAATCGATCACTCATAGCGCAAGGCTTCCACTGGGTCGAGCGAGGCGGCACGCCACGCCGGATAAAGTGTTGAAAGAAACGACAGGGTAAGCGCCATGGAAAGCACCTGCACAATGTCTGACATCACAAGACGCGCCGGCATGCGTTCGAGAAAATAAACTTCCGCTGGAAAAAGTTGCGCGCCGGTAATCATCACCAGAAGCTGGCGGATCTCTTCAATATAGGCACAGAAAACAACGCCGAGACCGAAACCAGCCAGCGACCCGATTACGCCAATGCTGGCGCCAGTGATGAAAAAAACTCGCAAGACCATACCCCGACTGGCCCCCATGGAGCGCAACACAGCAATATCGCGATGCTTGTCGCGCACTAGCATGACCAACCCCGACACGATATTGAGCGCCGCCACCAGCAAAATCAGGGTCAGAATGAGGAACATGACATTGCGTTCGACCTCAAGCGCTCCGGCCAGCGTACGATTGGACTGTTTCCAGTCAACCAGCGAAACATCAAGTCCAGCGGTGTTCTGCAAATCCTCGCGATAGTCTTCCACCTTGTCGGGGTCGTCTAGTATAAGTTCAATGGCGCCCGATTGGACGCTTTCACTGAATAATCCCTGCGCCGTCTCAAGGCCGGAAAACATGATGTTCAAGTCATATTCAGACAAGCCAATGCTGAAAATGGCCGCAACGCGTAACTGCTTAATGCGCGGAGTAGTGCCAAATGGCGTAACCGTTCCGCGCGGCGCAATAAGCGTCACCGGATCGCCGATACCAATGCCGTAACGCTCGGCAAGACGCAAACCAATGGCCACTCGCCCGCTTTGTGACAGATCGTCAAGAGCACCAGCGCGCACATTGCCAGCCAGCGCTGGCAGGCGCTTCAGTGCGTCGGTTGACATGCCGCGCAGGACAACGCCGCGCACCGCCTGTCCGGAAGACATCATTGCCTGGCCGTCCACCAGCGGTGTCGCCAGCACGACCGGCGGCAGTTTCTGCAAACGCGCCACGGTTGCGGCGCGGTCTTCAAATTGCCCGTTCCAGGGCCGCGCAACGACATGGCCACTAACGCCCAAAATGCGATCCAGAAGGTCGGCGCGAAATCCGTTCATCACGGCCATAACAACAATCAGTGTAGCCACCCCCAGCATGATGCCGAGAAAAGAAATAATGGCGATGATGGAAATAAAACTCTCGCGGCGGCGCGCCCGCAAATAGCGCCCGGCCAACTGCCATTCCAACCTGTTGAACGCCCGCGTCACCAATACGTCCTAGTCGCTAGGCGGTTCGGCCAGCAAAGCGCAGGCGGCCCCAAAATCGAGTGTTTGTTTGTCGCCATTTTTCCGGTTTTTGACTTCTATCTCGCCTGCAACCGCTCCTCGCGGCCCAATGACCGCCTGCCACGGCAAGCCAATCAGATCCATATCCGAAAACTTGCCACCGGCACGTTCATCACGATTATCATACAGCACATCGAGGCCTTTGTGTGTCAGCGTTTTGTAAAGGCGCTCGGATAATTTATCCGTCTTTGCGTCACCCGGTTTCAAATTGATAAGACCGATCTGGAACGGCGCAACCGCCCATGGCCACACAATACCGTTCTCATCATGGCAGGCTTCGATAATGCCGCCGACGAGCCGCGAAACCCCGATTCCGTAAGAGCCGCCATAGACGGCGACCTCCTTGCCATCGGCACCGGTAACGCGGCACTGCATGGGCTCCGAATATTTCTGCCCGAAGTAGAAGATGTGGCCAACCTCAATGCCTCGCGCCATCACCTGCTTGTCGGCAGACACCTCGGCTTCGAAAATTTGCGGCTCATGCTTTTCATCAGTGCGCGCGTATAGCGATGTAAATGGCGCAATAACAGCGTCCAAATCGGCTGAATAATCAGGTTCCGGCGCGGGTCTATCCAGAAGATCGGCATGGCAGAACACTTCAGACTCACCCGTATCGGCGAGAATAATAAACTCATGGCTCAAATCGCCACCAATCGGACCGGTATCAGCAGCCATAGGAAGCGCGCGGAGCCCAAGCCGCGCGAAAGTGCGCAAGTAAGCCACAAACATTTTTTGATACGCCAACCTCGCCGACGCCTCATCAATGTCGAAGCTATAGGCATCTTTCATCAAAAACTCGCGGCCCCGCATCACGCCAAAGCGTGGACGAATCTCATCACGAAATTTCCACTGAATATGGTAGAGATTGCACGGCAATTGCTTGTAGCTACGCACATTGTCGCGGAATATTTGGGTGATTAGTTCCTCATTGGTCGGCCCATAAAGCAGGTCACGGTCGGCGCGATCGGTAATACGCAACATTTCTTTGCCGTAATCTTCATAGCGACCCGATTCGCGCCAGATATCTGCCGGCTGCAAAGTCGGCATCAACACTTCAATAGCACCGGCCAGATTTTGTTCTTCGCGCACAATCGCCTCAATTTTGCGCAAAACCCGCAACCCCAATGGCAGCCAACTGTAAATACCAGCCGCGCTTTGGCGCACCATGCCCGCGCGCAACATCAGGCGGTGCGAAACAATCTGGGCTTCAGCAGGATCTTCTTTAAGGGTCGGCAAAAAATAATCGGTAAGGCGCATATATTCAGTCCGCGTGCAGAACCATCGAAATTACGCTTGTCCCATGCGATTGGAGAAGGGTCAAGAAAATGTAAAATCTTAATGACAGGGCTTTAGTTTTTTCCTAGTATTTTGCCGTGGATAGAGAACTCCGAGTTCTCGGGTTTTGGGAGGAGCCCTCCGTTTTTAACGGGAGACACAAAGCGGAACCTTTTAGGTTCCGCTTTTTTTTGGTCATTCACAATCAGCGACTGTCCAGCCCAAGGTCGGGAAGAAACGGCAAATCAAGCTGTTCCAACACGCCAGATGTAAAAAGCAGATAGACGAGGGCATAAAACACCGCCGCTAAAAGCGTTGTAATCGCCAGCTTCCGATAAATCATAGGCCGCGCCGGAGCGCCGACCTCCGAGCCCGGCACAACGCGCCCTTCTTCGTGTTGCGACACCACGCCAAAGGGCAGCACCATAAATAAGGTCAAAAACCAGATAATGCCATATATGGCGCAGCCAAATAAAAAACCGATTTCAATCACTGGATATGCCCGATCGCTAAATTCCGATTATACATGCACAAAGCTTACCACAACCATTGGCTTTTTGCCCCAGCGCTGACCCAACTCGCGGCGAATGAACTGGCCAACCTCTTCCTCGGCGCGTGCCGGCGTCACCTTGCCACTGGACGGCAATGCGCGCTCGGCCGCATCTAACGCCCAGTTCACCAAATCAGTATTGCCATCATATTGGGGAATGCCACGCATTTGAATCTCAACGCGCCCGCACAAGCGATTTGCGCCATCAAGCGGTATGCTCACAAACACCACACCATTATGCGACAGTTTGCGCCGCTCGCGCACAGCCAGCGCATCGCTTTGGGTAAAAATCTCGCCATCCAGATAAAGCCGACCGCTAGGCACAGTTTCTAGCACTTGCGCCGGACCCGGATAAAGCTGCACCATATCGCCATTGTGAACGTACAGCGGCTCAGGCACACCCAGCTCAGCCGCAAGCGCTGCATGGGCGATCAGATGGCGATGCTCGCCATGCACCGGTACTGCTGCACGCGGGCGCACCCAGCCATACATATCGACAAGCTCATCACGGTTAGGATGACCTGATACATGAAGATCATTTTTATAGGGTGTTATAATATCAACATTTATTGCGGCCAATTTATTTTGCAGTGCGAAAATTTCAGTCTCATTGCCTGGGATCATTTTGGATGAGAACACGACGCGGTCCCCAGCCTCCAGAACGAGATGAGGATGGTGGCCCTGCGCCATGCGTCCCAGCGCGGCGCGATACTCACCCTGACTGCCCGTGCACAAAATAACGAGCTTGTCGGGCGGCAAATAGGCGGCGTCTTCTTCTTCCACTGGCGCAGGAAAATCTGCCAGATATCCGGTTGCCCGCGCTGCATTGTAAATCCGGTGCATGCCCCGACCTGCCAAGCAAATGTGTCGCCCATTGTCGGCCGCCGCCTTTGCAATGCTCGACAAGCGGGCAATGTTGGAGGCAAATGTCGTCACCACAACCCGCCCCGTGCTTCCGGCAACCACTTTATTCAGGGCGGTGGCGACATCGGCTTCAGAGCCCGAACGACCTTCTGACAATACATTGGTGCTGTCACATACAATCGCATCGACCCCCTCATCACCAAAGGCTTTCAGTCGCTCATGCTCAGTGACTTTGCCGATAACCGGATCGGGGTCGATTTTCCAATCGCCCGTGTGCAAGACGCGCGCGCCGCCGCATCGCACAGCCAGTGCACTGGGCTCGGCAATTGAATGTGTCAACCCGATGTAATCAATTTGGAACGGGCCCAGTTCTAGAGATTGCTGAGGGTCAACAATATGCAGTGGCACGGCTTCCAGAAGTCCCGCCTCTGCCAGCTTGCCACGTACAAGTTCCGCCGTGAACGCCGTGGCATAGACCGGACATTTTAGGCGCGGCCACAAACGCGCGACTGCGCCAATATGGTCTTCATGGCCATGCGTCAGCAAAAGTGCATGCAAGCGACCCTTCTCGGCCTCGATAAAGCCAGTATCCGCCGTAATCAGTTCAATTCCCGGTTCGGTGTGGCGGCCGAATGTTACCCCCAGATCGACCATAATCCAGTCGCGCCGATTGCCCTCTCCATAGCCATACAAGTTACAGTTCATGCCAATCTCGCCGGTGCCTCCCAGCGGAACAAAAACCAAATTATTTTCGTTTTCTGTCATAGCTCAACCGATTAGCGGAAAAATACATCACCGGCACTAACAAGATGGCGTTCACCGTCCTCGGAGCAAAGAATTAGCGCGCCCGCATCGTCAATATCTTCAAAAATGCCGCTTAACTCACTCTTTTCCAAACGCACAATAATTTCACGACCCAGATTATGTGCCTGTTGACGCCACTTTCTTACTATTACAGAGAAGCCAAACTGTTGCCATTGGCGGTAATAGAGATCGAAGGCCGAAGCCAAGACCTCGAGCACAGCCAAATTATCAGGTCGATGGCCAGTATGAGCAGCAATGCTGGTCGCCAAATAAGGTGTATCATCTGGAAAATAGGCAAGGTTCAGCCCCATGCCGACACACACCCAATCCAGATGTGCGTCAGATACAGTACCCGATTCGAGCAATATGCCGGAAATTTTCGCCCCGCCTACCAGCACGTCATTTGGCCATTTTATAGAAACCGCACCATCAGGCCCAATAAGGGAGGAAACCGTATCGGCCAATGCAAGCCCGGCCACAAAACTTAATTGTCCCGCCTTTTTCGTCTCAATGCGCCCGGGCTGATAAACGGTCGCCATCAGATTTCCCTTCGGCGACTGCCACACCCGCCCGCGACGCCCGCGACCGGCGCTTTGGGCATCGGCCAAAATCCAATGCGGTTGAACCACCCCTTGTGCCGCCAGCCGTTTGGCTTGCTCATTTGTGCTGTCCACCGTTTCAAAGTGGAGCAGCTGATAGGTATCGGGAAGTGTTATCACCTGAAGTCGGTGGGCCCGAAAAGCCCTGTCAGCAATGCTTCAGGTGCCGGCATGGCAATCAGTGCTTGGCTTGCGCCGGCGGCCAGATCAATCAACGGCGCGGGATAGACGAAAAATAACAGACAAATCCCGGCCAAGATTCCGGCAATAATAGACAATTCGCGCGGCATGGGGTCGTTTGCTTCATCCGTCGGCGGGTCGAGATACATGATTTTGACTATCCGCAAATAATAATAGGCCCCGACGACACTCGACAAAACGCCCAGCACACACAAAACATAAAGTCCGGCTTCAATCGCGGCGTGAAACACGAAAAGTTTGCCGAAAAATCCGGCCAGCGGTGGAATGCCGGCTAGCGAGAACATCAATATGGCAAGGCACAATGCCATAAAAGGCCGCACCTGGCTCAAACCGGCCAGATTCTTGATTTGCTCAACCATGCCACTGTCGCGGCGCATCGACAAAATACATGCAAAAGCGCCCAAGGTCATAATGCCGTAAAGCGTAATATACAAAATAACGGCAGCGACCCCGTCTTGGCTGCCTGCGGCAAGGCCCACAAGCGCAAAACCCATATGCCCGATGGAAGAATAGGCCATCAGGCGTTTGATATTGGTTTGGCCGATAGCCGCAAATGACCCCAGAACCATGCTGGCGACAGAAATGAAAATAATGATTTGCTGCCAAGCGGCCAGCGCATCCGGAAACGCCGAGATGACCACACGCAAAAAAACCGCCATACCCGCCAGTTTCGGTGCGGCGGCGAAAAAAGCGGTCATTGGCGTTGGCGCACCTTCATAGACATCCGGCGTCCACATATGGAAAGGAACGGCTGAAATTTTGAATGCAAGACCGGCCAACAAAAACACCATGCCGACCACTTGCGCCAGGGGCAATATGCCATCTTCTGCTGTGAAGGATTCGGCAATGCCGGCGAAATTCGTACTTCCCGAAAAGCCGTAAATAAGCGAAGCACCATAAAGCAACATACCGGAAGACAGCGCGCCCAGAACGAAATATTTCAATCCCGCTTCTGTCGCGCGCAAGCTGTCGCGCTTAATGGCCGCCAGCACATAAAGCGCGAGGCTTTGCAACTCGATGCCCATATAAAGCGCGATAAGGTCATTGGCAGAAATCATCATGCCCATGCCCACCGCAGCCAGTATCATCAAAACCGGCACTTCAAAACGCGCCAAATTTTCATTTTGCATGAAGCCGCGCGCCATGACGATGACAACCGCCGTTGCGAGATAGGTCAGAGTTTTCATGAAAGCCGAAAACGCATCAACGATAAATGCCCCGCCAAAGGCAAGCTGGGGATATGCATCGCCCTTCAGCCATGAGGCAATCGCGGCAATGATTAAGAGCGAAATGGCACCATATTCTATGACGCGCGTTGCATCGGTGGTGGCAAAAGCGCCAACCATAAGTAAGCCCATGGCTCCGATAAACAAGACCAGTTCGGGCAATAAGAGTGTGACATTAGCCAACATGCGAAACTCCTAACGTAGGCTCTCGGGAACGCTCGAAAGCAGTGCATTGGCGGCATGGGTTGACAAGGAATCTTGATAATTCGACACAAGATTTTCGACCGAAGCAGCCGTTATATCGAGTATTGGCATCGGCCAGATACCGAAAATCAGCGTCGCAATGACCAGTGGCACAAACAGGAAAATTTCGCGTCGGTCGGTATCGGCAATCTGCTGCAGACCTTCATGCTCAATGCGCCCGAAACTGACGCGGCGGTAAAGCGTCAGAGCATAACAGGCGGAGAAAATGACCCCGCTGGTCGCGAACATGGCCGTCCACGTGCTGACCTGGAACGTGCCGATAATGGTCAGAAATTCACCGACAAAACCCGACGTACCCGGCAGCCCGACGTTTGCCATAGTAAACAACATGAAGATTGCCGCATAGACCGGCATGCGGTTTGCAAGACCGCCATAGGCAGCGATCTCACGCGTGTGCATCCGGTCATAAATCACCCCCACGCACAAAAACAGCGCGCTTGAAATCCATCCATGCGACAGCATCTGGAAAACCCCGCCGTGCACGCCCTGAACAGTGGCCGAAAACAGCCCCATGGTTACAAAGCCCATATGCGCCACGGATGAATATGCGATCAGCTTCTTCATATCTTCCTGCGCGAAAGCCACGAGAGATGTATAGACAATCGCAATGGCACTCAGCGCAAACACCATGGGCGCAAACAAATCGGAAGCAATGGGAAACATCGGCAATGAAAAACGCAAGAACCCGTAACCGCCCATTTTCAGTAGCACACCAGCCAAAATAACTGAACCCGCGGTAGGTGCCTCAACATGGGCGTCAGGCAACCAGGTATGCACGGGCCACATTGGCATTTTGACGGCAAACGACGCAAAAAACGCGAGCCACAGCCAATTTTGCCAATCCGGCGCAAACGCCGTTTTCATTAGTTCGGGAATAAATGTCGTGCCGGTCTGCCAATATATAACAAGCACCGCCAACAGCATCAGAACCGAGCCCAGCAACGTATACAGGAAGAACTTGAAACTGGCATAGACACGCCGTTCGCCGCCCCAAATCCCAATAATCAGGAACATCGGAATCAAGCCACCCTCGAAAAACAGATAGAAGAGAATGAGATCCATGGCGCAGAAAACGCCGATCATCAGTGTTTCAAGCAGCAAAAAGGCCAGCATATATTCACGAACGCGATGGGTGATAGAATACCAGCTTGCCAGAATACAAATCGGCATGAGCGCGGCCGTCAACAGGACAAACAAAACGGAGATGCCGTCCACACCCATGGCATAGTCAACCCCGTCGCCCAGCCAATTGATACGCTCGACAAACTGAAACGCTGCCGAACTTCCGTCAAACTGGCTGACCATAAACCCCGTCAGGAAAAGGGTTACAACCGACGTCCACAAAGCAACAGCCTTGGCATTGTTAGCGACAGTGGCTTCGTCACCGCGGATCAGAAGAATAAAGAAGGCACCCAGCAGGGGCAGGAACGTAATTGTGGAGAGGATCGGCCAGTCAGTCATTATTGCCCCCCTGTGAGCATGAACCAGCTCACCAGCCCCGCGATGCCGAGCAACATGGCAAAAGCGTAGTGATAGACAAATCCGGTCTGCAGACTGACCGCGCGTCGGGTGAAATACAACACACTTGCGGCAATACCGTCGGGGCCGAAGCCGTCAATCACCGCACCGTCACCACCTTTCCAGAACAAGCGCGCCAGCCATTTCACTGGACGCACAAAAATGAAATTGTAAATTTCATCAATGTACCATTTGTTGAGCAGGAACATATAAATCATATCGTGTTCGGTTGCTAACCGGGTCGGCAATGTTGGACGTCGAATATACATCACCCAAGCAAGCGAGAATCCAGCCAGCATCATTACCAGCGGCGAAAGCTTCACCCATCTGGGAACTTCGTGCAGATCACGCAATACATTATTTTCCGCGGCGGTGAAAATACTGCCACCCCAGAAGACCGCCTGCCCGTCGCCAATGAAGTAATCATAAAACGTAAAGCCGGCACACAAGGCACCAAACGCCAGAATAATGAGCGGCACAAGCATTACCGGCGGGCTTTCATGCACATGGGCAAGCGTTTCGTTCGAGCATCGGGGCAGGCCATAAAATGTCAGAAAAATCAGACGCCAGCTGTAAAACGAGGTAAACAGAGCCGCAACCACCAACAAACTAAAGGCAAACATATGCGGCCCGATTTGAGCGGCATAAGCGGCCTCAACAATCGCGTCTTTGGAGAAGAAACCGGCGGTGAGGGGAAAGCCGGTCAAGGCCAATGTGCCAATAATCATTACAAACCAGCTAGCAGGCACCAGCGTGCGCAGGCCGCCCATTTTTCGCATGTCCTGTTCGTCCTGCATGGCGTGAATGACAGACCCTGCACCCAAAAACAGTAATGCCTTGAAAAAAGCGTGTGTGAACAAATGAAACATTGCCGCCTGATATGCGCCAACGCCGAGGGCTACGAACATGTATCCCAATTGCGAACAAGTCGAATAGGCAATGACACGCTTTATGTCGTTTTGCACCAAACCAACGGTCGCCGCAAAAAACGCTGTTACCGCGCCAACCACCGTGACAACAGCCAGCGCCGTCGATGACAACTCGAACAGCGGCGAACAACGCGCCACCAGAAAAATGCCGGCCGTTACCATGGTAGCTGCATGAATGAGCGCAGATACGGGTGTCGGGCCCTCCATTGCATCAGGCAACCATGTGTGCAGCAAAAATTGCGCTGACTTGCCCATGGCACCCATGAACAGCAATAGGCAAATCGTGGTGAGCGCTGGCAGGGTAAGACCGAGGAATTCCAACTGTCCTTCGGCCAGAGCGTTGGCTGCCGCAAACACACTGTCAAACTCCAGCGACCCGACCGTAAAATAGATTGCCGCCATGCCCATAATAAGGCCGAAATCGCCTACACGGTTAACCACAAAAGCCTTGATTGCCGCCGCATTTGCCGACGGTTTTTTGAACCAGAAACCGATCAGCAGATAAGAGGCCAGACCCACGCCTTCCCAGCCGAAAAACAGCTGAACGAAATTATCCGCCGTTACCAGCACCAGCATCATGAAGGTGAACAATGACAAATAGGAAAAAAACCGCGCGCGTGACGTATCATGGCTCATGTAGCCGATAGAATAGACATGCACCATTGAGGACACGCATGTCACCACCACCAGCATTACAGCGGTGAGCGTGTCGATCCGTAGAACCCAATCAATATTCAGCGTGCCAGAATGGATCCATTGCAACACCTGAACAGTTTTGGTTTCGCCATCGAGCCCGACATCAACAAAAGCGACGCATGACATCAACGCCGACAGAACAAGCAATGCTGTGGTTATGATTTCAGACTGGCGGTCGCCAACCACACGCCCGAAAAGGCCGGCAATAATAGCGCCTAACAAAGGAAAAAATACTATCGCCTGGTACATCGTTAGCCTTTCATCTGGCTGACATCTTCGACCGCAATGCCACCTCTGTTGCGGAAATACACGACTAGGATCGCCAGACCGATGGCCGCCTCCCCGGCCGCAACCGTTAAAACCAGCAGCGCGAACACTTGCCCGACGAGATCACCCAGAAAGGCCGAAAACGCGACCAGATTGATATTCACCGCCAAGAGCATCAGTTCGATGGACATTAAAATGACGATCACATTCTTGCGATTCAAAAAGATGCCGAACACGCCGACTGTAAACAAAATGGCGGCCAACGTGAGATAATGGTTCAACCCGATTTCCATCATGCCCCCCTAAAGTCCTTGCCCGGGCTCGATGTCGACAAGCTCAACCCCGTCTTCGCGCCTGCGCGCGTTTTGCGCCGCAATGCTTTGTCGGCGGGGATTTTCGGATTTAACGAGTGTTAGAACAATGGCACCAATCATGGCGACCAGCAGCACGGCTCCAGCTGCCTGGAAATAATAAATATAATCAGTATACAGAACCCGCCCGATAGCCTCGGCATTTGTCATGCCTTCGGGCGTTGCTTGCGGCAGTGCGCTCTGGCTGACCAACTGGGTTGAGGCGCCAAAAATCAGCAACAGCTCAAGAAGCAAAATCAGCCCGATGGTCGCACCGATCGGCATGTATTGGAGAAACCCCTCATTCAGCTCAGCAAAATCAATGTCCAGCATCATGACGACAAACAAAAACAGCACTGCGACGGCGCCGACATAAACCACCACCAGTATCATGGCGAGAAACTCCGCCCCCATCAGCACGAACAGGCCGGCGGAATTGAAAAAGGTCAAAATGAGAAACAAGACCGAGTAAACAGGATTACGCGCCGAAATCACCATAAAAGCGCTGGCAACGGAAACTGTTGCGAACAGATAAAATGCAAGGGTAGTCAGGGTCATTGGATGTTCTGTTTATCTGTAGGGCGCGTCGAGATTAATGTTTTTAGCAATTTCAATTTCCCACCGGTCGCCGTTCTCCAGAAGTTTATGCTTGTCATAAATCAGTTCCTCGCGGGTCTCGGTCGCAAATTCGAAATTAGGGCCTTCCACAATCGCATCAACCGGACACGCTTCCTGACAAAAGCCGCAATAAATACACTTCACCATGTCAATGTCATAGCGCACGGTGCGCCGTGTGCCGTCATTATTGCGCGGGCCAGCCTCAATGGTAATGGCCTGGGCGGGACACACGGCTTCGCATAATTTGCACGCTATACAACGCTCCTGCCCGTTCGGGTAGCGGCGCAACGCATGTTCGCCACGAAAGCGCGGGGAAAGCGGGCCTTTTTCATACGGATAATTGACCGTGAGTTTCTGCTTGAAGAAATAGCGCATTGCCAGCCCGAAAGCCGAGATAAATTCGGCGAGAAAGAGTGCACGCGCTGTTCGATCCAACCAAGCCATCGTCTGTATCCCTCTTAGCCTGCCAGCCCGAAATACTGGATTACACCGGCCGTCAGCACCACCCAGAAAAGTGAGATTGGCAGAAAAACCTTCCACCCAAGGCGCATGAGCTGGTCATAGCGATAACGCGGCACAATGGCCTTCACCATCGAAAACATGAAGCACATAAAGGTCATTTTGAGCAGGAACCAAACCACTCCCGGCACCCAGTTAAGCGGCGCAACATCGAATGGCGGTAGCCAGCCGCCCAGAAACAATATTGTAGTCATGGCGCACATCAGCACGATATTGGCAAGTTCGCCGATCATGAAGACGACATAAGGCGTTGAAGAATATTCAGTCATGAATCCCGCCACCAGTTCACTTTCGGCTTCGGGCAAATCAAAAGGCGGGCGATTGGTTTCGGCCAGGGCGGAAATGAAAAAAATCACAAACATGGGAAACAGAGGAATAGCAAACCACACAGTTTGCTGTGCCATGACAATATCTGTCAGGTTCAAAGAGCCGACGCAAAGCAGCACGGTGATTATAACCAACCCGATGGAAACCTCGTAAGACACCATTTGCGCCGCCGAGCGTAGCGCACCCAGAAACGGATATTTCGAGTTGGACGCCCAGCCGCCCATAATCACTCCGTAAACACCCAATGATGAAATCGCAAATATATACAATATTCCGACATTGATGTCTGACACGGCCCAACCTTCGGCAACCGGAATAACAGCCCATGCGCTCAGCGCCAAGAACAGCGTCACAATCGGCGCTAACAAAAACACCGCTTTGTTGGATGATGTCGGGAAAATAACTTCCTTGAAAAGATATTTCAGAATATCCGAAAAACTCTGTAGGAGACCAAAGGGTCCAACCACATTGGGCCCACGACGCAAATGCACCGCCCCCCAGATTTTGCGCTCGGCATACATGAAAAAAGCCAGCCACAATAAAAGAGCCACCAGAATGAGCAGGCTGTGTCCGGCAACGAAGAAAGCCGGCCAAACATAAGTTTCGAGCAACAGATTATCCATCGGTACCCGTCCCGCCAATGGCTTTGGCGCGCTCGCGCTTGGCTTCGGCGCAAGCCGCCATGGTTGCTGAGGCGCGCGCAATCGGATTGGTGAAATAATAATCCGTGAGCGCTGGCGCAAAAGCCGCAGCATCCAACTCGGTTACATTTGCAACCGGCTTTTCGGGTTCGCCTGCGGACACCAGCTCGTCAAGGCGCGCCAAATGCGGGGTGAGCTCAAACATGACCGCGCGCAACGCGTCCACCGTGTCAAACTCAAGTGTCGCACCCAGGTGATCCGACAGCGCACGGAAAATTTTCCAGTCTTCGCGCGCATCACCCGGCGGAAACGCGGCCCGCTCGCTCATTTGCGCGCGGCCTTCAGTATTCACGAAAATAGCTTGTTTTTCGGTATAGGCTGCCGCCGGTAAAATCACATCAGCACCATGCGCCCCGCGGTCGCCATGGCTGCCGACATAAATCACAAAAGCACCCCCCAGCTCGGCGCGGTCTATTTCATCCGCGCCGTAAAGAATGACCGTGGAAATGTCGCCAGACTTGCAACCCTCGATTATGCCGTTGCGGTCACGCCCACCCTCACCCGGCAGAAACCCGACATCCATACCGCCGACGCGTCCGGCGGCGGTATGCAAAACATTAAACCCGTTCCAACCCTCTAAAATCATGTTGGTTTTATCCGCCAGTGCGAGGGCTTGCGCAAATATACCTGCACCATCGGAGCGCGCCAGCGCGCCCTGGCCCAAAATCAACATGGGACGCTCGGCTTTCGACAGCACATCGGCAAACCCGTGCCTGCCCTCGACAAGCTCTGCCAGCGTTTGCGGCCCGGCACCGATGAACTCGGCGTCATAGGTCAAATCGGTCGGCTGACCGATTGCGGCAATGGGGAAGTCACCGGCCATCCAGCGCTTGCGGATACGCGCGTTCAGCACCGCAGCTTCAAGGCGCGGGTTTGTGCCAATCAGCAATAGCGCATCGGCGTCCTCAATACCGGCAATTCCGGTGTTGAAAAGATAATTCGCGCGCGGGCCCGACAGTTTTGCGCCATCTTGACGACAATCAAGATGCGGGCTGCCAAGTTTTTCCATCAGCGATTTCAAGGCAAATTGCCCTTCGGTGCATACAAGGTCGCCCGCCAGCGCCGCAACCTGTCCGGAACCAGCCTCAATCCGCGCGACAATCGCGTCAAACGCGTTCGGCCAGTCTGTCGCCTGCAATTTATCGTCTACGCGCAAATAGGGCCGGTCAAGCCGCTGGGTGTTCAACCCGTCCCAGACAAAGCGCGATTTGTCGGACAGCCATTCCTCGTTTATAGCCTCATTGTCTCGCGGCAAAATCCGCATCACTTCGCGCCCGCGCACATCCACACGAATATTGCTGCCCACGGCATCCATCGCGTCAATGGTCTCGGTTTTGCGCAACTCCCAGGGGCGAGCCGTAAAGGCATAAGGCTTGGAGGTCAGCGCGCCAACCGGGCACAGGTCAATGACGTTGCCCGACATCTCGCTTTCCAGCGACGCCTCAAGATAGGTGGTGATTTCCATATCCTCGCCGCGTCCGATTGCTCCAATCTCCGGCACACCAGCAACTTCTGTCGCAAAACGTACACAACGCGTGCAGTGGATACACCGCGTCATAACGGTTTTGACCAGAGGGCCCATTTCTTTTTCCTCGACAGCGCGCTTATTGTCTTTAAAGCGGCTTGAGTCGACGCCATAGCCCAGCGCCTGATCCTGTAAATCACATTCGCCGCCCTGGTCGCAAATCGGGCAATCAAGCGGATGATTAATCAGCAAAAATTCCATCACGCCTTCGCGCGCCGACTTCACGCTGTCGCTTTGGGTGTTGACCACCATGTCCGGAGCAACCGGCATGGCACAACTGGCGACGGGCTTGGGCGCTTTCTCAACCTCGACAAGACACATACGGCAATTGCCGGCTACAGACAAACGCTCATGATAGCAAAAGCGTGGAATTTCAACGCCCGCCTCTTCGCATGCCTGCAAAATGGTCGTACCCGGCTCGACCTCAACGGCAATGCCATCAACAGTTACGTTCACGCGATCACTCATTCGGCAGCCTCCGCGGTCTGGCGTTGCTCAAGGCGCGCCTCGATCACTGGACGAAAATGCCGGATCAGCCCCTGCACCGGCCACGCCGCGGCATCGCCCAGCGCGCAAATAGTGTGGCCCTCAATCTGCTTGGTAACCTTCAACAGCATGTCAATCTCACGTGGCTGAGCACGGCCTGCGGCCAAGCGCTCCATGACGCGCCACATCCAGCCTGTGCCTTCACGACACGGCGTACACTGCCCACAGCTTTCATGCTTGTAGAAATGGGAGATGCGGGCAATCGCTTTGATGATATCTGTTGATTTGTCCATGACAATTACTCCCGCCGTGCCCAACCCAGACTGCGCGTCTTTCAGACTGTCAAAATCCATCAGCACTGTGTCGCAAATTTCTTTCGGCAGTAAAGGCACGGACGAACCACCCGGAATAACGGCCAGCAGATTGTCCCATCCGCCGCGCACACCGCCGGCATGCCTTTCAAGCAAAACCTTGAGCGGAACGCCCATTTCCTCTTCCACGTTACACGGGCGGTTTACATGGCCCGAAATGCAGAAGAGTTTGGTGCCGGTATTGCCTTCACGTCCCAATCCGGCAAACCAGCTTGCGCCCCGCCGGCAAATTGTCGGCGCCACGGCAATGCTTTCAACATTATTGACTGTAGTCGGGCACCCGTAGAGCCCGACATTTGCTGGAAATGGTGGTTTCAGCCGCGGCATGCCCTTTTTACCTTCCAGACTTTCAATAAGCGCGGTTTCCTCACCGCAAATATACGCGCCCGCCCCGTGATGCACGTAAATATCATACGCCCAGCCAGAACCTGCCGCGTCTTTGCCCAGCAGCCCGTCGTCATAAGCCTCATCGACCGCGCGTTGCAAGACTTCGCGCTCGCGCACAAACTCGCCGCGCACGTAAATATAGCAAGCGTGCGCGCCCATCGCGAAACCGGCCAGTAGGCAACCTTCCAGCAATTTATGCGGCTCGTGGCGCATAATATCCCGGTCTTTGCACGTGCCCGGCTCGGACTCGTCGGCATTGACGACCAGATAATGCGGGCGGCCATCATTGTCTTTCGGCATGAAAGACCATTTCAGACCAGTCGGGAAACCGGCACCACCTCGACCGCGCAGGCCGGAATTTTTCACTTCGTCTATTACCCAGTCACGGCCTTTTTTGATAAGTTCAGCTGTATCGTCCCAGTCGCCCCGTGACTTTGCTGCTACCAGGTCGGCACCGTGAAACCCGTAAATATTAGTAAAGATACGATCTTCGTCGCGTAGCATCACATATCACCTTTCAACACAGTCGGACCGCCTTCGGGTGCCGATGCTTGCCGACCGTTTTGCGGCCCCGTCATCACGTTGCGCCCGTGACGCAAATCTTCTAAGAGCCGTTCAAACGTATCGGCGGTCAGGTCTTCGTAAAAATCATCATTGACCTGCACCATCGGCGCATTGACGCAGGCGCCGAGGCACTCAACCTCAATCCAGCTTAGCTTGCCATCTTCTGAAATGTCGCCAGGTTCGCCAATTTGTCTCCGGCATACGGCTTTCAAATCATCCGCCCCACGTAACCAGCACGGCGTGGTGCCGCACAGTTGAACAAAATATTCCCCCACCGGCGACAGGTTGAACATGGAATAAAAAGTTGCGACCTCAAGCGCGCGCATATAGGGCATGTCGAGCATGTCGGCGACGAAACGTATGGCCGGTTCCGACAGCCAGCCCCCTCCCTGCCGTTGAGCTTGCCACAAAAGCGGCAAGACGGCACTGGCCTGACGGCCTGCGGGATATTTGGCGATTTGGATTGCCGACCAATCCATATTCTCCGGAGTAAAGGCGAAACTGTCAGGTTGTTTGTCGTAAAGGCGGCGCACACTCATCGGTCAACCTCCCCGAACACGATATCCATTGATCCCAAAATGGCCGAAACATCCGGCAGCATATGGTCGCGGCACAAATGGTCCAGCGCCTGCAAATGCGCATACCCCGGCGCGCGGATTTTGCAACGATAGGGCTTGTTGGAACCGTCAGCCACCAGATACACGCCAAATTCGCCTTTCGGTGCTTCCACCGCGGCGTAAACCTCACCGGCGGGTACGTGGTAGCCTTCCGTGTAAAGTTTGAAATGATGGATCAGAGCTTCCATTGATTGCTTCATCTCGGCACGTTTGGGAGGCACAACCTTGCCGTCAGCCGAAGAAACCGGGCCGTCGGGCATTTTCTCAATGCACTGCTTCATG
>CACNWB010000005.1 GCA_902624095.1 uncultured PS1 clade bacterium
CCATCGACCAGTTTGATTTTCTCTAATACCTCAATCCCATTCATACCAGGCATTAGTAAATCAAGGAGAATTAAATCTACACTTTGAGAATTGACGAACTCCAGCGCTTCAACACCATTTGCTCTTTGAAAAACCTCCAAGCCCCGCTGCTCAAGCCTGCGCGAAAATATGCTTCGATTGATTTTATCATCATCAACAATAAGGATTTTTTTGCCAGAAATTCGGTCAATCTCACTAAGTTCGAATTTGAATTGATCAACGGACGAAAGGAGGTTTTCGATATCACCACTTGTTGCCGCTCCATCAAAATTTTTGTTGTCCGGTTCATCTACTATGAGTAATTCGATCTGATTTTGTAGATCATTCGCAATTTCAACGATTTGTACAAATATTTGTCGTATAGGGGCGTCCAAGGGAAGATCATCTATAATTAATTTGCTGCAACCCAGTACAACATTTAGGGGATTTTTCATGTCATGCCGAATAGTCCTGGTATCAAGGCCATTTGGTGTATCAGTGTTTTCGATTGTTGAAATGTGATCCGAAATTAAATTAGCCAGCTTCTTAGAAGAATTAAGGACATGGGCAATGTCCTCAGATACCTCAGAATCCAAATCATCGACGACATGCTGGGCTTCCTGGCACATACTTGTTATTGATTGTGCAGGAAAGAGCATGCCCTGAGTCAAGTCGATTTGAGATATTTCTGAGGCAGACATCTGCTCACGTCCGATCAATTAGCTACAGTTTGTAATCGTGCCACTAAATTAATTTGTATGAAAAGGCCAAAAGAATTGAAAAAAGGGCCGTCAAAGACGGCCCTTTCTCAAAGATTCTCTTTATATTTGGGCTACATCATGCCGCCCATACCGCCCATTCCACCCATATCGGGCATCGCAGGTGCCGCCGCACCTTTCGGTTCGGGCTTGTCAGCAACCATGGCTTCAGTCGTGATCAGTAGACCAGCAACAGAGGCCGCGTCGCGCAATGCGGTTGCTACAACTTTGGTCGGGTCAACAATTCCGGCAGCAATTAGGTCACAATAGACTTCGTTTTGGGCATCAAAGCCATTATTAGCCTTGCTTGAAAGAATTTTGCCTACCACGATAGACCCTTCAACGCCGGCGTTTTCTGCTATCTGTCTGACAGGCGATTCTAATGCCTTTTTTACAATATTGATGCCCGACGAAATGTCAGCATTTTTATCGGACACTTTGGCCACTGCTTTTGTCGCAAGCAGCAGGGCGGTGCCGCCTCCAGGTACGATGCCGCTTTCTACAGCAGCCCGGGTAGCGTTTAACGCATCATCTACACGGTCTTTGCGCTCTTTCACCTCAACCTCAGTAGCACCTCCGACTTTTAGTACGGCAACACCGCCTGCAAGTTTTGCCAGACGTTCCTGAAGTTTTTCGCGATCATAGTCCGACGTTGTGCTATCGATTTGCGTTCTGATTTGACCAACACGCCCTTCGATGTCTTTTTTCTTGCCAGCACCATCGACAATGGTCGTTTCATCCTTTGTGATGGCAACACGTTTTGCTGTTCCAAGCATATCAAGCGTAACATTTTCTAGCTTGATACCTAGATCCTCGGAAACCACCTGTCCGCCAGTCAAAATGGCTATGTCTTCCAGCATCGCTTTCCGGCGGTCGCCAAAGCCTGGCGCTTTGACGGCAGCGATTTTAAGGCCACCACGCAACTTGTTCACTACGAGGGTTGCCAAAGCTTCGCCCTCAATATCTTCAGCGATGATTAACAATGGCCGCGATGCCTGAACAACAGATTCAAGGATTGGAACCATAGATTGTAAATTGCTGAGTTTAGCTTCATGAAGCAGGATTAGCGGATCTTCTAGGTCAGTAGTCATTTTGTCGGGGTTCGTAATAAAGTAGGGCGACAAATAACCGCGGTCAAACTGCATCCCCTCAACAACTTCTAACTCGCTGTCTAGCCCTTTGGCTTCCTCAACTGTAATTACGCCCTCATTGCCCACTTTTTCCATAGCCTGAGCAATCATGGACCCGATAGCAGTTTCGCCATTGGCAGAAATTGTGCCGACCTGGGCAATCTCTTCGTTAGATTTTACTTTTTTAGATCGTTTCTCTAGGTCTGCGAGTGCAGCTGAGACAGCTGCATCGATGCCCCGTTTTAAATCCATCGGATTCATCCCAGCGGCAACAGCCTTGTGACCTTCGCGGACAATGGCTTGGGTCAGCACAGTGGCTGTGGTTGTGCCGTCACCAGCTTCATCGTTAGTGCGCGATGCAACCTCACGCACCATTTGGGCGCCCATGTTTTCAAACTTATCTTCAAGCTCTATTTCCTTGGCGACCGATACACCGTCTTTGGTAGTGCGCGGTGCGCCAAATGATTTGTCCAGCACTACATTGCGCCCTTTGGGGCCCAGTGTCACCTTTACGGCGTCGGCCAGTATGTCGACACCTTTCAGCATTTTATCGCGGGCATCTGCCCCAAAAGTTACTTCTTTTGCCATAGTATTCTCCTTCGCGGGCAGTGCTTAGCCAATAATGCCCAAAATGTCACTCTCTTTCATTATCAACAGCTCTTCGCCGTCTATTGTCACCTCATTGCCCGACCATTTGCCAAACAGAATTTTGTCTTTGGCTTTGACGTCAAGCGGCGCAACGGAGCCGTCGTCTTTGCGAACGCCCGTGCCAACGGCTACAACAACGCCTTGCGAGGGTTTTTCTTGAGCACTGTCGGGAATAATAATGCCGCCAGCGGTTTTGGTGTCTTCATCAACGCGACGCACTAAGACGCGATCATGTAAAGGACGAAATGTCATAGTCAAATCTCCCATATTCGCCATGGTCCTCTGGGCCCAAAGGTCGGGCCCCACTCAGTTGGCACTCTGTTATAACAAGTGCCAAATGTCTGTTCGATTTAGGGATAGCGGGCAAATGTGTCAAGTGGCGCAACGCCAAATTTCGAAAAAAAATCAAGTCAATCAAAGCCTGCCACAAAAAAAGTACCGGGCCGTAGCCTGCCAGTTTCACATATCAGTGTCTGAGCGGACCAACTATACTGGAAAGGTGGGATTATCCCTGCACAGCCGACAAACATAGAATTTTGTCGCACACTTCAATTAGTGCGGTAGAAATTTGCCTTATACACACAAAGGTTTTTCGGTAATTTTTGTCTATTAATCAATAGGTAAAATAAATGCGCATTGATCAAAAATAAACTTATCGAGTGCAACCAGACGCTTTCTACGAAATCGTCTGACCGCCATCAATAACCATTTGCTGACCTGTCATGAAAGCGCCCGCATCGCTTGCCAAAAATACTGCGGCGCCGGCTATCTCATCCGGCAAGCCAATACGCTTGAGCGGCGTGGTCGAAGTGGATTGTTCCAGAATATCCGGATTGTCCCACAAAGCCTTTGCAAAATAGGTTTTGATCAGCCCCGGCGCGATGGCATTGGCGCGAACGTTTTTGCTGCCATGTTCCACCGCAAGATTGCGTACGAGTTGGAAGTCAGCGGCCTTGGAAATACAATAAGTGCCAATGACCGGCGACCCCTTCAACCCGCCGATTGACGAAACGATAATGATTGAGCCGTTTTCGCGTTCAAGCATTTCCGGGAGCACCATATTTGCCAGCCAGTGATTGGATTTGACATTGGCCGACATAATTTTGTCAAAAGCCTCATCCGGGCAGTCCATGGCAGGGCCGAAATAAGGGTTCAACGCCGCATTGCAAACCAGCACGTCAATCTGGCCGAAATGTTCACGCGTCTTGTCAACAAGATTTTGAAGCTGTTCTTTTTCGCTAATATTGCATGGGACGGTCAGCGCCTTGCCCGGATATTCTTCATTGATCGAATTGGTAACCTCATCGCATGCATCGGCCTTGCGGCTTGAAACGACGACATTGGCACCATGTTGCGCAAAACGCCGGGCAATGGCCTCGCCAATACCGCGCGACGCGCCAGTGATGATGGCCGTTTTTCCACTCAAATCAAAAAGTGTCATGGATTTTCCCCTTGATGGATTCGTGTTCGTGCGCAGGTTATCATGAACAGGGTTGACGACCCAAACCCCAACAGGCAGTTTTGCCAAGTTTTTTGACGGTTGCGATTGCACGGAAGGATTTGCAATGACTTTGCCCCACCTGATTTCGGGATTCCGCGAACTTGCCGATAATTACAACGCAATCTTATGCGATGTGTGGGGGGTGCTACATAACGGACGCGACCCGTTTGCTGGAGCTGACACGGCACTGGCGCAGTTTCGTGAAACCGGCGGCAAGGTTTTGCTGCTGTCCAACGCCCCGCGTCCTCGCACAACCGTTATGGCCCGCCTGGATGAGATTGGCGTATCGCGCGAAGCCTATGACGCTGTTTTAACCTCCGGCGATGTTGCCCGCGCCCTGCTTGTCGAACGCGGGCGACAAAAAAAGACATGCCACCACATAGGTCCGGCCAAAGACGCAGATTTGCTTGCCGGTATTGATATCCGCTTCACGCAGATTGATGAGGCCGACTTTATACTGTTTTCAGGCTTGAATGACGATACGGTGGAAACGCCGGATGATTACTTGGACGCCATAAAAACATGGCACGAGCGCAAATTGCAACTTGTATGTGCCAATCCCGATCGGCAGGTGCAATTTGGCGACCGCGTAATTTATTGCGCCGGCGCGGTGGCTGAAATTTATGAACAAAATGGCGGCGATGTGATATGGCTTGGAAAACCCTATCAGCCGGTTTATGAGCGCGCATGCGCGCAATTGAACGCCATGCTGGACGAACCGGCGCGCATATTGGCAATTGGTGACGGGCCGAAAACCGACATACCCGGCGCTGAAGCCGCTGGTATCGACGCGCTGTTTATCAGTGGTGGGTTGGCCGGAGCCTTGCAAAATCTCGATACAGCCGAACAAATCGCCGCCATTCTGGAAGCAGAAAACACCCACGCGCTGGCAACTATGCGCCATCTTGTCTGGTAATTCATATCTGGATAGAACAAGACATGAGCAACGCGTCGAATCTCTATTACAGTTTAAAAGCTCTGCCGGCTTCGGCGCGCGGCAGTCTGTTGGCAATTGGTAATTTTGACGGTGTGCATCTGGGCCATCAGGAGGTCATCAAACAGGCGCGCGAAAATGCCGATAGGTTGGGTTGCCCTCTGGGCGTAATGCTGTTCAACCCCCATCCGCGCCAGTTTTTTGCTCCTGACGCGCCACCCTTCCGCCTGACGCGCCTGCCGACGCGCGCGCGCCTGCTGGCCAGTCTGGGCGTCGATTTCACTTTGGCTCTGCCATTTGACGCGGAATTGGCGGCGTACCCTGCAACTCGGTTTATTGACACAATTTTAATCAAGGCGCTCGGCATTTCGGGCGTAAGCGTGGGTCATGATTTCCATTTCGGCAAAGACCGGCAAGGCACACCTGGCATGCTGGTTCAGCACGGGACAGAAGCCGGTTTTGAGGTGTTTGTCACCCCCGCCGTGCTACAGCCCGACAGCGGAGCGCCCTTTTCATCATCTGCCATTCGTCAGCTGTTGCGCGATGGCGATGTGCACGCTGCGGCAAAACTCATGGGTCATAGCTGGTCGATGGAGGGCAGTGTGAGCCACGGCGACAAGCGTGGGCGCACCATTGGGTTTCCGACCGCAAATATGGAACTGGGCGATTATTTGCAACCGGCGTTCGGTGTCTATGCTGTGCGCGCGGAAATTCTGTCGGGGGCCATGCAGGGCCAAATTCATGACGGGGTGGCAAATCTGGGTTTGCGCCCGACCGTAGGCGGCACCGCGCCAAGGCTGGAAACACATTTGTTCGACTTTGACGGCGATTTATACAATCAGGAATTGGGGGTTGCGCTGCTTGATTTTATTCGGCCCGAACAGAAATTTGACGGGCTGGACACGCTCAAAGCACAAATTGCGCTCGACAGTCAGGCCGCACGCGACGCGCTGGCCGCGCAACCGATAAAATAAAGGGCCTAATAGCGGGAAATGCGAGAGCAATCTTAGCTCTTTTCATGCCCTGCCTGCATTGCTAAAAACCAGCCATGGAAAATGACTCACGCGACTATCGCGAAACGCTTAATCTGCCACAAACGGACTTTCCAATGAAGGCTGGTCTGCCCAAACGCGAGCCCGAAATTCTCGCAAATTGGGCGCGCATTGGCCTTTATGACAAATTGCGCGCGCAAGGAAAGGGCCGCGAAAAATTCGTGCTGCATGACGGCCCGCCTTATGCCAATGGCGACGTGCATATCGGCCATGCGCTGAACAAAATCCTGAAAGATGTGATTGTACGATCGCAACAAATGATGGGCAAAGACGCCGCTTATGTGCCCGGCTGGGATTGCCACGGTCTGCCAATTGAATGGAAAATCGAAGAGCAATACCGCAATAAAGGTCAGGACAAGGATGATGTGCCGGCCGGCGAATTTCGTGCCGAATGCCGCAGTTTCGCGGAAAAATGGGTAGCCGTTCAAAGTGAGCAGTTTCAGCGGCTGGGCATTTTGGGTGATTGGCAAAACCCCTATACCACCATGGCGTTTGACGCCGAAGCGGTAATTGTTTCCGAATTCCAGAAATTCGTGATGGATGGCAGCCTGTATCGCGGTTCCAAGCCCGTCATGTGGTCGGTGGTTGAAAAAACCGCACTGGCCGAGGCGGAAGTCGAATATGAAGAGCATATCTCACCGACGATTTTTGTAAAATTCCCTGTTGCCGCGGCACCCGACCCGTCGCTGACGCAAAATTGCTATGCGGTGATCTGGACAACAACGCCGTGGACACTGCCAGGCAATCGCGCAATTGCGTATGCCGAAAACCTGACCTATGGCGTATATCAAGCAGGCGACGACAAGCTGGTGTTGTGCGACAGCCTTGCCGATCAGGTTATGCAGGCCGCAGGCATTGAAACTTACGCGCGCCTGCAAGATATCGACCCCGGCACACTGACCTGCAAACACCCACTGGCTAAACAGGGCTATGATTTTGACGTGCCATTGCTGGCCGGTGATTTTGTGACCGATGAAACTGGCACGGGTCTGGTTCATATTGCGCCCGGCCATGGTCAGGACGATTTTGACCTGGGCATGAAACATGGGCTTCATGTGCCCTTCACCGTGAATGAGGCGGGTGTCTATTACGATGATGTGCCAGTGTTCGCGGGCGCGCGGGTGCTTGACGACAAAGGCAAGGACGGGTCTGCTAACAGCGCCGTAATCGGGGCGCTGGTGGATGCTGGCCGACTGCTTGCCAAGGGGAAATTGCGTCACCAATACCCACATAGCTGGCGCTCAAAAGCACCGCTGATCTTCCGCAACACGCCACAATGGTTCATCTCAATGGAAAAAACCGGAATTCGCGACAAGGCGCTGGCCGCGATTGACGATGTGACATGGTATCCCAAAACTGGCCGCAACAGAATTTACGCCATGATAGAAAACCGCCCCGACTGGGTGGTATCGCGCCAACGCGCATGGGGCGTGCCGCTGACCGTGTTTGTGAATCGCGAAACCGGCGAGATTTTGCGCGACGCCGAAGTGAACTTGCGCATTGTCGATGCGGTGCGCCAAAAAGGTGCCGATGCGTGGTTCGATGAAGACCCGCAAAAATTTCTGGGCGCGGAATATGCGACGGCTGATTATGAGCCCGTGACGGATATTCTCGATGTCTGGTTTGACAGCGGCGTGACACACGCCTTTGTTCTGGAAGCGCGCGACGACCTGCAATGGCCAGCCGATGTTTACCTTGAAGGCTCCGACCAGCATCGTGGCTGGTTTCATTCTTCCCTGCTGGAAGCATGTGCCACACGCGGTCAAGCACCTTACAAGCAGGTGGTCACGCATGGCTTTACTATGGATGAAAAGGGCCGGAAAATGTCGAAATCCATCGGTAATTCGGTAGACCCTCAAAAAGTTATCGAGCAATCTGGTGCCGAGATTATCCGCCTGTGGGTGATGTCGTCGGATTATAGCGAAGACACACGTGTCGGGCCCGAAATTATAAAGACAAATACGGATGCCTACCGCAAAATGCGCAATTGCTTCCGGTTTCTGCTGGGCAATCTTGCGCATTTTAATGCAGATGAAAAAGTTGACCATGCCGACATGCCGGAGCTGGAACGCTATATTCTGCACCGGCTTGGTGAACTGGACGCGCTGGTTCGCGAAAATTACGAGCGCTATAATTTCCGCAAAATCTATCAGGCGCTGTTCAATTTCATGACCGTTGACTTGTCGGCATTTTATTTCGACATCAGAAAAGACACGCTTTACTGCGACCCGGCCTCCAGCCTCGACCTGCACGCCTGCCGCACGGTTCTCGACATCGCGTTTACCTGCCTGACGCGCTGGCTGGCCCCGATTTTGTGCTTCACAACGGAAGAAGTATGGCAATCGCGCTACCAGGACGCCGACAATTCTGTGCATCTTGAAACTTTTACAAATATTCCCGATGTATGGCACGATGACGCGCTGGCTGAGAAATGGAACGACATTCGAAACGTACGCCGCGTTGTAACCGGCGCGCTTGAAATCGAACGTCGAGAAAAGCGCATTGGCTCAAGCCTTGAGGCGGCACCGGCGGTTTATGTGTCGGACACCAATTTGCTGGAAAGCCTTGAGGGGCAGAATATGGCCGACATTTGTATCACCTCGCAGCTTGAAATTCGCGCCGATACAGCCCCCACCGAAGCCTTCACGCTGGACGATGTTGCCGGCGTCGGCGTTGTGCCCTCACTGGCCGAGGGGCGCAAATGCCAGCGCTCATGGAAAGTGCTGCCGGATGTCGGATCGGTCAGGGATTATCCCGATCTTAGTCCCCGCGATGCCGCTGCTGTCGCCGAGTTTGATGCAAGCGCCTGAACCAAGCTCTCGCCTGCAAAATGGGCTGGCGCTTGCCGCCGTCACCGCCGGTCTTGATCAGACATCGAAGTGGGCCATCATGCATATTCTCGATCTCGAAACCTTGCGCCGCATCGAGATATTGCCCTTTTTGGATTTCGCCTTCATTTGGAATTATGGCATCAGTTACGGGCTTTTTAGCTCCGGCAGTGAAGCGGCGCGTTGGCTGCTCATTAGCCTGACACTGGGCGTCACCGTCTATCTTGCCCGCGCCATGATGACAACGCCCGGTCCCTTCACGCGCCTCGGCTATGCGCTGATTATTGGCGGCGCGCTGGGCAATCTGGCTGACCGCATCATTCACGGCGCGGTGGTCGATTTTGTTTCACTACATTATGCCGGATATTACTGGTATGTGTTCAATCTCGCAGATATATGGATTAGCTTTGGCGTCGTGCTTTTGATCTGGGGGTTTTGGCGCGAACCAGCGTCCGAAGCCTAATTTGATGGCTAAGGTGACGGCGGGCTTGAGGGTGGTTGCCAAGTTCAAATATTTGTCTATAGATAGGTAATGTCTGAAGCATCCAAATTGAAAGCGATCCCCGTGTTATTCTCCACTTTCCCATTCGCCCTCGGGAAAAATAGAATTGCACTTACCTTCGGCGCCTGCCTGATGCTGGCGGCCTGTGGTGATGATGCTTCCGACGCATTCGGCTACGGAAAATCGTCACCGGATGAATTCACCGTCATTTCACGGCCTCCGCTTATCTTGCCCCCCGATTATAATTTGCGTCCGCCCGGCAGTGGCACAACGCGCACGGCCATTCCCAAGCCGAATGAAGTTGCCAAAATTCTTGTTCTCGGCAAAGACACAGTCACGGCCGAAAAAAACACTGCTGCCGAGGACAAACTTCTCGAAAATGCTGCCACCGCCCAGCCGACTGGCGACAGCATTCGCGAAATAATCGAAAATGAACGCACCGGAACCGTCAGCAAAAGTCCTGACCTGACCGAGACATTGACGAAAGACCAAAAGTAAAATCTACTCAGTTCTTGGCGATAAGCGCGTCGGCCGATAGCTTTAGATGTGCAATCAGGCCCGGTTTTCGGGCTTTTCTTGCCGACGGGAGCCTTGCAAATGTTTTCATCGTTTTTTCCCTTTCCGCGTCTCTTTTTTCCTTCCGTGATTATTTGGACCCTTGTGTGTATTGGTTGCTGGTATGGGTTTGCCGCCGACCTCAGCGTGCTGTTGGGTTCTGACGGTGAAAACCCTACCGGCGAAGTGGTAATCGGGGTGCAGCATTTCTTCACGCCCGAATATATCTGGTTCGATATTTATTACGCAGCGGCGACCGCCCTGTTCGCCTTCGCATGGCATCGTCTGCAACCGCATGCTTGGGCGGTATGGTCGATCATCGGCAGTTCGTTTCTGATTTTTCTGGCCTACACCTCCGTTCAGGTGTCGGTCGTAATTAATGCGTGGTACGGGCCATTTTACAATGATATTCAAAAAGCCCTGACGGGCGATCAGGGCGTCACCTCAGGCGATATTTACGGGCATTTGCTGATTTTCTGCTCGATCGCGTTTCCCTATATTGGCCTGATTATTTTCCGAAATTTCTTCACCTCGCATTTTATCTTTCGCTGGCGCACAGCCATGAACGACTATTTTACGGCCCAATGGGAGCGCGTGCGTCATATTGAAGGTGCATCTCAGAGAGTGCAAGAAGACACAATGCGTTTTGCATCAATCATGGAAACTCTGGGCATTGCCTTTGTTGACTCGATTATGACACTAATTGCCTTCATTCCGGTGCTGGCGGCCTTATCGGTTCACGTCGAGTCCATACCCGTTCTGGGCTCGGTACCCTATGCACTGGTGTTTCTGGCGCTGGCTTGGTCGGCCTTCGGCACGGCTTTGCTCATTCTGGCCGGTGTGAATTTGCCGGGGTTGGAGTTTAAAAACCAGCGCGTTGAGGCGGCCTACAGAAAAGAACTGGTATTCGGTGAAGACAATGCTGAGCGCGCCGCGCCGCCGACGCTGAGGGAATTGTTCCAAAATGTCCGCAGAAACTATTTCCGGATCTACATTCACTACACATATTTCAACCTGTTTCGCTACATGTACCTTCAGGCCGACAATGTGATCGCCTATGTTTTTCTTGTGCCGACCATTGTCAGTGGCCAAATCACATTGGGCATTATGAACCAGATCATTCGTGCCTTCGGGCAAGTCGCCTCATCCTTCCAGTTTCTGGTGTTTTCATGGACGACAATCATCGAGCTGATATCCATCTACAAACGCCTGCAAGGTTTTGAAAACGCGATTGATGGTTTACCATTGCCACGTATTGATGAAGAATTTATTAAAGCGGGTGAGAAGGAGATTTAGGTTCCGATGGAAAATCTGTGCCAGCTACGCATAAAAACTGACCAAACCCTGTCCGAGGATTTGCGCGGGACCTCAGATAGTGAAACGGCTCGAGAACTGCGCTCCATACTCGACAGTTTTGAAGCCCGACTGGCATGCGTCTTTGACGAATTTTGCGGCTATTGCAAGGAAGCGGAGCAAAACGGCATTGAAAATTACCCGCTCTATCATTGGACAAAATCGGTAATTGACGACCCCAGAAAACAGCAAAAACACCAGCGTTCTTTCACGATTTATTTGGGCGCAGCGGCGGTTTATCCGGTCGCTTCAGCACAGGGTTTAATGGCCGCACTTGAAGCGGTCGCCAGCGGCAAAAACATCCTTGTGCAGATGGTGGATACAGACCCCAGCAAAAACCCGCAACCGCCTGCCGAGTTTATAAATACCGGTAGCGGGCAAGGTAGCGGCGCTTAGCATGTTTTTCCTGCCTATTAGCGACGACAACCCCACCCGCCACCGGCCATGGATTTCCTATATTATCCTCGGCTCGTGCTTGTGTGTATTTTACTGGCAAATTTCGCTGGGTGCCGCCCAACAGGCAGCGATATATGGCTACGGCATGGTACCCGCGCGCCTATTCGGTGCCCCGCTTGACGCAAGCATTCCCAATCCGGTTAGCGGCTGGACAACGCTGTTTACCTCCATGTTCATGCATGGCGGGCTGATGCATTTGGGAGGCAATATGCTCTATCTGTGGATTTTTTCTGATAATGTTGAGGACAGTATCGGGCGTGGCCGGTTCATTATTTTCTATCTTTTGTGCGGGGTGTGTGCAGCTTTTGCCCAAGCATTAACGGACCCGTCATCACCAGTGCCGATGGTTGGCGCCAGCGGTGCCATTGCCGGTGTGCTGGGAGCTTATCTGCTTCTGCATCCGCGCGCCAATATTCGCTGCATTGTTGGCATTTTGATTTTTTTCCGGGTGATGAATGTGCCGGCCTTTCTCGTGCTTGGTGGTTGGATTGTGTTGCAGTTCACGAATTTGGGGCAGGTCGGCAGCAATGTAGCTTATGTAGCACATATTGGCGGCTTTATCGCCGGCATGGTGCTTATTCCATTTTTCAAGCAGCCGCATGTGCGCCTGTTCGAGCCCGCCCACAGCAAGGCTTTTAGCGTTTCTCGCGTCAATACGCCCGCGCATATCCCAAATGTCACAAGACGCAAAAAGTAAAAAACATAGCTTCAAAAAAATTTTAGTTTGATATGTACTTTTCTGTGATCGTTAGAAATTAGCTTATCGCAGCGAAATATCATGCAAATTATGCGGAATCACGATAAACTCTCGCTTAGTATGGAGAATATATTAAATATTATTACAAATGTGGTACCGAATGATTTGTCTGCGGAAATCATCATCATAGCAGGCATTTTTTTGCTCTCAATTGCTGCAATCCTGCTTGCGGGGCAGCGCTGGCAAAGAGCTGACGCGGCGACTAAAGCCAAGGAAGATCCCTCTGATATTGAAACAGTTATCGCTGAACTTAATTCAGAACCAGTGAGGTCCTCGTCACCTGCTGACATAGGCCAATATACGAAACCTGTTTTATCTACTGAGACAGAGACGCAAGGCTCTTTAGAAAAAGGAGATTGCCAAACATTAGAAATCACGCGCGATTTAGATTTAAGTGACGAGTCTAGTAGGTTAGCTCCAGAAAATGCATTTTCCATAGAAATTATAGAACAAAAAACCGATTTAGATTTGTCACACATCGCGCCAAATTTTGCGGCGGAACCAAAGGAAATAAAACCTGATTCGACTAGCGCGCCTCGGGAAATCACAACGTCAACCGTTCAAGACAAAATCTCGATCCCGAGACAGGGGGCCGAAGACATATCAAAAAATCTGTCTGAGTCAGATGTAAATTGTGAGACCGATGGCAAACACGACCTTTCCAAAATCGAACCTAATGTTGATTCAAAACAAGATGTCTTTGTAGAACCATCAGCTAATGAAAAAATAAATAGTGAAGCAAACGATGGCGATTATGGACGAAATGATTCTGATCTTGGAATGGTAACGCCCCACGCGATTGCTAACGCGGTGGCAGAACTGGTCGGCAGTAGTATAGGCCAGAATTCGGACCCTAAACCTGGGGAGGAGGTGCAAGACGCGAAAAATCTTAGCTTAAAAGACACATCTCTAAAGACAGAAGTAAAACTCGACGAAAAACATAATGGCTTTGATGAGATTGAGCACCTTGCGGAGGTAGAAGGTAAAATGCGGGCTTTGCGGGAACTATTTGAGGCAGGTTTAATTGCACCCGAAGTATATTTATTAAAAGCACGTGAATATGCTTCCGAGGGACTTTAGATTATTTTTTATCGTGGCCGCTATGTCTAGCATTGTCGTTCATAAAGCTGTGATAGACGTAAGAGATAAGCATGTTTACGAAGTCATCTTCGCCGATACACAGTATTATATTAAGTTAATATTTGGTTTAAACGAGACATCCTTCTCCAGAGTTTAGCCTCCAAATTAAATTGAATATCTTGACCCTCCATCCGTTTTTCGGAGATCAATGTTAACAGTGCCAGCTCTGGTTCATTTTATTGAGGTGTTTTACGGACGCGGGATATTTGCTCAATGGCTTCTCCGATGACTTCTTTCGCAATAGTCGCCATATTACGATTGATCCATTCTTCAATCAGCGGCTTTGTAACTTCGGCCACTGCTTGCCGAATGGTCTCTCGTGACTTTTCTGTGTCAAAAATACTTGAGTAGCGCAAAAATTCGGCACGTAACGCCACCGTTGCCTCTTCGGTAATCAATAGATCAAGTCCCTTAAGATATTGATCCATATCTTGTTCGGGAATCGTCGGTTCGCTGTTAGTTTCGCGGGCAGAAACTGCGTCACCCACTTCTTCCTCCGCATCGGAAAGAAGGGCTCGAATAGTGTTTTTATAGTCCGCCGCTGATCGCACTGAACTTGTGGACATCTGATCGCTCCTACATCGAGTTTTGCGAATCTGTAATACTTTCTATATATACAGCTGTTCGCTTAACAGGTGGCCTAAAAATGCCTCAATGGGTATCTACCTAAAAACGCAACAATAGCAGCCAAGCCATGCCCGCTATAGCTAGGAAACATCAAAAAGGTACTTTCACTAGCACCAAACTGTGATACTTCACTCTTGCCAAGTTCATACCAAAGCGAAAAACTACACTGGCCATACTTGCAACAAATAATATTGGCAAGCGGTAGAAAATTACCTGTCCAATTACACGCCCTCCGAGAAAGCAAGAATGCGGCCTAACGACAGTCCTCTATTTTATTCAAGCCGCAAGAAATGAGATTAGTCCCAATCAACATCCCAATCCATTTCCGTCAAAAGTACGTTCGAGTCTTCTGACGGGACACAAAAATGTGTCTGGATCAGTGTGCCACTGACAGAAACAAGTACGTCGCCGGCTTCAGCACCAACGTCTATCTCCTTGCACTTTGTAACGCCGATGGAGATGGTCGATCTTGACAACTGACCGCGAATGGTTGTGTCACCAGTCCGACTTGAGTTGTAAGGATTTTCAAAGTTTGCGAACGGACCATCCACACTGCCAATAGAAGCGAGACAAGCCTGAATTGTGGATTCGGTATTAGCTTCGCTGGCATTGCACGATGTCGGATCAGCGTCTATGCCAGCGGCGCGAATCGTCTTTGTGTTCAAAACCCAATTCTGAACAGCTTTGGCGTTTGATTCTGTAGCCGATTTTTTAGCGCTTTCGAGGTAACCTTGGTAACCGACTACAACAACGAAGGTTAGAACGCCTATGACAGCAACAACAACAAGAAGCTCGATAAGACTGAAACCTACTTCATTTTTAGCGCGGATTCTCACAGGAACTCCCCTCTAATACAAAACGCGCCGAGGCGCAAAGACCCGACCGCCGATAGTCTAGTAAATATCCGAATTAAAAGGCAACTGCTACGTATTTAGTGCTTTTACAATTGTGTATTCAAATTACGCAGTTTTATTAATGACTTGAAGGATAATTTTTTATAGCCTTTCAATTCACTGAAGATAAGCCGAATGCCCTTATACTGATTTTGTCCGGCCATGTTGACCTTGAGATTACTCGAGAAATTAAGTCGCCAAATAATAATACCTCCATGTTCCCAGCGAGGCGCGGACATCATTTGCAAGCTTGAAATGCGGCCTAAGTTTGGCCTAGTCTCAGTCGAGTATTTTGGAGGTGCTCATGGGGCAAATTGAAGTTGTACCGGTGTCTGGGGGCGTCGGTGTTGAAATTCATAATGTCGACATTAAAACCGGAATAGATGCGGGCACATTTAAAGAATTGCGCGCGGCCTTTTTTGAACATGGACTTATCTTCCTGCGCGATCAGGACATCACGCCTGGCGAACATATCGCTTTTGCCGAGCGCTGGGGCGAGATTAACATCAATAGGTTTTTCCCGCGTCTTGACGGTTATGATCAGATTGCAACGGTCACCAAGGAACCCGACCAGACCACGAATATTGGCGGCGGCTGGCACACCGACCATTCCTACGACCACGTGCCGGCAATGGGCTCAATTCTGATTGCACGCGAAACACCGCCCGTGGGCGGCGACACACTTTTTGCCTGCATGTACATGGCCTATGACACTTTGTCGGACGGACTGAAGCAGACATTGGAAGACATGAAAGCTGTGCATTCCAGCAGGCATGTTTTCGGCGAACAGTCGAGCTATCGCGACATGATGAAAGACCGGTTCTCAAACCCCAAAGATGCCACCCAGGACGCCGTGCATCCGGTGGTCATCACGCACCCCGAAAGCGGGCGCAAGGCGCTTTACGTCAATCCGGGTTTTACGTTGCATTTTGACGGTTGGACGGCGGCAGAAAGCAAGCCGCTGCTTGATTATCTATACGCCCATGCTGTGCAATTGGAACACACCACCCGCTTTCAATGGGCACCGGGCTCAATCGCCTTCTGGGACAATCGTTGCACATGGCATTATGCACTGAACGATTATCACGGCACGCGGCGTGAAATGCACCGCATCACCATTGAGGGCTCGCCGATAAGCTAGTCTTGCAACAATTCCTCGACCTGTCCGAGGCGCTCCTTACCGAAGAAAATTTCGTCATCAACAAAAAATGTCGGAATACCGAAGGCACCCCTGTCGACGGCTTCCTGAGTATTAGAAATCAATTTTGCTTTAACTTCATCGGAAGCCATCTGCTCAAAAATTTTGTCGGCGTCAAAGCCTGCATCTGAAAAGGCGGCTTTTAAAACCTCTGGATCATCCATCTTTAATTCTTTTTCCCACATGCAGGGCAACATAGCTTCGATAAATTCCATCAAGTAGCCGTCTATATCAGCAGCAACGGCGGCGCGCATTAGCTGCAACGTAATAATTGGGAAATTCGGATTCATCTTAAACTCGTCGATAGCGTGTTTTTTGATGAACCTATCTATTTCAATAGAGTCATATGCCATTTTTAAGGGAATATCTGCAAAGGCCACCATTGGCGCTTGATTATTTGATAACTTGTGAATACCGCCCAGAAGGCACGGTTTATAAACGAACTTAGCCCCCGTGCGCGCCTCAATATCTGGTATCACTTTATGGCAAAAATATCCGTTAGGGCTTGCAAAATCGAATATAAAGTCAACAGTCTTGCTCATCTAACTCCTCCACTTGCAAATTAAGAGTAACCGTCAAGCATAAAACCTATGGCGTCAAGTACTAGGTCGACTTAGCGAATATCCCGCCCCGCGCACGGTTCGAATAATGTCTGGCCTGTTCTCGGCACTGTCAGCGCGCCGATTAAGCGCGCGGCGCAAGCGGCTCATATGCACATCGAGCGGCCGGTGTGCGATATGCGCGCCCAGCAACTCAAACGCTTTGGCATTTGAACGCTCTACAACTCCCGTCCGGTCAACGATGATGATGGCTTCGTTGAAAATCTTGGACAGGCTTTCAAATCGGTCTGTCTGCTGCACCATTCAACCTTTTAAATGGTGCTGCCGGAGAGAATTGAACTCTCGACCTCTCCCTTACCAAGGGAGTGCTCTACCCCTGAGCTACGGCAGCATGCCGCGATTTTATGGCAAGTATTGTGTCGGAAATCAAGCACGCAGCCGAAGACGGGCGGCGGCGACAGCTTGACCCCCAGTCTGTCAATCCGTAGTGTGTTTCTGTTTTGTTCTTAATTTATTGCGTTTGAAAGCTTGTGTTGCGTGTTGGATGATGATCGGGAAAATGACGAAGATAATGTAGCGCCGGAACCTGCGCGCCTGTCATGGCTGGCCGTGCGCAGGCTTGATTTATGGGTCTGGTGTGAAAAATGCAGCCACCACCGAATTGTCGCAGTCGCGCCCCTGCTGGAACGCTTCGGCGATGCATCCTTGCAAGGGCTGAGCCGGCGCTTCAAATGCTCCAAATGCGGCGCGCGAGACATATTTTTGCGTCCGGACTGGCCGCGGCGCGGCGTCGTTGCGCGACACGACAAATTGGGCGACTGAACAGGATGCGTACCGGCCCATGAAGAGGCTTGACCGTGTCCATGAAGGGCGGCAAACAGATAGAATGAAGAATTCGTCAAACCCTCCAACCCGCGAGCAAACCCGCGAGGCGCGCCAAAAAAAGCTGGCCGAAGCATTGCGCGCCAATTTGCGCCGCCGCAAATCATCCGGCACCGCCAGAAAGCCCGGTGCACGGGGCAATCGCTGATATGGATCGCATTCTCATTGAGGGCGGCACGCCACTACACGGCACATTGGCAATTTCCGGATCCAAAAATGCGGTTTTGCCGCTCATGGTAGCTGGCCTTTTGACCGACCAGCCGGTTACCTTGCGCGGCACGCCTCGCCTTGCCGACACGCGCACGCTGGCCAATGTATTACGCGAGTTGGGGGCGGAAGCTGAAGAATTTGGCAGCGGCCCCGGCGAAGGAGTACGCGTGCACGCCCATGATCTGAGCAGTGTTCGCGCGCCTTATGAGTTGGTGGCAAAAATGCGCGCCAGTTTCTGGGTGTTGGGTCCATTGCTGGCGCGCGCGCGAAAAGCCGAGGTTTCGCTGCCCGGCGGCTGCGCCATTGGCACTCGGCCCGTGGATCTGTACCTGTCGGGACTTGCTAAAATGGGCGCTGATATTGCCGTGGAGGGCGGCTATGTCATCGCCGCGGCGCGCGGCGGCCTGAAGGGTGCGCGCATTGACCTGCCTTTTGTTTCGGTGGGCGCCACCCATGTCCTGATGATGGCGGCAACACTGGCCGAAGGCAGAACCACTATCACCAATGCCGCGTCCGAGCCAGAGATTGTCGATGTTGGGCGCTGTTTGCAACAAATGGGCGCAAAGATTGACGGGCTGGGCACGCGCACCGTGCACATTACCGGCGTCGGGCAATTGGGCGGGGCCGACCATACGGTGTCGCGCGACCGCATTGAGGCCGGCGCTTATGCGCTGGCGGTGGCCGCCAGCGGCGGGTCGGTCGACCTTACGGGCATTACGGGAGAAGAACTGGGCGCTTTATTGCCAGCCATGCGTCTGGCCGATGTGCAAGTGACGGAAAGCGACACGGACACAAAACCGGCTTTGCGGGTTTCTGCCCCGGAAGGTCGACCAAATGCCACGCCTGTCACCACCGAACCTTATCCCGGCTTTGCCACCGACCTACAGGCCCCTTTTATGGGGCTTATGTGCCGCGCCAATGGCGTCAGCCGCATTCGCGAAACGATTTTTGAAAATCGCTTCATGCACGTGCAGGAACTGGTGCGGCTGGGTGCCGATATTTCGCTGGAAGGCGACACGGCCATTGTTACAGGGGTTGATCGGCTTTACGGCGCGCCCGTCATGGCGACCGATTTGCGCGCTTCCGTCACGCTGGTGATTGCCGGACTTGCCGCACGCGGCACGACAACCATCAACCGCGTTTATCACCTTGATCGCGGCTATGAACGCATCGAGGAAAAACTCTCAGCCTGCGGTGCAAAAATCTGGCGGGAAGAAGCATGACGCACAGACCGCTCAAACTCTTCGCCAGAGCCGCCGAGGATATGGATATCATATCAGCCCATACGCAAGATGCGGTTTTGCAAACCGGTGATATGGCCTTTCTGGACGACCAGCGCCGCGTGGTGCTCGTGATGAACCGTTTTTGCTGGGAATTGCCGGAAAGCAAATCTTTACGCGTACGAAGTGCACTACAAATTGGCAGCATTGTGAGCGCCCAACGCCGCAATATTCGCACCGACCAGCCCAATGGCGTATTGTCGCTTCTGGCGTTACGCTTTGAAGCGGAAGACGCGCCGGCGGGCACGGTTTCGATTATTTTTTCCGGTGGCGGCGAAATACGCTTGGCGGTAGAAACTTGCGAAGCCATATTGGAAGATATAACCGAGCCATGGGCCGCAACTCGGCGGCCGGCTCATGATGCAAACGCATAGCAGGAGCCGTTAGATGACGTGCAAGATGATCCTGAATTCTGCGGATACGGATTTCTCCGACCGTTTCGTTGCCCTGCAATCAATGAAGCGGGAGCAGGACGCCGATGTGCATGCCGATGTGAGTGCAATTATTGATGCCGTGCGCACCGACGGCGACGACGCACTTGTCGCCTACACAAAAAAATTTGACCGGCTTGACCTCAAGCAAACCGACATGCGCGTGAGCGCGGCAGAAATCGACGCGGCCGAAGCAGCTTGCGCGACCGAAACGCGCGCGGCGCTCGAAAATGCCGCTGCCCGCATTGCCGATTATCACACGCGGCAAAAGCCGGAAGACAGCCGCTTCACGGATGCGGTCGGGGTTGAGCTGGGCCATCGCTGGACGCCGGTCGATGCGGCGGGCCTTTATGTTCCAGGCGGGTTGGCAAATTATCCTTCTTCCGTACTGATGAACGCCATTCCTGCGCGCGTGGCCGGTGTTACTCGGGTGGCCATGGTGGTGCCCGCCCCTGGGGGAGCAATAAACCCCCTGGTTCTGGCGGCAGCAAAATATGCGGGCGTCAATGAAATATTCCGAATTGGCGGAGCGCAGGCGATTGCGGCACTGGCCTATGGCACAGCAACGGTCGCACCCGTAGATGTAATTGTCGGACCGGGCAATGCCTATGTCGCAGCGGCCAAAAAGCAGGTATTCGGACAGGTCGGCATCGACATGATGGCCGGGCCATCCGAGATTTTGGTGGTAGCCGACGCCGATAATGATCCGGCTTGGATTGCAGCCGATTTAATGTCGCAGGCAGAGCATGATGATGTCGCCCAATCCGTATTAATTTGCGACAATGCCGAATTTGCCGATGCGGTGATCGCGGCAGTCGATATGCTCTTGAACGACTTGCCGCGTGCTGATATTGCGCGCCGCAGTTGGGAAAATTTCGGCGCGGTTGTTATTGTTGAAAATGTAATGACGCATGCCGCCGATCTGGTAAATGCGCTGGCACCCGAACATCTTGAACTGGCCGTCGAAGATCCTGAGGCCTTGGCGCGCGATATCAGACATGCAGGCGCCATTTTTCTGGGTCGCTATACGCCCGAAGCGGTAGGCGATTACATTGCCGGGCCCAATCACGTGCTGCCGACCGCGCGCGCGTCCCGCTATGCGTCGGGATTGTCGGTACTGGATTTCATGAAACGCAGTTCGCTGGTGCGTTGTGACGCCGCTTCGCTAGCCGAAATTGGTCCTAATGCCATGCGTCTGGCCGATGCAGAGGGATTGCACGCGCATGGCCGCTCCATTTCCATCCGGCTAAACCAACGCCCTGCCAATTCAGGCAAAAATGGCTGACGCGCCCGACAAGCGCGATGCAACCTCCGGCAAATCCGGAGCGGCGGAGCGTATCGTGCATATTTCGCTTGATGATCCGGCGCTGGTTGCGCGCAATCCAGATATCGAGCATGAGCGTCGTGTTGCCATTTTTGACCTTATTGAAGGCAATCATTTCCGTCTCATTAGCGGAAAAACCGGCCCCTTCAGGGTGCGGCTGTCTCTCAGCGAACGCGGCATTCAGTTTGACATCTCTGATACTGACAACGCCCCGCTGGAGACTATTGATATTTCCATGGCGCCGTTTCGCCGCCATATTCGGGATTATTTCATGGTCTGCGAGAGCTATTACGACGCCATTCGCAGCGCAACGCCCGATAAAATTGAGACAATTGATCAGGCGCGGCGGGTTTTGCATAATGAAGGTGCCGAGACGTTGCGTACACGACTTGCCGGCCAGGCCGATATTGACGACGATACGGCGCGGCGTCTATTCACGCTGATCAGCGTGTTGCAAATGCGCGGATAGGTCGAAAAGACTTGATTTTTCTGCATATTCTGACCATTCTCCGGCATCAAGAAATAAGTGAGACGAATGGCAAAAGAAGAATTACTGGAATTTAACGCAACCGTTGTCGAATTGTTGCCGAATGCAACTTTTCGGGTAAAACTCGAAAACGACCACGAAGTGATTGCCCATACTGCGGGCAAAATGCGAAAAAACCGCATTCGAGTGCTGGCGGGCGATAAAGTTCTGGTAGAAATGACACCTTATGATCTCACAAAAGGACGGATTACCTATCGATACAAATAAGCCGCTATGCCTTGCAAGCGCCTCGTCGCGCCGTCAGGCATTGTTGGCGCAGGTCGGCATTGTGCCCGACACGATTGTTCCAGCCGATATTGACGAAACCCCGAAGCACAGAGAATTGCCCCCACAACTCGCCGCGCGGCTTGCTTTTGAGAAAGCTCTTTATGTTTCTCAAAACACTGCCAATAAGGCGAATATGCTAGTTCTGGCCGCCGATACGGTTGTCAGTATCGGGCGGCGCATTTTGCCAAAAACCGAAACGCGCGATGCCGCACATGAGTGCCTCACAGCTTTGTCCGGCCGCGGGCACCGTGTCAGCACCGGCGTGTGTCTGTTTGCCGAAGGTGCTTGTGTCGCAAGGCGTCTGGTCACAAGCCGCGTGCGGATGAAAACGCTTGATGCCCAAGATATTGAAACCTATCTGGCATCCGGCGAATGGCGGGGCAAGGCCGGCGGCTATGCCATTCAGGGCAAGGCCGCGCGTTTTGTAACCCGCATTGTTGGGTCGTATTCAGCGATTGTAGGCTTGCCAGTTTTTGAAACTGTCGCCATGTTGTCGGGGGTGGGTTTTACGGTCACGGAAGTTGGAGAAGATAATGGGCCATGAGGTTTTGATCAGCGTGCGCGACGCCACCGCACGGATTGCTCAAATTGAAGACGGCAGGCTTGTCGGATTTCAGGCTGCCCCGATGGGGCAAACACAAGCCGACGCCGCCGACCGACTGAACGGCCGCATCTATCTTGCCCAGGTTGAACGCGTGGTGCCGCATTTGCAGGCGGCTTTTGTTAATATCGGCCTCGATCGGGCCGGATTTCTGGGCGCGCGCGAGGCACGCGCTTTGGTGCCGAGCGCCGACCGCGAGACCCCAATTGAAGATTGTGTGCAAAGCGGCGACACATTGCTTGTGCAGGTCACACGCCCGCCAGTGGGCGACAAGGGCGCGCAAATAACCGCGGATGTGACCCTACCGGGTCGCGCCGTGGTTATCGCGCCGTGCCGCAACCGCATTGCCGTATCGCGCAGTATAGAAGATGAAGGCGAGCGTACGCGTCTGGGCGAGCTTGCCGGCCAAATTGTCGCCGGTAAAAACGCCGACCCCATTGAGGTTGAAGGTATGGATGGGCCGGCAGGCTGGGTAATCCGCACCGCCGCAGTGGGCATGCAGGCCGACGAACTCGCCGCGGATATGACGAGCGTCGCCGCGCAATGGGAAGCACTTATTGATCAAGCCGAGGAAGCCCGGCCACCAAGCCTTTTGCACGAAGATTTGGGCCCAGTTGAACGCGCCATACGCGACCTTGTACGCAGTAGCACTGAAATTATTTGCATTGAAGGAGAAGCTGCGTTTCGTGCCGCACAAGCCTATTGCCGCCAGCATTCGCCCGACCTTGTTGACCGCATTAAAAAATCCGACGATGACGAATATTTGTTCGACCGGCACAATATTGACGAATACATTGAAGAAGCCCAATCCGCGCGTGTTGAATTGCCCTCAGGCGGCTGGGTGATGTTTGAAACCACGCAAGCCATGACAACGATTGATGTAAATTCGGGCAATCACGACGCACCGGCGCGCGCCGTTAATTTGGAAGCCGCCCAAATCATTGCACGGCAAATCAGGTTGCGTGGCCTTGGCGGGCTGATAGCAATTGACTTTATCGATATGACCGAAAGTACCGATAGCGAAACGGTTTTGCAGGCCCTCGATGAGGGGTTTACCGGCGACAAACAGCCGGTGCGTATAGGCCCGATGTCGGAGTTTAGCGTGGTAGAAATGACGCGGCGACGCGGCGGCATGACGCTTGCCCAGAGCTTGCAACAAATCCGCCCCGCAGTGGATGAATAAACGTACGAGCGCCATTATGGGAAAATGCCCGATCTGCAAAGATGAACCGCCGCAAGAGACGCATAAACCCTTTTGCTCCAAGCGCTGTGCCGATATTGACCTGCACCGCTGGCTGGGCGGCACCTATGCCATCCCCGCAGTTGAACCGCCGGATGATTTTGACGCCGAGATGGAAGCAGCTTTGCGCGAGATTGACACGCCGGACGAAATTCACTGACGGCATTCAACAAGGATATAAAAGGGGGGAGGAATCCATGCGTCTTGAAAACAAAGTGGCGATTGTAACCGGCGCGGCATCGGGCATTGGCGCGGCCACGGCACAGCTTTTTGCCGTCGAAGGCGCGCGCGTCCTGGCCGTTGACCTGGGTGAAACGGGCCTGCACAACAATCATGGCGAGACAGCCAATATTAATTGCTTGGCAATGGATATTTCCGACGCGGATGCTCCAGATAAAATTATCGGCGAAGCAGTTGACCGATTTGGTCAGCTGGACATTATGATGAATAATGCAGGCATCGGTTCCAATGCACTGGGCGAAGACATGGCTTTGGAGGTTTGGCAGAAGACGCTGGACGTCAACCTCACCGCCTCATTTCGGTTGTGTCAGGCAGCCATTCCGCATCTTAAAAACGCCCCCGCCGGGCGCATTATCAATGTGGCCTCGGTGATGGCGCAACATACTGATTATGGTCTGACCGCCTATTGCGCCTCCAAAGCCGGCGTAACGGGCTTTACACGTACTCTGGCGCTAGAACTGGGCAAGTATGGCATCACCGCAAATTGCATTTTACCCGGTGCCATTCACACCGGCATGACAGCGGCCTCTTTCGCGCATGATGAAATTGCCGATACATGGGCGAAAAAATCACCCCTGCGCCGATTAGGGCAACCTATCGATATCGCGCGGGGTGCGCTGTTTCTGGCAAGCGATGACAGCGGCTTTGTGACGGGCCATGATTTGAATGTCGATGGCGGCATGCTCTTGCGCACCTAGATCGCGCGAGAACCCAAGCAACTTGACAAGCAAAATAAGTTTGCCGACGCTGGATAACTATTTGTCCGGCACTGAGCGGCATTGCGCCGGCGCATACCGGACGTCAGGAGGAACAGATGAGCGAAACATCCCGAATGATGCCGCGCACCGCCCATTTTAACGGGTGGCGCGACCCGAAAAACATACGCTGGCACTTGCGCAACCTCTCCACCCTACCCTCGCTTATGGTGCCGCGCGGTGGCCCCGTCTATGATTTGTCGATCGGTACATCGCGCGATATCGAAAAATTCAGCTATGAGTGGCAGGGAAAAGCGCTGACGCTCGACACAGCGATGGCGCAAGACTGCATTGACGGATATCTTGTCGTGCATGACGGCAAATTGGTTTTTGAGCGCTATTTTGACAGCTTTCGCGACAGCGACCACCACATCTGGTTTTCCATGACCAAATCGCTGATCTCGACCGCGTTCGGGATCGCACAAAGTCGCTTCGACATCGATGAAAACAAACCACCGGCCCATTATCTGCCGGAACTTGGCGACAGCGTGTTCGGGAAAGTATCCATCCGCAATGTACTCAATATGGTGACAGCGCTCGACTATACGGAAGAATATGACGAGATGACGCCTGGTAGCGTGCATCTGGAATATTTCCGACGATTGGGTTTTATGGCGGATTTTTCGCTTTATTCAATCGACCCCGCCGTATCCGATGAGCCGCGCGGTGTGCGCGATATGCTGCCACAATTCCGCCAGGCAGATGGCGGCGTTACCGGTGCCATGTTTCAGTATCAATCGCCAAATGTGGATGTGATCGGCTGGTTGGTCGAGCGCATTACCGGCGCACCGCTTGTCGACTTTATCCGGCAGAATATCTGGGCACCGCTGGGGGCTGAACATGACGGTGTGTTTACAACAGATGTGTCTTTCGCACCCATCGCAACAGGCGGCTTCAACTCCACTTTACGCGACGCAGCACGTTTCGGCCTCATGGCGCTCAATGACGGTTACCTCGGACAAACACAAATCGCACCGGAAAGCTGGATAAAGGACACCTATGATGTGAGTGACGAAGACCGCGCCGCCGGAGCCGCCAGCGTCAATGCCGATGCCACACATGAACGATTCATTGACGGCTTCACCGGCTATCGCAGTTTCTGGTGGCAATTTGATGCCGCCCAAGGCGAGCGCGTTGCCATGGGCGTGCATGGGCAGGTGATATATGTAAACCGCGCGAAAAATTTGGTCATTGCAAATTTCGCCAGTCCCGAAGTGACAGCCAATCAATTACGACCGACATTCAAACAAATGTTGGCCGGCACCCGCGCGCTTGCCGCCAGTTTTTAAAACCTCTCGACAGCGTTTATTTCTTTGCCTTTCGCGCTGCCTTTTGGAACAATATCTGTGAGGTTAAAGAAAACAAACTAGGCCGTAGGTGTTATCTTTAATTCATGCGGTATTGGGGGCTAAGCGATGACCAATCTCACACAATTTTTGAACGCGGCAGCGGATACGCGCCCGAATGCCGGTGCCACGATTATGGGCACCCGCAAGCGCAACTGGCACGAACATCGCGAGCGCGTGGCAAAGCTGGCCGACAGCTTGCGCAAGCTGGGTGCCTCAGCAAGAGACCGCGTAGCTATTCTAGCACTCAATTCTGACCGCTATACCGAATATTTTCATGCCGTCTGGTGGGCGGGTGCCGCCGTGGTGCCGATGAATATTCGTTGGACGTCCGTCGAAAACGCCTATTCGCTAAACGATTCCGAGGCTGAAATTTTGTTCGTGGATAAAGCCTTTGCGCCTGTGGTCGACGAAATACGGCCCGAATGCCCAAGGCTGAAAACGGTCATTTATCTTGACGATGACGAGGCGCCGGAAGGCATGCTGGCTTATGAAGACCTCGTGGATCAGGGCAGTTTATGTGACGACGCCATGTGCTTTGGCGAAGACCTCGCGGGGCTCTACTATACGGGCGGAACGACAGGATTTCCCAAAGGCGTAATGCTGCCGCACCGAGCGCTCTGGTACAATAATCTGGTGATGTCAAAAATGAGCGAAGCGGGGCCCGAAAGCCTCTATCTGCACACCGGGCCCATGTTTCATTTAGCCGATGGCTGCGCCAGCGGCGGGCTAACAGCGGTCGGGGCGACCCATGCCTATATTCCCATGTTTGATATTGACGGCGTGCTGGACACCATCGAAACCCACGGGGTTACACACACCCTGATGGTGCCGACTATGATCGGCATGTTGCTTGACTCGGACAAATTTGATCCAGCACGTCTGGCGTCATTGAAATATCTGACCTATGGCGCCTCGCCCATGCCGGAAGGCCTCCTGATCGACCTGATCGAGCGTCTGCCGAATTTGAATATCATCCAAGGTTACGGCCAGACCGAGCTGGCTCCGATTGTGACGACCCTACAGCCGGAGTATCATGTGCTGGGAGGCAATAATTCCAAATTGCGCTCGGCTGGACGACCGGTACCAGGCACGGAGGTTAAAATCGTCGATGAAGACGGCAATAAAGTTAAAAGAGGCGAAGTCGGCGAAATTTGTGCGCGCAGCATGGGTGCCATGCAGGGTTACTGGAAGCTAAAAGACCAGACAGCATCCACGCTGGTCGATGGCTGGGTGCATACGGGCGATGGCGGTTATATGGATGATGACGGCTTCATCTTTATCGCTGACCGCATGAAAGACATGATTGTCACCGGCGGCGAGAACGTTTTTTCAGCAGAAGTCGAGAGCGCCATTTCCACCCATGACGCGGTTTCCGCAGTTGCGGTAATCGGCATTCCGGACGACAAGTGGGGTGAAGCGGTGCACGCGATTATCGTTCCGAAAGAAGGTATGGCGCCGAACATGGATGAAATTATCGAGCATTGTCGTCCCCTGATTGCAAATTACAAACTGCCACGCTCAAGCGAGCTGCGCGCTGACCCATTGCCCCTTTCGGGCGCGGGCAAGGTGCTGAAACGCGATTTACGGGCACCCTTCTGGGAAGGCAAAGAGCGGCAGGTCAATTAAAATCGAATTTGTGGGCGTAGCTGGCAATATCTAGGAATCGATAATCTGTTCAAGCGATACTTCCGATAGCGATGACAACAGTCGTTGCACCGCCCCCCTCAGCTCACCAAGTGGCACCGCGTTTTCGAACAAAACGTCAGGAACATTCGGCACACGCAAAATGATACGGCGCCATTCATGCACCAATGAAAGCCGTAGCACAGCGTGATCCAATTCCGCCGAACCCGATCCGGTGGAAAAGTCCGTCAATCGCGCGTGTAAATTTCGGGCAGCGCGCAAAACATCGCACGCAACCAATCGATCCACCATCCATGAGGGCAGCGGGTCTGTTACCGCAAGGTTCATCGCACCCTCATATTTCGATGTGACCAGGCTTATGCCGGAAGAGATACGGAAACCCTCTGGCGCAATTTTGCTCGGATCATACAGAGCAAGCATCAGCGCCTGCCCCGAAGCCGCCCCATAAATACGCGGCGCAGCCTCGCGGCTAAGATTGCGCCCATTATCGGTTAGGCGATAGTGGCTTTCACGACCGAATTTTGCGCTTTCAAGCCAATCTTCTTTGCGCAGGCGATGCAGGGCCACACGCGTGGCTTCCGGTTTCACCCCGATTTGTGCGGTCAGTCGGTTAAGTGTTCGGGAGCTAATATAGCGGTTATCTTCGCGAGCCAAATCGCCGAAAATCGTCACAATAAACGACCAGACGCGTGGACGTTCCCCGCCAAGGATATGGTGGACGGCAGGCGTCATGGGCCGCATGTAACTCCTTCTTCGATTCTTGTTTAATAATTGACCGACTGGTCGGCTTATGCAACGATTAAACGAAATTGATTGAGGGAGTCTACATTCATGAGCGATACAATCCAGTGCCTTGAACATGATGGTTGGTTTGAGATTACCCTGAACCGGCCCGATCAACTCAACAGTTTTACCGATGAAATGCATTTGGCCCTTCGTGCGTGCTTGCAAAAAGCTCAAGACAACTCTACGCGTGCCGTATTGTTGACGGGCGCGGGGCGCGGATTTTGTGCGGGTCAGGATTTGGGCGACCGAAACCCTTCTAAAATGGACGGGCCGCCGGATCTGGGCGCGACAGTGCGCGCATTTTATGCCCCGCTCGTGAAACAAATACGTGAACTGCCCTGTCCGGTTGTGTGTGCCGTAAATGGTGTAGCCGCGGGCGCCGGCGCAAATATTGCGCTCGCTTGTGACATCGTACTGGCAGCCAAAAGTGCCAAGTTTATCCAATCCTTTTCCAAAGTGGGATTGATCCCTGACACGGGCGGCAGTTGGCATCTACCGCATTTGCTTGGCGAAGTCCGTGCCAAGGGACTGGCTTTTTCCGCCGAACCTCTAAGCGCTGAAAAAGCCGAAAGCTGGGGTCTCATCTGGAAATCGGTCGAGGATGCGAGCCTGATGCAAACCGCACGCGACATGGTGGAAAGCTTCGCCAAAGGGCCCACATTGGGCCTTGCACTTACTAAAGAAGCGATCCAGACATCTTGGGATAATGATTTGCTCACCCATCTCGACAAAGAGGCCGAATTCATGACCCGTTGTGGCGAAAGCGCGGATTACGCCGAAGGGGTCAGTTCATTTCTGGAAAAACGGGCACCAAATTTTAAAGGCCGATAGTCACGGACGCCATTAAACTACGCAAAATCAGCTGAGGCAAAGGGGAGCCACAAGAAGGCTTCAGGCTTGGCGTATCAGCCTAAAGGGAATGTAGAAAGAGACGGACAAACATGAAGGATTTAACGCCAAAAAAATCGGATCTTGACCCGATTGAAATCGCATCAGTAGACGAGATCCGGGCGCTTCAATTGGAGCGTTTGAAATGGTCATTGAGCCATGCCTATGACAATGTTGCCATGTATCGCGAGCGCTTTGATACTGCCGGCGTGCATCCGGATGATGTGACGGATTTATCTGATCTGGCGAAATTCCCGTTTACCACCAAAGGTGATCTGCGCGATCACTATCCTTTTGGCATGTTTGCCGTACCGGATGAGAAAATCATCCGCATTCATGCTTCCTCCGGAACAACCGGAAAATCGACCGTTGTTGGTTATACAAGGCAGGATATTGATGTTTGGGCCGATTTGGTTGCGCGCAGCTTGCGCGCGTCCGGCGTGCGAGCAGGCGACTTGGTGCATTGTGCCTATGGCTACGGATTGTTCACAGGCGGCCTTGGCGCGCATTACGGAATTGAGCGCCTGGGTGCGCGCGTGGTGCCGATGGGCGGGGGACAGACCGAAAAACAAATTACATTGCTTGAGGATTTCAAACCCAAAGCGATTATGGTCACGCCGTCCTACATGCTCAATATTCTGGAAGCCTATCGCGCGGCCGGGCTGGATTTGCGCGCATCATCGCTCGACGTCGGTATTTTTGGCGCCGAACCGTGGACCAATTCCATGCGCGAGGAAATTGAACAGGCCTTTGACATGCATGCGGTGGATATTTACGGCCTGTCCGAGATAATGGGCCCCGGGGTAGCCAATGAATGCGTCGAAACCAAAGACGGCCTACATCTGTGGGAAGACCATTTTTATCCGGAAATCATCGACCCCGAAACGGGCGCGGTATTGCCCGACGGGTCGGAGGGCGAACTGGTGTTTACCTCATTGACCAAAGAGGGCATGCCGATGATCCGCTATCGCACACGTGATTTGACCCGCCTGTTGCCGGGCACCGCACGCACCATGCGGCGGATTGAAAAAATTACCGGCCGGTCGGATGACATGATTATTCTGCGCGGGGTCAATGTATTCCCCACACAGATCGAAGAGCAGGTTTTGGCAACCGACGGTCTGGCTCCTTATTTTCAGATAGAATTGTTGAAAGAGGGGCGCATGGATGCCATGCGCGTGCATGTTGAGGTTGAAGCCGACGCCGCAAGCGAAGACGCCCGCTCTGCAGCGGCGGCCTCATTGGGCAAAAAAATAAAAGATATTGTAGGTGTTTCAACCGAAATCACGGTCGGTGACCCCGGCGCGGTCGAACGTTCCCAAGGCAAGGCACGCCGCGTTGTGGACAATCGATAAAACGGCATGGTTCGCACAATAGCCAAAGACTACGATGCTAAACGTGAGAGGATTCTGGCCGCTGCCGCAAATGTATTTGCAAATTGTGGGGTGACCAGCGCTTCCATGACAGAAGTGGCCAAAGCCTGTGGCATATCGAAAGGAAACATCTACCATTATTACGACAGCAAGCTGGCCATATTATTTGAGATACTGGACAATTATTTGTCGCGCCTTCGAGGTCTCGTAATCGCGATAGAACTGGATATAAGCGATGTGCAGGGATCGCTAGAAGCGCTTTGCGCTGAGATTTTAAATGCCTATGAGGGGATGGATGACGAACATAAAATACAAACCGAAGGCATTCCCCTATTGCCGGAGGATCAGCAATGCATTCTCAAAGGATATCAACGCGATATGGTGCACCATTTGGAGGCATTTTTGAGCGCCACCAATGAAGACCTTAAATCGGACACGCAGGCCCTGCGCGCAGCCACTATGTCCGTGTTCGGCATGCTCAATTGGTTTTACATGTGGAACACGCGGAACGATGCTGACGGACGTGCGACCTACGCCAAAACAGTCGCTGCCATGACAATGGGCGGTGTGCCAAAGCTCAGAGGGTTTTAAAAAACCTAGTGATCAAATTCGACATCGACCTGTTCGCTTACCGGAAAAGACTGGCAGGCCAAGACATACCCCTGTTCAATTTCATAATCCTCAAGCGCATGATTGGCGACCATGTCGACCTCGCCTTTGGTTACTCTGCACCGGCAGGTCGAACACACACCCGACTTGCAAGCGTAAGGCGCATCGAGGGCATGATCCAGGGAAGCCTCCAATATCGATTGATCGGCATTCATGGTAATTCGGCGCTGCGTGCCCTCTATTGTGACGCCCAATGCTATAATCTTATCAGCAGATGTGGCCGCTTTTCTTCTCTGTTCCAAACGCCCGTGCTGAGACGCGGCAAAAAGTTCAAATTTAATTTGCTCATCGCGCAAACCATGCGCGCGCAAAGCGTCGGCTATGGCCAACATCATAGGTTCGGGGCCGCAGATAAAAGCGGTGTCCATAGCCGTAATATCAATCCAGTGCTTGAACAGAAGGCCACATTTTTCTTCGTCTACACGCCCCTGAAATAGGTCAATATCTTGAGCCTCAGTTTCTAAAATATGCAAGATGGTGAGCCGACCCATGAATTGGTTTTTCAGATCTTCAAGCTCTTCTTTAAACATGATCGTGTTCACGCCCCGGTTAGCATAGACAAGCGTGAATTTTGATTGCGGTTCTCGGTTCAAAGTGGTCTTGAGAATGGACAGGACAGGGGTAATCCCGGAGCCACCGGCGAACCCAACATAGTTTTTTTCAAGTTCAGGTTCGAGAGGCATATGGAAATTTCCCATGGGCACCATTCCCTCAACCCGCATGCCCGGTGTCAAAGTATCATTTGCCCAATTGGAAAAAGCGCCTCCCTCAACACGTTTGATGCCAACTTTAAGCCCCTCACCCTTACCCGCACAAATCGAATAGGATCTGCGAATTTCGGTGCCCTCAATGACCTGGCGAAAGGTCAGATATTGACCCTGTTCGAAATCAAAATCAGCTTTGTTATCTTCCGGTTTGAGGGAAACAACAATTGCATCACGAATTGTATTTTCAACATCAGTAACTATCAGAGAATGAAATTTGGCCATTTCACCCCCTCAAATACATTTGAAGTAGTCAAAGGACTCATGACATGTGTCGCATCGCCAGTGCGCCTTGCACGGGGTTGAGCCGAATTGAGACACAAGGCTGACCCCGTTTGCACTGCAAAGCGGACAGGCCTCTGGCTGTCCCTTGGCGCTTGGCGCCGCAATGCCATATTCGCGCAATTTCGTCTTTCCCTTTTCCGACATCCAATCCGTCGTCCAGGGGGGCGAAATTTGCTGATTGATAACAAGTTGTTCGACACCATGTGCGCCCAGCGCGTTGCGCACATCCTGCTCGATGACCCGTGTCGCAGGGCAACCCGAATAGGTGGGGCTCAGCGTGACACTGAGCACATTTCCGGAATAAGCCACATCGCGAACAATCCCCAAATCGACGAGTGAAATCACAGGGATCTCGGGGTCGGGTACCTCGTCCAGCCATTGCCACACGGTCTCTATATCCGGATGCGCTACCACGTGGCCCCCGGATAGGCACGTTGCAGCCACTGCATTTGTGTCAGCAAATGTCCCAAATGCTCGCTGTGCTGTTTGCCCGACCGACCGCCCGAATGTGCAAAACTTGTTTCCGGAATGGCAAGTGTTGCCGCACCCAGGATCGCCTTTGCGCGGGCGTCGAAACGGCTGCGTAACGATGACGGCAAGGGCGCGATGCCCGTTTCATTCAGCGTCTCATCGCCAGCATCCGTTTCAAACAATTCGCCCGCAAATGTCCACTGATTATCCAATGCGGCCTGCATGCGCGCATGGCTTTCTTGCGTTCCGTCCCCAAGAGCGATAATCGTCGTGGCGGAGCGTTCAACGTGGTATTCGACTTCTTTCAGAGATTTCGCGGCAATGGCGGCGATGCGGGCGTCACTGCTATTGACCAATTCAGACAGCAACTCAACGTGATAGGCATCAAAAAGGAATTGCCGCATCATGGTTTGTCCAAAATGACCATTTGGGCGTTCGACCAAAATCGCATTGCGAAAATCCCACGCATCTCGAAGCATCGCCAGATCGTCAGAACTGCGGCCCATGCCTTCCACCTCACCAGCAAGGCCCAACCACATTTGCGTCTGTCCCAGCAAATCAAGTGCGATATTGGCAAGCGCAATATCTTCTTCAACAACAGGGGCATGGCCGCACCATTCGCTGATGCGGTGAGACAAGATGAGGGTATTGTCCCCCTGCCGAAGCAAGAATTCGAACAAGGGGTCGCGCATTACATTGCTCCTACATCGTCGGGAATGTCGAAAAATGTCGGGTGACGGTAGACTTTGGATTGGGACGGTTCATACATTGGGCCCTTATCCGATGGGGATGACGCTGTTATTTTTGATGCTTCAACAACCCAAATGCTAACCCCTTCATTGCGGCGGGTATAAACATCGCGCGCATTTTTAATTGCCATTTCGCTATCCGCTGCATGTAAAGATCCAACATGGCGGTGCGACATACCGTGCTGCCCGCGAATGAATATTTCCCATAGCGGCCATTCATTGCGGGCGGTGGGGCTCTCATCACTCATTCGGCCGCCACTTTTTCGTTCGCGGCTTTTTTACGAGCGTGCTCCATCATGCCCTCACGCACCCATTCACCGTCATTCCAAGCCTTATTGCGTGCAGACAAGCGCTCGGTATTACACGGCCCATTGCCATTGAGAACTTCAAAAAACTCGTTCCAATCCGGCTCGGAAAATTCGTAGTGCCCAGTTTCTTGATTAAAGTGCAGCTTCTCATCCGGAACAGTCAAACCAAGATATTCGGCTTGAGGAACCGTTTGGTCGACGAATTTCTGGCGCAATTCGTCGTTCGAATTGATTTTAATGCGCCATTTCATCGACTGCGTGGAATGCACGCTTTCCTTGTCCGACGGTCCAAACATCATGAGCGACGGATACCAATACCTGTTTAGCGCATCTTGCGCCATGCGCTTTTGTGCGATAGAACCTTGAGCCATCTTCATCATAATGTCATAGCCCTGACGTTGATGAAAACTTTCCTCTTTGCAGATACGGATCATTGCCCGCGCATAAGGACCGTATGATGTCCGTTGCAGCGGTACCTGGTTCATAATTGCAGCCCCATCGACGAGCCATCCAACCGCGCCCATATCCGCCCATGTCAGCGTCGGATAATTAAAGATCGACGAATATTTCATGCGCCCATCCAGCAGCATTTCCGTGAGCTCATCGCGGCTCACGCCCAATGTTTCAGCCGCACAATAAAGGTAAAGACCATGCCCGGCCTCATCTTGAACCTTGGCCAGCAAAATGGCCTTGCGTTCCAGTGTCGGAGCACGTGTAATCCAGTTTCCTTCCGGCAATTGCCCGACAATTTCGGAATGGGCGTGCTGGCTGATTTGGCGGATCAATGTTTTGTGATAGCCGTCGGGCATCCAATCCTTTGGCTCAATTCTTTCGCCCGCATCAATACGCGCCTGGAAGGCGTCAAATTCCGGGCCGCTATCTGTATTCTCGGATTTCACCATTTGGGCATACATTCGCTCGTTCCTCATAGCTATTTGGGACAAACGGCCATTTCAGCCACTAACCCACTACAAGAAAATAGTTTAGCACGGTTCACATCATCACTCAATATTTACGTTACATAAAAATTGTTATGAGAATTTTTTGTAACGCATTTATCCGTGTGTCCGCGCGCTTCACTATCAGAGCCAGAACCCAAAACTTTTGGTCTCACGCTGGAATAATCGAAAATCCCGGTGATACAGAAATTAAAGCGGTGAGGGTCGCACCGGATCGGTCCCGTCCCAGCCTTTGGCCGCATCTTCAACCAATTTGAACAAATCCAGATACACTTCATTATTGTCCCAAAGCTCTATGAAGTGCCCAACGCTGTCTACAGTATCGAAATAAACCAGAGGGGCCCCGCCGACCGTGCATTCAAAAGCAGCCTCATGACCTCTGGCAGCATAATCCCGACACGTCTCTTCAAAATTTTCGGGCATCATCCCAAAGTGATGAACGCCGGTTTTGCCGGCATCGAGAAACTCTTTGTAGACGGAAGGCGCATCATTTTCGCAATAGATCAGTTCAATCTGTACATCCCCGGAATTACCCAGCGCGATAGAAATATCTGCATTTGATGCGCCGCCCCGGTATTTTTGATTTTCCAGAGGGGCATGCTCGAGCATGAAAAATGGCCCCACCTTAAGATATTCAGTCCAGTATTTAAGAGCCTTTTCCATATCTCTCACCACATAGGCAACTTGGCGAACGGTATATAAAGGTTGTGTCATAACTTTCCCTCCTCCGGTTTAAACAACCAGCAACAATGCTTTAACGCTACTTTTGAAGCCATTTCTAATCAAGACCATGCGGAGCGTCACTCGCCCGATATAAAACCCCACTTTTGCGTCGGGACGGATCAAGTAACTCCGATAGAATAGAGTATATCAGGAATGTGTTTCTTGACCTTGAAGAAGCCAGCTGTCGCGTGCGGCCAAATCGCCTCATCCCAATCCCTGCGCCATTCTACGACCGTTATTCCGGACTCGTCCAAAGCGGGCTTGGCGTCAAGCATCCAGTCGCGCAAAGGGCCAGTTGGAATAAACGGCGTGGCGATCTGAGTGGCACCCGCGCGAGAAACCCAACGGGCCAGATCAGCCGGTACACCTGCTCGAAGCTCAGTTGTATCCAAATTGCTCCGCAAGGCGGCATCCTTTAACGCCTCTCGCTCAAACTCTTCTACCAAAGGTGAAACGGCTGAAGGAGAACGCAGATGGCTTGCTGTGAGTGTCACGCAACCAACGAGGTTCAAACGGGACAGGTCGAAGTCTTCGGGGCGACAATCTTCTTCAGTGACCAACAAAACAGTCGGGCGGCGAGGATCGGGGTTATCCGGCATCCGCGGTGGAGATACGCTGGGCAGGCCGTCAGGTTCTTCGCCCTCCAGACCTTCAACGACTTCTGCGAGATCAGCGGAGCCCGGGTTAAAACGGTTATTGGTAAACTTGGCGATATTCCAAGCCTGTGCCTGATAGGGCTTCCCCCTCGTGTGGAGGCCTCCAACCCAACGCCACCCCAGCGTATTTGAAGCCGGGTCCCCATCAAGAAGGTGCCGAAAGAAGAAGTCCGCCCCCAGCCTCCAGGGCAATTCGAGTGAGAAGATCCAGATTGAGGCAAACCACATACGGGCATGGTTATGAAGGTAACCAGTTTCGACTAACTCTTGCGCCCAGCTATCGAAATAATCGAGCCCGGTCTGCCCGGTCTCAGCGGCCTCTACGCGCTTGCGGAGGCCACTATCGCGATCAAGCGCGGCGAGGTCACGTGCCAGGCCCTTTTTGTATAAATCCCAGATAACGGGGCGGTGTTCCAGCCACCCTTTGAAATAGGCGCGCCAAACAACTTCTTGGATAAATTTCTCGGCTCCTTCTGCACCATGCGTCTGAACTGCTGTTGCGACCACGTCCTGTTCAAGAACAAGCCGTCGCCGCAAATATGGCGATAACATTGAAACATCGCGGTGTTGACCCATGCCTCGATCAAAATTGCGCCCGTTTGTATAGCGTTTTCCCATTTTGGGCGCGAAAACCTCTAAGGCCGCCTCGCCGGCCATACGGGTCGGAATAAATTGTTGGTTGCTTAGATAATCAGACTGCATGACGTCCCTCTATCATCGGTCTATGGGAAGTAAGTTGAAATATCAGCGTGTCGAGGAGCCAAAATTTTTTAGGGCCGCGAATTGATGGGAATAATCTTTAATATCCCATTATTTGAGGGCGATACCACATTGGGCGAACACCTCCGGTGCGTTATTAGTGAATGTGAGGTTGTATTTCTTTTTCACCTTGAAATAAATCTCAACATAGGCACAGCGGTTTTTGATCTCATAATCCATGCCCCTGCCATCACCGCTCTTTCTGAAAAAGTCCTTCGGCGTGCTTGATCCCTTAGAGCTGTTTATACGTTTGCAGCTGGGCACATGATTGGATTTGTCATTTGCAAACCGCGCTTTTTTGAATGACGACCAGTTAAAACCACCGCTTTCGTGCGCATCTTTTAGAGACACAACATGGTCGGTATTGGTCGGGCATTTCATGCCGGTGTAAAACCCGGTCGATATATTGGTGGGGTAACTGCGGTAAGAATATAAATCCCTCGAATAGGGAGTGTGACGAGGCGACTTATCACGAGCCTCAGTATCGGGGGTGTCGGGTGTGTCTGAATTTCTGTGACAATGGTATTGACCCTTTTTAAGGTCTTTGTGGCATCCGTCACTGTTCAGGCCACCGCCAAGTGCTCCGGCAGGGCCAGAGCAAACAATGCTTATAAATATGAACAAACGAACCGGCACAAATCAAAAAACAACTAACAACAACCCTTTCAGGCTACTTTTGAAATCCTCTCTTATCAAGGCAATGAGGCGGGCCATATGCCCGATATTCAACCGTAGGAGTAAAGCTTCTCTACCTTATTTTCCGCCCATTTTCAGGCCGGCCACGCATCTGGACAGGGCACTGGTAATGACATATAAACCAAGGTCTTGACGCGCGTTCCGTGTCTCATCGCCCAGGTAGCTCAGTTGGTAGAGCAGCGGACTGAAAATCCGCGTGTCGGTGGTTCGATCCCGCCCCTGGGCACCATTGTTCCTCATTTTAATAATATGCGACGTTAAGTGCCCAAGAGCATTAAGGACTGAAAAAAAATTATCGATTGCTCTTGCCAAAAATAGCGAAGCCATCGATGCTTGGATCAGTGAAAAAAACGGGGTTTACAGACAAATACCAGTGACTTGGGAGCAGATATGGACCACAAAATAGGTGTTATTCCCATGGCCACTCGAGGCCAGCGTATTGCACTGATGTTTGTAACATCACAACAGCGAGGGCGTTGGATTTTACCAAAAGGTAATTTGGCGGCTAACGAAACCCATGCCGACGGCTGCAAACGCGAAGCTTTTGAAGAAGCCGGCATTAGGGGAAATATTATTACCGATTTTCCGATAACAGCTGCCATCGGCAAATCATCCGCGCAGGGCATTGTGCAGACTGCCGTTACTTATTATCCGTTTTTGGTGACTGAGCAACTTAGTGATTGGCCGGAAAAAGCCAAACGCGAACGCCACTGGGTTCTTTTGCGCGACGCACCACACATCACCGACCGCGATGATTTCAGAACCTTAATCAAGCAATTTGAGGCTATTTCACCGGCAGTGTTAAAGTCTGTAGAACATAAAATATAGCTGCTGCGATACTGGCTGATGCAGGAACAGTAATGACCCAGGCCGCAGCAATGGAAACCACAAAGCGTCGGCGCACCAGCTTTCGCTTTTGGCGGTGATTGGTGTTGTTAAAGGCATCGTCCGCCGTGTGGTTGAGTCTATGACTTGGCTTAATGCGCCTTTTATTCGGATTTTCGACATATTCGCGCAAGAAACCAATGCCGAAAATAGCGCCAATGGCAATGTGGGTTGAACTGACGGGGAGACCCAAAGCGGTCGCCAACAAAACGGTCACAGCTGAGGCCAGTGCCACACAGTAAGCGCGCGGCGCATTAAGTCGCGTGATTTTTTCACCCACCGTATTGATGAGCTTTGGACCGAATAAAAACAAGCCCAGAGCCAAGCCCAGCGCACCAATAAGCATAACCCAAAACGGCACAGCGACTTTTGCCTCAACCGTGCTAGTAGCGAAAGTGGATACAATGGCGGCAAGTGGGCCGACAGCATTAGCGACATCATTAGCACCATGCGCAAAACATAAAAGCGAAACACCTATAATAAGGGGCACATTGAAAAGATGATGAATATCCTTTCGGCGATTTTGCAAAGGCTGGGCTGCGGCCCGAATATAGGGAACCGATACGGCCCAAGTGGCAAGAAAAGCCAGGCCTGAAAAAATTAGAATTTCGTCAGCATCGGGTTTCCAAATTTTCTTCAGGCCTTTCATCGCCATATAGGCGACAAAGGCAGCAGCCATCAGACCAATAAGAATCGGTACCCATTTTTTGGCCGCTTGTAATTTATTATCGACCCGCAATATTTTGACTTTTATAAATAATAAAAGACTGGCGGCAGCAATGCCCCCTAGTACAGGCGAAATAACCCAGCTTGCCGCTATCTTGCTCATGGTCACCCAATTCACCAGACCAACGCCCGCACCGGCAATTCCTGCACCCAACACACCACCCACAATAGAGTGGGTTGTTGAGACTGGGGCATTAAGGTAGGTCGCTAAATTTATCCATAAAGCTGCTGCCAACAGGGCGCCCAACATAAGATTTCTAAAAGCATCGACACTGACGCCGCTGCTCGGGTCAATAATCCCCTTTGCTACAGTTTTTACCACATCACCACCTGCCAGAAGCGCACCTGCGCTCTCACATACAGCTGCAATAACCACCGCGGTGCCAATGGTCAAAACGCGCCCGCCAACAGCCGGACCCATATTATTCGCTACATCATTGGCCCCAATATTCAGCGCCATATAAGCGCCAATAGCTGATGCCGCGACCAGTATAATTATGTTTTCAGTTGATACATCTAAGTTCAAAAAGCCCCAATATCCGGCAGCAACAAGAAAAATGATCGATACCAAAAAGGGAAAGCGGCCAAAGCGCATCGATGCCGTTTGCCGTTTGCCGAATTCCAGCTTGCGCAAGTCATTTACGTAACGATTTTCAAGCTTTTTAGGAGCATCAGTCATGACAAGAAATCCGTAACTGTTTTTATATTTATGAACTACGATTCGTACAGTGTGTACAAAAACATATCGTTTTTTTCCAAAAAATTTACTTTCCGAAGAGCCAGTTGCTTGGGAAAAAACCAAAAAATAGTCTGAGATTAGTTAAGCAGTCGCGCTTATAAAACCCACCGTCCGTCCGGTTGTTCCAGAAATTCATCTGACGGGCTAGCTCCGTCTTTTCACGGCGCACGAATTCATCACAGTTTATTTTTTAGCAGCAGTGGATTTTGAGTCCACGAAGGCAGACAGCCCACTATAGAATGCATGGGTCTGATCGTCATATTTTTCTACCCAGTCTTCTGGCCATGCGCTGGCTCTAGCAACCACAAGTTCGCGTGCGGGGTCAATGAAAATACTCTGTCCGCGGCTACCATCCGCCTGAAAGGTTCGATCAGCAAATGTCCACCAATGCCAACCATATCCCTTTCGCCAGTTCTTATCGACTTTGCCATGGGCCAAATGGGCTTCGGTTGTTGTCGTCGCATCGGCTAGCCAGTTGTCTGGTAAAAGCGGTTCGCTTTCCCATACGCCATCACGGCTGATGAAGAGACCAAAGCGCGCCCAATCGCCAAGCGTCGCGTTAAAAAATGCTCCACCTATTTCCCGGCCACCACTGCCAGGCCGATCGATCACCCATGATGCATCGTGCTTCATCCCAAGGGGTTGCCAGATTTTCTGAGACATATAGTCGGCGGCATCCATTTTGGTTGTGCGAGCAAGTAACTCGAGTAGGATTTGTGTTTCGGCAGTGTTATAATTGAATACTGTACCCGGAGTCGATACGCGCGGAAACCGAAGGGCAGCTTCGAAAGCTGACTTATTATTCAGTATAATCGCAGTCAACCCCCAGTTGACTGTATCATCTGCCTCACCCTTTAGGGGGTCGTCAAATTGAATGCCAGACGACATTTGCAATGCTTGCTTGATAGTAACACCGGCGTAGGCGGTATTTGCCAACTCCGGCAGATAAGCTTCCAGCTTGTCATTGACGCTGGAAATTAAGCCGTCTTTTACGGCAAATCCAATTAGGGTTGAGACGAGCGATTTGACAAGTGAATAGGTGGTAAAATGGCTATGCGGACCGCTTCCCTCGCTATAATTTTCATAAATTACCGCGCCCTTATGAACCACAATAAGCCCGAGCGTTTCCATATCATGCATCATGCTTTCAATGGTGTGCGATTGACCCTCGAAGGTGTAATTGAACCCAGTCAAGAAATCTGAATCGTTGTCAAATCTGAATGTTTTGTCACCTCGGGCGACAATACGGGTGGGAAACAATTCGCTGACACTTTGAGCAGTCCACCGAACTTTATTTGGGTCGCTCAGCGCATTAACACGTGCGGTAACATGATGCGGGGGCAGGTAGCGCGCCGTCAGCCCAGTGATAATCAACGCACCCAAAATTACGGCGAACAAAAGTTGTGCTACAAATTTCACGAAGGCATCCTTGCTGGTTTACGACTTCGAATTAACTATAAACCAATAAAAATGATAAGCCATGCTTTGAGCAGCTTGGCACCACCGTATGAGCACCCGCCCGACCCGTTCTAAAGGTTCTTATCCTGTTTTAAGACCGCCTAAGTCCACTTCAATAAACTTACCACCATGCTCAGCTAATTTAACAAGTGTTTGAGCGGGCTTTATGCTGTCATCACCCGCCGCCAAGGCTCGCATTGTAGCAAGAATTTTTTCAGCACCAATCAAATCACCATAAAACATTGGGCCGCCTGTATTACCGGGCCAGCCGTAGCCGAACGACCAAATCACATCGATATCACTGGCTCTTTGCGCTTTATTCTCTTCCAAAATGACCAGCGCTTCGTTGATCATGGGGTGTAACAGTCTTGCCAGTATGTCTTCCTGCAACACACCCAAGCTACCCGCTTCGATGCCCGTAACATCAGCGATAATACCTTCAGTGACTTTGCTGGGGCTACGTTGGCGGTTGTCGTCATAGTCATAATAACCGGCGCCCGTTTTTTGGCCACGCCGATTCAATTCACATAATTGGTCGCGGATGGCATTTCCGGTTTTCGCTCCCTTTTTCCAACCAATATCAAGTCCGGCTAGATCGGACATTTGAAATGGACCCATCTTAAAACCAAAGGCATTGAAGGCATCGTCTACCTCCCATGGCAGCACCCCTTCACTAAGCAGTTTTTGTGCCTCGCTCTGGCGGGCAGCCAAAATACGATTGCCGACAAAACCAGGACAAACCCCGACGAGGGTTGCCACCTTGCCAATAGCAACTGCCAACGCCATAGAGGTCGCAACGACATCATCAGCGGTCCTATCAGCACGGACGATTTCCAAAAGCTTCATGACATTGGCAGGCGAGAAGAAATGAAGGCCGATTACATCCTGAGGCCGCGACGTGACGGCAGCTATTTCGTCTATATTCAGTGCCGAGGTGTTGGTCGCTAAAATTGCATCTGCTTTACAAATTTTGTCTAGCTCAGAAAAAATTCGCTTTTTTAAGTCCATATCTTCGAAAACAGCTTCGATAACCAAGTCGCAGTCAACTAATTTTTCTATTTCAAGTGCACCCTCGATGCGCGCCATGCGCTCATCGACTTCATCTTGCGCGAAGCGGCCGCGGTCAGCAGATCGCTGATAATTATTTCGCACAACGTTGAGCCCACGCGTTAACGCGTCTTCTCGAGCTTCGACAATGGTGACAGGAATGCTCGCGGTGGCAAAGTTCATTGCTATGCCTCCACCCATTGTTCCGGCTCCAATAATTCCGACCTTTTTAATGGGCCGCAATGCTATTTTGTCGGGCAGTCCATTGATAATTCGCGCCGCCTTGGCAGCTTCACTCATGTAGGCAACTACGTCATTCATCCTGTTCCCCCTAAACTAATAAACTAGTTTGAATTCCACGCTTCATCCCATCAAGTCCTGTATTCGGAATTCTTGAATGGAACGCCCTTAACTTTTCCACCATCAGTGGAGTGTGTGCGAGATCGTGAGGAATGTCACTATGCCTAGAACTGTTAGACCAATGACCGTGTTATACGCAGGATTGTCATTGACCCTAAAAGGTTTCTATTTGGCGCTTGTTTAGGCGCCCGGGCCTATCAACACCCGCCAGATTCTTCCGGCGGTGCGGCGATGGTGATTTCCGCTTCAAATTTTTTACTCGTCAAAAAAGAGGCGACGATCAAGCCGCCAATAAAGAGCAGCGCTAGTTTAAAATAAAATTTCGGCATGGTTTTCCGCTATTTCAGTCTATGAAACGCTTCAAAGCTCGCATTTCCGTCTTAATTTCTAGATTCCGAGGCGGCGCAGTGACCCTACTGTGAGATATTTATCATATAAAGACGGGTCATTAACCTTCATCGAATATCCGCCCTGCAATTTGGAAGCTTGAGCGAGGCGTGTCATGCGCCCAGACTGCGCGTCATATGCGTGGACCCTGGTCCAGGACCAGTATGGGTTCTTACCATTCATGACCTTCTTTCCATTGGCTTCGTAGACAGAATAGGCGCCATCAAATGACTTGAATACCTGGCCCTTCCGGTCAAAGGTCACCATCGATATTGGTGATTGTGTGCGAGCATCGAACCAGACCCGTTTCTTGCCGACTGGTGCGCGCGAAAAACCAGTTGGTTCAGCTTCCACCACGATTGCTTCAGGAACTAATTGAACTTTAGTATCCCAGAACATCGCATTCTCATTGCCACCATGTGTCGTATGGCCCCAATTATCGTCTTTACCAGTCCAGCTATCTGCCACAGCGGCTAAGTAAGGCCCACGGTGAACTACCTTGAAGTTGCCCCAAAGTAAAAAAGGATCTCCGGCTGCCCAGGCGTCTGAAAGATAGAGTGTATTTCCAGCAATCAATGGCTCAAAGCGCTGATTGGTTGGGAACCGGCGCACACGCTTAAATGCTGGCAGATAGCCGTGCAATTCAGGAAACTTGCGTTGGTCATAGTGCCAAATATTCAAAAAAGAGGTGCCGGCAACATCATTGGGCTTCATGAATATTATATTTTGGTAACGCAACTTGTCTTCGTGACCGGGCCAATATGGTTTGGGATCTATTGTCACACGCCCAGTAGCTTGATACTCGATCCAAACAGCCTCGTATTTATAAGTAATATTACCATCCGCATCTAAATCGGTTTCCTTTACTGGGTAGAGGGATGCATCATGGCGACCCCAGGACAGCGTCGCATTGGCAAATACTTCAGTGCCATTTTTTGGATTTGGAAACGGCGTGCCGCCGATCCAAGGTTTTCCATCTTTAGTCGTTACATTGCCATCAGAATCAAAGGTCGCCTTTCCGCTATTACGGAATGTTGCTTCGAGATAATCATGCGGATTAAGACGATATAAATCAGTTGTCTGGGGCATGACATTTAAAATTCTGCCCAACTCCTTGACCTGAAGATATTGAATTGGATCGAGTAGATCTTTAACGAAATCAACGTTGTTTGCGTCAATGGTTCCGGTGTCGGATATTTTCCCACCAGTATAAGCATCCAGAGACAAGAGTTCCTCAGGATAGGCTCTTGAATGGTCACCATCCTCAGCCAAAACCGACCACAATGGCGAAAGCACGCCCATAGAAGCGCCGGCAACGCCGAGGGTTTTGATGAACTGCCGCCTTGAAAAGTCACTTGTGTATTTTTTTATACGCATGGCTTATTGTTTAGCGGGTTTGCCACAGGGTCAACAAAAAAATGGCCCGCCGGAGGCGGGCCATTCATTCTTTGGTGACTTCCTTTAGAAGTAATAGGAAGCTCTCAAAAATACCTCATCCATAGTTTCAATGGTGCCCATGATGTCATCATTGCCACCGTCGCTATCCAAGAAATTTGCATAGAGATCTAGTTGGAAATCATCGCGAGGACGCCACCGGACACCCGGCTGCACCAGCAAACCACCCTCCAGATCGTACAACACGGACAGATCAGCCCGCCAGATCAGGTTAGGGAATGGTTGTTGAAATGCAAAGGCGACTGCGTTGAATTGATCATCGCCCGTTGGAACGCCGCCAGTTTCATATGGAGACCCATTTCCCGATAGATGACGACCAAACATATCGCTTTCGGACTTATGCATCCACTGGGCGACCATGTAAGTAGCCGGAAACTTTGCTGAGAACTTGTGATATTTCTCAAGCGAAACCACGCTCGTAAACTCATCTTCCTCAATCTTGGTCTGAGATAGGCTTGGAGCTGTGAACAAGCGATCTTGTGTAAAGGTCGCCTCAACGCCCAAAATAAGTTGGTCCGTGAAGCTGTCTGGAGCACCGGTGAAAACATATTTCGCGCTCGCGCCCACGATAACTTCCTCGTCATAATCGCGGTGCAGATAGCCTCGCAATGGACCAAAGCCTACAGCCGGTAGGCTGAAGAAGAGGTCTAACTCACCTTTAGCCAGCAGCTCAGCTGTAGTTGTTCCAGGATTCTGAGCATTCAATTGAGCTGCAGTTGCTGTTGGTGAAAACGCTCCCGCAGCCGCGGCAGCTACTGCAAAAGGTGCCTCTGTAACTGAAGTATCCAACGTGGTAACTGGATTGAAGCGAAGCCACGACGCACCCCAGAACCACTCGTCCGCACTTGCTGTGCCACGAGGATCCGGCGCAAATGCCAGCCCCGGACGACGCCCAAATTGAGGAGCGCCGTTGCCATTACCATTGTCTGGATCGGTTGTGCTTGGATAAAGTTCGTTTCGTGCCCAGCGATAAGTCCCATCAGGCGTTGTCCTCGAAACTGCCATGAACGATAAGTCTATATCATTCCATTGACCTGACAACCGGAAGCCGACGTCGATATCGTCCTCATCTTGTTCATAGCCTGGCTCTTCATATACTGTAAATGCTTCGGCAACTACGCTGTAGGGTGTTCCAGGCCTAGGAAGAATGGTCGGCCTAAACTGCTGAGCGTAACCTTCGAGCTCCCAGTCGTTTGCAAAACGGTAACTTCCTCTGATTGCCAAGGATGGGATACGACTATCCGAATATTCCTCGGCTGCAACGCCAAGGAAGCTATGACGGCGCAAGTCAAGGCCTTGCACAACATCAAATACCCGGAAGAATAATGCCTCGCCCCACGCGATCTGTTGATTACCAACGCGAAGCCAGAGCGGACCTTTGTTGTAATCCAGATATAGAGCGGGAATATCAAGCATATAATCTTGCCCGTTATTCTCGAGGGCCGACCCGTAGCCATCATCTAAAGGCGTGTTTCGGAACACTCTCGACGGCAATGCGAAGAGCGGTGCCTCAGGATGGTCAACTCCGTTTGCGGTAGCAGCCTTACCAAAATAATCATAATGCCTCAGAAAATCATCTTGGGGGTTTTCAGCATAACCGCGTAACTTCGTGTAAAGGGTAACATTTTCGCTTAACCGACCTTGAACGTCGATTTCCAATCTGGTCGCGAATTGGTTCCAGTCATTTTCTTCCGCTTTAACATTCGCGCGGGTTGTTTGGTGAGCAGGCAAGTTAAGCCCTAAAACGCTTAGGTTTCCAATATGACTGGTGTTCTGCCGGCCGTTCCAAGGCGAGCCCCATGAAGTGTGCATGTTAGCGTCACCAGTATTGGCGGCTATTTCTTGGCGGATCATACCAGTAACGCTGAAACTCGGCTCAGCGTAGGCCACCCCCCCAGTTGCCGCGACACCAAGTGCCGCCAGAGTTAGTGTTAGCTTTTTCATTTTAGTATCCTCCCAAATACTTTTTGAATCAGAAATTTACGATTTGTCCATATTGACCAGCAGCTAAAAACCTTCTGCCATCGCCATCTGGGCTTATGCCCGATACACCTTGATACCAACGTCTCTCAGTATCTCGATTAGAAACGGCCTGCCAACTGCGGCCACCATTATTGCTTTTCAAAACTGCACGAACGCCTACAACGGCAAAAGCCTTGCCCGACGAACTTACGCCTAAGAGATTCGCTTTTGTGCCCGATTTGGCTGCCTGCCAGGACACACCATCATCGATAGACGAGATAATGTATCCAGCTTGTCCTACACCAACCAGGCGACCATTTGCACCCTGGTGCAGAGCAAAAACGGAAGAGTCATTCGTGTTCTGGACAGACCAGGTCTTGCCACCATTGCGGCTAAGCAAAACCATACCAAATTCGGCGGCAATTAATAGGGTGCCGGCCTCTGTTTGCATAACATCGTACAAATGCGGCTCAAAGCCGTCCTCGACAATTGCGTCCCAATCCACAGCGATCTTCTTAAAACTTTTGCTTCCAGCTGACCGCTTTACGATTGTACCAAAAGCGCCTACTGCCATTTGACTGCCATTGGATAGTGTTGCAATGTCTAAAAGGCGCTCTTCGGTACCCGAGTCCAGCGGCTCCCAATTCTCACCTTCAGCAGAAAACATAAAGGCTTTTCCAGCTTGGCCAACTATGACCGGTTGACCTCTATCAATGGCCATGCCCAAGGCCGCAAAGTCTCCCGGAGAGGCAATTCTTTCCCAGTCCGCGCCACCATTATCAGAACGCAAAACGAGGCCGTGTCCACCGATCGCCCAGAGAGAAACCCCAGATCGGTCGATCGAATAAATTGCATCATGAGGCAATCCAGCCCTCACTGCCTGGAAGTTGTCAGCCGCAAAAGCTGAGCCGACAACCCCCAGAAAAGTAAGAGTTAAAGCTGTCTTAAGGAGCCGCATCTAATTAGGCACCCAAGCGGCGAATAGCTGACTTAGTTAGATAGCGATCATAGTCAGCAGTGTCATCATAGTGTGTCGGATAACCGCCCGCCATCTCCTTAACAAGCTCCGGCAGCGAAATCCGACCAGTCTGAACGTCGTGGATGATGACGAAGTTCCAAGTCCAGAGCGGACCGCCTCTGTAAGCTTTGGTTACGGTGCCGTCCTTATCGATGGACATACCATTACCGTGCTCGAAGTTTTTGTACACCTTGCCCTGACGGTCGTAGCTAACACTGGTGTATGCCACCATCGTCCGAGCATCGAGGTAGACGCGACGCTTGCTTATCGGCGCCCTTGGATAGCCGGTAGGCTCGCAATCGATAACAACCACGTCCGGGATAACCTCATAGTCAGAGCGGAAGAAGCTGGTGCCCTGAGGCCCACCCACACGCTCACGCTTCCAGTTCGGGTCTTTAGAGTTAAAGTTACCGCCACCAGCTGGACCGACCATCGGACCACGGTGGACAATCTTAAAGTTACCCCATGTCAACCAGGGATCCCCCGCACCCCAAGCATCCGACAGGTACCAAGTCGGACCAGGTAGGAGCGGCTCAAAACGCTGATTAGTCGGGAAGCGACGGACCCGTTTAAACGCAGGAAGATAGCCCTCCAATTTCGGGTACTGCCGTTGATCATATGGCCAGGTGGACAAGAAGGCAGTGCCTTTAACGTCCTGCGGAGCGTTGAACCAAGCAGTTTGATAACGAACCGTATCCTGCTGGCCTTTAAAATAAACGCCTTCAGGGTCGCTAACCCGACCAGTGGCTTGCTGCTCAATCCAAGCAAAGTCATAAGAATATGCAACCGAACCATCTGGGTTCAGGTCATCCTCTTGAATCGCATAGAAAGTGTTATCGTAGCGACCCCAAGACATTGTGATATTTGCAAATGCCTCTGCCCCGTTCTTAGCGTCAGGGAATGGGTTCCCGCCGATCCACGCGGATCCATCATCAGTTACCACATTACCATCAGCGTTAAACTTGGCGCGACCAGAATTTTTGACAGATGCACCGAGATAGTCTGGCGGCGACAGATAGCTAGGATCCAAGGTTGTCGCGTGTGTGTCTATCTCGCGGCCCATTTCTTTGACCTGCATGAACGCGACCTCGTCCATGTAGTCTTTGAGGAAATCAACATTGTTGGCATTGATTACGTCGCCATTATTGATTTTGCCCTTAGTAAGGCCCTCAAAAGATGAAATCTCATCCGGATACACTCCTTCGAGCGTGCGGCCCATGGCAATGGTCGACCACAAAGGTGCCAACACGCCAGTGGCCAGCGCACCGGTCGCCATCTGTTTCATGAAGAAACGGCGAGAATAATTAGAATCAAATTTTTTGATGTGCATTTTTCCCTCCCAAGAAAAATTTTTGGTTATCTAAATTTAAACAGTTGGCGGAGATTAAAAGTCTTCAGAACGAGTATTGTAACTCAACCTTAAAAACCAAAATTCCACTTAACCTGCACCCCCCTATTTGAAGAACCGAATGGATCTCTAATACTGCTAGAATACTTCATAACTGATTTTCGCCATTTGCAAGCGTTTTTTATGCCCGAAAGCTAGTTTTTATAAAAACAAGCATCTTTTGCAGACATGTTGCATTTTAGATACATTTGGCACGTTCTATGACATTATAGCCTTTGACTAATCGTTGCCTGATGATCAGTCAAAGAGCCACAAGCTCTTATATCTTTCTCCAGTCCTCATTCAACCAAGCAATATCGGCATTCACAAATTTTGGTTTAAGCAGATATACGAGAAGCGGCACGCCTATCAAGGCAACCACCATATTGATCAGCATGACCAACACCAATAGAAGACCCATGTCAGCGAGGAACTTCAAACCAGAAAGATAATACCAAGGCAGAATGCTTATCAGAACGATTGTTGCCGTAAAGAAAATAGCTTTACCGGTAGTCATGACTGCGGTCATTATGGCGGTGCCATAATCATCCCCAGAGTGCTCCTCACAAATGCGGCTAAGCAGGTAGATGCCGTAGTCAATGCCCACGCCAATGCCGATCGCTGCGATAGGGAGGGTGTTAACGTCGAGCCCAATACCCATTAAAACCATGGTCGAGCCAAGCATCATATTTGATAGGTTTACAGGTATGAGAAGCAATATCCCTGCTAAAATAGAGCCATAAGCCAACGAGCAGGTGAGCAGAATAACGGCGTTAAGCGCCGCCAAAATATACCATTGATAGAGGTCCACAGTATCGTTCACAGATTGCTGCAAAGCGATCGCGCCCGTTGCCAGGCGGATTTTAAACTCAGGAAAATCCTGCCCTATATCCGCAATTATTTCATTTGCAGCCTCGAGAGCTTGGTCAACAGTGTCCTGTTTATTATCTTTGTACCACAGAGACACAGTTCCGTTTTTGAGTTCAAAATCTGATACATGGCTATACGCCTTGGAGCTCGCACCTAACAGAAGAGCCCCGGCAGCGGCATTGACAGCGTCATCAGTGTAATCTAACGGAGACCATTTAGGGTTGCCGCCTTGGTAAAGCCGGCTCGCCTCTGGCAAGTAGTCAGCAAAGGATAGCGTCGCCGTAGGCGGAAACTCCGATTCCTCTAGGCGGCGCTGTATTTCATTCATGACTTTTACTGTCTCGGCACGCTTCACAGTCCTGACTGTTTCATCCTTGCCTTCAAAAACAAGCTCTAGGGTCATCAAGCCAGGGAAGTTCTGGTTGATGGCCCTGACAGCGGTGTTGTAGTCAGAATCCTCCCACAGGAGATTACTGCCCTCAACAGGATTTCCTACCCGGATTTGTGGCATCAGATAAAGACAAACCGCAATGATTACAGCAAAAGTAGTGGCACTAAAACGAGCGCCCCGACCAAAGCTCAGTTTTGAAATTTTTTCCAAAAGATTAACAACCGCTCTATGGAACTTCGCGCCCTCTTCTTTTCCAAGCAAAGTTTTGACATTTTTGGGCGCCGGAAACCACGACAGTAAAATAGGCGACAGGAACAAATTGGCTGGCACCAAGATGAGCGCCCAAAACCCGCAGAAAAGTGCAAAGCGTTCCATTACCGGAATGGGAGCGATGGCGATAAGGAATAGACCTGTTGCATCCGTAACGATGCCAAGCGCACCCGGCGCCATCAATACCCTGAGCGCTAATTCAGCCGACTTGTGTCTATCTCCGGTCTCCTCATAAATCTCATAATAGCGTTCGATAAATTGCACGCAGTGACTGAAAGAGCGCGCAACCAGCAAGAGCGGCACAACCATAATGAGCGGTTCAATTGGATCGCCGATCCAGCCAACAAACCCAAATCCCCAAATCGCAGCGACTATACTCACAAAGAGCGGTGTGATCACTCCTGGAATATTGCGCATGTAAAGGATAAGAGCTATGAACAACGCTGCCAGCGTAACGCCAAAGATGGAGAGCATCTCGACCTGATAGGCATATACCCACCCAGTTAAGATGGGAGCTCCGGCAACATAAACTTCATGATTGTCATCGCGCTCTCGTTCCACCATTTCCTGAATATATTGAGATGTCTTACCGTAATCCAAGAGGCGCTCGATAAATGTCGCGGTTACCACTGTCGCCGTTTCGTCCGGAGATATAAAAAAGGTCTGAACGTAGGGAGCCTTATTTACACGGTTTTTAAACTCGCGCATTTCTTCTTCGGTTTGTGGCGCACGGTCACCCATGAGCGGACGGGTATCAATGCCAAACGGCGTCGCTTCAGAATAACGAGCCTTCTCTGTGGCGATTGATAGTATTTGGTCGTGGTCGACCGCCGGAGCCAGGTCAATATCCCGGCTCATGCGCCAAATTTTTTCTAATGTTTCGGGATTATAGATATCGCCATTCTTGACCTTCACCATCATAACCACTGTAAGAGGGTTCCCAAAGTTGGGATGGTCTTTATATGTTTCTACAAAAGGATGGTTCTTAGGAAACAGATCGGAAAAAATTGTTCGAATGTCGACGCGTTGAATTCCAACGGCGAAGAACGCTGTGATCAACATTAGCATGACGAAGGACGCCACACTGTTCTTCATTGTTGCTTGCGCAACTCTTTTCTGAAATTCTTCCATCCGTTCCTCCCAAAAACGAAAATGATGATCTATAAGCCGGACCCAAGAAGAGCTTGGCTGACAACTGAGCCACAGAGCGGGTCAGTTATCAATTTCTTTTTTTGAATTTGGGAAAAAAATATCTGCCGATTGACACTATTTTCCTTGACGTTCAAAATCTTTAATGAAGGTGCATATTCTGAAATAAAAAAAACGACTTACGCTGTGAGATAGTTGAGAACTTTAAAAGGAAATATCCCCATAAAAAAAATTATTATGCCAAAAGCTCGACGAATTCAACGGAGAAACCTCCAACAATCAATATAAAATTTCCTAAACAAAGTAGGCCCAAGATCCTTAACATGCAAATTACCAGACAAAATCGAACAGGAGTTATCGATGCGTTTCATTTTATTATTGCCTGTAATTACTGTTTTGGGGTGTAGCCCGGCCACGAAGCTGGACACAGCGTCAGCTAAAAAAAACGAAACAAAATGCGCCGAGCTGGCCGCTTCATATGAGATGGCCCAAAAAAGAAAAGCTGAAATAGAAAAAAAGACAGAAGAAAAACAAGGTATCGAGATTGAAGAAGCGATCTTCTCGTGGCCATCCATGCTGGCCACAAGAATAGGCGAAATTTCGGATGCAAACGTGGCCTCAAAAAAAATGAGGGAGTTAAAAAAAGAAATGGCCAAAATAAATTGCAAAGGTGTTGAAAAACTCGACTAGCATAACGAATGTGCGTATTTGAAAGGCTGGCAAATTGTGATACGCGTGGTCCATGGTTCTAGAACACACTGAAAAGACACCTGAGGTGATGATTGAACATTGCCCGAGGGACTTGGCCGCTGAAAAGCTCTTGGATTTGTTCTTTAGAATTCACTACGTAGTCGGCATGAAGGTGGAGGACACACTTCGCACCAATGATGTTCTGAACAGGCATCAGGTCGCCGTGTTGTGGACTATTCGCTCGGAAGGCATTGAGGGCCTGTCCATGCGCCGCAAATATATCGAGAGCACTATGACGGGTTGGTATGACATCAGCAGCAGCGCCATTTCCAAAGCCATCCGTGCCATAGCCAAAAGTCCATTAGAACTCATAACAATTGAAGAACACCCTAAATCGGCACGTGAAAAGCTGATAACGCTGACGCCACGGGGGCGAAAATTCGTTCATGCCATGGTTAAAAATGGCACGGCCATGTGCCAATGGTTTTTGGACAATATGTCCAAATACGATGCTGAACGTGATATCTGCCTGTATATTTATTCCAAAACAAATGCGATTTTTAATCGCATGATTGACCGGGAACGCATCGAACTTGGGGAGAAACACGAAGACCCGAAAAAGTCGAACCAACTTCTCCAGCATCCCCTCGCTGCCAACTTTCTTGAAAAACATTATAATTACGCAGAAATCCCGCGCGTGCCACGCGAATATTCGGCGCTAATGCAGCTCGATATATTTTTCCCCATTCACTATAAAGCAGGTAATCGGGTGGAAACGGCTTTACGCAAAGGCGCTTCGCTGAACCGTCAGCAAGTGATCATTCTATGGGCCATTGCCGCCCAAGGTGTTGACGGCGAAAAAATGGAGCGCAAGCTCATAGAGCAAACCCTCAAAGATTGGCTGGAGATTACCAGCAGCTCTGTCTCAAAAGCCATACGATCGCTAACGGATCCGCCGCTCAATATTCTAACCATTACCGAAAATCCGGCCTCGGGCCGCGAAAAAATCGTTTGTCTGACCACAGAGGGTAAAAAGGTGGTTCAGGACATGCTGAGCAATGGCAAAGATTACCTGCAAAATCTCATCTCTGAATTAAGCGATGAAGAAATCAACATGGTTATTTCCATATTCGCCAGAACACACGAAATATTCAAACAATACCCCGGCCCTTTTCGCGAAGGGCAACCGCTTAAAGAAGCTACGGCCTGGTGAAAGGTCGCAGGTTTATTCCAGCCACCAGATGATGGCAGGCAATAATCGGGGAATCAAAAGCCCTCTTCGGGTGCAACCGTCACTCTGATATTGTCAATTTCCGGCGTGATTTTTAGCTGACAGGCCAGGCGGCTTTCGGGCTTTCTCTCGACGAGGAAGTCAAGCATCTCTTCTTCTGCACTCTCCGGTTCCGGCAATTTCGATAGAAACGCTTCATCAACAAACACATGACATGTGGCGCATGAACATGAACCACTACAAGTTGCGTCCACCAGATCAGCACCTTGCAACGGACTCATGAGCGTATCGCCCTCCTGCCCGTCAACTACATGTTCTGCTCCGTCGCGATCTGTTACATGAATTTTCATTTATGTCTCCAACTGGCAAAGGGCACCAGCACGAAGCTGGCACTGAAACGAGATGTCGTTATTTTACAGAATTTGGCAGAAATCGCAGGCCGGTTTGCCGGCACCGGAACTGTTTGCCCATCAATGGCGATACCCCTAGACAGCCATTCTTCAATTCCGTGTCGCTCAATTCCATCTCCTCAAATTAACGGCGAAGGCTAAGCCACTTCGAAGGCGTTCAAACCGTCAAATGCTGCTTCGCACTGCTCGCGATACAACGGAAACCCGCCCAAAAAAAAGACCGTCTGACGAGGCTTGCCCGGAATATTGTCACCCATGTAATAATTATTAGATTTGGGGAACAAGGTCATATTGCCAATCTGATTGGTCAGATCGACCCAGCCCTGCTCGTTCTCTTCCGTCGCCTCCAATATTTTCTTTCCGGAGTCGTCCATATGGTTTAACGCGTCAAAAATCAGATCGCATTGGAACTCGGCGAGAAGAATGGGATTGTAGAACTGGCTGTGCGGGCCGTTGATCCAGAAAAAGTTCGGAAAGCCTCTGGTCATCAGACCGAGATAGCTTGTCAGACCTTCTTTCCAGCGGCTCTTCAACGCTTGCGCGTCACGACCGCGAATATCTATGCGATCCATAGCACCAGTCATCACATCAAAGCCGGTGGCGAAAATGATAATATCAAGCTCAATCTCTTCGTCGCCGACAATGATGCCGGTTTCGGTGAAACGCTTGATCGGCTTTTCATTCAAATCAACCAGATCGACATTGTCGCGGTTAAACTGCTCAAGGAAGTTCGTCTCCGGTGACAGGCGCCGCGTCAAAATGTGATAGTCTGGCGACAGCTTCTCGGCAATTTTCGGGTCGTTCACACGTTCGCGAATTTTTTCCCGGGCAAATTCCGCCATGGTAGCATTGCTGTCTTCATCCATCAGCGTATCAGTGAACGCATAATAGGGCGACAGGCCGCCCGACTTCCAACGGTTTTCATATTCCGCCCGACGGTCTTCCTCGCTCAACTCCAAAGCTGACTTAGAAGGCAGCGGCGACAGGTCAGAATGAAGCAAGGTGAACCCGCCAAAACTCTCTTTTTCCAGTGCCCGCAACTCGTCATATTTGCTTTTGATTTTTTCAGCCTGCCCATTTTCGAGTTCATGGTTCTGCAGCGGAATGACGTATGACGGCGTGCGCTGGAAAACCAGAAGCTCGCCGCATTTTTCGGCAATCTCGGAAATGACCTGAATGCCGCTCGAACCGGTGCCGACGATACCGACACGCTTGCCGCCAAACTGAATTTCTTCCTTAGGCCATCGGCTGGTCATATATTGCTCGCCCTTAAATCCGTCCAAACCCTCAAAGTCGGGGTCAACGGGGGCCGAAATCAGCCCGGTCGCCATGAAGCAAAATTTCGCTGAGATTTGATCTCCGCGATTGGTTTTGACTTCCCAACGCTGCGTTTCCTCATTGAAAATGGCCGATTCCACGCGCGTTTCAAATTGCATATAGTCGCGCAAATTATAGCGTTCGGCGACGTGTTTGGCGTAGTTCAGAATTTCAGCTTGTCCCGCATAACGTTCTGTCCACTCCCATTCTTGCTGCAAGGCTTCATCGAAAGAATAGGAGTATTCCAAACATTCAATATCAACACGCGCGCCTGGATAGCGGTTCCAGTACCACGTGCCGCCAACATCCGTGCCTGCTTCAAAGCATTTCACGCTTCGGTTGTCTTTGTTGGCGCGGTAAACGGCATACATGCCCGCAAAACCAGCTCCAACAACGACAACATCCAAATGTTCAATTGAATTATCGCTCATATCCAATAACCCTCTTCAATCTTTTGTGACGCCCTAAGCCGGCACAAAGTTTACAGGAACGGTAGAAGGGCCATAATTAATGAAATTACGGTCCTGAAAAATTACTTCGCCATCACCCGGCTCAACCGCTTTATACCGGTCCAAAATACCATTTATCATTGCTGCCGCCTCATTGCGCGCAACAAGGGCAGCGATGCAGTGGTGAATGCCGTGACCGAAAGTCAGGTTCTTGCCGACATTCGGACGGCCCATGATGAACTCGGACGGATTTTCAAACATGCTGGGGTCGTGATTGCCCGAGCCGTTAAACACGCATACCCACTCACCCTCTTTGATTTCCTGATCACCAATCATGGTGTCTTCCAAACACTCGCGGAACAGGCGCTGAATCGGGCCCGTGCGGCGAATGTTTTCTTCGAGGAAAGGCCGGATCAAAGAGCGGTCTTCACGCATTTTTTGATACAGTTCGGGCATTTCCAGAAATGACACAATTTGGTTACCAAGCAGGAAAACGCTCGACTCAGCGCCGCCGGCGACCATCGTGATGCAAAACTTTTTCACTTCTTCCGGTGTCAGTTTTTTACCATCGTCGTCTTCGGCTACAATAAATCCTGTCATCAGATTATCTTTGGCCGTCCCGGCTTCAATTTGTTTGTAACGCTCGTTGACGTGGTAGGTGAAATAATCGTTAAATTCGATACTGGTAGCTAGTTTTTCTTCCGTGGTCTGGGTCGAAGTTCCCATATAGGCATCAGCAAACTGGCGGATTTTCCGATATTCATCTGCCGGCGTGCCAAGCAGCTTCGCAATAAAGCGTGCGGGTAGGTCGGCGGCCAGATTGGTCATGAAATCAACTTTACCGGGCCCTTCCTTTTCCAGCATGTGGTCACAAATTTCGGCCAGCCAAGGCGCCACATCCTGATCTACGCGCTTTGGTGAAAAGGCCTGACGGGCAACATTGCGCAAAAATGTATGCTCAGGTTGGTCATGGTTCACAAGCATCATGGAAGGTGCTTCTGACGCCTCCTGCATGCGATCCTCTGAGGAGAAAATCTTGTGATTGGCATAAACATGCTTCACGTCGTCATAACGAAAAATTCCCCACGCAGGAATTGGTTCATCCACACCCTGCACGGTTCCGGGCGGATAGCCGCGCACGCCATATTGTATAGGTTTTTCACGCATCAAATCGTAGTAGGGAAAAGGGTTGCGAATAACTGCGGCCTGCTCAATATCGCATGCCGAAAATTCGTCTCCCTGGATTACCAAATCGTCATCCGGAATAAATTCTTTGCCATTGATTTCTAACATTTCATTTCTCCCCTTTAAACTTTACGCACTTAAGTCGCGTAGAAGCCGCCATCGATAATCAGTTCGGTGCCGGTGACATAGCGGCTTGCATCTGAAATTAGGTAAACCGCACCACTGGCAATATCGCTCACTCTGGCGGCCTCACCCATTGGAACACCCGCCAAAAAGCCGGCTTCTGAAGTTTCCATATCCGGCACGACACCCAAGCCGACAAGCTGCTCATGGAACAAAGAGCCCATCTCACTTTCGACAATGCCCGGATGAATTGAGTTACAGCGGATGCCTGTTTTCAACATGGCGCATTCGGCCGCAACCGATTTGGTCAGCAGGCGCACAGCACCTTTGGACGAGTTATAGGAGGCCAGGGCAATTGTGCCGGCCAGGCCCATAACAGAAGACATATTGATGATCGAGCCGCCTTTGCCGGCAGGACCGCCAGGTTGCATAGCGCGAAAGCCGTGTTTGCACCCAAGCATGGAGCCAGTCACATTCACATTTAGAACACGGTTATATTCCTCAACATCAAGCTCGGCCAGATAATTCATCGGCACAATGGCCGCATTGTTGATGACGCCGCTGAGACCACCCAATTTTTCAATCGCGGCCGCGACAGCGGCCTCCCACTGCGCTTCATCTGTAACGTCATGTTCGAGGAAATGAGCGGTCGCACCGGCAGTGGCCAGTTCTGCAACAATAGCTTGTCCCTTTTCGACGGCGACATCGGTTGCCAAAACAGAGGCGCCCATGGACGTCAACCCGCGACAAATTTCGGCACCAATATTGCCACCTGCTCCGGTGACGATAACCTTCTTGCCCTCCAGTGAATGGGCGCTTTTATAATCAAAACTCATTTGAGACCCCTCCTTTTTGCCATTCCCGCTCGTTCTAAACGCCGCAGAACGTGGCTATGTTAATTAACAAATTCTAATATATCAATATTACATTATTTATTTTTGACATTATTTTTTTGGAAAAACATCTCCGATTGAAACGCACTCTGGGTGAACCTCCGATTGCCACCGCCCCAATGCCAAAAATAGGATTGCTTTGGCACTGGCGGTTTGCGCCGACAGTGCCTAAAAAGAAGGAGGATTAAGCAGAGGAGCAATCAGCCATGAGCATGGGATATGATGATGTCGTTTTGGGTCGGCGGTCGATCAGGGGGTATCAGCAAAAGCCGGTGTCGAAAGAGTTGATCGAAGAGATTCTAACACTTGCCATGCGCGCGCCGTCTTCAATGAACACCCAACCGTGGAATTTCACCGTCCTCACAGGCGCGCAATTGGACAAGATTCGTGCCGGCAATACCGCGCGCAACCTTGCCGGCGTGCCGCATTCACGCGAATTTCGCATCGGCAAGGCGTTTGAAGGCCAACACCGAAAACGGCAAGTGGATGTCGCCAAGCAGCTCTTCGCCGCCATGAGCATTGCGCGCGAAGACACCGAGGCGCGCCAAGATTGGGTGTTGCGTGGCTTCCGCCAATTTGACGCGCCGGTATGCATCATTATTACCTATGACCGCGAACTGGCTGACAGCGACGACACGGCCTTTGATTGCGGCGCTGTCACCACCGCACTCGTCAATGCCGCCTGGTCGCGCGGGCTGGGGGCAGTAATCAATAGCCAGGGCATTATGCAATCGCCCGTTGTGCGCGAGCACGCCGCCATTGCCGATGATCAGGTGATTATGAAAGCTGTCGCCTTAGGTTGGCCGGATGATGCATTTCCGGCCAATGGCGTTGTCTCGGAGCGCAAATCTGTTGCCGAGGCCGCCCGCTTCATCGGTTTTGACGAGATTTAGACCTTGAAAGATCACTAAGCCTTGAGCGGCTGAGGCCGAGCTTTTCCTTTACCGGCGCGTCGTTTCCGTTTTAATTTGAAAACCATGAGGCTTGACGATCTGGTCGATGATCTGTGTCGCTTTCTCACGTCACGTGACACATCACCACCTTTTATTTTTGGTATTTCGGGCGGCCAGGGCGCCGGCAAATCCACCTTGTGCGCGGCGCTGGCGCAGACGCTGGCAACTATGGGCAAAAAAACACTCACGTTGTCGCTCGATGACTTCTATCTGTCAAAAGCAGTGCGCGAGCATCTTGCGCAAACCGTACATCCGCTTTGTGCAACCCGCGGTGTTCCCGGCACGCATAATGTTGACCTTCTGGCGCGGGTTTTAAGCGGCTTGGCACAGGTTTCACCAGACAAGCCCCTGCACCTGCCGCGCTTCAGCAAAAGCCGTGACGACACGCTGCCCGAAGAGCGAAATACAAAAGTGTCGGCTTGCCCCGATTTCGTATTTTTAGAAGGCTGGTGCGTCGGCGGTCACGCGGCGTGCATCGAGCCGCGCCCGCAAAATAGCTGGGAAGAAATCCATGACCCGCAATCGATCTGGAAACAGTGGTCGCAGGCCAGCGCACGCGCCTATCAGCCAATATGGGATATGGCCCGCGCCACATTGTTGTTGCGCCAAAAAAATTTCGAAGCCGTAATCGACAGTCGCTGGCTGCAGGAACAGGACAATGCGCGCGAAAGCGGCATCTGGCAATTTGCCGACCGAAGCGAAGTTGCCGCCTTCTGCGCACATTATGAAAGCTGGACATTGGGCATTTGGGACGACCTTGGCGCGCGCGCCGATTTTGTGTTCGGGCGCAATGCCGACTATGAATATTTTCCGCTTAAGGTTATCAATAATTCCTGATTTGAAAGTGTCCGGCCAGTGCTTCGTGAAACCATATCCCATCATATCGAACTGATTTATCCGGCAAATGATGCCCATACGTTAAGTGAGAAAATCTGCGCGGCTTTCTGCCTCGCCCCCGACACACGCACGCGCATCGGCGACGCGGAACAAAAAAACCCCTATAGTGCATTCAAGCAGCGGGGCAGAGGGAGTTTCCGATGAAGGATCTGGATATTGTGGTTTACGGCGCGACGGGTTTTACCGGCAAATTATGTGCTGAATATATTCATGCGAGCGGCCGGCCAATCAAGTGGGCGATTGCGGGGCGCAGTGCCAGCAAGCTGAAAACGGTGCAAGGGGGCTTGTCGCCAGATATCGAAATCATAATTGCCGATGGCAATGATGATGGCGCGCTGAAGGCCATGACGGCGCGCGCGAAAGTCATTTTGTCAACAGCCGGACCGTTCCACCGCTATGGCTCGAGGCTAGTGGCGGCGTGTGTTGAAAATTCTACACATTATGTCGACATCACAGGCGAAAATTTCTGGGTCAAGGATATGATCCAAAAACATCACGAGGCCGCCGCCGCCAAAGGCGTGCGCATTATTCCCTCATGCGGCTTTGATTCGATCCCGTCTGATTTGGGCAGTTTTTTTGGCATCCGCAAATTGGGGGCGCCGGTCAAACGGGTTGAGTCTTTTCACAGCTTCAAGGGCGGTGCGTCGGGCGGCACGTTGGAAACGATTTTCTCAATGGGCGATCTCGATTTGAAAGACGAGCTGACTGATCCGTTCCTGCTGAACCCGCCGGGCAGCTATAATGCGGAGATGCACGCCAAAAGCCGCGATACGTTTGAAATTGTGAAAAAGCCGGAGATTGGCGGCTGGGGCGGCCCGTTTGTCATGGCCGCTGCCAACACACGCGTCGTGCGCCGTTCGGCAGCTTTGTTGAGCCAGCGCCAGGAACCTTACGGGTCAAATTTTACCTATCAGGAATTCGCCTTTAACAAATCGCGCAGCCAAGCCATTAGGAGCGCGCTCGGCCTCGGTGCTATGGCGCTCGTCGTCATGACGCCCTTGCGCAAGCTAGTGCGTCCGCTACTGAAACAGCCCGGCGAAGGCCCGACTGAAGCCGAACGCGACAATGGTTGGTTTGATTGCAAATTCATCGTCGAAACCGAAAGCGGTGAGAAGTCTGTTTTCGCCATGCATGGCAAAGGGGACCCTGGCTACAAGGTAACCTCAAAGCTGGCGAGTGAATGCGCTTTGTGTCTGGTAGAAAATGCCGAGGAATTGCCGGGCGGGGACGGTTATGGCGGCGTGCTCACCAGCGCATCTGGGTTGGGAGAAGCGCTGATTGCGCGCCTTAGCAAGGTAGGTATTCATTTTGATGGCCCTTTTAACACCTAAACATCACTCGAAATTATAGGAAGTTGGTTACTGTGGTCATTTTTACACTCACTGCCTTAACCGTTCTGGCTATCGCTATTTTCAGCTGGCGTAAGGAACTCAAGCTATTAATGCTGCTTTTTATCGTCCGCCGTAGAATTACACCCAAAGAAAGATTTGCAGATACTTCCCCGCCCAAAGCTCCTGATTATTCAGATGAAAATTCTTGGTATCCGGTGCCCAATAGATCCGGAGTCGCCAACCGAAATGCCTTCGAAGACGCGCTGCGAGACCCAAAGCCCGTAGATGTGTTTTTCGTCCACCCGACAACTTTTCTGAGCCCCAGAAGCTGGAACGCTCCGATTGATGATCCCAGATCCTCCCATCTTGTCGAGCAGCTGGTTTTACCTCCACAAGCCGGCATTTTCATCAAACATGCCAATATTTATGCGCCCAAATACCGGCAGGCAACATTAGCGTCTTATTTTTCTCAAAACGCCAATGGTCGCGATGCCCTTCGTCTAGCTTATAAAGATGTTGCCGCTGCCTTTTCGTATTTCATTTCCAATATCAATAATGAGCGCCCGTTCATAATTGCAGCACATAGCCAGGGAGCCGGGCATTGCACACGGCTGCTCAAGGAAAACCTGGACGCCAGCAGCGCGCGCGACCGTTTTATTGCGGCCTATTTGATCGGCGCCGGCATCTGCGAAAAAAGATATAACCTGGAGGTGAAAAACATCCCGATAGCTAATAGTGTTGAGCAGACCGGTTGCCTTATTGCCTTTGACACAGTCGGACCAGATTTTAATGCCGCTTCCTTGCGGCGGGGTCGTGAGTGGGATGGAGAAAATTTTGTACCACGCGAACCAGACGGAAAAATCATTGGCTTTAACCCGGTTACGGGTGATAAATCAGCGTCCAAAATTCAAGCACATATGGGACCAGCCTATCCGCGCTATAACAATGAAGAAGCCTTAGCGCAGGCCTATAACCCCCGCTCGGAAGATGCTTTAGAGTTCGAATTTTTAGGCTTCGAAATGCCCACCGACGAGAAAATTGGGGCCCGCCTTGACGCTAAATCCGGCTATCTAGTAGTCGACAGGCCAAAGAGAAAGCTATTTGAATTTCCACCAGATGCCTACCACCTGTATGACTACTCTCTTTTTTTTCGAGATCTTGAAAAAGACGTGGGTGCAAGAATCGAAAGATTTCACCTCAAAAATTAACCGTTGGACGCTTAGTAAAATCTTCGCAAAAGTTCATTTCCAGCACATATTTTCAGCTCGCGCTGGAGAGGATATGGAGCGTCGGATGGATTGACGACCCTAAATATCGAATGTTTTTTTTGAAGTCTCGGAGCCAAAACTTAGTATATTTTTGTATTATTTCTCCAGTCGATTTTTGAACAAAATATACTGCAACAGCCGCTCGCTATCATTTAACTAAATTATCCTCTATTATCATTCTCTATGGAGAGTTTTATGGATGTCAGCAACATAATTACCACGCCAGTTATTTTGAGCGCGATACCTGTGTTTTTCCTGTTCATTTTCGCCGAGATTATTGCTGTGCGCTATTTCAACCAACGTGGCAGCTTGCATGCGAAAGATGACAGCGTGAGCATTTTCATGGGTCTGTTCAGCGTGCTCACCAACGGCGCAGCCGCTTTTTTGACCCTTGGCATGTTGGTCTGGGCACAACAATTTCAAATCTATGCCCTGCCATTGACTTGGACCACACTGATTGCCTGTTTTGTGGTGGACGATTTGCGCTATTATCTGCACCACCGAATCGCGCACCGGTGTCGCTGGCCATGGGCCATGCATATCATTCATCATTCGAGCCAGCGTATTTCGTTCGCGGTCGCATTGCGGCAGGGGTGGACCAAACATTTCACTGGAACAACGATTTTAAAAGTGCCGCTAGTGCTCATCGGCTTTGACCCGTTAATGGTGATTTTTTGTGGTGCTTTGAACGCGGTGTACCAGTTCTTTTTGCACACCGACACTGTCGAAAAATTGCCCAGGTGGGTCGAAGCCGTGTTTAACACACCGTCGCACCACCGCGTACATCACGGCAAAAATCCGCAATATTTGGATGCCAATTATGCCGGTACGCTTATCATATGGGATCGCCTTTTTGGTACCTTCGTCGCAGAAGATCCATCCGACCGGCCTCGCTACGGTTTGGTCAAAGACTTTGAGACTTTCAATCCCTTCCGAATTTTCATTCACGAATATTGGGGTATCTTAAAGGACATCGTGCGGCCCCAGCTAAGCCTCCGTCAGCGGCTCTTATATGTTGTCGCGCCACCGGGGTGGAGCCATGACGGATCGCGACAATCCTCGCGCGATATCAAGCGCGCTGCTGGGTTGCTTGACGCACCGCCGAATGCCACCCATCCCGCTGAGTAGTTTTCGTGCCCACCCATTACGCAGCATCAGAAGTGCTGATCCTATTAGTTGCTCTTTGGACAGCCCAGGCCTTGTGGCGGCATAAAATCTTCTATGGCGCCCTCGGAATTGTTCTTTTCGGCACAGCCGCCGCCTTTGGTGCAGTCAGGTTCGGCTTTGGTTTGGATAACGAGAACCTGATTACCATGCATCAGTTTGTCGGTCAGTTTGGAGGACTTATCGGTCTAATCTTGTTCATCTGCCAGCTAATGATTGGCGCAAATTCCGGACATAAATGGCATTTGTGGCATGCCGGTATTGCTGGCCCAGCGATACTGTTAGCCCTTTTCTTGCCATCAACCCGCGTAACGCTGTTTCTAATTTGGTTACTAGGGTTGGTAGTTCTGAGCGCCGCGCGCACCCCGCAGATAGCGCTTCGAGGTCCGGTGAAAGCAGCTCTGGCGGGTGTTATGCTGGTAAATGTGCTGGTTTTGCGCCAGGCTTCTTGGCTGACTCCGGCGGAGAGTTGGCACGCAGTCCACTTTGTCGTCGCCTGCTGGCTGTTGGCTGTCTATACCTTGTTGGTTGCCCAGCGCGAACGGATCTGAGATTAAAACATCAAATCTGCAAGTTTGCGCCGGTGATAGCGCGCATCGCCGTACAGCGCCGCATTCCAAATCGCGCGGCGGCGATAGAGCTGGGCGTCGCAATCATAAGTAAAGCCATAGCCGCCATGAAACTGAATGGCGCGGTCGGCGGCAAAGGCGAAGGCCTCTTCTGCTTCGGCCTTGGCCATGCGCACAGCAATCTCCCCCTCGCCCTGCTGACCGAACAAAAAGGCCGCAGAATATAAATGCGCGCGTGCGCGCTCATAACCCATATGCGCGTCGACCATTGTGTGTTTCAAAGACTGATAGCCGCCGATCAGCTTGCCGAATTGCTTGCGTGTTTTCAGATAATCAAGCGTGTAGTCAATAACGCTGTATGTGCCGCCACACATTTCCGCCGCCGCCAGCAATGAGGCGGCCAGTTCAATATGGGCCAAGGTGTCAGCCACGGCGCCCTTGTCCATCAGTGCATCCGCCGGCAGAATTATACCATCCAGCGCAACGGCAAAAGCGCGGCGGGTCTCGTCAATAATTTTCTCACGCCGTACTGCCTTTGGCGGCAGCGCGTCTGTAGGAATAATCGCAAGGTTCGCTTGCTCACCGACAGCCACGGTTGTAACCATATAAGCTGCTTCCTGCAAATCCGACACCAGATATTTCGTGCCGGAAAGCGCCAATTTGTCACCCGTGACGGAGCCCTTGCACGTGACACGGGAAAGGTTCCAGTCGCCATGGTCTTCGCACAAGCCAAGTGTCGCCGCCGTGCCGGAAGCCAGTTTCGGTAAAATTTCGTTTTTTTGCGCTTCCGTGCCGCCGCGCAACACCGATTGTGCGGCTAGCACCGTGCTGACATAGGGCGTTGTCAACAAGTGGCGCCCCATCTGCTCGACAATCGGCACAATCTCGCCCAGACTCAACCCGATACCGCCATAGGTGTCGGGAATGCCAATGCCCAGCCAACCAAGCTCGGCTATTTCGTCCCAGATGCCAGGGTTAAAGCCCGTGTCTTCTTCAAGCAGCGCGCGCACCTCGGCGGCAGGCGATTTGTCACGACAGAAGCCTGCCGCAATATCGATAAGCTGTGCCTGTTCTTCACTCAACCCGATGCCGGGCGTTTGGGCCGGATTTACAAAAGTCGACATGATTGCTCCCCGGTCTTAGCCCTTGGGCAAGCCCAAAACATGCTCGCCGATAATATTGCGCTGGATCTGTGACGTACCGCCACCGATGGTGGCCGAAAAACTGTTCAGATAGCCGCGCTGCCAAATCCCGTTATCATGTGCTGACGGGTCGTCAACATAATAAGCGCCGCGTGTGCCCTGCAGGGAAATCGCAAAGGCATTCAACCGCTGGTAGAAATCAGTGCTAGACAATTTGCTGCCCAGCGCCAGCGACATAGGATAATCCTGTGTCAGCGGCTGAATTTTATCGCGCCGGCTGTTGAGCCCCAGCGCGCGCGCTTCGGTCATGAGCTTCACAAGTTCCTCGCGCAAGGCCGGGTCTTCAATGGCGGGTCGGCCGTTTACCTGTGCCGATTTTGCCAAATCAATAATGTCGGCTGGATTGGTCAGCATCATCACATGCCCGCCCGCCTGACCGGAGCGCGCACCGCGCTCATACTCCAACGTTTCCATGGCGATAATCCATCCTTCGCCCTCTTGACCCATCAGGCTTGAAGCGGGGATGCGCGCATCGGTAAAAAATGTCTGGGTAAAGCCGTATTCGCCAGTCAACTTGCGAATGGGTACAGTTTCCACGCCGGGCGCTTTCATCGGTGCTAGGAAAAAACTCAGGCCCTTATATTTGGTCTCCGCGTCCGGATTCGTCCGTGCCAGCAAAATCATGAAATCGGCGTAATTGCCCTGCGTCGTCCAGATTTTAGACCCGTTAATGACATATTCGTCGCCGTCGCGGACGGCGCGCGTTTGTGCGTTGCCGAGGTCTGAGCCGTGGTCAGGTTCGGAAAAACCCTGACACCAGATGCTCTCCGCCGACAAAATGCCCTTGATATATTTCTGTTTTTCTTCATGCGTGCCACGGTCCAGCAAAAGCGGGCCGGTCCAGTTGAGACCGATGGCGTTCAACATGATGGGCGTGCGCGCCGCCGACATCACCTTGGTCGCGGCATCCTGAAACGCGCGGTCAAGCCCACCACCGCCATACTCTTTCGGCCAATGCGCGCCCAGATAACCGGCCTCGTAAACTTTGTTTTGCCAATCACGTAAAAAATTGAACTGCTCGTCTGTACCGACCTCCATAAAGGTAAGTGGCAACAAGAAGTCCACCTCGCGCGGGGTATTTTCGTCAAACCACGCCTCAGCTTGCTCACGAAACTCTGTGATTTCTTTTTCATTAACCGTGCTCATTTGCATTTTTTCCTCGGCTATTTTTCGTAATCGTTAGCTTAAGTTCACATGCGCAGGCAGGCAAATTTTTTTCCGTGTCAAAACACCGCAACCGGAAGTACCTCGAGCGGCGGGCCTAGCGCGCCACCGCTGATTTTTACGAATGTGCGCTGGCCGCCAAAGCCCAGCGAACCAATCAACACGGCAATCAACTCTTCCATGTGAATGGCAAGCGGTACGGCAATATCCAGTCGATAAAGGGCGATCAATAAAGGCTTGATATGGCGCAAGATGATGGAATAGGGCAATTAAAAACCGTACGCCCAACCGATAAACAGGCGCCAGCCTTAAGCAAAAATCGACCGGCGCGCGGCCTCAACATTGTTTATTTCGGTCTGTACGAGCGCGGGCTGTTAGGCCATGCTCGCCATTGCCACAGTCTTGCTAAGGCGCTCCTTGTCGGAGGTAAAGAACCCGTCCAGCGCGCATCCCACGGCTTAAATGGGTTCGGCGGCAACAGGCCGGTTGAAAATGACCACATATGCATTGCTCCACTTCCCTTGCTGGTATCAACGGAGAAGCCGACGGTGGTTCTTTGCCCTTCAGCACTTTATATCAATGCCTTAGCGTTGAACGATATTTTGCGCCTCTTTGGCAAATTTTTCGGCTTCTTCTTCTTTGCCGTCGATCAGCAATGCAAGGTCAAACGGCACTTTAACGCCGGCCTGACATTTCGGGCGCGCTGACATGGCCGTGCTCCAGCGGCTCAAATGTTCCAGATCACGGCTTTCCACACCTGACCATTTGGCCGTTCGCGTCCAGCACCAATTGGCAATATCGGCGATTGAGAAATCGTCAGCTAGCCATTCATGTTCTGCCAGATGTGTGTCCATCACCTCAAACAGGCGACGCACTTCATTTTGATAGCGGTCAATGGCGGGTTGAATTTTTTCGGGAAAATAGCGGAAAAACACATTTGCCTGCCCCATCATCGGACCGATGCCGCCCATTTGAAACATCAGCCAGCTCAAAACGCGTGCCCGCGCCTTGGGCTCAATCGGCAGCAATTTGCCAGCCTTTTCCGCCAAATGAATCATGATGGCGCCACTTTCGAAAACCGGCAAATCGTCAAAATCGTGATCAATAATCGCCGGAATGCGTCCGTTTGGGTTTATGGCCAAGAATTCCGGTTTTTTCTGGTCACCAGACTGTAAGTCAATCGCGTGCACATTATATGAGAGTTCCAACTCCTCCAGCGTGACGGATGCCTTATAGCCGTTGGGGGTGGGTGATGTGTAAAGATCAATCATGATGCCCTCTTTTGCAAAGATTTGCAGATAGCCTAGCTAGCCGGACAGATAAGCTCAATCGCTAAATTGAAGCACAATGCCGATGGGCCCGAACGCCGTGCGGTTGAATGGAAACAGGCTGCGGCCGGAGAAAAAGGGCCGCATATTCGGTTCCATGATTTGCGGCATGACGGGATCAGTCGCCTGTTCGAAAAAGGCTGAGTGTTCCAGAAGGTGCTTCGATAAGCGGGTACAGAACACCCAGCCAATTATTCATACATGCGCATGCAGATCTGAAACTGATCCGATAGCGCCTTACTTGCGATGATTTGGCTCACCAGCCTCTGCAGAATCTCGCTCGATCGGTTTCTCCTCAATTCTATTTTTTATAATCATTGGCAACCGAGGCTCGCTAACAAAAAAAGGGAATGCTCGCATCCCCTTTTTTAAATTCCGCTTATAGGAAACCTCCTCGTCGGTCACCCGAAGGCTTCATCCCATGTGCCCGCAGTGGCGGCTTTCGCGTATTCTGTGGCACGGCCTTCGAAGAAATTCATATGCTCAATGCCGTTCAGCATTTCATCCATCCACGGTAGAGGGTTTTTGTCGATGTCATAAATCGAGTTCAACCCAAGCTGTGTCAGACGGCGATTGCCGATGAAACGGATGTATTGTTTCACTTCCTCGGGCTCGAGGCCCTCGACCCCTCCCATCTCAAAAGCCAGATCGATGAAGGCGTCCTCGTGCGTGACTATAGTGTCACAAGCTTTATACAAATCCTGTTGAAAAGCATGATCCCATATTTCTGGGTTTTCATCGATAAAAGTCCTAAACAGTCTTATCGTCGAGTTTGTGTGCAGGGTCTCATCGCGCGCAGACCATGTTACGATCTGACCCATCCCCTTCATTTTGTTAAACCTTGGGAAGTTCATTAAAATAGCGAAACTTGCAAATAGCTGTAACCCCTCAGTGAAACCGCCAAAAACCGCAAGGGTTTTTGCAACATCAGTTTTAGTTTCTACGCCCCATTCCTGCATATAGTCATATTTATCCTTCATCTCTCCATATTTTAGAAATGCCTCATACTCAATTTCCGGCATACCAATTGTATCGAGCAAATGTGAATAGGCAGCGATGTGGATCGTTTCCATATTCGAAAAGGACGCCATCATCATTTGCACCTCAGTTGGCTTAAAAACCTGACTGTAGTGCTTCATATAACAGTTATTAACTTCTACATCTGCTTGCACAAAAAAACGAAATATCTGTGTGAGCAGATTACGCTCTGGATCAGACAGGTTTTTGTGCCAGTCTTTCACGTCCTCAGCAAGAGGGACTTCCTCTGGAAGCCAATGTATCCGCTGCTGAGTAAGCCACGCATCATAGGCCCACGGGTAACGGAATGGTTTGTAGGTAATTCGTTCTTCAAGTAGTGACATTTTTATATCTCTCTATATGCAAATTTATTTAATTGAAAACTTCATCCGGGGAATCGCTGCCCAAAATTCTACATTGTAATTTTACTGGCAGGAGAGGCACTCCTCATATTCTGATACGGAACCAGATGGTTTTTCAATTTGAGTTGAACCACTTTCCTTTTCAGCTCTTTGAATAGACAGAGAGCGACAATAATAAAGGCTTTTAACGCCTTTTTTCCACGCCTGATAATGGATCTGGTGCAGATCGCGTTTGTGGATATTGGCAGGCAAGAACACATTCAGCGATTGCGCCTGATCAATAAGGTCGGAGCGGTCGCCGGCCAAATCAATCAGCCAGCGCTGGTCGATCTCAAACGCGGTCTTAAACACTGATTTTTCATCTTCACTCAAAAAGTCCAGATGCTGTACCGACCCGCCCGATGTGACGATGGACGACCAAACCTCATCCGTATTCTGGCCTTTGTCGCTCAGCAATTTGTTCAAATGCCGGTTGCGGACATTGAACGAACCCGAGAGGGTTTTATGGGTAAAGCTGTTTCCGGCAATAGGTTCAATACCAGGGCTTGTACCACCGCAAATGATTGAAATTGAGGCCGTCGGCGCGATTGCAGTTTTATTGGAAAAGCGCTCATTGGTTCCGCATTCAGCAGCATCTAGACATGGGCCCCGCTCATGTGCCAATTCTTTCGACGCCGCGTCCACATGCTCTTTGATATGCGTGAACATGCGCTTGTTCCAGACCTTCGCCATCACCGATTCCCATGGGACCATATTGGCCTGCAGAAAAGAGTGAAAACCCATGATCCCAAGCCCGACACTACGTTCGCGTTGGGCCGAATATTTAGCCTTAGCCATTTCATCCGGCGCCCGCTGTATGAAGTCTTCAAGCACATTATCAAGAAAGCGCATCACATCGTGAATAAAGTTTTCGTCCTTGCTCCACTCCATGAACTTCTCGGCATTGAGCGACGACAGGCAGCACACAGCCGTGCGCTGCTGGCCGAGATGATCCTCGCCCGTTGGCAGAGTGATTTCAGCGCATAAGTTGGAGGTTTTAATTTCTAGATTGAGTAGCTTTTGATGTTCAGGACGCAGATTATTCACGGTATCTTTAAAAACCATGTAAGGTTCGCCTGTTTCGATGCGTGCAGTCAGCATGCGAATCCACAAATCACGGGCCTGCAATGTCGCCTGCACAGAGCCGTCGCGCGGGCTTCGCAATGCCCATTCTTCGTCGCGCTCAACCGCCCGCATAAAAGCGTCTGAGATCAACACACCATGATGCAAATTGAGCGCTTTGCGATTCGGGTCGCCGCCCGTGGGACGGCGTATCTCCACAAATTCCTCAATTTCGGGGTGGTCAATCGGCAGATAGACTGCCGCCGAGCCACGCCGCAAAGAGCCTTGCGAAATAGCCAGCGTCAGGCTGTCCATAACGCAAATGAACGGAACAATACCAGAAGTCTTGCCGTTTTGGCCAACGCGCTCACCGATTGAACGCAGATTGCCCCAATAGCTGCCAATACCGCCGCCACGCGCAGCAAGCCAAACGTTTTCATTCCACAAATTGACAATATCGCCTAGGCTGTCATTGGCTTCATTCAAAAAGCAGGAAATTGGCAGGCCGCGATCCGTACCGCCATTGGATAAAACCGGTGTGGCGGGCATGAACCACAATTTCGAAATATAGTCGTACAGGCGCTGGGCATGGCCTTCATCATCCCCGTAATAAGAAGCAACACGGGCGAACAAATCTTGGAAGGTTTCGCCAGGCATCAAATAGCGGTCGGTCAAAGTGGCTTTGCCGAAATCGGTCAACAGCGCATCGCGTGATGGGTCGATTTTAACCCTCGGCCGCGAGACAAACTGGACGCCTTGGTCCTGCCTGTCAAAATCCATCCGCGGCTCTTTTTCAGCCGGATCACCTGCGGCCTTGCGTGAAGCCCGCTCTTCCGCGGGGAAAGTGTTCAGCAATTCCTGCATTTCCTTATCCGTTACACCTGAATGCCCGTTTTTGCGTAGCGTATCTCTAAACATTCCTCGTCCCCCGACAGTTCCAGCCCTTCAGTTTCTCTCCTAAAGCAGGGAATTCCGCGGGCTTCAGCCGTTTGGGAATAGTTATCGAGAGGCGCGAACGCACCATAGCTCAGCTTGAGCATACCACGATCAGATAACTGCTTTAGGTGCCTTTTAATCCATGTCCCCGAAAAGGTTGGGGGGTAAATCTCAAGGCCCAGACACTACATATAGTGTCCAAAGCCCTCTAAATCGTCAACAGATAGTTGCAAATTTTTTAAACTATTTATTCGGAGAAAAAAAACGCACGAATTTTCAACGAGTTATTGGCGCTGCGGGATGATCACGCCAAGATACAAATTTGCAAAATTCCCCACCGACTTATCCACAAGGTGCAGTTTTGGCAAATCAGTGATTTGTTTCGACCTGTTTTGCCCGCAGAAACCGCGACACGACCCAGGCACAGCTCACCACATGGCCAAGAATAAAAATCGGCGCGCCCCAGGCCAGCGCAACCCGCCAATCATCTTCCGAGAAAAATATGACCACACTCATGCACACCGCGCCCACCATGACATCAGCCAGCGTCACCAGCCCCCACGGTTCGGCCAGCACACGGTCAAACCCCTGCCCGCCTATATTGGCGTAAGCAAGCGAGCATAAGCCGACAAAGGCCACCCCCACAAAGCCCACAATCAAACGTGCAATTTGCGTCATAATGTTTCCTCCTTAAAAAAACCCGCGGTGAGCACGTCAGCGTGAAATGCACGCTTCACCCCCCCCGCGGGCCTCAAATTTCACGTCTCTTGTACACCGAGCGTTAATTTGGTTTTCGTGTTAGAGAACCTCAAACAGACCGGCAGCCCCCATGCCGCCGCCAATGCACATGGTCACGACAACATTTTTCGCGCCGCGACGTTTTCCTTCCATCAGCGCGTGGCCGACAAGACGCGCGCCTGTCATGCCATAGGGGTGTCCGATGGCAATTGACCCGCCATTGACATTGTATTTTTCATTGTCGATGCCCAGACGATCACGGCAGTAAAGTGCCTGACTTGCAAATGCTTCGTTCAGCTCCCACAGATCAATGTCATCGACACTCAGTCCATGGCGTTCCAAAAGGCGCGGCACGGCAAATACCGGCCCGATGCCCATTTCATCCGGCTCACAACCGGCAACCGTAAAGCCACGGAACGCGCCCAGCGGCTCAAGGCCACGACGTTCAGCTTCCTTGCCTTCCATGACCACAACCGCAGCCGCACCGTCAGACAGTTGCGAGGCGTTGCCGGCGGTCACAAAATTGCCGTCACCCCGCACAGGGGCCAGACCGTTCAGGCCTTCCAGCGTCGTTTGCGGGCGGTTGCACTCGTCACGGTCAACGGCATAATCGACGATGGTTTCCTCGCCGGTCTCTTTATTGACTTGCTTCATTTTGGTTTCCATCGGCACGATTTCATCGGCGAACAGATTGGCATCCTGCGCGGCAGCCATGCGTTGTTGGCTTTGCAGGGCATATTCATCCTGTGCTTCGCGCGCGACATTGTAGCGGTCGGCAACAATATCGGCCGTTTCAATCATCGGCATCCACAAAGCCGGATAGGTTTCCATAAGCTTTTCTTCGGTGATGTTGTTGTAGTTTGGACCCTGCATCTGCACCATTGAAATGCTCTCAACGCCCGCGCCGATCGCGACCGGCACTTCTTCATTCAGCACCCGACCAGCGGCCATGGCAATGGTCTGCAGACCCGAGGAACAAAAGCGGTTGACCGTCACGCCCGATGTGGTGACCGGACAACCCGCCCAAATCGCTGACAGACGACCTACATTTTGGCCCGTCGCGCCCTCGGGCGTGCCGCAGCCCATGATTACGTCTTCAACTTCGCCCGGCTCGATATTGGCGCGCTCAATAGCGTGCTTGATGGCATGACCGCCCATGGCGGCACCGTGGGTAATATTGAATCCGCCGCGCCCGGATTTCGCCAGGCCAGTGCGCGCACTCGATACGATTACAGCTTCCCGTGACATGTCGTTCTCCTCTTCTCTTAAAACTGCCGCGATAATGCGCCAAGAGATGCGATATTTCAAACATTGTTTACTGATTAACTCAAATTTTAATGCACCCCGCCTAATTTGCTAAAATCACGCCAAAAATAGAAGACAGAAGAATAAGAATAAGCAGTTTTCCCTGTCTTTGCCCAATTTAAGGCGTCATTTTTAGGCCATATTTTTCTGCCATTTTTCGAGTTGAAAATATTGGAGAAAAATTGTGGAACATAAACTTCGTGATGCCCTGCTTCTGGTGGCTTTGACAGGCTTTTTGGTCTTGCCCAGCCTTTATGCGCGCGGTCAAAACCTTGATGAATTTGTGAAACCTGATGATGATCTTCTCAGGCAACAACTCTCCCCTATACAATATGCGGTTACCCAGAAAGACAAAACCGAACCGCCCTACCGTAATCGCTTCTGGAACCTGAAAGAAGACGGCATTTATGTGGATATCGTGTCCGGTGAGCCGCTGTTTTCCTCACGCGACAAATATGACAGTCTTACAGGGTGGCCTTCTTTTACCCGGCCGCTTGAATCGGAAAACATTGTCGAACGCACCGACTGGAAAATGGTTCTGCCACGCACCGAAGTGCGCTCGCGCCACGGCGACAGTCATCTGGGTCATGTTTTCGACGACGGGCCGGCTCCGACGGGCTTGCGTTACTGCATTAACTCGGCAGCGCTGGAATTTATCCCAGCAAGCGATATGGCCGCGCGCGGCTATGGCGCATATCTGCGCGGCTTCACCGACACCCCTTAATCGTCAAAAAACTTGAGAAAAACCGGATTTTTCGGCATGTTGGCGCTTTTCAACAACGTGCAAAGCGTCTGCCTCAATCGTGACTGTCAACATGACCAGCCAAAATGAATTTCTCGATAAACTCGTGCCCGGTTATCAAGGTGTCGCCCAGAAATGGGAATGCGATAATATGGGTCATCTCAATATATCTCATTATTTTGGCCGATCGTCGGATCAGGCATTTTTCACACGCCATGCTTTGGGCATTGACCCAGCGGCTCTTCGTGACGGCGGCCACGGTACGGTGGCGCTTGAAGAACATTGCCGTTTTCACCGCGAGGTGACATCTGGCGACATGATGATCGGGCGCAGTGCCGTTATCGAGCCGCGCGAACGCACAATGGTGGTCTATCAGGAGTTTCGGGACGCAAAGGAAGCGTTGCAAGCCTCGTTTCGAACAGTAATTGGATTTTTTGATACCAATGCACGCCGCTTGATGCCGTGGCCCCAGGCAACACGCGAAAAAGCCGCCAATCTGACCATCAATCTGCCCGATTATGCAGCACCTTTGCGCGTGCCAGCCGGCGGCGCGATTGGTCAAATCAGCCGTGAAGCGTCGATAGCCGAAGGGTTTTTCAGAAGCGGCGGTACTGGCGTCAATAGCTGGGAATGCGACCAGTTCGGGCATATGAACACAATGTTTTATGTGCGCCGGCAAACCGAGGCGGGACCACATTTCTGGCAATTGCTGGGCCTTGACCAGCCCGGCCTCATCGCATCGGGGCACGGTTTTGCCGTCAGCGAATTGCGGATGAATTATATCAACGAGCTTTACGAGGGCGATATGGTCGAGACGCTCTCGGTTTTGCGTGAGGTTAGCGATCGCGACGCGCGCGTCGAGCATCGCCTGTATAATGTCAGCACTGGTGCTTTATCGGCGGTTTCCGATACCAGCCTGGTGTGCTTCAATTTAGAAAGCCGCAGAAGCACGCCCTGGCCGACCCATGTGCGCGCCTTATTGGACACGAAACTCGTGGCCGATACCTCGCCTATTGATGCTTGAGCTGGTGCGCCCCTAACCGGCCAGGCCAGCACGCGCATAAATTTCTGCGCGCACGCGGTCTGGAAATTCCATTGGCAGAAAATGTGAGCTGCCCGCAATCACTTCAATTTTCTTAGGTGCGCGTGCCAGCCGAAACGACAGAACCGACCGCGTGGTCGACCCGCTTTCGGCCATCAGCAGCGTGAAAGGGACTTTCAACCGGCGGGCGGGGCCTGTGCTGTTATGGCGCTGATCGTTAAAATTTGCAGCTTCCCAAGCTGGCGCGCACGCCAGCGTCACGGTGTTTTCGCCTCCGCCATTTAGCGGACGCACGCCGCCGTCAACATAAGCCTCAAGAAAACCATCCTGCCAGGTTTGAAACGCCCCACGGCCGGTATAGGCCTTGATGACTGTTTCGGCATCGGGCCAGTCGGCGCGGCGTTTGGCAGCGTTTACGGCAAGTGCGAAACCGCCCCCATTGCGAAATGTCATGCGTGCCAGCACACGCTCACGGCGCGGCACGATAACCGGATCGACCAGCACCAGACCCGCCACCAGATCGGGGCGCTTTGCGGCGGCCATAACAGATGCACAACCGCCCATCGAATGCCCGCCCAGCCAGATTTTTTCGCCCACCTTGTCGCACAAGTGTTCGACTACGCCGATCATGTCGTTACGATATTGCGTCCAGCCCGGATAATGCGCGGGGTCAGCGGCAAGTGTTGAGAATCCGTGCCCGCGGGCATCGGCAGCATAGACATCAAAATCTCCCGCGAGCGGGGCCAGAAGCGGGTCATATGTCTGGGCATTAAACCCATTGGCATGCGCCCAGTGCAAAACCGCCTTGCCATTTGCCGACCAGTTGCAGATTGATATGTCGCCATCGTCGCGTTTGAGTTGAAATCGTTGCATATATGCTTATGTCCATAGGGCGGTTTGTTGAACAGATATGTGCATGTGTGACGAAAAAGCAAGCGCCCGCTCGCCCGCGCCATCACGCTGCTTTGCAAAACCCGCCGTTTCTGCTACCCATGCTGCTCATCACCATTGACACGTTTTCACGCATAACGGGGTCGAAATGCAGATTTACCTTCCCATTGCCGAAATAAGCGCAAATTTTATGACGCTCATCGGCATGGGCGGCCTTGTCGGTTTCATGTCCGGCATGTTCGGCGTCGGCGGCGGGTTTTTGATGACCCCCTTGCTCATTTTTATCGGCATTCCGCCGGCGGTGGCCGTGGCCTCCGAAGCAAATCAGATCGTAGCCTCCTCCGTTTCGGGTGGCCTGGCGCATTGGCGGCGCCGTGCGATCGATATCCGCATGGGGGTTATTTTAATGTCCGGCGGTGTTGCCGGCTCCTATGCCGGTGTCCAGCTTTTCAAATTGCTGCGTGCGCTGGGTCAGGTCGATTTACTGATCTCGTCAAGCTATGTGATTTTTCTGAGCGTCATCGGCGCGCTTATGCTGCGCGAAAGCCTGCATGCCATTCGTGAAACCCGCAAAGGTCGCCCGATACGCGTGCGCCGTCCGGGCCAACATAGCTGGATTTTGCGCCTACCCTTGCGCATGCGATTTCGCCAGTCGCGGCTTTACATCAGCATTATTCCGCCCCTGCTGATCGGCTTTCTGGTTGGCATGTTATCGGCCATTATGGGGGTCGGGGGCGGCTTCATTATGGTTCCGGCGATGATTTACCTTTTGCGGATGCCAACAAATGTCGTGATCGGCACATCGCTGTTCCAGATTATTTTTGTCACCAGCGCCGTAACGGTTTTGCACGCCGTTGAAAACCAGACAGTCGATATTGTTCTGGCTGTTTTGCTGATGATCGGCGGCGTCATCGGCGCACAATTTGGTGCTATTGCCGGCCAGCGCCTGCGCGGCGAAGAATTGCGCGCATTGCTGGCCCTGATTGTGCTGGGAGTAGCCTGCAAGCTGATGCTTGATCTGGTGGTTGAACCTGCCGAGTTATTCTCCATCCAGCGTCTGGAGGTCGGGCCATGAAAACCGCTGTCGCCTTCTTGGCGGTCATCGTGTTGACCGTGCTGTGCGCAAGTAGCGGCATGGCGCAAAAAGCGCAAGCCAATGCGTTGGTGGCCGATTTGTCGAAAGACCAGATCCGCGTGGCTTCGAATTTTACTGGCGAGAGAATTCTTCTCTTCGGCGCCATTGAAGGCACCAGCCCAGCCGGAGCGTCCGATGTCGTGGTGGTGGTGCGCGGCCCGTCGGAAAATTTCACCCTGCGCCGGAAAAAACGCATGGCCGGCATCTGGGTTAATGCCGAAGCGCGCACGCTTGGACCCCTGCCCGGATATTATGCCGTTGCCAGCACGCGCGCGCTGGCAGATATTGCGCCCGTGTCGGAACGCGCCAAGCACCAGATCGGACCCAAATATTTGCGCTTTTCACTGGTCAGCCAAACGCCGGAGGCCGCCACCCCCCCCGCTAGCCCGGGCGATATCGCGCTTTATCATGACAGTTTTGTGCGCATCAAAAGCGGACAAAATCTTTATTCAGTCGACCCGAGCGGCGTAAGCATTATCGCCGACCGGTTGTTTCGCGCCGAACTGACCCTGCCCTCCGGATTGCCATTTGGCACCTATATCACCGAATTTTTTCTGTTTGAGAAAGGGCGCGTCGTCGGCTATCAGACGGGCGAATTGTCGGTGACGATAACAGGTTTGGAGCAATGGCTTCGGGTCACGGCTCATGAAATGCCACTGCTTTACGGGCTGTTTGGTGTTTTCATTGCAGGCCTAATGGGATGGGGCGTCGCAATTTTGTTCAGGCGGGTGTGATGGAGAGTTTTGCCCTTTCAGCACTGGCCGCCTTTGCCGGCGGCGCGCTAAGCTTTCTGTCGCCATGCGTTTTGCCGCTGGTACCGGGCTATTTGTGTTTTGCCGCCGGACTGCAATTTAACGAATTGACCTACGTTGACACACCGCGCGCCGCCGCGCACCGCGTACTGCCCGGCGCATCGGCTTTTGTCGGCGGGTTTTCGGCTGTTTTCATCGCGCTGGGTGCCGGGGCCGCCGCTGTCAATCCGGTATTGCTTATGCATCAGGACATTCTCGCGCAAGTTGCCGGCGGGTTTATCATTATATTGGGTCTGCATGTTGGCGGCCTTGTCACCCTGCCGCTTTTGGGTCGCGAAGCCCGCCTTCTAGGACGCTCCACATCGGGAGCATCGGGCGCGCCAACCGCTTCGTTATTTGCCGCCTTTTTCATGGGTGCCGCTTTTGCTTTTGGCTGGACACCGTGCATCGGACCAATTCTAGCCACCATTCTAGCGCTGGCCGCCGCCCGCGACAGTCTTGGAGAAGGGGTGGGCCTTTTGACATTCTATGCCGCTGGTCTGGGTCTGCCATTTCTGCTGGCGGCGCTCGGTGTCAGCAGGTTTTTACTGGTCAGCGTGGCGATCAAAAAACACATGAAATGGGTTGAACGCAGTGCTGGTGTTCTGCTTGTCGGCACGGGGCTACTCATAATGCTGGGCACGTTACAAAGCCTTGCCACCTATTTGCTCGACTGGTTTCCAGCACTGGGTCATTTGGGTTAAATTTGTGTCGGTGATGATGCGGCACTTTCTAAACATACCCACCGGGGCTCTTTTTCTAGGCGTTTCGGGCCTAATACCATTTGTCGCCGGCGGATTTTTGGTTTGGCTGCCGCACTTGCAAAACATCGCACCCACCATTCCGCCGCTGGTGTTTTTTTACGCCGCGCTAATCGTTTCTTTTCTGGGAGGGGTGCGCTGGGGCGCGGCCATGCAAAACGCTCCCGCCGGTGCCGCCCTGACGCGCGAATTATGCGCCAGTGTCATACCCACGCTCATCACGCTGGTCTGTTATATTCTTTCGCTGCCGGCGGCGCTGGCAATGCTTTTGATACTGATAATCTCGCAAGGGCTGGTCGATATTCTCGCGGTGCGACAGAAAAAACTGGTCGAATGGTACGCACCCCTGCGCCTGATTTTGTCGGGCGTGGCGGGTGCAAGCCTCGCCTCATTATTGCTCTATCTCGTTGCCCAGTAGGATGCTCAACCGCGGTCCGGGCTCAACTGGTTGGCGGATAAACCGGCGATTGTATTTTTTCCAATCATCCACGCATTGAAATGACCAGCTTCAAAAACCGCATCAAATGCGGAATCCAGCACATTAAGACTGCCTGTCAAAGCACCGAAGGCCGGCAATATCAATCGCGTGGTGTCTTCGACAAAACATCGCCGCCGCAACACCCGACCGCGCTGCCGCACGCGCGCGCATGGATGCAGATGCCCGGCCACTTCGCCGCATGTGAATGCCGCGCTGTCACGTGCAATCGGTTCGTGGCGGAAATGCAAACTTCCATCGGCACTCATATCAAGGCTTTCACAGGCCTTACCCGCCAGACCCGACGGTGGCGCTGGATCATGATTGCCCAGCACCCAAACGGTTTCAATCTGTCGGCTGAGACTGACAAGGCGTGCCGCGTCCCTGGCCGCCATGCGCTCCTGCCAGCTGTTATCGTGAAAACTGTCACCCAGCGACACAAAAAGGCGCGGGGCAAAACGTTCAAGGCAAGCCTCCAAACGGTTCAGCGTTTCGGTCGTGTCATAGGGCGGCAAAGCCACCCCACGCGTGGCATAGGCCGAGGCTTTTTCAAGATGCAAATCGGCCACGATAAGCGCGTCGGTTGCCGGCCAATAGACCGCGCCCGACATGTCGCCAATCAGCCGGGCGCCATTTACACGAAACTCTGCACCCTGTTCTGTCACCTGCCCAGTCACTTATCAGTCTCCTATCAACCCGCTGGCCTCCATAATGAGCCGCGTATTGCGCGCCGCAGCTTCGCTCAAAAGGTCATCATCGGCTGCCCCGCGTATCGGTTCCTTCCCCATTTCCATCAGCACCGGCGCAGCCAATGGCGACACATGTTTAAGGCGGCAATGCGAAATCTGCCCCGATATGCGCGATAGCATATGCCCCAGCCGCCCAATATCCAGAAGACCGGTTGACGCATCGGCCCGCGCGGCCTGCAACAGCACATGGTCGGGCTGGTGCGTGCGCAGCACGTCGAAAATCAGGTCTGCCGAGAATGTTACCTGACGACCGGTTTTTTTCTGTCCCGGAAATTGCCGTTCAATGAGGCCGCCAATCATCGCACAATCTCGGAAGGTGCGCTTCATCAGGCTGGATTCGTCCAGCCATGCTTCCAAATCATCGCCGAGCATGTCGCTGGAAAACAAATCTTCCAGCCGCAGAGTGCCCTGCTCGATCATCAGCCCCACATCGCGCAAGCTCCATATCGACAGCGCGTAATCATTGGCGACAAACCCCATCGGGCGCGCACCAGCGCGTTCCAGCCTGCGGGTCAGCAACATGCCCAGCGTCTGATGCGCCAGCCGACCCTCAAACGGGTAACACGTCATGTAATAGCGCGCTGCACGCGCAAAAGTTTCCACCAGCAAACCGCTTTCATTCGGCACGCGCGAAACTTCTGCCTGCAGAGTGAGCCACTGCGCAACTTGCGCGGGCAGTTTCTGCCATTGCTCAGGATCGGCAAGCATGGCTCGCACGCGCGCGGCGAGATGGATGGATATCGGAAACCGCCCGCCCTGATAGCTTGGCACTTTGGCGTCAGCATCACGCGCGCGCGAAACCAGCGCTTCAGTATCGCGCACCGCTTCTAGTTTCAGCGTCTCGCCAGCAAAAACAAATGTATCACCGGGTGTCAGGCTGGTCAGGAAATATTCCTCCATCTCGCCCAGCACCCGACCGCCGGTGAGCGGCCTTGGACGCCCCGCACCGGAGGCTTTGCGCGCGCGCGTGAGGCGCACTTTGAGCATCGGCGCTTCGACAATCGTTCCAACATTCATGGCGTAGCGAGTGGCTAGCCGCGGATGGGTCAGACGATAAAGGTCGGGATTTTCGCGGTCTCGGCGTAGGCGTGCAAACCGGTCATAACTGCGCAAGGCATAACCGCCCGTGCTGACAAAATCGAGAACCTGTTCAAATGTCTCGCGTGACAGCGAATGATAGGCATGGGCTTTGCGTACCTCGTCATAAATTTGCGTGGCCGAAAAAGGGCCCGCACAAGCAGTGCCGAAAATATGCTGTGCCAGCACATCTAACCCGCCGCGCCGAAACACTGCACCGTCTTGTTCTCCCGCCGCCACGCTCTCGCGGGCTGCTTCGCATTCCAACACCTCAAAGCGATTGGACGGCACAAGTAGAGCCGATGAAGCAGTGTCATATTGATGATTAGCGCGCCCGATGCGTTGAGCCAGACGGCTGGCACCTTTGGGTGCACCGACATGGATGACCAAATCAACGCTGCCCCAGTCAATACCCAAATCAAGGGTGGATGTGCATACCACGGCGCGCAGGGACCCCGTTGCCATGGCCGCTTCTACCTTGCGGCGGCGCTCGCGCGCCAGCGATCCGTGATGAAGGGCTATTTCCAGATTGTCATGATTAATATCCCATAATTCGCGAAACACGCGTTCGGCTTGTGAGCGCGTGTTGACAAAAATGAGTGCCGTTTTAACTTTTTTAATCGCGGCAAGAACATCCGACATGGCATGAAGCGCGCTGTGACTGCCCCAGGGCAAGCGCTCTTTGGTATCGAGAATATCCACCTGCGCCGCGGCACCTTCGGCTCCGACAACCAAGGACGCCAGACTGCCAGGCTCGGTTTGAGGCGTTAGATAACGGCGCAGACTATCGGGCTCAGCTACGGTAGCCGACAGGCCGGTGCAGACGACATTTGGCGCCAAAGTGCTCAGCCGCGCCAGCCCCAGCGCCAGCAAATCGCCCCTTTTGTTCGGGTAAAGCGCGTGTAATTCATCAATGATTATGTGGCGCAAACTGGCAAAATAAGAGGGCGCCTCCGGCCAACTGAGCATTAGTGCGATTTGCTCTGGTGTTGTCAGCATAATTTGTGGCGGATGTGTTTTCTGGCGCTGTTTGCGATTGGGCGGCGTGTCGCCGGTTCGGGTTTCAATACAAATATCGATCCCCATCTGTTCCACAGGCTCCATCAGATTGCGCTGAATATCGACCGCCAGCGCTTTCAGCGGTGACACATAAATCGTGTGCAAGCCTTGTGTTCGGCTTTCGGGCCTGTCGGCAAGGTCGATGAGGCTGGGCAAAAATCCGGCCAGCGTTTTACCTCCACCAGTCGGCGCGATCAGCAGGGCGTGATTGCCAGCGCGTGTTTCGGCCCACAGCGCCTGTTGGTGGGCGCGGGGGTACCACCCACGGGTGGCGAACCAGTTCGCAAAAACTGTCGGTAATGTAATTTCGCCCATAGTGTCAATATAGGCCGTTCGGCGCGCGTGTCAGCGCGTGTTTAAATGCATCGACAAATCGCGCGCCAATTGTTCACAAGCCTGTTCGGCCGCGCGTGTAACCCCGCCAAAACTTAGAAAACTATGCGTCAACGATCCGAAACAATAATGGGTGACCTGATTGCCCGCCGCTTTCAACTTTTCGGCATAAGCATTGCCCTGATCGCGGATTGGGTCAAACCCGGCGGTTGCCACAATCGCCGGCGGCAGACCGGAAAGGTCGGGATTATCGGTCGGATTTGCCAGCGCATGATCAATCATCCTGCCATCGGGAAACACATAAGAGTTGAAAAATTCCATGGTGTCGCGCGTCAACGGAAAGGTGTCGGCACAACTTACCATCGAACCGCTTTCGATGATGGTGGTTGTCACCCACGGATAAGCCAGTAATTGCGCGGCTGCCTGGACACCACCGCGAGCTTTCAAGAGCTGGCACATATTAGCGCTGATTAACCCGCCCGCACTGTCACCGGCTACTGCCACGCGCGTTGGGTCAATGTTCAGGCTTCCAGCATTTTGCTGTACATGGTCCCACAGGGCCATGGCATCATCAATCGGCTCGGGAAAAGTACTTTCGGGGCACAATCGATAGTCCAGCGAAAACACCTGCGCGCGGCAAATTTCAGCCAGTTGCGTGCAAAATGTGTGGCAGGTGTCGAGGTCGAGAATAACCAAACCACCCTGATGGAAAAACAAGATTGCCGGCTGTATGTCGTCAGCCTGTGCTGGTATGTAATGGCGCATGGTGAGCGCGCCGCCGGGGCCCGCAAACTCAATGTCGTGCCATTTCACGGAGCGTCGCGGTGGGCCATTGGTCATTGCCAGCGCCGCAGCAGCACCAGCGCGATAAGCTTCAATGCCGCCGTCACCCGCGCTAAGATCAGCCGATTTCGAGGCCAGATGGATATGCGCGTCCATACGATAGCCATCTATTTCCACTGGTGGCCCCGCCATTTTGCCAACCAGTGAGGCAGGCAAGGCGCGGATTACCGAAAGTATCAGTTTCTGAATATTCATAATGCCCTCCTAAGCATGCCAGCCGCGATTCCCGCGCACACCTGTCATGAAAAGCCGCGTCGCAAATTGCGCCGCTGCCTCCGGATCGAGCGGCTCACGCTCCATCACTTCGTCCAGAATTGAAAACGCAACACCGCCCAGCGAAGCGGTTAAAAATTCGACATCCAGCTGCGGAATAACACCCTCGGTAATGGCTTGATGGATATCGTCACTCAATTCGGCAAGGCCGGCGCGAACTTGCGGTCCCTGCATCACTTCATTAATGCCGTCACGCCCGCGGTTCGAGCGGGTCAGCATGTAATTTTCCCGATTATTCGCATAATAGGAAAAATAGGTGAGGAACATGGCTTCGATGAAATCATCAAAGCTGGTGGCGCACTGGCGTACATCGCGCAACAGCTGGCGCAACTCCGTGCCGATTTCATCGCTCAGTGCATTGAACACAGATTCTTTGCTGTCGAAGTAATTATAAAACGTGCCCGATGCCAGATTTGTTTGGCGGGTTATATCGCGCACGGTGGTGCCGCCATAGCCTATTTCGGCAAAAACATCGCGTGCCGCATCTAGAATGGCGTCTCGGTTGTTTTTCCGGTTCACCGCCCGACGCCCCGATGCCATTGAATCAACAGATACAGACATAACCTAAACCTATCGAATTTTCCGACGAAATTAAAATATAAAAGCCTTTAGCGGTGGTCGCTGCCGGTTGCCTCGGCGACATTTTCAAACCCGTCGCGGCGCAATAACTCGGCCAGACCACGGCGCAAATGCCCAATAATCCAGGGCCCTTCATAGATGAGGCCGGTATAGAGCTGCACGAGGTCTGCGCCCGCGCATATTTTGGAATAGGCCTGTTCCGGCGACGCGATGCCGCCAACCCCCACCAGCGCCAACCGCCCGCGCGTCAGGCCGTAAATCTCGCTGAGCATGGCTGTCGACGCGTCAAACAGTGGCTGACCTGAAAGCCCGCCCTCTTCTTCACCACCATGCGCGCCTGCGATGCCCTGGCGGTCAATCGTTGTGTTCGACACAATCAGCCCATCAACATCTTTCTCTATCGCCATCTGAGCGACGGCCAACGCGTCATCCATATCCAAATCTGGCGCGATTTTGACCAAGATCGGTGTGTCGGGTGCTACTTTGCGTACCCGCGTGACAATTTTGGTAACTTGCGGCAATGCCTGCAAATCGCGCAATCCCGGCGTGTTTGGCGATGAAATATTGACCGTCAGATAATCCGCCAGCGGCGCAAAGCGCGCCGCGCCTTTTTCGTAATCGGCAATTCGATCATCGGAGTTTTTATTGGCACCGATATTGACGCCGACAATCGCGCTTTCCCCGCGCCGCGTCGCGCCTGCGCGGAACAATGACAATCTGTGATAGGCCGCGACCTGACCGAGATTGTTAAACCCCAGACGGTTAATCACGGCTTCATGGCCTGGCAGACGAAATACCCGAGGGCGCGAATTTCCCGGCTGGGGCAAGGGCGTCAGTGTGCCAATTTCGGTAAAGCCAAACCCGAGCTTGAGTACCCCGCCCATAATTTCGCCGTTTTTGTCGAACCCGGCGGCCAGCCCGATCGGGTTGGGGAATTTTTTACCCAGCACCGTGCAGGCCAGGATGTGATCATCGGGTGTGCGGGCAGGTATGACGCGTCCGGTCATTGCCAATGCCTTCAACGTCAAATCATGGGCGGTTTCCGGCGGCAGGCGAAACAATAATGGCCGCAATATGGTGTATATGCCCATTCACGCAATCCTTTTTGTCAGTGCCTGCGGCAATGCGAAAGCGTCGCCATCGGCTGAAACATCGAATTTCGCGCGCACCTGTCCGGTATCCAGAACCCCGTAATAATGGGGAAACTTCTGCCCCCCGCGCGCGGCTTCCCAGCGCAAGCCGACGCTCAGATCATCCGTATCAAAAGCCAGCACCACCAGGTTGTCCTGCCCGCTAAAATGCACACGCAATGTTTCGCGCAACTGTTTGGACGCCGACAAATGCACAAAGCCGTCGTCGGCATCAAAACCGTGCAGTGGCACCACACCTTCAGCAATCGCAGTGTGCCAAATCTCTTGCGGCAAAATTTTAAAAACCTGACCTGTCATCGGAAGCAGTCTAGCAAGTTGCAACACGTTAGGCCAATTTACCAGCACAAGCTTCACCGATAAGCGCACGCGTTTTTTCAAGGCCATAAAGCGCCACAAACGAGCCGAAGCGCGGCCCCTGATCCTGGCCAAGCAAAACCTGATACAGGGTCTGGAACCAGCCGCGCAAATTATCCTCGAAATGGACTTTGCCGACAGCATAAACCTCCGACTGGATGGTCTCGGCATCTGACGCTGCATCAAGGCCGCCCAGTTTTTCAGACAAATCGGCGAGCGCGGCGCGCTCGTCTTGATTGGGCGCACGGAAGTTTTTATTGGGTGCCACAAAATCTCGGTAATAGACCAGCGCGTAATCGGTCAGCCGGTCGAGAAACGGGTGCGATTGCGCGCTCACACCGGGCGCATAGTTGCCGATAAAGCCCCACAGGACTTCCTTGTTCTCGGCATTGCTGGCACTGACAAGATTGAGAAGCAGCGCAAAACTTACCGGACTACCGCTGCTTGCCGGCGCGCCCGAATGAATATGCCATGTCGGATTTGTGAGTTGCTGGTCAATTGTCTGTTCCGGCAATTTGTCGACAAAAGTGATATATTCATCTACCGCTTTGGGAATAATGTCGAAGTAAAGCCGTTTGGCCTTGCGCGGGCTTTGAAACATGTAAAGCGACAGGCTCTCCGGCGGCGCATAAGTGAGCCATTGTTCAATCGTCAGACCATTGCCGCGCGATTTGGAAATTTTCTCGCCATTTTCGTCGAGGAACAATTCATAGCTCAAGCCCTCGGGGGCTTGCGCGCCCAGCGCTTTGGCAATGCGCGAAGACAGTTTGACAGACTCCGATAAATCCTTGCCCGCCATCTCATAGTCAACGCCCAGCGCTGTCCAGCGCATGGCCCAGTCAGCCTTCCACTGCAGTTTGCACGCGCCGCCCGTCACCGGTGTAACCATTTCCGCGCCAGTGTCGGGATGATTGTAGGCGATAGTGCCGGCGCTCTCATCCAGCCGCCTGACCGGCACCATGAGCACGCGTCCGGTTTGCGGGCAGAGTGGCAAAAACGGCGAATAGGTCTGGCGGCGGGCTTCACCCAATGTCGGCAGAATAATGTCCAGCACGGCCTGATAATTCTCCAAAATGGCCAGCAGGGTCCCGTCAAAGGCGCCTGAGCGATACATTTGGGTGGCGCTCATAAACTCATAGTCGAAGCCAAAGCTGTCCAGAAACGCGCGGAGCCGCGCATTATTATGCGCCCCGAAACTGTCATGCGTACCGAAAGGATCGGGAATGGCCGTCAACGGTTTTTCCAGATGCTCGGCCAGCATGTCTGCATTGGGCACATTTTCGGGAACTTTGCGCAGGCCGTCCATATCATCGGAAAAACAGATAAGGCGGGTGACAACGTCGGGTGCCAATATTGAAAAGGCATGGCGCACCATTGAAGTGCGCACCACTTCGCCAAATGTGCCCATATGCGGCAGGCCGCTGGCACCGTATCCGGTTTCAAAAACGGCTTCCTGGGCACCGCTTTTTTCAATACGCGCCAGCACTTTTTGGGCCTCTTCAAAAGGCCACGCCTTACTTTGTTCCGCATGTTCACGCATCTTCATGCACCGTCCCGATACGATTTTTTGCAACCTATCAGGCCATAGACTTAAGTCAATTCACAATGCCGGTGAAAGTAAATGGTGGTTTTTCTTGCGCCAAGTGCGCACTTTGCTCATAACTGAAACGTGATGACGCCAAGAGATAAAGCCGAAGATAGAACGCCGGGTTCCGTCCCGACGCTCAGTGCGGACAGCGCTATTATGTTTTGCCTGCTGGCGGTGGCTCACGCCGACGGGCCAGTTGGCGCGTGCGAGCTAGATTTGATTGTACGCCTCGTTGAAACATGCCACACCAGTGGAGAAGCACAGGGGAAGACGGGGGCTGCGGCATCGCTGGAACTGGCACGCGAATTGTTGAGCGCAGAAGACGGGCTGGAAAGCGGGCTGGTGATGGTATGCGCAGCACTGGATTCGGCGCGGTGCGCACAAGCCTATGCGCTCGCAGCAGACTTCGTGGTGCTGAATGCTCAGATTGCGCCTGAAGAAATGCGCCTGCTCGATATATTGGCGGAAAATTTCCGCCTTGACCCGCTGACGCGCGCGGCCATCGACACCGCCGCGCAAATTCGTCTGGCACCGGAACTGGGACAATATGATTGATTTTATTAACCAGCATGAACCCGTTTTGCGAGCGCTTGTTTTTGCCGGCTCACTGGTGCTTCTGGCGGCATTTGAAGTGCTGTTTCCGCGCCGTTTTCTGGGTGCGCGCCTGGCGCGGTGGCGGACAAATTTTCTGCTCGGCGGCGCCAATATGTTTCTCCTGCGCATTGTGTTGCCGGGCGGTCTGGTGGCGCTGGCGTTGAGCGCTTATGGCGGCGGCGTTTTCGGCCGGCTTGATATTCCGCTTTGGGCCGAAATACTCATTAGCCTCGTCATTCTTGATTTTGTGATCTATGCCCAACATGTGGCTTTGCACCGCATAGCGTTTTTATGGCCGCTGCATGCCACCCACCACGCGGAGCAGACGCTTGATGTCAGCTCGGGCCTGCGCTTTCATCCGGGCGAGGCTTTGGTCAGTCTGGGCGTGAAAGCCTTGGCCGTACTTGCACTTGGCATTCATCCGGTCACCGTTATTATTTTTGAAATTCTGCTCAGCAGCGCATCGCTTTTCTCCCATACAAATCTGGATCTTGGCCGATGGGATTCCCGCCTGCAGGCATTTTTTGTATCGCCCGACATGCACCGCCTCCACCATTCGCGCGCCGAAGATGAAAGCCGCCGCAATTTCGGCTTCTGCTTGTCGGTCTGGGACAAGATTTTCGGAACCTATAGCGCAACTCCGCATATTGCCCACGAAACCCTGCCGCTGGGTTTGACGGGGTTTCGTCAGGGCGGCCTGATTGAGGCACTCCGACACCCTCTGCGTCATATTAAAAAAAGCGCTAGAAAAATATTCTAACGGCGAAAATCTCCCCCAGTGCAATATAAGCTAGCAACAACATGCGATTAGGAATTTGCGAATAGCTATTTATTTACCCTAACATAATGAAAATAGCATTATCTCGTGGCATGGATAGAAACACCGCTCAGGCCGTTTCGGCACAGAACCTAAAAAATGGAGCGGGTTAAGGGAATCGAACCCTCGAATGCAACTTGGGCTGCTGCCGTTCTACCATTGAACTAAGCCCGCAAGCCTAGTCAAACCTGACGGCGGCGGATCATTTCCGGCTTTAATTGTGAAAGACGCGTCACGCCCATCAGCTTCATACCGCGTTCAATCTCGCCGTGCAAATTCTCCAGTGCTTTCTCCACGCCGGCCTGTCCGGCGGCAGCCAGCGCATACAAATACATGCGCCCGCCCGAACATGCGGTTGCGCCCAGCGCCATCGCCTTCAGTACATGCGTGCCCCGGCGAATGCCGCCATCGAGAATAATTTCAATGTCTCCGCCAATCGCCTGCACAATTTCTTCCAACTGGTCAAACGGGCTGCGCCCACCGTCAAGCTGGCGCCCGCCATGATTGGAGATCATAATGGCGTCGGCCCCCATATCCACGGCGCGGCGCGCATCAGCTACACTCATGACGCCTTTCAGGCAAAACTTTCCACCCCAGTTCCGGCGCAAATCGCCGGCATCATCCCAGCTCATATTCTGGTCCAGCATTGTTGAGAAATAATCGCCCACGGAAATGGCGATGTTCGAGCCCTCGCCCACATGGTCTTTCAATTGCGACAGTTCAAATTTTTCGCGTAGGAAAAAATTGAGCGCCCAGCTTGGCTTGGCGGCAAACTGAAACACGCTGGCAGGCGTTAGGCGCGGCGGCGTAGTGAAGCCCGTGCGCAAATCGCGTTCGCGCTTACCGCCTGTAATGGTGTCAACCGTTAGCGTGAGAATGTCGAATTTTGCTTCTTGCGCCATCTCCAGCATTGCCGCGTTTAGCGACCGGTCTTTGTGGAAATAGAACTGGAACATTTTTGGGGTGGAAATCAACGCGCCGATTTCATCTAGCCCTACTGTGCCAAGCGAAGACACGCCGAACAGCGTGTTGAATTTTTCAGCCGCGCGCGCCACCGCGCGCTCGCCATCATGGTGAAACAGGCGTTGCAGGGCAGTGGGCGAACAGAAAATCGGCAAGCCCAGCGTGCAACCCATCACCTCTACCGACATGTCGATATCAGCGACACCGGCCAGAACATTAGGCACAAGGTCATAATCCTCAAAAGCGTGTGTATTGCGTCGGTAAGTAACCTCGTCATCGGCTGCGCCGTCAATATAATGAAAAATTGGCCCAGGCAAGCGGCGACGCGCGAGGTCGCGTAAATCATCAACATTGCTGCATTGTGAAAGTCTGCGCGGCATCATGCCCCCTAATCGGATTTGAAATGTTTAGACAGCTTCAGGCCCTGCGCCTGATAATTGGAGTTAAGCCCGGAGCCATATAAAGTCTTTGGCATGTCTGTCAGGCGCTCATATATCAAGCGCCCTATAACTTGGCCATGCTCCAAAATAAACGGCACCTCGCGCGATCGTACTTCGAGAACGGCGCGGCTGCCGGCGCCACCGGCCTCATTCATACCGAATCCTGGGTCGAAAAAGCCTGCGTAGTGCACGCGAAATTCACCGACAAGCGGGTTGAACGGCACCATTTCGGCGGCATGGCTGGCGGGTATCGTTACCGCCTCACGCGAGGCGAGAATATAAAACTCATCCGGATCAAGAATAATCTCATTGGTGTCGTCGTGATAAATCGGTTCCCAGAACTGGCTAACTGGTAAGGCACCCTTTTGATCAACATCAATCAGGCCCGCATGGCGCTTGCCGCGATAGCCAACGAGCCCGGTTTGGGCGTCGCCTCGTAAATCAATCGACACACCGAGTCCTTGGTCGATGTTCGCCGCCCCGTTCACCAGACCGGTTTCTTCGTGCAAACGCTTTGTCTCGGCATCGGAATGGCTGGGCGAGCCGCGCCGGAACCGTAATTGCGACAACCGCGAACCGGCGCGCACAAGAATCGGAAAGGTACGCGGGCTGACCTCCAGATAAAGGTGTCCTTTATAACCTGCCGGAACGGTATCAAATGCGCTGCCAAAATCGGTGATGAGCCGCGTAAACACATCAATGCGCCCGGTGGAACTTTTCGGATTGGCAAAGCCGGCGGTGCGCTCTGGGAGGGCCAGTGCTTCCATCAATGGCACAAGATATACACATCCCGTTTCAAGAACGGCGCCCTGGCGCAGATCGACTTTGTGATAGGCGAGCTTGCCAATTTTATCCATAACGCTGCCGGACGCGCCTGGCAGAAAGCTGGCGCGCACGCGATAGGCCGTTTCAGCCAGCCGCAGATCCAGGCTAGCAGGTTGTATCTGGTCATCGTGAATGCCGCCGCCAGCCCAAATCTGCCCGTCGCGGATCATATTGGTAATGCCATGCGCCGGCAAAATGCCAACCGCATGGGTTTGACCCGCCGCGCGCTGCGGGGTCTGGGCGTCCGTATAGGGAAATAAATTTTGGTTCGTATTTTCAGTCATGAGCGAATCCACACCTATCACATTCTAGGCCAGCTTGCGCCCAATGTCTTGACGCCGGCGGAGTTTTTCGACATGTTCCGCGTGTGGTGATTTGAGCCGGCTGGCTTGCGGCCACGTTAAACAACCAGCTAAAATGGCCGAGAAGCACCCGGCCTTGCGGGTTTTCTTGGGCCATTCACGGCCCACAAGGAGAAGCAAGGTGAGCAAAAAACAAAATTATCGACCGCGAACACGTTTGGTCCATGAGGGGCAGAACAGGTCGCCTTTCGGAGAAACCAGCGAAGCCCTCTATCTAACTTCCGGCTTTGTCTATGACAGCGCTGAACAGGCAGAAGCGCGTTTTCGCGAAGAAGACGACGGCTATATTTATTCGCGGTTTGGCAATCCGACCGTCAGAATGTTCGAAGAACGCATGATGGCGCTGGAAGGGGCCGAAGATGCGCGCGCCACGGCAACCGGCATGGCCGCGGTGACGGCTGCCATGTTGAGCCTGTTGCAGGCCGGCGATCACGTGGTGGCGGCGCGCGCGCTATTTGGCTCGTGCCGCTATATTGTTGAAACCTTTTTGCCGCGCTACGGCATTGAAACCACGCTAGTTGACGGGCGCGATACAGATGCATGGGAACAGGCCATGCGACAATCAACCAAAGTGCTGTTCCTCGAAACGCCGTCCAATCCGGTACTCGAAGTTATTGACATGCAAGCGGTCGCCGATATCGCCCACGCTCATGGCGCGCGGATGGTAGTCGACAATGTTTTTGCGACCCCCGTATTGCAGCGGCCGCTCGATTTTGGTGCCGATATTGTTGTCTATAGCGCGACCAAGCACATTGACGGACAGGGGCGTTGTATGGGCGGCATTATTTTGGGAAATCAGGCTTATGTGCGCGACGAACTCGCCAATTTCATGCGCCAAACAGGCCCGGCACTGGCCCCCTTCAATGCTTGGATCATGCTGAAAAGCCTTGAGACACTGCCCGCACGCGTCGACGCCCATTGCGACAATGCCGAAAAGCTGGTGGATTTTTTGAGCGCTCATGACAAGGTAGGTCGGGTTATTTATCCCGGCGACAAAACACATCCGCATTATGATCTCGCCTCTCGGCAAATGACGCGCGGCGGCAATCTCATTGCTTTTGATGTGGGGGCAGACAAAGCTGATGCCTTCCGTTTTGCCAATAATCTGCATATTGCAGCGATTTCAAACAATCTTGGCGACGCCAAAACACTGATCACGCATCCGGCGACCACCACGCATTTCCGTTTAGATGACGCGGCAAAGGCCGAGCTGGGCATTTTTCCGACAAGTTTCCGCGTATCAATAGGCCTTGAAGACCCAGCAGATCTGGTTGAGGATTTCGAAATGGCGCTGGACACGATTTAGCTGGCGCCAAAGTTGAACGGGTGACGTAGGTTATGAACAGCGCAACGACAGGCGGGATCACGGTTTCGGTTGAAACCGCTTACATTGAGAGAGACTCCGATCCCGACAATCAGTATTTCGTCTGGGCCTATCGCATCAAAATTGAAAATAACAGCGTCGACACGGTGCAACTCGTGTCGCGGCACTGGATGATTACCGATGCGCTGGGGCGCCAGCAGGAAGTCAGGGGCGCGGGCGTGGTGGGCGAACAACCTGTGCTGGCACCGGGCGAGTCTTTCACCTATTCTTCCGGCACGCCGTTGCATACACCATCGGGCTTCATGTGCGGCACCTATGCCATGCGCGCCGATGACGGGCGCGAATTTAACATAGAAATTCCGGCCTTCTCGCTGGACTGCCCGAATGACGAGGCGCAATTGCACTGAAATTATGGCTGATTACCGCACTATATTTTTTCTGATCGGAATGCTGCTCTCGGCGTTGGCCGGCGGCATGTTAGTGCCAGCCCTTACTGAAATTTTGCTCGACCAGGAAGACTGGCCGGTATTCATTATCGCCGCGCTGATTACCGGCTTTATTGCTGGTGCGCTGGTTTTGACAAATCGGGGCAAGCTACCGCCGTTATCTGTCCGGCAGGCTTTTTTGCTCACCAGCGGCGCTTGGCTTGCGCTAACGGCCTTTGCCGCGCTGCCCTTTGCTTTTAGCGGGCTGGGGCTGAGTTATACAGATGCGTTTTTCGAGGCCATGTCCGGCCTGACAACAACCGGTGCCACCATAATCACCGAGCTGGATGAGGCTCCGCCCGGCATTTTGCTTTGGCGCGCTCTGCTGCAGTGGTTTGGCGGCATCGGCATTATCGTCATGGCCATCTCTGTTTTACCCATGCTCAATGTTGGCGGCATGCAGTTGTTCCGTCTCGAAAGCTCCGACACATCGGAAAAGATTCTGCCGCGCACGGCGCAAATAGCAGGCTCGATCACACGGCTGTATTTTTTCATCACTGGCTCGTGTCTGCTGGCCTATTGGCTGGCCGGCATGAGTTTTTTCGATGCCGCAGCCCACGCTATGACCACAATTGCAACCGGCGGGTTTTCAACGCGTGACACTAGTCTGGCTGCCTTTAGCGCACCCGGCATTGAGGTAGTGGCCATCGTTTTCATGCTCGCCTCATCCCTGCCTTTCGTTGCCTATTTGCAATTGACTAACCGGAACTTCAACGCGTTTTGGCAAGACGGCCAGATACGGTTTTTTCTCGCTGCCGCCGCCGCCGCGACCCTCACTATGTGGTTTTATCAGATTGCCACCAACACCGGTACAGGAACCACGGCGGCGTTGCGCGCCGCATTCAATACGGTCTCGATCCTCACCGGCACTGGCTTTACAACAACCGATTATTCGCTTTGGGGGCCGTTTGCCGTCTCGGTGTTTTTCATTCTCACCTTCATTGGCGGATGCGCGGGCTCGACCTCGTGCGGGCTGAAAATTTTTCGGCTTCAGATTATTCTGAAATCTGGCTGGCGCTACGTCAAACAGGTGACCCAGCCCAACGGAATTTTTGTCATTCATTATAATGGCAAGCAGGTGGACGACAAGGTGGCAAACTCGGTTATTGCCTTCGGGTTGATTTTCGTTTTGTCCTTTGCCACGCTAGCCATCATTCTGGCGTTGATCGGCCTTGATACACAAACGGCGCTGTCAGCGGCGGCCGCCGCTATAGCCAATGTAGGCCCAGGGCTGGGACCAATTGTCGGCCCGTCCGGGACCTATGCGCCCCTGCCAGACACTGCCAAATGGGTGTTGAGCTTTGCCATGCTTCTGGGGCGGTTGGAATTTCTAACCGTTCTGGTTTTATTCGCTCCCAGTTTCTGGCGACGATGATTATTCGGCAATATGCTGGCTGGTGCCGGTATTGCGATCGCCGCGCATGCGGGCACGCAAATCTTCCTGCATCCCCAGAACCGACGGTACCAGAAACAGAACGATCAGGCTGGCAAAAGCCAATCCCCACGCAATGGTGATGACCATAGGCAACAAGAACTGCGCCTGCACGCTGGTTTCAAACAGAAGAGGTGTTAACCCCAAAACCGTCGTCAACGAGGTGAGAGTAACAGCGCGAAAGCGGTCGCAAATGCCATTAATTACCGCGTCGCGCAATGCTTCGCCTTCATTTCGACGTTCTTCAATGCGACTAATTAATATTATAGAGTTATTGACCAATATGCCGGACAGACCAAGTAGGCCGACCATGCTCAAAAACGTAAGGTCAAAACCCATTAAAAAATGCCCTAAAACCATCCCAACAATACCAAACGGGATAACAGACATTATTATAATGGGACGAGAATAGCTCGCAAAAACAAAGGCTAAAATTACGTAAATCATGCCTAGGCCCACAGCAGCGCCAGTGCGCAACGAACCCATAGTTTCCAATTCCTCTTGACTTCGACCACCAAAGCTAAATTCGATATTGTGCTTTGCTGAAATCTGAGCCAAAGCACCAGCACTTATAGAATTCAGAACGTCATTTGGGTTACCAGCGTTATCATCGTAGTCTGCTACGACTGATACGGTGACTTGGCCGTCAGTGCGTTTAATTGAGGAGAAACCAGGTTTTTCAATAATATCGACAACAGCATTCAGAGGAACAAAGCGAGGAGGATTGGTTCCCGGAACAGTTAGCTCAATATCTTCAAGTTGTTTCGGGCTATTTTCACCACGAGGTTGCAGCACACGGATCGCAACTTCCTCATCCTCTCGAGCGAACCGTTTGGCAATGACGCCTTCTAGTGTACCTCGGGTAAGCTCTCCGATTATCTGATTTGAAAAGCCCAATGCTTGACCTTCTGGATTAATTCTCAGAAGCAACTCTTGTTTGGTGTAAACTAGATCATCTCGCGTACGCAAAATGCCAGGATATTGCTCCAGGGCCTGACGCACCTCAAGTGCTGCAGCCTTTAGCACCTCAGGTGGAGCATTTTTCAGACGAATATCAATATCCCGCCCTGGAGGACCGCCCCGCCGTTCTCTTACAAAAACGTAACGCAACCCAGGTAGTTCGGGCATTGCTTTCTCCCACGCCTTGACAATTTCCCGTGTGCGAATGTCTCGATCTTCGCTTGGTGTCAATTCGGCACTGATCAATGCCCGCTCATCGCCATAAACTGTGCGCGTACGGCCAATTTGAGTAAATACTACACTGACCAGTTTTTCTTCCTTCGGGGATAAATCCCTTTCCGCCGCATAGAGAGCAGCCTGAATGATCTTCGTGCCTTTTTTCGTAGTCTCGCGTTTTGTGCCAGGCTGAAAAAAAACATAAGCGTCGATAACTTCGCCTTCAGGGGAAGGAAAAAATCGAAACGGCACTCGTCCTCCGACCATAAGTCCGATGGCAATTATTAAAACCGCAAGCCCTATTGCACCAGTTGTATAACGCTGGTCATATGCTCGCGACACAAAAGCTCTAAATTTTGTGTCACGGAACTCATTAAATTCATCGAAAAACCTCATACGCCATGATGCGATTTTTTTTGGTGGTCGGGCTAGCGCGTGACTTAAGTGGCCAGGCAGGACAAGAAAGCATTCGATTAGGCTAGCAACCAGTACACTTAATAAGACCAGCGGAATATCTCGAACAAGCTGACCCATCACTCCGCCCACCGCTAAAATGGGGATAAATGCCGCAAGCGTCGTTAGTGCGGCCGCTGTTATTGGCATGGTCATCCTAAGAGCACCACCTTCAGCCGCAGCAAGCGGAGATTCGCCTCGTTCAATGAGTGTTGCTGAGTGCTCTCCGACCACAATTGCATCGTCTACGATAATGCCAATTGTCATAATCAACGCGAAGAGCGATAGCATGTTTACGGTCATGTCCAAATAGAACATGACCCCAAAAGTTGCCATTAGCGAGGCTGGAATTCCGACTGCCACCCAGAAAGCAATGCGACCGTCTAAAAACAAAAACAGAATTCCAAGCACCAAAATCATGCCCGTTAATCCATTAAATAGAAGTACATTTATTCTTTGAACAATCTTGTCCGCGTTGACGTCAAATATTTTAACAGAAAGAGAGGGCGGCAATGATCTGCTCACTTCAGAGATATAAGCCCGCGCGGTCTCAGTTATTTCGAGCGCATCTCCATTTTTTGTTCTCATTATTATTAACCGAACAGCTCTATTATCGCCTTCCCAGCCCTCCGGTTGACTGATATCGAAATTATCTGTTACCCGCGCCACATCGCTAACCAAAAGCTGTCCTCCGTCTGTGCTACTGCGCAGACTTATTGACATAACTTCTTCAGCAGTGACTGCTAATCCTACAGCGCGCACTTGGCGTTCAACATCCCCTCTTAGAACGCCCCCTGGAATATCTAATGATGACGCTGCGATACGAGCTGCAATTTCATTTGGTGAGAGTCCATACCGCCGTAATTGAGAGGAATGCACCTCAACCGAAATTTCTTCATCCCGATATCCCTCAAGGTTTATCTTGTCTATACCCCGCTCAAGCAATCCATCACGAAGCTGCTTTGCGTATGCCCGCAAGGCGCGTTCCTCAAACGGTCCAGATATGAGTACAGATAAAGCGGGCTCAAAAAATGTATCTTGAATAATTATCGGCCGCTCAGAATCCGCAGGCAGCGTATCTAATCCGTTTACAGCAGCTTCAACCTCCCTAACGGCGCGCTGCATTTCAGTTTCTGGATAAAATTCCACGCTGATATAAGCAACTCCCTGCCGCGAAGTAGATGAAAACTCTTTTACCCCGTCAATAAAGCGCACTTCGGGCTGCACTATAGCTACTATATTTCTATCGATATCCTGAGCCGTTGCACCTGGCCACGGCACTACAATTTTGACAACTTTCACATCTGTGGTCGGAAAAAATTGAATATTTAGGTTTGATAGCCCAAAAAAACCCAACATAATCATAGAAAAAAACAGAAGATTTGCTGCGTTCCGATGCCGTGCAAAAAGATGAACAGCAGGCGTGATCGGGTTCATTAGGGTTTTTCCACGACCTTGACAGCAACGCCTGGCGCTGCCTCATTAAAACGGGTCAGTAAGACCACATCGCCAATATCTAGCCCACTTTTGAGAAGAACCTGAGCGCCATCATCAACAAAATCAATCAACGTACGTGGTTCTAGACGCCCGTCTTTAACCAAATAGACCCGATTATTTTTATAGAGAGCGTTTTTTGGTATCGCCATCACATCATCAACAGGCTGAGCGGTCAGTTCGACCTCTACGAATGCTCCACCCCTTAAATTTGCTGGGATTTTTCCTTCGATGGTTGCATAAATGTCCACGCCTCGCGTGGCTTGCGAAATTTGGGCGCCAACTCTTTCTATTGTTGCCACTAGCGTAATCTTTTCGTTCCCTAAATCCCACACCACCGTCACAGGGCGTCCAATCACATCCGAATTGCGCTGCAAAAAGCGGCCATATTCATCATCGGAAAGATTAAAAACCACCTCGAAATTGTCCGAGCCGAGCAACATCGCCACCTGATCGTTGGGGTTCAAAACCCGCCCTTCCCGTGCTGAAATTTGTGTAATGTAGCCGTCAAACGGCGCAACAACACTGGTGTTTTTCATGTCCCGCTGTGCCCTTTTGACTTGAACCTTGTGCCGGTCGACGTTTGATTCCTGTTGATCCTTTTGCGCGGTTTTAATTGTAAAATTGGTTTTCAAATCATCCAGCATTTTTTTTGAAACCGTGCCTTTTTTGAACAATTGCTCGGCGCGCATAAAATCCTGCTCCGCCAATTCAGCGGACGCGGCGCGTTCAGCCAGCAGCGCTTTTGCGCCTTTAAGCGCGGCGCGGGCTTCATCAAGCCGGGTTTCATAGACAAATTTGTCTATCCGCACCAGCACATCCCCGCGTTTTACCCGCGCGCCGTCTTCGAATTTTTCGCTTGTTGAGAGAACCTCTCCGGAAACAAGCGCGCGCAGGCGTACCTGCTTTTTCGCACGCAATTCACCGAAAGCCTTAATGGTAGGCGTAACCGGGCCATAGATTACTGATCGCGCAACAACTGACCATACCCGCTCGTCATTCGTCGATGGCTTGGTTTCGGGCCGTGTCGAAACCAGCAAAACAAACACGAAAACCCCAACCGCAATCGCCAAAAATGGAGCAGGTAGGCGCCGTAGCGAGCCCAAGCGCCCATCGCTGAAGCGCCGATCGCCTAAGCGGGCTTCTATAATCGCCCGAAGGCGAGAGATAAAATCATGGAACGCTTGCATTGCTGTGCTCTGCCAATCTTCAAGGGTTGAACCCGTCTCTAATGGATATAACGCGAAAAAGCCGTTTAACCAGTCAGCTTATCTGCAAGTTATCCT